>CAMDOM010000005.1 GCA_945903645.1 Chryseobacterium gleum
ACTTTGCGACCAAGGCAGGCTTCGCCAACCGCGGCACCAAGTACAATTTGCGTTAAGCTATCCACCTTGCGCTTAATCCAACTTAAGCACCGCCATAAACGCGCTTTGAGGCACTTCTACGTTGCCCACTTGGCGCATACGTTTTTTACCTTCTTTCTGCTTCTCAAGCAGTTTGCGTTTCCGGCTAATATCACCACCATAACATTTGGCGGTAACGTCTTTACGCACAGCTTTTACTGTTTCGCGACTAATGATTTTAGCCCCAATCGCAGCCTGAATGGCAATGTCAAATTGCTGCCGAGGAATTAACTCCCGAAGTTTGGCGCATATTTTTTTGCCCAAATTCTGGGCATTATCGAAGTGAATAAGCGCAGAAAGCGCATCCACTTGGTCGCCATTCAGTAGGATATCCAATTTCACCAACTTCGACTGGCGGTAGTTCAATGGTTGATAATCGAACGAAGCGTAGCCTTTCGATATGGTTTTGAGCTTGTCGTAGAAATCAAATACAATTTCGCCCAGCGGCATATCAAACTGAAGTTCTACGCGGTCTTGGGTCAAGTACACCTGATTTTTTAGAATGCCACGCTTTTCAATCGCCAAGTTCATAATAGAACCAACGTAATCCGATTTGGTAATGATTTGCGCAGCGATGTAGGGCTCTTCCACATAATCCAATCGGCTTGGGTCGGGCAAGTCGCTGGGGTTGTTCACCAGTAGTTTATCGCCTTTTCGGGTGTAGGCAAAGTAGCTCACGTTGGGCACGGTGGTAATCACCGTCATGTCAAATTCGCGTTCCAAGCGCTCTTGCACTATTTCCATGTGCAACATGCCCAAGAAACCACAGCGGAAGCCAAAGCCCAAAGCCGCAGACGATTCAGGTTCAAACGTCAGCGATGCATCGTTCAATTGCAGCTTTTCCATGCTGGAGCGCAATTCCTCATACTCATCCGTATCCACAGGATAAATGCCCGCGAAAACCATAGGCTTCACATCTTCAAAACCATGAATATGTTCTTCGCAAGGGCGCTGTACACTGGTTATGGTATCGCCCACCTTTACTTCTTTGGCGGTTTTGATACCCGAAATGATGTAGCCCACATTTCCTGCGCTCAACTCGGTGCGCGGTTCACCTTTCAATTTCAGAATGCCAATTTCGTCTGCGTGATATTCCTTTTCGGTAGCTACAAATTTCACCGCCTCACCTTTGCGAATTCGGCCGTTCACCACCTTAAAATACGCGATAATACCCCGAAACGGATTGAACACACTGTCAAAAATCAAGGCCTGCAAAGGAGCATCAGGGTCGCCTACCGGAGCAGGGACCCGCGCCACAATGGCGTGCAGTATATCATGAACACCGAGTCCAGTTTTGGCGCTAGCCGATATAATATCCTCCCGTTTGCAGCCTATCAACTCCATAATCTGCTCCGCAACAGCCTCAGGTTCTGCGCTTGGCAAATCAATCTTGTTCATCACTGGGATGATTTCCAAGTCGTGCTCTAACGCCAAATACAGGTTAGAAATGGTTTGTGCCTGTATGCCTTGCGCGGCATCTACTATAAGCAATGCGCCTTCGCAGGCAGCAATAGCACGGCTCACTTCATAGCTAAAGTCAACGTGGCCGGGAGTGTCAATAAGGTTAAGCGTGTATTCCTCGCCATTCAGTTTGTAGTTCATCTGGATGGCATGGCTCTTTATCGTAATGCCACGCTCGCGCTCCAAGTCCATGTCATCCAACAATTGCTCTTGTGCTTCGCGAGCAGAGATAGTACCAGTGTATTCGAGCAAGCGGTCGGCCAAGGTGCTCTTACCGTGGTCGATATGGGCAATAATGCAGAAGTTACGGGTGTTTTTCATCGGAGCGCAAAAATAGCCATAAGCAGGGAGCTGTAAGGTATGGACAATAGCGGGTGCTGCCAAAGGGTTTAATTCCAAACCACCACCACCTTCCCCACACTCTTCCGCGATTCAACAAACCGATGCGCTTCGGCTAGTTGCGAGGCTGGGAAAGTTCCACCTACCACAGGTTTTATCTTGCCTTGTTTCCAGAGTTCAATCACGGCCTGCATATTGCGCGCCAGCACATGCGGGCGCTCGTCTGCTATGTGCAGCATATTTACGCCAATCATCGCTTTCGAATTCATCAAGAGTTGAATGGGGCTGAACACTCCAAAATTTGCCGCCATCTTCAAGGTATTCCACAATTGAAACCCTCCACCCACTTGCTCGGCTGCACCGTAGGCCACTATTCTACCTCCTTTGCCCAAGCTTTTAAAACCTTTCGCGAAGCTAGAACCACCCAGCGAATCGAACACCACATCCAAACCGCGCTTGCTCAGCTTTGCGCGAATTACCGTTTCAAAATCTTGCGTAGTGTAATTGATAGGATGATGCACGCCTTGTTCGCGGAGCAGTTGCAACTTTTTGTCGCTTCCAGCAGTGCCATAAATAGTGCAGCCTTTCAATTGCAGCAGTTGCACCAAAGCTGTGCCCACTCCGCCAGCCGCAGCTTGCACCAGCACATGGTCTTCGGGGAAAATGTTGGCGCATTCGTAGGCGGCATGGTAAGCCGTGCAATATTGTACCGCCAAGGCCAAGGCCTCACCAATGGGCATATCTTCAGGAATGGGTTTCACGGCACTGGCCTCGCTCACCACGTGTGTGCTGTAACTTCCAAATCTGCTAAACGCCAACACGCGTGTGCCTTCTGCCACTGTAACTCCGTTGTACGTAAAGGCATCCATAGTGCGGCCCACGCTCTCATACCCTACCACACAAGGCAATGGTGGCGCATCTTGATACAATCCTTTGCGGGCCATCACATCTGCGAAGTTGATGCCGAAGCCTTCAGAGCGCACCCGCACTTTGCCGTGCTCAAAGGCTGGAATAGGCTCTTCGCGCAGTTCAAACGCAACATCAGCTTCGCCATTTTTTACGATATAATAGGATTTCTTAGTAGTCATCTTGAATTGGATTTACGTTTGGTTTACGAGCAAGAGATTAAGCTTATCCGAAGAAAAATCAGTTTGGCGTAAAGGTGCGAATAGCCCATTCAAAATCGAATGTATTTGTCCAATATCTACGTTATTTGCATCGCAAACTTTAGCAATCGATACGCGCATTCGAGTTAGTTCGTGCAGACTCCAATTTCCTATGTTTCATTTGTTCAAGTTCCGCGTCCCGAAAATGGCGGGAGACAGCTTGCCATTGCCGATATACATGGCTGTGCACTCACATTCAAAGCACTATTGGAGAAAGTTGGCTTTACAAAAAACGACCAACTGTTTATTCTTGGCGACCTTATCAATCGTGGACCGCGCAGCAGCGAAGTAGTGGACCACATTCTTTTTTTAATGGCACAAGGGTTTCAAGTGTTTACACTTCGCGGCAATCACGAAGAAATTCTCCTTCATATCTCTAAGGCGGGCCCGGAAGAATTGCCATTGCTTTTAAGCACTCGCAACTCTATGGATATGCTCAATAGCCGAGGAAAGGTCAAAAAACGCTTTTTGCGCTTTTTCAGGTCGTTGCCCTACTATTTCGAATTGGACGATTTTTATCTTGTGCATGCGGGGTTCAATCTTGCAGCCGTAAATCCATTGCTCGACTTGCATGCTATGGTATGGCAAAGGCCATTCTTGCTTAAAGATGAATTGCTCAACGGACGGAGAGTTGTTTTTGGGCATCATCCACGTTCTATTGGCAAAATTCGCAAAGCTGTAGAGGGCAAGCAAGCGGGAGTTTGTATTGACAATGGCTGCACCCACGCCTACATGGGCGAGGGATTTGGTGCGCTGGTTTGTCTCGACCTGAATACGGGAGAAATTTGGCGCAAGCGCAATTGCGAAGAGCGGTTGTAGCCTCACGGTTCAATTACGGGGAATAACGTACATCCAATAGATTGGCGTTAGGCAATTTTACGGCCCATGAATTGCCCCTCTATACAAAGTAGAACGATACTTTTAAATGGCTTAGTGCTGTTGGTTTGCACCATGCTAATGGCGTGCGAAAAAAAGTGTTGCGACTGCTCCAAAAGCGAAATCTACAATCGGGACATTTGCGAAGACCAATTGCCCGCTGGCTTCACCTCTTGGGAAGTTTGTCGGGATGCTATGCAAGATGGAGGCTGCGTGTGCAGCGAATAACATCCAAAAAAAACCCTCAAAGAACGAATGCCTTTGAGGGTTTTTGTGCTATGACTTAAGGCCACGCTTACTTTCTTAACAAAACTGCTCGAATGCGCCAGTAAGGTTATCGGCAATCATGTCGGCATTGCGGCCTTCAATGTGGTGGCGCTCTATAAAATGAACCAATTTACCATCCTTAAATAGCGCAATGCTTGGGCTGCTTGGTGGGTAGGGCGCCATGTGGCTGCGTGCTTGTTTCACTGCGTCTACATCAAAACCTGCAAATACAGTGGTAATGCGCGTTGGACGCTTAGCATGACCTACCGCCTTTTTTACCGCAGGACGGCAATTGCCAGCAGCACAGCCACAAACGGAATTTACAACCACAAGGGTTGTGCCTTGCGCATTGATGGCAGCATCTACTTCTGATGGTGTTAAAAGTTCTTGAAAACCTGCTTTGGTCAGGTCTTGTTTCATTGGAATTACAATCTCCGCTGGATACATGGGATAATGTGTTTTGATTAGGGGGGCAAATTTACCGTTTATTCATATTCATTCTAAATAACTTTGCGCCCTTTAGAAAGCGATTTTATGCGATACAACCTAAGTGAAATTAAGGCTCTTATTGAGGATAGAAGAACCATTGCACCTGAGCAATTTTCAAAACGAAAGGTAAGTCCCGAAATCATAAAAGAGCTTTTGGACAGTGCCAAATGGGCGCCCACACATCGGTTCACCCAACCTTGGATGTTTAAAGTTTTTGTTGGTGATGGCATTCAAACTTTGGCCAATTGGCAAGGAGAAACCTACCATAAAACAGCTGGCGATTCGTTTACCCAAGACAAGTGCGACAAGCTGCAAAGTCGTCCGTTGTTGGCTTCGGCCATCATTGGCATTTGTATGAAGCGCGATATAGAAGAGCGTGACCCTATGCAGGAAGAGTTAGCTTCGGTTGCTATCGCAGTACAAAACATCATGCTGGTGGCAGCCGCTCACGGCATTGGTTCATATTGGGGCACAGGTGGATTAACCTATTCTCAAGAAATAAAACAGTTTCTGAGTTTAGGGGAAAGCGACCTTTTCATGGGTTTTCTATACTTGGGCTATCCCGAGGGCGAATGGCCCAAAAAAACCAGAAGAAGACCACAGGAGTATTTCACAGAATGGATTGAAAGCTAAAAAAGAACTTCAGTATGAGTTGGAACACATTTTTTGGAGGAGAAAAAAAGCAACCCACATTGCCGTGGATTGAGCTAAACAGTGAAGCACAGCTTGAACAAGTGCTAGCTGATAGCATCACTAGACCGCAGCTTATTTTTAAGCATAGCACCCGATGCAGCATTAGCAGCATGGCGCTTTCGAGATTGGAGAAGGAATGGAATTTGGTAGAACAAGTAGATGCATGGTATCTTGATTTGCTGGATTATCGCGGCATTAGCAATGCAATAGCGGCCAAATTTGGCGTGGTACACGA
This sequence comes from Chryseobacterium gleum, assembly GCA_945903645.1. Lineage (GTDB taxonomy): Bacteria > Bacteroidota > Bacteroidia > UBA10329 > UBA10329 > UBA10329. The sequence goes on from CAMDOM010000005.1 coordinate 5,605, forward strand.
ATCGCCTCAGGCCATTTTAATCCGCAATGGAAAAGTGACACACGTTAGCAGCCATTCGGGCATTTCTGTGCGAGCCATCGCAGAGGCTATCGGGTAATAAACAGCCGCAAAACTTTAGCAGCCAGTTACTGTTTACACTTCGGGCAAGCCACACCTTCCATCTATCTTCGCGCGCCTTTATTCATGCTCATGTTTTCGTCTCTTCACCGTAAGGACATCCTTCATCAATTGCACTCTCAAACCTTCGACCTCCTCGTTATTGGTGGTGGTGTTACTGGTGTTGGCATCGCCCTCGATGCCTCCCAGCGCGGTTTGAAAGTGGCCTTGGTCGAAAAACAAGACTTTGCCGCAGGCACCAGTAGCCGCAGCACCAAACTCATTCATGGCGGTTTGCGCTATCTCAAGCAGTTTGAGTTTGCACTAGTGCGCGAGGTCGGCCTAGAGCGCGAAATAGTCTACAACAACGCCCCACATATCGTCATTCCCGAAAAGATGTTGCTTCCCATAATAAAGGGAGGCTCCTTGGGAAAATTGCCCGCCTCTATTGGGCTCTATGTATATGATATGTTGGCCGGAGTGAGACGCAAAGAGCGTAGAACAATGCTCCCATTTCAAGCCACCAAAGACCGAGAACCGCTTCTCAATCAAAACGGATTGCTAGCCGGTGCCCTCTATTGGGAATACCGCAGCGATGATGCCCGCCTCGTTACCGAACTGGCAAAAACGGCCGCTGCCAAAGGTGCATTACTGCTCAATTATTGCACAGTAAACGAACTTTCTATCACAAACAACAAAGTTTCGGGAGCCACCGTTTGCGATGCGACTAGTGGCGAATCTTTTGAAATAAAAGCTACTCGGGTGGTCAATGCCGCTGGTCCGTGGGTCGATACCATTCGCGCCAAAGCCGAAGTAGTCAAAGGCAAGCGGCTGCATCTAACCAAAGGCATTCACCTCGTGTTCGACCACGCCCGTCTTCCCATTCGCCAATCCGTGTATTTCGATGTGGAAGATGGACGCATGCTATTTGCCATTCCACGCGATGGCTGCACCTATGTAGGTACCACCGATACCAACTATACCGACCAAATGGAGCGTCCACGCGTATCCAAAGCCGATGTGGAGTATGTGCTGAAAGCCGCCAACCGCATGTTTACCATTGCCCCGCTCACCGTAGCCGATATTCGCAGCTCATGGGCAGGGTTACGCCCGCTAATTCACGAAGATGGAAAATCGCCTTCCGAGCTATCGCGTAAAGACGAGATTTTCGTTTCGCCCCACGGACTCATCAGCATCGCAGGCGGAAAACTAACGGGTTTTCGAAAAATGGCCGAGCGCACCGTTGATCTTGTTTTCAAGAAACGCGAAGAAGAGGAATCCAAAGCATTTGCGCCCTGCGCCACTGCCTCACTTGCGTTGTCGGGCGGAGATATAAAACACGTGCAAAGCTTTATGCTAGGCCTAGGCGATGACCTAAAACTCTATTTCGGATCAACCCTTTTGCACCTATTATTTTTCCGTTTCGGCAGTAATTCTGAAGGCATAGCGCGCATGGCCCTCACCCGCGAAGGCCCGCCAGTTATGGCATTGCTCCTATCCGAATTGCATTATTGCGTCCACCACGAAATGGTAATGGAACTCAGCGATTTCCTCATTCGCAGAACAGGCCGCCTCTATTTTGCCAAAGCCGAAGCCGACCATCATGCCCCGCGCCTCAACCGCGAATTGGCCGAACTGCTTCATTGGAATGACGCCCAAGCCCATTTATCATTAGAAACATACCTCAAAGAAAGCGCAGAGGTGCTGAGTTTTGAGTAAAACGTAGTTGGGTGTAATCTTGTGATTGTTTCTGCACTTGTCTACCGTTAACCTTTTGTTATCTTCAGAGTTCTGCTTTAGTGGAAACGCTACTTTCGGGCAATCATCTAAAACCATGAAGCAACTTACTTTAGTGCGCCATGCCAAATCGAGTTGGGACCTTCCCGAAATGGAAGATATTTATCGGCCGCTCAAAACTCGCGGAGTGAAAAACGCCTATGCTGTAGGTGAAGAATTGGCCATTAGAGGCGTGTTTCCAGATTCGGTCATTACCAGTCCAGCGGTGCGCGCAATGAACACAGCAATCATCATTTCACGCAAACTTGATTTTCCTCTAGAACGCATCGAATCCAATCAAAAGTTATACGAGGCGTCTGTAGATGAGGTGCTCGCGGTCATGGCCTCAGTAGAAAATAGCATAGGTCATTTGATGGTGGTGGCTCACAACCCCACATTGACTATGCTTATCAATCGTCTACAGAAAAAACTACTCGACAATTTGCCAACTTGTGGCGTATATCACATGGAGTTGGGCATCAGCTCATGGTCAGAAATCTATGACGCCAAAGGCAAAGTTCAATTTACCCTGTTCCCCAAAGAACTCAAGAAATGACCGATTATCAAAAACGTTATATAAGTCGCGAACTGAGCTGGCTAGCGTTCAACCAACGGGTGTTGCAAGAGGCAGAAGACCCAGCAGTGCCTATCATCGAACGATTGAAATTCATGGGCATATACTCAAGCAATCGCGATGAGTTTTTCCGTGTTCGAGTAGCTTCGCTCAAGCGGATGATTAATTTGAAAAAGGAAGCGCAGGATATTTTCTTGGGTTTACCCAAAGCAGTGCTGGCCCAAGTAGACAAAGAAGTGGTGAGCCAGCAAAAACAATTCGACCGCATCTATCTCAGTTTGCTTTCCGAGCTAAGAGGCCATCAGATATATGTGGTAAATGAAACGCAACTAAATGCATCGCAGCAAAACTTTGTAAAGGAATACTTTAACGAAGAAGTGAGGCCAGCCTTGGTGCCCGTAATGCTCGACTTAGCCCCCAAGTTTCCGTATTTGCGCGACAAGTCGGTCTATCTTATGGTGCGCTTATCGGCTAGCAAAGGCAAGCATCATCCGCGCTATAGCCTTATAGAATTACCTACAAGTGTGCTTCCGCGCTTTGTGGTATTGCCCAAAGAAGGCGAGAAAAACTACATCATTTTGCTCGATGATGTAATTCGGTTTTCGTTAGCCAGCATTTTCATTGCTTCCAATCACGATTGTTTTGAGGCATATAACATTAAACTAACCCGTGATGCAGAACTGAATTTGGAATCGGACGTTTCGCTCAGTTTTATGGAAAAGTTAGAAAATAGCTTGAAGCTGCGAAAAAGGGGAACACCTGTGCGGTTTGTGTATGATGTAAAAATGCCGCAAGACATGTTGCAGATGCTGATGAATGCCATGAAAATTGGCTCATCCAGCAGCTTAATTCCCGGTGGTCGCTATCATAATTTCAAGGATTTTATGAATTTCCCGAATGTGGGAGGAAAGCGCACCCGTTTCGAAAAGTTGAAACAATTGCCACATCCTGACCTCGTTCCCGGTGGAAGTGTGATGAAGGTGTTACGGCAAAAAGACGTGATGTTGTGTTATCCATATCACTCGTTTTATCCCGTGCTCGATTTGCTTCGCGAAGCTGCAATTGATCCCAAGGTAACCGAGATAAAGATTACCCTTTATCGCGCAGCCAAAAAAAGCAAGGTGGTAAATGCCCTTATCAATGCCATACGCAATGGCAAGAAGGTGACGGCCGTAGTAGAGCTCCAAGCCCGCTTTGACGAGGAAGCCAATGTATATTGGTCCAAACAGCTACAAGATGAGGGTGCTACCGTAATTTTTGGTGTCCCCGGGCTGAAGGTGCATAGCAAATTGTTGTTAGTGAAACGCGTGGACGGCAACCGCACAGAGCAGTATGTGCGCATTGGAACGGGCAATTTTAACGAAGACACTTCCAAGGTATACAGCGATCACAGCCTTTTTACATCAGATATTCGGCTAACCAGCGAAGTGGCCACCATGTTCCATTTTTTTGAACGCAATTTCGAAGTTGGGGAATACAAGCATTTGTTGGTATCGCCATTTTTTATGCGCGACCATATCCATGCGCTTATAGATTTGGAAATTGCATTGGCATTGGCTGGGCTACCAGCGTATTTCATAATGAAATTGAACAATTTGGTAGACCGAGAGCTAATCGACAAATTGTATGAAGCGAATGCTGCTGGAGTCAAAATCAACCTCATTATTCGGGGAATGTGTTCGTTGAAAGCAGGGGTTCCCGGTTTAAGTGAAAACATCAAAGCTGTCTCCATTGTAGGCCGATTTTTGGAACATAGCCGTATTCTTATTTTCGGCAATGGCGGTGAAGAGAAATATTACATCACCTCAGCCGATTTGATGACGCGTAATTTGGATATGCGTAGCGAGGTGGCTTGCCCAATTTACGACCCAAACATTCAGCAGCAATTGCGCAAAATGATTGATGTGCAGTTAAAAGACAACGTGAAGGCCCGCATCCTAGACCCAGAGCGCAAGAATGCCTACCTTTCGGCCAGAGGGGCAAAGGTGGAGAGCCATAAAGCGCTCTATGAGTTTTATAAGAACCTTAGCAGCTCACCGGAACATTGAAGTTTGGCGCCATTGATATTGGATCGAATGCCGTAAGGCTGCTGATTACAAACGTGTTTGAAACCCAGAATGGGCCTATTTTTCGAAAATCGGAATTGGTGAGAGTCCCCGTTCGTTTGGGCGAAGATGTGTTTGCACAGGGCCATATCACCGAGCTAAAAGCCATCAAGTTGGTCGATACTATGCATGCCTTCAAACTGTTGTTGGGCGTGCATGATGCTGTTGCGTTTCGTGCCTGCGCCACTTCGGCCATGCGAAATGCCTCGAATAGCGAAGAATTGGTAGCGCGTATCGCCCAGGTCACAGGCATAGATGTGGAGGTGATTCACGGCAAAACAGAAGCCGATATCATATTCTCCAATCACGTGGAGGAGAATTTATATCAAGACAGAAGCTACCTCTATATTGACGTAGGCGGTGGCAGCACAGAGCTCACGCTTTTTAGTGATAATCGACCTGTAGCAAGCCGTTCGTTTCGCATTGGAACCATTCGTTTGCTGCAAGATAAAGTAGAAGAAGAATACTGGGAGCGCCTTTTAGATTGGATTACCGAGCATACTTCGGGCATCGAGAAGCTGGATGGAATCGGTTCTGGAGGTAACATCAATAAACTCTACAAAATGATTGCCGTAAAGGAGGGAAAACCGTTGCGTTTCCGCCAGTTGAAACGGATGTACGGTAAGCTAAATGCAATGACGTATGAAGAACGCGTAATGGATTTAGGCTTAAATCTCGACCGAGCAGATGTTATTATTCCAGCCTGCGAAATATTTTTACGCATTATGGAGGCTGCCAACATTAAAGATGTGATAGTGCCTCAATTTGGGCTCTCTGATGGGATTACTCGATTGCTGTATGAGAGCTACATTGCACAACGAGAGATGAAGCTATCTCTTTAACGCAGCGAAGTATCGCTCAATGCTTCACAACGAAGTGCCAAAATGGGATGCTAGGAGTGGAATATGCAAACCAATGAGTTTTAGGGATCTAAGGAGTTTCACCGTAAACTCGAATTTGGATATGAAACGGGATTGATTCCCTTTAATCAACTGATGTCTATAGTACATCCCGATGACATTACTTTGTTTCAAGAACGATTGAACAAGCGAAGAACTGGTGAGTATATTGACCCTGAAAATGAAATTTTAACCATTCATGTAGTGTTACCCTCAGGGGTTCAAAAAGCAGTGCAAGCTCAGTTAGACAGCGAAGCTACTGCAGATGGGTTAACCGCGCGATTGTGGGGAACAATGCAGGAAATGTGAATCTACGAACCCAACAAAGTTTGGGTTGATTCGCCAATTTCAATGCTAAATTCCGCTGAAAAAGTTTCTGCTGGTTGAAGCAAAATGGCGTGGTCTTTCTTAAAAAGGTCGTTGGTTCCACCGTCATCATCTGCGCATCCAATCCAGGGCTCAATGCATACATATCCAGCTCCAGGCACCGACCAAACGCCTAAATGCGGAAACCCATCAAATCGCATTTTTACAAATTTACCCGTGCGGTTGTTTACCAGTGATGCTTCACTAATACCTTCATTTTTGAAAACGATTGCATCTTCTGCAAACAAATCGGGATACAAGTCGAAGCGGTCCGTATCCTGCATAAATGGTTGTTTCTCCCCAGAAAACAAACCTCTTTTAGTAAGTAAATGCCGGTCAAAATTTTCCTTTTTATCCAGAACAATCGAATGGTCTGAATACGTTCCTTGCTTACCACAAGGAACCGCAAATGCAGGATGACCGCCCAATTGAAAGGCAAAGGGTACTTGGTCGGTATTTTTTACCAGAAACGATTGATGAATGATATTTCCCACAATCGTGTATTCCGTTTCGAACACAAAGTGGAACGGAAATCCTTTTAATGTTTCTGCATTTGGCAACAGTTGAAACCTTATACTGCCTGCGTTTTGGGCTATAATCGAGAATTTTTCGAAGCGAGCAAACCCGTGCCTACCTAATGGATATTGCTTTCCATGCACCCCTATTTCACCACCCACACTTTCTCCAATCGTAGGAAAAAGGATGGGCGCATGTCGTCCCCAATAAGTTGGTTCGGCATTCCAAAGATGCTCGCAACCATCGCGCAAATCAATAATACTGCACATTTCCGCACCTGTTAACTTTAGCGTAACCTGCAATTTTTCACTCCCAATGTTAAATTTTTCCATGTTTATTAGGTTCTAGCAGCAATTATGAAATAAATGCGTTTACCTTTGTGTTAATAAATCGTTAACACAATTTTGAAGAACGGTAACTTTGAATTAACAAGAAACTAGAAAACATGAAAGCAATCATCATCTCTCTCGGTCTTTTAATCTCTTTTGGTACAGAGGCGCAAAATACATTGAAGCAAGAATCTGGCGACAATGGAGCGCCAAAAAGTGCGTATGTTCAAGAAGGAAATCGTATTCACGTTATACACTTTCATTTAAATGGAGAAGTACGTGAGTCGGGCTATTTCCGTAACGATGTGCCAGATGGCAAATGGGAAACCTTTGCTGAAAACGGAGAAAAGACAGCAGAAATAAACTATAAGCACGGCAAGCGTCACGGAGAATTCCGCACATGGGATGCATTTAGCGACAGCTACTTAGAAATGCAATATGCCGATGGCGCTGTGATTTCTGCAAACCGTTGGGTGAAGGAATCAGGCTTTGCCGCTACCAAATAAGAGAGTTTTGTGTGAGGTTCAAAGGCCGCTGAGCAATTTGCTTAGCGGCTTTTTTGTTTGATTGAGTTAGCCATTTAGCCATTTAGCACCTTCACCAAAGTGATAATGCCAATAAGCAGTATGAGCACCAACGAAATAGTTTTGAAAAGAGCTTGTGGAATGAAACCAAGTAGATATTTCCCCAAATAGGTTCCTCCAAAGCCAATGCCTATTAGAAAAGGCAAATAAATGAGGTGTTCTTTTTGAACATATCCATTCCAGATATAAACAACAGTTCGGCTAATGTCGATGGCCATATCAATGGCAGCGGATGTGGCGATAAATACACTTTTTTCTAGATTGAACGCAGCCATCGTTAGCCCACGAATGGCACCACCTGTGCCAAGAAGACCAGCTGCGAAGCCAGATAGGCTACCTCCAAAAACGCTTTGAAGGCGCTTTGGAGGAATGATTAACTCCTTCTTTATAAGAAAAAGTAGCGCTAGAGAAATAAGGAAAATGGCCAAGATTAATTCCAACCAAGTGGTTGCTACATATTTACTAAGTAGCCCTCCAATTATGACAAAAATTACAGATGGAATACCAATATTGAGAAGTAATTGTTTGTCTATGCCGTGGCGAAAGAGCGCGATTTTGCTCGTGTTACTTGCCAAATGAAAAATTGCCGTAATGCCAAGTACCACATGAAAATCGAAGAAGAAATTGGCGAAAGGCACAAAAAATACAGACGACCCAAATCCTCCAATTGTTCCAACCACTTCAGCTAGCAGAGCGAGCAATAGGAAAAGAAAGTTGATGGTTTGGAACATGGCGAATACTGCGAGTAAATGTACCTCCGCAGAGGGTTGGCTTTCCCTGTTACGACCAATCTTAAAACTTTAACATGAAATGCCTTTATCTTTGCGACATGTTTGCACCGGGGTTGAGACACATTATGATGTACATTGCAGGTGCTGTCATTTTACTGCACAGTGTGCTTCCCCATAGCCATGCCAGTGATATATCTGCAGATAAACACGCAATTGTTTATGAACAATCCGATGGTGTTCTTAACCAAATTCAACTCCTGCTCCACGACTATGAGCAACTCGCAGAGACCTTTGTCACCCGCGATAGCACTGTAGAATTTTCTCTTCCTGCATTTATCGCACTTGTCCCAGTGGTCGCGACTTGTGCCGACCGTATTTCGTTGGATGATAAGGTGGCGAAACTTCCGCTCCCCATTGATGATATGCGACTGGCCCAACTGGGTAATGTTAATGCGCGGGGCGTTCGCCCTCCGCCTGTTGCCTGAACTATTGCGCTCTGCTTGAGTGCCTTGGCTGTCCGTCTGTTCGGATAGCCGTTTCAGCAACCATTCATCAATACTCTATATCATGTTTGAAAGAATCATCGGCTATTCTCTGGCGAATAAGCTTATGGTGTTTGTCGGGGTCTTTGCTCTCACCGGTGCAGGACTCTACGCACTGACCGGCCTGGCCGTGGATGCCGTGCCCGACATCACCAACAACCAAGTACAAATTGTAACCACATCGCCCACACTTGCCGCGCAGGAGGTGGAGCAGTATGTCACCTTTCCCATCGAGGCTGCGATGGCCAACATTCCGGATGTAACCGAGGTGCGCAGCATATCGCGCTATGGTCTTTCGGTGGTCACGGTGGTGTTTGATGAGGATGTAGACCTGATGCGTGCTCGGCAGTTCGTGGGTGAACAGATTACCCTAGTGTCCGGAGAAATTCCCGCAGAGTTGGGTTCGCCCGAGATGATGCCCATCACCACCGGACTGGGCGAGATATACCAGTATGTGTTGGCCGTGAAACCGGGCTACGAAAAGAAGTTCGACATCATGGAACTGCGCACCATTCAGGACTGGATAGTCAAGAGGCAGCTCACGGGTATTCCCGGCATCATCGAGGTGAGCAGCTTCGGGGGACTCGTGAAACAATATGAGGTGGCGGTGAACCCCGAACTGATGCTGGCTCGCGACATCACGCTCAACGATGTATTGGCCGCCCTCGAACGCAACAACGCCAATAGCGGGGGCAGCTACATCGAGCAGGGTGCGAATGCGTTCTATATTCGGACAGAAGGCCGTGCCGAGCATTTTGATGATATCCGAAACATCATCATCGAGGTGCAGAACGGGTTTCCTGTGCGGGTGATGGATGTGGCCACCGTTGGTTACGGAAGTCCGAAACGTTATGGCGCCATGACCATGGACGGCAAGGGCGAAGTAGTTGGCGGCATAACACTGATGCTCAAAGGCGGTAATTCTTCGCAAACCATAACCAATGTGAAAGAGCGGATGAAACAGGTGGAGAAGGCGCTGCCCGAAGGTGTGGTAATCTATCCTTACCTCGACCGTTCGGTACTGGTGGGCAAGACTATCGGTACAGTGACCAAGAACCTGATCGAGGGCGGCCTCATCGTCATCTTTGTTCTGGTGCTGATGCTGGGCAATCTCCGCGCTGGGTTTGTGGTGGCCTCTGTGATTCCGCTAGCCATGCTATTCGCCATTATCATGATGCGCATTTTCGGGGTATCGGCCAATCTGATGAGCCTCGGTGCCATCGACTTCGGTATTGTGGTGGACGGGGCAGTGATCATCGTGGAAGGCGTGCTGCACTATCTGCACAAGCACCACAAAGGCATGACATTGAACCGTGCTGAGATGGACAAGGCCATCGGCACGGCCGCAGGTCAGATCTACCGTTCGGCCGCCTTCGGGGTGCTCATCATTCTGGTGGTGTTCGTGCCTGTGTTCACGCTGGAGGGCGCGGAGGGCAAGACCTTCCTTCCCATGGCGCAGACGGTGAGTTTCGCCATTCTCGGTTCGCTATTGTTGAGCATCACCTACGTGCCAGTGATGTCGTCCATCCTGCTCAAGCACAAGGTGACCGACAAGGAGAATTTCGCTGACCGCATGATGAACCGTGTCACCAATTTTTATGTTCCATCATTGCGCTTGGCTCTTAAGCGGCCTCTTGCCGTAATCTCGGCCACTGTGGTCGTTTTCTTCGTTTCGATTTTCATCTTCCTGCGGATGGGGGCCGAATTCGTGCCCACGTTGGAGGAAGGCGACCTAGCTATGCAGATGAGCATCCCGCCCGGAAGCTCACTCACCCAAAGCATTGCGACCAGCACGGCCATCGAGAAGATCTTGAAAGATCAATTCCCCGAGGTGAACCATGTGGTGAGCAAGATTGGCACGGCTGAAGTGCCCACTGACCCGATGGCCATTGAGGATGCCGACATCATGATCCTGCTCAAGGAGCGCGAGGAATGGACCTCGGCCGAGAGCAGGGAGGAGCTCATCGCCAAGATGAAGGATGCGCTGGCCGATGTTCCCAATGTTTCGTTTGAGTTCACGCAGCCGATTCAACTGCGCTTCAACGAGCTGATGACGGGCGCCAAGACCGACATCGCAATCAAGATCTTTGGGGAAGATGTGGTGGAGCTTAAACATCAGGCCGACCATGCTGCTACTATCATCCGCGAGGTGCAAGGCGCTGGCGATGTGAAGGTGGAACAGACCGCAGGCCTGCGTCAGCTCACTGTTCGCATGAACCGCCAGCAGATGGCCGTTTTCGGCATCAACGTTGAGGATGTGAACACTGCGATTCGCGCGGCCTACGCAGGTGAAGTATCTGGGTCGGTGTATGAGAACGAGCGTAGGTTCGACCTTGTGCTGCGTCTTGCTCCGTCCTACCGCGAACGGTTGAATCTGAACCGTGTGTTCGTGCATTCGGCTGATGGGGCGCACATTCCGCTGTCGCAGGTCGCGGCCGTGGTGCCGTCCGAAGGCCCGATGATGATATCGCGAGAGGATGCCAAACGCAGAATCTCCATAGGGGTTAACGTGCGCGACCGCGATGTGGCCTCTCTGGTGGCCGATATCGAGACCCGCCTGAATTCGGAACTCGACCTTCCTCCAGGCTATTCCATCACCTATGGAGGTCAGTTCGAGAACCTGCAACACGCCACTGCCCGTCTAATGATAGCCGTTCCCGTGGCGCTGTTACTCATCCTTTTCCTGCTCTATCTGGCCTTCGATTCGATGCGCGAGGCATTGGTCATTTTCGCAGCGGTCCCGCTGGCCGCTGTGGGTGGCATCCTTGCCTTGGAGCTGCGCGGACTGCCATTTAGCATCTCGGCAGGCATTGGTTTCATCGCGCTGTTCGGTGTGGCAGTACTCAACGGACTGGTACTTGTGAATGAGTTCATCCGTCTGCGAGGCAGAGAAGGGCTCGACCTCAAAGGTTTAATAGAGGAAGGCGCGCGGGCAAGACTTCGCCCCGTTCTCACCACAGCTCTTGTGGCCTCGTTGGGCTTCTTGCCCATGGCTATTTCCACTACGAATGGCGCGGAAGTGCAACGCCCGCTCGCCACGGTGGTCATTGGCGGACTTGTTACTTCCACACTGCTAACGCTAGTGGTGCTTCCTGCCATCTACTTCCTTGTGGAGAAACGTAGGTTCATCCGCCTCAAAGGAGGCGCTGTAGTAGCCTTGCTTCTGTTCTTTGGTTCCGTGATACCCATACAGGCCCAGGAAGCACTGGGACTGAACGAGTTGGTGCAGAGTGCCCGCACCAACCGCGTGGAGGTCATTTCCGCAGGACTGCAACAGCAGCATTGGCAGCAGGAACGCAAAATGAGCTACACACTTCCTGACCTGAGCCTGAGTGTGCAGTATGGCCAAATCAACTACGAGAAGGCCGACTACAACGCCAGTGTGCATCAGGACCTTGGCAAACCATGGACATCAGGCACCCACAAGCGTTGGGCCGATGCGGGAGCAGCACAGGCCGCCAAGCAGGCCGAACTGGCCGTGCATGATGTGACCTTTCAAGTGCGGAGTGCCTATTACCACTGGCTGTTTGCCAAGGCGGCATTGGCCGAGATGGATTTCATCCTTGCCGAACTGAAACAGTTGACCGCAGCCGCAGAGATGCAGCGCACGGAAGGCGAGATTAGCAACCTCGACCATCAGAATATCCGCAGCCTCATCATCAGTTTCCGTGAGCTGGAGCAGAACTACCGCGCCTTGGGTCAAAATGCCGAGCAGACGCTGCGCTACTGGTCGGGCATCGGTGAGGAGAAGGCCATCCGCGATACGGTGTTCCATCGCCTGCCGCTCTTGGCGGTGAATGACAGCCTTAACCCTGTATTCCTTGCCGTGTATGCGCAGGAACTGGAGCAGCGCGAACTGGCCAATAAGATGACCGCCCAAGAGGCTTTGCCCTCCATCGGGGTGGGCTATTTTAACCAGTCGCTCAACCATGTGAACAACTACCAGGGCGCACAGGCATCGCTGTCCATCCCGCTTTTCCCAAGCGGAAGAAAGCAAAGGATGCAACAGCAAAGTATTGCCACACAGCAGCTCCAGGCGGAGATGACCGACCGCAATCGTGCACTGCGCACCGAACTTCAACAGACGGCCGATGCCTATCGTGCCAATGATGCCTTGTTCACCGAAATGGGCGCTGACCATGCCGAGCAGATGCGTACGGCTCGGCAACAGCTCATCGAGCAGTTCACAGAGGGGCTTATATCGCCTTTCGAATTTGCGCAGCAGGCCGAAATGCTTGTGCATAGCGGTCTTCGCCACCTGGAAACCATCGACCAGCACGACCAGCTCGTGCTGAAACTAAATTACCTTACTTCAAACAACTAAGCCATGATACGCTATATCACATTCTTCATCATTCTTGCCCACTTATTTACCAGTTGTGGCAGTCCTGCTCCAGTTGAAATCTTTGCCAATGAGGAAGCTCCCGACACTTCTTCTATCGTTGCCGAAATGGCCCAAAGCCCTGCAAATATTGGCCTTGAGGCTGTTGGAATCATCGATGTTCCCCCATCATCTAAAGAGATGGTTTATTCCCGCACGGATGCCTATGTGCAAAGCATTAATGTGTTGGAAGGGCAAGAAGTACACAAAGGCGAGGTGGTCGCAGTACTGCAATCGCCCCTTTTCGCGCAGCTGCAACGCGACCTACAGGAAGCCAAGGCAGAGTTTGACCTCACGGGTTCGGCATTTGACCGTATCTCAAAGTTGAAGACCTCAGCGGCCGTATCCGACAAACAATTTGAACAGGCACGCTATGAGCATGACCGCGCCAATGCCCGCTATCAGGGGCTGAAGAGTGAATTGCAGTCCATCGGGTTCAATACCTCCAAGCTTACCCTTTCGGACAGATTGGATGTGCGCAGTCCCATCCATGGGGTGGTGACGCAACTGCCCATCAGCAACGGGCAGAAAGTGGGTGCCGACACGCATCTCATGACCCTGATTGACCGAAGCCACATGCACGTGGAGGTGCAGGTGCCTGCCAATGTCATTGGGCAAATCGCGGTTGGTGATACGTTTCGTTTCAGTAGTATGTCGCTTTCAGATACGTTGCTCGGAACAGTTAATCTGGTGAATGATGCGGTGGACATGAGCACCAATACCGTGAAGGTGCATGGTCATTTTATGAAAGAGAATGAAAATAGTAAACTGAAAGTGGGCGAGCGCGTGTTCGTGAGGTTCAACCGATAAAAATCATCTTTTAAAGAGGCTCAATCTCCTCCATGTTAATTCTACACTAGGTAGAATTGACATAGTGGAAATGCTTCTGCTTGAAAAAATCGAAGTGAACTTTTCAGTTAAGACTCCAGTTGTCGGATGGCCAAATACGCCATTAGTCCTGAACCAATTTCAAGACTTGCTTCATCTATATCGAAAGTTGATGTGTGCACACCATAGGTAATTCCTTTGCTTTCATTTCGCGTGCCAAGACGATAAAAGCAAGCAGGCATAAGTTGCGAATAGTAGCTAAAGTCTTCAGCCGTCATGCGCATTTCCAAATCTACCACGTTCGCTGTGCCTAGATAGTTGCGCGCTGAGTCTATGGCCAACAAAGTAAGTGATTCGTCATTTACCAAAAAGGGATAGCCACGTTCCACGCGAAATTCGCAAGTTCCACCCATGCTTTTGGCCATGTTTTTCGCCACATCAATCATTATGTGATGTGCCTCTTCACGCCATTCTTCATTCATGGTTCGAAAGGTGCCTTCCACTTTTACTTCATCTGGAATAATATTCGTGGCGCCATTGGCAATTACTTTCCCAAACGATAGAACACTTGGAACTCCTGGTTTGCATCTGCGACTCACTACTTGTTGCAATGCCGTAATAATGTGAGCAGTGATTAACACAGGGTCAATCAACGTGTGCGGTAATGCAGCGTGGCCGCCTTTACCATGCACAGTAAAATAGAGCTCGTCAGTGCTAGCCATGTACATTCCTGCTCTAAATCCTACTTTGCCCACTTCGAGGTCGGGCGCTACGTGCTGCCCAAAAATGGCCGATGCTTTTGGACTTTCCAATGCGCCAGCTTTAATCATTAAGGAAGCTCCACCAGGCAATTTTTCTTCTCCTGGTTGAAAGACCAGTTTTATTGTTCCCGAAAATTCCTCTTTCAAAGCATTTAGAATGCGCGCTGCTCCTAGTAAGCAAGCAGTATGCACATCGTGGCCGCATGCGTGCATCACACCACTATTTTGTGAGCAATATGAGGCGGTGTTTTGTTCTGAAATAGGTAAAGCATCCATATCACCACGAAGTGCAATCACTTTTGTTTCGGGTGATTTGCCATAAATATGAGCCACAATGCCTGTATTTACATAGCCTTTTGTATAGGCAATGCCCATAGCATCTAGCTGCGCGCTGATGTAGGCGCTAGTTTGGGTTTCTTGAAATGATAATTCAGGATGAGCATGCAAATGCCTGCGAATGGCGATTGTTTCAGGCAGATTTGCAGCGGATATTTGCTTGATGCGCTCAATCATGGCAAGGTTGAAATATGGAATTTTTCAAGAAGCGGTAAAGGTATAACGCTAATGAAAGGCAAAATTTCTTAAAAAACTTGGCTTGCCACAGCTTTAGTTGCTTCCGACCTTCCCATTGTATAAAAATGGAGGCAAGGCACATTAGCAGCCACTAATTCTTTGCATTGATTGATGCACCATTCTACACCAACCATCATGGCCTCATCGTTCGATTTGCATTTTTCCACTTCGTCATAAAGGTCGGATGGGATGTCCATGTGGAACATACTTGGCAAAACGAGGGTTTGCGATTTGGTAGTAAGCGGTTTTATTCCGGGAATGATGGGGACTGTGATTCCCGCAGCTCTGCATTCGTCTACAAAGCGGAAATACACCTGATTGTCGAAAAACATTTGGGTAACGATGTATTCTGCTCCCGCGTCTACTTTTTGTTTCAAATAACGGAGATCGGTTTTGCGGTTTGGCGCTTTGATATGTTTCTCGGGATAACCAGATACGCCAATGCAGAAGTTAGTGCTTTCTACCTCTTTCAAGTCTTCATCTAAAAACTGGCCGCCATTCATTTGAACCACTTGACGCACCAATTCGCTTGCGTAGCTATGACCATTAGGCTCGGGCACAAAGTCAGATTCTGTTTTAATGCTATCGCCTTGCAACGCCAGAACATTGTCGATACCCAAGAAATTGAGGTCGATAAGTGCGTTCTCCGTTTCTTCCTTAGAAAAACCACCACAAATGATGTGAGGCACAGCATCTACTCCGAAACGGTGCATTATGGCTGCGCAGATGCCTACCGTCCCTGGTCGTTTTTTGATGCTTACTTTCTCAAGAAAACCACCTGGACGTTTCTTGTACTCATATTCTTCACGGTGATAGGTCACGTCAATGAAAGCGGGTTTGAACTCCATAAGAGGTTCAATGCCAGAAAACAAATTCTTGATTCCCTTACCCTTTAAAGGAGGAAGTATTTCTATAGAAAAAAGCGTGCTTTCGGCTTGCTTTAGATGGTCTATTACTTTCATAAATATATAATGAAATAAGCATGTGGTCAATGAAACACACCATGCTTCATGTTGTTTAGCTCCACGCAATTACCACAAGTGGAGCGCAAATACTTTTTCAAATTAAGAATGATGATTTAGCTGCCTTTACTCACTTTGTGCACATATCCTGTAACGGCATCATAGCCATTACGCGTAAGCACATAGAAGTAAACGCCATCTGAATCATTTTCTCCATTCCAAGGATTCAAATGATAATTGTCTTGATTCAAAACCAAGCGGCCCCAGCGATCGTATATGCGCATATTGTTTCCAGGGTGCAGATTTAGAGCCTCTACATTGAAGTAACTGTTGGCTTCAATTTCTGAATTTGGATTGAAAATACTAGGCAAGATCAGCTCACAATCAAGCACTTTATAAGAGAACACATCTTCATCTTCTCCACAAAAATTCTCAATGGAGATGCTTACGGTAAATACACTATCAAGCGCAGAGTAGGCGGTGGAATCCGTTCCTAAAATCACTAGAGAATCTGCGTCACCGCCAAACGGAGTCCAGCTAAGGGCGTCATAAAAGTCTGTATTGGCATTGTACCGAAGTACAATTTGCTCAGCCGAACAAATTTGAGTTGTATCAAACAAAATCTCAATCGTGGGCGCTGGGGCAAACGCTATATCATGAATGTAGGTATTCCCACATTCAGCATCCGTGAACGTGAAGGAGTAACTTCCTGCAGTCGAAGCGGAAATTCTTGGATTCTCGGATTGCTCATTAGGAGAAAAAGTGGCAGTACCTCCTGTCGAACTGGTATAGCTCCAAATTCCGCCCTCGTTAGAACCAGAAACGAACAGTTCAGCGGTATCCTGAAGGCAAACTTCAAGTTGACCAGTAACATTTACATTGATTTCTTTCACATGCAGCGTTAGCGTGGTATCGTATTGACAACCAAAATTGTCCGAAACACGGAATGTGTAACTGTAGTTCCCAGAAGCGGTTGGGCTTACTTCAATAATGGTATCGCCTTGATTGCTTATGATTGTTGGATCACTATCCCAAGCTGCGGTTTCTATCTCAGGGAAATAGTATTCAGCATTCGGATCAATATCTGGATTAAAGAGAACGCCCCATTCAAAAATATAACCATCGTCAATACCTTGGTTGTCTCGGATGGTTATCGTCCAAGTTCCATTTATAGGACAACCAATCAAATTATCATAACCCTCTTCAGGTTGGTAATTGCCTCCAGGCATGGAGGTTCCTGGTGTGGTTCCTCCTACAGCAACTGTGTTTCCAGCTGCCAATTCATCACCAATGGTTCCCCAAACAGCATTATCAGAAAAGCAATATTCGAAGCCAATTCCTGGTGTACCGTTGCCATTATCTAATGCTTGACCAAGATACGTTGGTCCACCACCGAAGCCACCTGGAAACAAACCATCCCCCGTATATGCGTTGAACATGTTTATGCTTGTACCATTCGGACAAGTCAACATCATTTCAAGGTCACCAATGTAACTGTGCTCCATTGTAACACAGATATCAAGAATGTCAGAAGGATTTTCTACCACTTGACCAACACCAAAGTTGTCTATCTCGATGTCGGTTTCGTAGTTAATTCCAGAACCATCAGGCAGGTAAGTGAGCCCAGCAAATATGCCCCCGTTAATAAATGTTCCCTGAGTTGGAGCCACGCCAGCAGTATCTGAAAACGTTACTCCACCAACTAAAAGGGTCGATTCACCAAGGCAAATGGTATCCTGAAGTTGTGCAGTGGTTTGCGAAAAATCTGGAAGAGTTGATACTCGAATTCTAGTAGTTGTAGCCGCCACACATCCTAACACATCAGTCATTCGCATTTCCACAAAATAACCCGCTCTAATAAGTGGCACGAAAAACACTTCTTCTTGGTCTGTGAAGCTCGTGCCATCTGCAAATTCCCAGTTAAATGTGCTGGTACCTTCGGTTTGGTCATATCCAATACCGCCATTTGTGCCAGAATAGGGGAAAATACCACCTCCATTTAGCCACACGGTGTCACCCAAACAGATGTCAATCCAACCCGTATCGGCTGGCAACTCAGTTGGTGTAGAAGTAATGGTAGGGGTGAACGGTTGGCAAGGATAACCGCAGCTTAAAACGCCAGCAAATCCGTCTCCTTCTGCCGAGCCATTGGACACAAAAACAAAGGTTAAACAGCCTGATGGATTGTTGAACGAAGCTTGTGGCCCAATGCCGGTAGGGTTTGTAGTGTTGTTAAATGCTCCAAGTAATGGTGCTGTTGCATCGGTTCCGTCATAAACAAATAAGGTGTCTGATGGATCGATGTCCCATGTATCGCCCTGATCACTAAAAACACGAAGCGAAACCTTACTGCCATTGGTGCCATCGGGGCAAACAGTTACCGTAAAGTTGGCGTTTGGAGCATAGGCACTACCAGCGTTATCATCAACAAAAACGTGGTCGAAAGCTGCACCTGTACCACAATCAAGTGTGGTTGAACCACCATCTGTAATAGCCACCGTAATTTGAGCCTGAGATGCGCCTGCGGCCAGAATAGCGGCAGAAGCCAAGGCAAAACTTTTAGAAAAAATGCTCATGGGATAGTTTTTGGCGTAAAAAAGCCGTGATTACTTCGTTGATTTCTTGAAAGCAGCGTCCACTTCATTCTTTGGAAGGTGAACAAGCATCTTTCCAGGATGGCCTTTAATCAAGTAATACTGACGCGCAAATTCGTGTTGCTCTAATTTTAAGGCATATAAGTTAATGTCTTTTGCATCCAAACTTTTAAGCTCGATGCTGGCCGAAACCCCATCTTCTTTCCCTTTTGGCACATCGGCAATTTGATAGCCATTGTTAAGGTAAAACGTAGATGCAGCAAGTGCAGGGTTGTTAGATGCTGCCATATCTTTAAGCTCTTTTTTAGAGAACTTGGAAGTTAGACGTTGGTCATATTCTTGCGCACTTGCGGTAAGGGCAGCTGAGGCAATAAAAGCAAATGTGAGTAAAGCAAGAAATTGGTTTTTCATGGGTGAGTTTTTTTATGGAAGCGACAAAATTAACAACTCGCTTATATTTTAACGCAACTGTGACGCAACAGCTAAGAAAAGGTGGCTTTATGCCGTGAAAAATGATTCTTCATTGTACTGTTTGCAGGTTTGATAGAAAAAACTACTTTTGTTGCGGATTTCATAGGGTCTGAAACTAGAAGGGGACGCAGAAGTCCCCTTTTTTAATGATGATAACAGAAGCACACATAACCGCCTTAGTGGAGGAAAAGAACGCTGACACCGACCGCTTTATTGTGGCTGTGCGCGTGCTTGCTGGCAACCGCATTCGAGTGTTTGTGGATGCGTTGAGCGGAATGACAGTGCGCGATTGCGTTCAGATAAGTCGTCACATTGAAGGTAGTCTTGATCGCGAGCAAGAGGATTTTGAGTTGGAAGTTTCAACTCCTGGTCTCACGGAACCGCTTCGTCATCCTTTGCAATTTTTGAAAAACGTGGGAAGAACCATCAAAGTTGATTTGTTGGATGGAATCAGCGTAAAAGGTGAAGTGCTATCTGCAACGCAAGAAGATGTAACCCTTCAGCCCGAAGCAAAGAAGAAACCGAAAAAAATAGAAGAAGAATCCGGGCCGATTACCATTCAGCTCATTCAAATAAAAGAAGCCAAGACAGTCATTTCTTTCAATTAAACCCGAAAATGAAGAACCTTAATCTGGTAGAATCCTTCCAAGAATTCAAAGAATTCAAAAATATCGATCGTGTCACTATGATGAACATCATGGAAGACGTTTTCAAGAGCGTGCTCTTGAAACAGTACGGAACAGACGAAAATATTGATGTGATTGTGAACGTGGAAAAGGGCGACCTTGAAATATGGCGCAACCGCGATATTGTGGAAGATGGTGAAGTAGAAGATCCTGCAAAACAGATTTCCATTTCGGATGCTTTGAAAATTCAAGATGACTTTGAAGTGGGTGAAGACTGCTCGGAGCAAGTAGAGCTTGAACGCTTTGGTAGAAGAGCGGTTTTAGCTATCCGTCAAAATCTTGCAGCACGTTTGATGGATTTGGAGAAAGATAACATCTTCAAAAAGTACAAAGACCGTGAAGGTGAGTTGATGACTGGTGAAGTCTATCAAATTTGGAAACGTGAGATTCTTATTCTTGACGATGAAGGAAATGAGTTGATACTTCCAAAAACGGAACAGATTCCAAGCGATTATTTCAAAAAGGGAGAAACAGTTCGTGCGGTAATCAAGGAAGTAGAGATGCGCAACAATAATCCTGTGGTTATCCTTTCGCGTATCGACACGCGTTTCATCGAACGTTTGTTTGAAAACGAGGTTCCGGAGGTGTTTGATGGCTTAATCACCATTAAGAAAATTGTTCGTATTCCTGGTGAACGCGCCAAAGTTGCGGTTGAATCTTATGACGATCGCGTGGATCCAGTTGGTGCATGTGTTGGAATGAAAGGCTCGCGCATACATGGAATTGTGCGCGAATTGAAAAATGAGAATATTGACGTGATTAACTTCACGAACAATACCCAGCTCTTTATTCAGCGTGCATTGAGTCCGGCAAAGATTACACGTATTGAATTGCGTGAAGAGAAAAAACGGGCTGATGTGTACTTAAAAGCAGATCAAGTTTCCTTGGCAATTGGAAAAGGCGGCTATAACATTCGTCTGGCGGGCCAATTAACAGGATATGAAATTGACGTGTATCGTGATTCGGATGCGGATCAAGAAGACGTTGATTTGGAGGAATTCGCAGACGAAATTGAAGGTTGGGTGCTCGATGCGCTAAAAGCTATTGGGTGCGATACTGCTAAAAGCGTTTTACAGATTGGAAAGGCAGATTTGGTGAAACGTACCGATTTGGAAGAAGAGACCATCGAGGATGTGCTTCGTCTGCTTCGCGAAGAGTTTGAAGATTAAGTTGTGGCAAAGATGATTGCGGCAACCAATACAGGGTAAAAAAGAATACAAGAATTGATAATAGCTTCATATGTCAGAAGAGAAACTGGTACGAATTAGTAAAGTATTAAAGGAACTCGGTGTGGGTATGGGCACCGTTACGGAGTTTCTCGAAAAGAAAGGTTTCTCGGATATCAACCCGAACACCAAGCTTGACGAAAATACCTATAACCTTTTGCTTGATGAGTATCAGGCAGATCGTAAGGTGAAACAAGAGGCTGAGAAAAAGGCCGAAGTGCTTAAGGAGCGCAAAGACGAGCGCATGGCCGCTGCCGAGGAGTCGAGACCCGAACCAGCTGCACCTAAAGTTTTTGCAGTGGAGCCTATTGTTGCGGATGTACCTGTCGTGGAAGAACCCAAAGCAGAAGCTCAAAGTGTCGGTCCAAAAGTGGTTGGTTCTATTGACTTAGCATCTATCGATCCTAAGGAACGCAAGAAAAAACAAGTAGAAAAAGAAAAGCAAGAGCGCGAAACTGCTGCCGCAAGTGCTGCAGCAGAAAAAGCCCAGAAAGCTGCTGCCGAAGCCCAAGCAAAGCAAGAAGCAGAGCAAATTAAACTTGCAGCCGCAGCCGCTCCTGTGGTCGAAGAAGCTCCAAAAGCGCCAGAAAAGGCTCCAGAACCGGAAATAATACGTGCTGTGGCCGAGAAATTGGCAGGCACTAAAATTCTTGGTAGAATGGAACTTCCTGTAGCCAAGGAGAAGGAGAAAAAGCCCGTAGCATCTTCTGTTGTTGGCCCAGCCGACAACAAGAAAAAGCGCAAACGCGTTCGTGTTGACGCTCCAGGAACTGGTAATAACCGTCCAACAGTGCCTGCCGCAGGCGGGCAAAACCAGCGACCTACTGTGCCAGCCAAAGGCCGTAGAGAAATAAAACCAGCACTTACCGAAGAAGAAATTCAGAAGCAAGTGAAAGAAACCCTTGCACGTCTTACTGGTGGTGCAGGCAAATCAAAAGCATCTAAGCACAGAAGGGACAAACGTGCCATGGTGCAAGAGCGGATGCAAGAGGAGTTCGATCAAACCGAA
The DNA here is from genome assembly GCA_945903645.1 of Chryseobacterium gleum. Lineage (GTDB taxonomy): Bacteria > Bacteroidota > Bacteroidia > UBA10329 > UBA10329 > UBA10329. Next base: position 27,614 of record CAMDOM010000005.1, read on the forward strand.
CGCGAAAAAGGCACCCTTAAAGTGACCGAATTCGTAACGGCAAACGAGCTTTCGAAAATGATGGACGTGTCCGTTACAGACGTTATCTCGGCATGTATGAGCCTCGGTTTGTTTGTTTCTATCAACCAACGTTTGGATGCCGAAACACTATCTATTGTTGCTGAAGAGTTTGGCTTTGAAGTAGAATTCGTAAGTGCGGAGGTTCAGGATGCTGTAATCGAAGAAGTAGACAGAGAGGAAGATATTATAGAGCGTCCGCCAATCGTTACCATAATGGGTCACGTTGACCATGGTAAAACATCTTTGCTTGACTTTATTCGGAACGCAAACGTAATTGCGGGCGAAGCGGGTGGAATTACCCAGCACATTGGTGCCTATGCCGTGGAATTGGAAAACGGGAAGAAGATTGCCTTTTTGGATACTCCTGGCCACGAGGCATTTACGGCTATGCGTGCTCGTGGCGCCAAGATTACTGACGTTGCGATTATTGTAGTTGCCGCTGACGATGATGTGATGCCGCAAACGAAAGAGGCGATAAATCACGCTCAAGCTGCGGGTGTACCGATGATTTTTGCCATCAACAAGATTGATAAACCAGGGGCTGATCCCGAAAAAATTAAAGGTCAGTTGGCCAACCTCAACATTCTGGTGGAGGATTGGGGCGGCAAATATCAATGCCAAGAAATATCCGCCAAGCACGGCCAAAACGTGGACAAGTTGCTCGAAAAGATATTGCTTGAAGCGGAAATGCTCGAATTGAAAGGCAATCCAAATAAGCGGGCTGTGGGTACAGTAATCGAAAGCGAATTGGACAAAGGCCGTGGATTCGTATCAACCGTGTTGGTGCAGTCAGGAACTATGCGTGTTGGTGATGTGCTCCTTGCAGGTTGCTTCAGCGGTAAGGTGAAGGCCATTTTTAATGAACGCGGACAAAACATTGAGGAAGCAGGACCATCTATGCCTGCACAGGTACTTGGTTTGAATGGAGCTCCTCAAGCTGGCGACAATTTCAACGGTATGGTGGACGAGAAAGAAGCCAAAGCGCTTGCCAATAAACGTCTGCAATTGCAACGTGAGCAAGGGCTACGCACCAAGAAACACATTACTTTAGACGAAATTGGAAGACGTATTGCCATTGGCAACTTCCAAGAACTCAATCTTATCATCAAAGGTGATGTGGATGGATCTATTGAAGCGCTTACCGATTCCTTGCTCAAACTTTCTACGGAGAAAATTGCTGTAAACATCTTGATGAAAGCTGTTGGTGCTGTTACGGAATCGGATGTGCTCTTGGCTTCTGCATCAGATGCGATTATCATTGGTTTCCAAGTACGCCCATCGCTCAATGCTCGCAAATTGGCAGAGGCAGAGCAGATTCAAATCAAACTCTACAGTATTATTTATGATGCTATCGAAGAGGTGAAAGCAGCCATGGAGGGCATGTTGAAACCCGAATTTGAGGAGAAAGTAGTGGGTAATATTGAAGTACGCGATGTATTCAAAATCACGCGAGTTGGTACCGTTGCAGGGTGTATGGTATTGGATGGTAAAGTAAGCCGTCACACCAAAGTGCGGGTTATTCGTGATGGCATAGTTGTCTACACGGGTGAACTTGCCTCGCTCAAACGTTTCAAAGACGATGTGAAAGAAGTAACCAAAGGCTTCGAATGTGGTCTTAATATCAACAACTTTAACGACATTAAAGTTGGCGATATCATCGAAGGATACGACATTGTGGAGATAAAGGCGAAACTCTAAAACTTAGGTTCTAGCTAGACTTAAAAGAGGCCTGCCAATTTGGCTACCCTCTTTTTTTGTGCAAATCTGAACTAATTGATTACTAAAGGTTCTCCCTCCAAGTTAGTTTGACTGTGTGTCAAGTTCAAACCAAACTATTCAACAATGTGGAATGTAGGGCTTTTTATCTTCCCTCATCAATAGACTGGGTTTGTATCTCTACAGGAGCATCCAAGACATTGGCATCCATGCCAGGCTCTTGCTGTTCGATGGATAGATGAGGAAGTTTAATGATGTCGCGCACAACAAATCCTTGGGGGAAATCATAAGCAAGTTCTCTTTTCAAACGAATAGCTTCAACTTCGGTGCGGCAATCGCCCACTCTTACCTTAAAGTTGGGTGGCTGATATACTAAGTGTGCTGCTAAATCGGGATTTGATGTAATGATTTGTTTCCGCACATCGTTTGCTCCTTTTCTGGCTTCGTTTCCCGAACCCGAATAGACTTGAACTCTGTAGCCTTCTATACCAACGCGGTTTTTGTTTTGAGTGATGTGCGCTTGCAGCAGTAAGTCTATTCGGCTATCACGCATCACATGGCGCAGGGTGTCGCTACTTCCTGCCACAACTCCTTGAGCATGTGCTTTGCCATTACTGTTGTAAAGAAGCCCAGATACTATAGCAACTACCAGTTTAATATTCATGGCGCAAATGTCGGAAACCCAGTCCAACCTTCCTACATATGTTACCTCAGTGACCGTATTATTTAGAACCGTTCTAAATTATATCTAGTTAACTTTTTTTCTGATAGCCTATGGTTTGTCTACTATTTTTGCAGCGGCTGAAAAACAGGTGTTAATCAGTCAAAGTACCCATAAACAAAGGGTTTGACAAGCATGAAGACCTCTAACGGGATGAGTTGGATTAAAGGGATTTCCCACGTATTGTGCGCTTTGGTAGTGTTTTTATCGTCTTCCGCGCTGGCGCAAGATGGTGAGAAACTATTTAAGCAGAATTGTGCCTCTTGCCACATGATCACCGATAAGAAGGTTGTTGGTCCAGGTTTGGCCGGTATGTTCGACCGTGTTCCAAGCGAGGAATGGGCTATTAAATGGATTAAAAACTCTAGTTCGTTAATTGCTTCTGGAGATGCTTATGCAGTAAAAATTTTCAACGAGAACGGAAAGGCGCAAATGACTGCCTTCGAATACTTGTCGGATGATGAGATAAAGGCAATTCTTGGTTACGTAAAGAACCCACCAGTTGCTGCAGCGCCAGTAGCAGCAGTTGCCGATGGAGGTGTTGCTACACCATCATCAGAGTCGGGAACTCTTTCTGCTGACATGCTTACTTGTATACTAGCAGGTATAGCGGTTTTGTTGTTGCTCCTTATTTCTGTCTTAAGTGGGGTTAGGCGTTCTCTAAAGAAGGTAGTAAGCGAAAAAGATGTCACAGTTGAAGAGCCTGAATTGGGAACAGGAGGTTCTGTATTTGCTTGGGTGAGTGCTCATCGGGCACTAGTTGCATTCGTCAGTTTAGCGGTTCTTTTGGTTCTGGCTCGGATGGGCATTCAAGATTTGCAGAAGATTGGAGTGTATCAAGGATATGCGCCAGAACAACCTATCGCTTTCTCGCACAAACTTCATGCTGGTCAAAATGGCATCAACTGTGTGTATTGCCACACTTCAGCGGAGAAGGGCAAACATTCTGGGATTCCTTCGCTCAATGTGTGCATGAATTGCCATACCTACGTGCAAGAAGGTCCAAGCGGAAAAACAGAAATAGCTAAAATCTACAAGGCGCTAGACTACAATCCAGACACACAGGTTTATGGTAGCAATCCAACCCCAGTGAAGTGGGTCAGGATTCATAATTTACCTGATTTGGCTTATTTTAATCACGCTCAACACGTGGTAGCTGGAAAAGTGGAGTGCCAAACGTGTCATGGTGAAGTGGAGAATATGGAAGTTATGGCTCAGCACTCGGAACTTACTATGGGGTGGTGCATTGATTGTCATCGCAATACAAATGTTCAAGTGGCTGATAATGGGTATTACGAGGATTTGGATAAGCGCACACCAGCTTGGCATGATGGCAATCCAATAACGGTTGAACGCATTGGAGGATTGGAATGCGCCAAATGTCACTATTGATTAACAGGAATATTAAATTTTTGGAGCCGACTCTAAAATGAGCAAAACCAAAATATACTGGAAAGGATTAGATGAGTTGCACAACACTCCTGAGTTTCAGGAGCGTGCAGCCAGTGAGTTTATACCCGAAGCCTCTGTGGAGAGTTTTGTGGAAAATAATAACCTTGACGAAGGAACAACCAAGCGTAGAGACTTCTTGAAGTACATGGGTTTCACGGTTGGTGCAGCCACCTTAGCAGCTTGCGAGACGCCTGTAAACAGATCGGTTCCTTATCTTAACAAGCCTGAGGAGATAACTCCAGGTGTTCCAAACTATTATGCTTCTACCTATTTTGATGGTTTAGACTACGCGAGTATTCTAGTGAAAACGCGTGAGGGTCGTCCTATCAAAGTGGTAGGCAATAAGAAGTCTAAGGTCACCCACGGTGCGGTTAATTCACGTATCAATTCATCTGTTCTTTCGCTTTATGATAGTGGCCGTGCAAAAGGTCCTATGAAAGGTGGAGAATCAGCAGCTTGGAATGAAGTGGACCGTGATATTATTATTGGTCTAAAGAAAGCTGCTGCCGAAGGAAAGCAAATTGTGTTGCTTACAGAGACCATTATTAGCCCTTCTACAAAGAAAGTCATAGCTGATTTTACTTTAGTATTTCCAACAGCAAAGCATGTGATGTTGGATTCGCTTTCCTATTCAGGAACGTTGGATGCTAACTTTGAATCTTTTGGAATCCGCTCATTGGCGGACTATCAATTTGATAAGGCGGAAGTAATCGTAAGTTTTGGAGCGGATTTTTTGGCTTCAATGCCAAATAGTGCTGCGTATTCTTACCGTTATGCGCAAATGCGCAAACCGAAGAATGGTAAAATGTCGAGGCATTTCCAGTTTGAGGCAAATATGTCACTTTCAGGAAGTAATGCAGATGTGCGCGTGGCCTTAAAGCCCTCTGAAAGTGTAAGTGCACTTGTTGCGCTCTACAATAAAGTTGCTTCGGCCACAGGCGGAACATCAATCACAGGCGGAACAGATAGCCCTGAGGTAACTAAAGCTGCTATGGAACTTTTGGCTGCTAAGGGAAAAGGTATTGTTCTTTCAGGTTCTAATAATAAAGGGGAGCAAATTCTTGTGAATGCTATCAATAGTTTGTTAGGCAATATTGGATTTACAATAGATTTGACTAATCCTCTATATCTCCGTCAAGGAAGTGATAGTGATTATGCAACTCTTGTAGAAGATATGAATGCGGGAAAAGTTGGTGCAATTCTAATTCATGGCGTTAATCCTTCCTATTCACAGGCCAATGCAGCTAAGTTTAATAGCGGTTTGGCTAAGGTGAAATTGTCAGTGTCTTTTGCTGACCGTTTGGATGAAACTGCTACAACTGCTGCATACCTAGCACCAGACAACAACTATTTGGAAAGCTGGAATGATGCACTTCCAAGGTCAGGTCATTATAGCTTAACTCAACCAACGATACATCCGTTGTTTGACACACGTCAGTTTCAAGAGTCACTGCTTAAATGGAGTGGAAATGATACTACGTTTTATGCTTATATGCAACAGAACTGGCAGTCAACCGTTTATGCCGGAAGCCTAAATCCAATCTTTTCCAACTTTTTCAATACAGCGCTATTTGAAGGCTTGTTGGAGACTCCAGTTAATGCACCTGCTGCCATTGCTTTTGCTGGAGATGTGAAGGCAGCCGCAGCAGCTCTGCCAAAGTTGAGCGGGGATATTGAACTACAGTTGTATGTGAAGGCAGGTATCGGAGATGGAGCATTAGCAAACAATCCTTGGTTGCAAGAATTGCCTGACCCAATTTCTAGGGTTACTTGGGACAATTACTTGACGATGGCTCCCAAGCAAATGCAAGAAATGGGCTTTACGCTATTGGAGCGAGGCGATTTCATGGCAGATGTAGCTGAAGTTTCTGCAAATGGTGTAACTGTAAAAGTTCCTGTGTATCCTTCTCCAGGTCAGAAGTATGGAACAGTTGGTCTTGCTTTGGGTTATGGTCGAACGGCCGCAGGAAAATGTGGCAATGGAGTTGGGGTGAATGCATTTCCTTTTGTTAATGGAGGTCTTTGGTCTGTTTCCAATGTTACGGTTACCTCAACAGGCGAAAAATTTGAAATAGCACAACTTCAAACTCATCACACCATGATGGGGCGTGATGGTATTTTGAAGGAGACGACATTTGAGGAATACTCCAAAAATCCAAAAGCTGGCAATCCTGACTTATTGTATTATCTAAGCAGTGCTCCTAGCCAAATGCGAAAGATGGCGGAGAAAGAAGCAGGACATGGTGCGGAAGCCGCTCATGGTCATGCGGCAGAAGGTCATACCGCGAAAGGTCACGGTGAGCATGGTGCCGAGGGAGGAGCTCATGAATCTGAAAACTATATGGTGCCAGCAGATAAGGCTAACCTATGGGCGGATCATCCAGTTAAGAGCGGACACAGGTGGGGAATGACCATCGACTTGAATAAATGTATTGGTTGCGGAGCATGCGTTACTGCATGTGGCGCTGAGAATAACGTCCCAGTAGTTGGTAAAGAAGAAGTACGCAGAGGTCGCGATATGCATTGGTTGCGTATTGACCGCTACTACACTTCGGACATGACCGAAGAGCGTGCTGAAGCCGAAGGTATCGGTGCGATTGACAAGTTTACATTAATGGAGGCTGCTGCCGAGGCACCTCGTGTGGCCTACCAGCCGTTAATGTGTCAGCATTGCAATCACGCTCCTTGCGAAACAGTTTGCCCTGTTGCTGCTACTACACACAGCAACGAAGGAATGAACCAAATGACATATAACCGGTGCATTGGAACTCGCTATTGCGCGAATAATTGCCCGTACAAAGTGCGTAGGTTCAATTGGTTCCAGTATTACAATGGAAGTAAAGAATTCGCTACCAATCCTTCAGGAGATGAGTTGGGTCGCATGGTTTTGAATCCAGATGTGGTGGTTCGCGAACGTGGAGTTATGGAGAAATGTAGCTTCTGCGTTCAAGGAATTCAGGCCGCTAAATTGAAAGCAAAAAAGGCTGGTCGCAAGGTGCAAGATGACGATGTGCAAAGCGCTTGTGCAGAGGCTTGTCCGACCCATGCTATTGCGTTTGGAGATTTGAACGACACAGAAAGTAAAGTGGCAGAAAAGGCTGCAGACGAGCGCAGCTACAATTTGCTAGAAGAAGTAGGAACACAGCCAAATGTGTACTATCTCACCAAAGTGCGGAACTTATTTGCTAACGAAGCTTAAGCTATGAGAGCAGCTCAAGTAATAATTGATAAACAATTTTAGATGGCGAGTCACGAAGCTGCAATACGCGAACCACTGATTCTGAATGATAAGACCTATCATCAGATTTCTGAGGATATCGCTCGGCCTATCGAGGGTACAGCGAATCGGTCGTGGTGGATTTTATTCACTATTTCTGTTATTGCTATGCTCTGGGGTGTTGGATGCATTATGTATACGATTGGTGTAGGTATAGGCACTTGGGGACTTAACAAAACGGTAGAATGGGCTTGGGACATCACCAACTTCGTTTGGTGGGTAGGTATTGGTCACGCAGGTACTCTTATTTCTGCGGTTCTATTGCTTTTCCGTCAAAAATGGAGAATGGCGATTAACCGCTCTGCTGAGGCAATGACCATCTTCGCGGTAATCTGCGCTGCATTGTTCCCAGGCATACACATGGGTCGGATTTGGATGGCCTACTGGGTACTTCCTCTTCCAAACCAATTTGGTTCGTTGTGGGTCAACTTCAACTCACCGCTTCTTTGGGACGTATTCGCAATTTCGACATACTTCTCGGTGTCATTGGTGTTTTGGTACATCGGATTGATTCCTGACTTTGCAACTATCCGCGACCGTGCAACGGCTGCATCCAAACCCATTCGTGAAGCTATTTATGGTATTATGTCTTTTGGTTGGAGCGGAAATGCTCGTGCATGGCATCGTTTCGAGGAAATTTCTCTAGTTCTTGCGGGTATTGCAACTCCTTTGGTATTGTCGGTTCACACCATTGTATCCATGGACTTTGCAACTTCGGTAATTCCGGGTTGGCACACTACCATTTTCCCACCATACTTTGTTGCTGGAGCTATTTTCTCAGGTTTCGCCATGGTGCAAACCCTGATGTTGGTGATGCGCAAAGTGGTAAGTTTGGAGGCATACATTACCATCAACCACGTGGAATTGATGAATAAGGTAATCACACTTACAGGGTCTATTGTAGGTGTAGCCTATATTACAGAATTGTTTATTGCTTGGTATTCAGGTGTTGAATATGAGCAGTACGCGTTCCTTAATCGTGCTACTGGTCCATATTGGTGGGCATATTGGGCAATGATGAGTTGCAACGTAATTACGCCACAGGTATTTTGGTTCCGCAAGGTGCGCAGAAGCATTTGGTTAACCTTCGTAATTTCCATTTTCGTAAACATTGGTATGTGGTTCGAACGTTTTGTGATTATCGTTACCTCGTTGCACCGTGACTACTTGCCATCAAGTTGGATTATGTTCTATCCATCATGGGTTGATATAGGAATCTTTATTGGTACGCTCGGCATATTTGGAACGTTATTCTTGTTGTATGCACGCACGTTCCCCGTGTTGCCTATTGCCGAGGTTAAGTCCATCTTGAAATCATCAGGTTCACAATACAAGAATCATTAAGTCTATATACGGATGAGCCATCACAAGGAGATACACGGTCTATTCGGTGACGAAGAAGTGTTGCTAAAGGCCGCCAAGAAATTGGTGGCAAAAGGTGTGCACATTAACGATGTCTTTTCGCCATTTCCAATTCATGGAATTGACCCAGTAATTGGGGTACCACATACACGCCTTCACATTGCAGGTTTTATCTACGGCTTAGTTGGCTTGAGTTTAGCCCTGTTTATGTTTTGGTTCACCAGTATTTTGGATTGGCCGATGAACATTGGGGGTAAACCAAACTTCTCGTTGCTTGAAAATCTTCCGGCATTTATTCCTATCACATTCGAGATGACAGTGTTTTGTGCTGCCCATGGCATGGCGGTCACCTACATGTTGAGAAATGGTATTTATCCAGGAAAAAAGAACTGGAATCCAGATATCAGAACAACGGACGACAAGTTTTTGATATTGATAAATATGGAAGAGAATCATGGCGTTAGTGCAGAGGAGATTAAATCGATTCTGAAAGAAAACGGTGTGGAAGAAATCTCTGAAAAGTAATTGGTACACACCTGCAAGTTTTACACAAGGATGAACAAGGCATTCAATTATAATCTCACATTATTGGCCTCTGCATTAGCTGCTGGGGTGGTGGTGATGAGTTCTTGCACCAAGGATCCCTTAAGTCCGGGGGTGGAATACATGCCCGATATGTATCGTTCGCCATCGTATGAGACCTATTCTGTGAATGCGTTATTCGCTGACAGCAGCACCGCTCGTAAGCCCGTAGCTGGTACTATTACTCAAGGCGAATGGCCTCACGAGGGAAGTTTAATTAACGCACTGCCTTATGCGAGGCTAAACACACCAGAAGAGTATGCTGCTGCTGCAGCCGACAAAAGTCCGTTGGATTCTAGCGCTGTTTATGCAGAAAAAGGCAAAGTCATTTTCGAAAAGATGTGTATGCACTGTCATGGTGAAAAAGGTGCGGGAGATGGAAAGCTTATTGCAACAGGAAAATATCCTCCTCCGCCAGCGTATAATGGTTCACTAAAGGGACTAGAAGAGGGCAAAATGTTCTTTACAATCACGTATGGTAAAGGGCTTATGGGTCCTCATGCATCACAATTGAGTAAGGAGGATCGTTGGAATGTAATCCGATACGTACAAGAGTTACAGAAGCTCTAATTGGCAATCTGATAAAAAGACACAAATGGATTATAAGGTTAAATCGAGCACTAGAAATCTGACATTGGGACTTGCCCTGTTAGGTGTTCTTGCTGTGGTTTATGGGGTAATGACCCATATACCGGGACAACGAATTTGGGCAAATGTGTTAGTCAATTCCTATTTCTTTCTGGGTATTTCGGTGGTTGGAACACTTTGGATGGCGGTGCAATATGTGGCCGAGGCGGGCTGGTCGTCTGGTTTGAAAAGAGTTCCAGAGGCCATGGCTCAGTTTATCCCTATTCCAGGGGCTTTGCTTTTGTTGGTTATCATTGGAGGTCACCCAAGTTTGCATTGGCATCACCTATATCATTGGATGGATCCAGCACTTACCGATTCTACTAGTGATCACTTCGATGCCATTATTGCCGGAAAGTCTGCTTATTTGAACTTCAATTTCTTCTTTGGAAGAGCTTTGATTTATATTCTAGGTTGGATTGCTTTCACCTATTTCTTTCGCAAAGCTTCGCTCAGGGAAGATGCTGAGGCTGGAATGACCTATTACAAGAAAAGTTTGACCATTGGCGCGATGTTCTTGGTGTTCTACGGAGTTTCATCTTCCATGTCTGCTTGGGATTGGATGATGAGCATTGACACTCACTGGTTTAGCACCTTGTTTGGCTGGTACAATTTCGCAACTATGTGGGTATCGGGCATCGCTATGATGGCCATGATTACCGTGTCGTTGAAGCGAAATGGTTACATGGAGCACATAAACAACGACCATCTGCACGATTTGGGTAAGTTTATGTTTGCGTTCTCTATTTTTTGGACGTACCTATGGTTCTCGCAGTTTATGTTGATATGGTATTCCAACATCCCAGAGGAGGTAACTTATTTCATGGATCGTTGGGAGAATTACCGTGCAGTATGGTTTGCACTCCCAGTCATAAACTTTCTTCTGCCCATTCTTGTTTTAATGGACAGGGAGGCGAAGCGTAGTTTCAACATGATTACAATTGCAGGGGTGTTAATCGTTTTCGGGCATTGGTTGGATGTATTTCAAATGGTAATGCCGGGTTCGGTTAAGGACGAGTGGGGTATGGGGCCACTGGAAATTGGAATGTTCTTGGGATTTCTTGGAGCTTTCCTTTTTGTAACGCACAATGCCTTGAGTAAGGCTTCTTTGGTAGCTAAGAATCACCCATTTTTGGATGAGGCAGCTCACCATCACGTATAATTTGCACTACAAGCCTACAACAGACAAGAACTGAGAAATGGTTAATCTGCTTATTGCAATAGTTATCATCCTTGCCATCTTAGTGTTGGCGCGTGTGATTCATGTATTTGAATTGGGGTCTAAACTTCGAGGCGAAGACCCATCCACTATAACCGAGAGTGACAACCGCACGCAAGCTACGTTGCTTGTTTTGGGCGGTATTGCATTTATGGTTTATGTGTTCTACCAAATTTTTTGGGGACCTGAAATTCTCCCAGAGGCTGCCTCTGAGCATGGAGTGAAAACAGATTTCCTTCTTGGTTTGAGTTTTGTAATAATACTTCCTGTATTTTTTATTACCCACATTCTCCTTATATATTTTGGCTACAAATACTTCTACCGCAAAAGCCACAAGTCAGATTTCTTTGCGCATAGCACTAAACTTGAGGCTATTTGGACAATCATTCCAACGATTGTACTTTCATCGTTAATCATTTACGGTATTGGTACATGGAATGAAATTACCAGCGATGCTCCTGAAGAAGCGATTATAGTGGAGTTGTATGCCAAACAATTTGACTGGACCGCTCGTTATGCTGGTGCTGACAATCAATTGGGTGCATCGGGATACCGCTTGATAGAAGGTGCAAATACCTTAGGACTTGATACCACCGATGCTGCTACGCAGGACGATAAAGTGGTGAGAGGAGAGTTCCACCTTCCAATTGGAAAATCGGTTGTGTTTAAATTCCATAGCCGCGATGTGTTGCATAGCGCCTACATGCCTCACTTCCGCGCTCAAATGAACTGTGTGCCCGGTATGACCACCCAGTTTCACTTTGTGCCTACAATTACTTCGGCAGAAATGAAAGCGAAAACTGGAAATCCTGCATTTGAGTATATCCTGTTGTGCAACAAGATTTGTGGCGCTGCTCACAATAACATGCAGATGAATATTATAGTAGAGTCGGAAGCGGATTTCAACGCATGGTTGGCGAAGCAAAAAACAGTTGGTGAGCAGAACACTGTTGTTGAAGCAGCTCCTGCCGATTCGCTAACTGTGACAGCTTTACCAGTTGATAGTGCTGCCACAGCGAAGCTTTAACACTCCCATTTTAATCGAATAGCATACCCAGAGCAAAAGAATTAAGAAGATGTCAGATCACGAAGAACACGTACATCACGCACATCATGGCAAACCTGATTTCTGGACACATTACGTGTTCTCTCAGGATCATAAGATGATTTCGAAGCAATTTCTTATCACAGCCATGGTGATGGGATTTATTGCTATGCTGATGTCCACCATGTTCCGCCTTCAATTGGGCTGGCCAGGTGAATCTTTTGCAATACTAGAAACGCTATTGGGCGAGTGGGCTCCTGGTGGAGTGCTCGACCCAAATATGTACCTCGCTTTGGTGACCATTCACGGCACTATCATGGTGTTTATGGTGCTTACGGGTGGTTTGAGCGGAACATTTGCCAACTTGCTTATTCCGTTCCAAATTGGAGCTCGAGATATGGCATCTGGCTTCTTAAACATGTTATCCTTCTGGTTCTTTGCTGCCTCGTCTGCCGTAATGTTGGCTTCATTGTTTATCGAAACAGGACCAGCTTCTGCGGGTTGGACCATTTATCCACCGCTTAGTGCATTGCCACAAGCTATTCCAGGTTCAGGACTTGGAATGACCCTTTGGTTGGTTAGTATGACCTTGTTTATTGTGTCTTCACTTTTAGGAGGTATCAATTATATCGTAACCATCATCAACCTTAGAACAAAAGGCATGAGCATGGACCGCCTTCCACTTACAATGTGGGCGCTCCTTATCACAGCAATTCTTGGTGTGCTTTCGTTCCCTGTATTATTGTCAGCAGCGTTGCTGTTGGTGTTCGACCGTAGTTTTGGCACAAGTTTCTACCTAAGCGATATCTTCATCAGCGGTCAAGCATTGGAGCACACTGGTGGTAGCCCAATTCTTTTCCAACACTTGTTTTGGTTCCTTGGACATCCTGAGGTGTATATCGTGTTGTTACCTGCATTGGGTATCACTTCCGAGGTAGTTGCCACTATGGCGCGCAAACCCATCTTCGGTTACAAGGCCATGGTTGGGTCTATGTTGGCGATTGCGTTCTTGTCATTTATCGTGTGGGGTCACCACATGTTCCTCACGGGTATGAATCCATTTCTTGGCTCGGTGTTCACATTCACCACACTATTGGTAGCTATTCCATCTGCGGTAAAAGTGTTCAATTACCTCACCACCCTATGGAAAGGCAATATCGTGTATAGCCCTGCCATGCTGTTTGCCATTGGTTTGGTAAGCACATTTATAACAGGTGGATTGACAGGGATTATCCTTGGGGACTCCGCCTTGGACATCAACATTCACGATACCTATTTCGTGGTTGGTCACTTCCATATTGTGATGGGAGCATCAGCCATATTCGGAATGTTTGCTGGTGTGTACCATTGGTTCCCAAAAATGTATGGCCGAATGATGAATAATCATTTGGGGTATGCTCACTTCTGGACTACTATCATCTCGATGTATGGTGTATTCTTCCCGATGCACTTCTTAGGCTTGGCTGGCATACCACGCAGATACTACGATAACACTGCATTTCCAATTTTTGATGGCTTGCAAGACGTGAACGAACTCATCAGCATCTTCGCTATTCTAGGTGCAATTGCTCAGGTTATTTTCTTCTTCAACTTCTTCTACAGCATGTATCGTGGGCCACGCGCTTCGCAAAACCCATGGCACAGCAATTCGCTAGAATGGACTACTCCAGTAGACCCCATTCACGGCAACTGGCCGGGTGCTATTCCAACTGTATACCGTTGGGCGTATGACTATAGCCGCCCAGATAAGGATGTAGATTTCATTCCGCAAAACGTGCCGCCTACCGAAGGCGAAAAAGAGATTCACTAAGCAAAGTGAGCGCTACTTTGGTAAAAATGTCCTTGAGCAATCAGGGACATTTTTTTTTAGTGCGAGTGCTAGTCCTATGCTTAGGGCTTCATGTTGTCCCAGTACAAAGCCAAGCTCAAACTCCCGAGAAGAAAGTGCGGGTAATGGGCAAGGTGGAAACCCGCTACTCGTTTGTGCGCACGCATCATGCGCTGTTTATTGGGGTAAGGGCAGGCGTAGAGTTCAAATTCCCGTTGCGCATTGGTGTGGGGTATTATTGGATGCAGTCGCATTTCACATCCTCGCTTTATAAACCAAGTGAATATCCTGCCCAAGGCACATCGGCACAAACGCGCATGCACTGCGGCATTGCCTATGTGGAATACACCTTTTGGCAAGAGGATGACTGGGCGCTAAGCGTGCCGTTGCAAATTGGTTTTGGCGAAACATTGTATCGCACCAATACTGATGAAACCGTTGCCAACGGCTTTGTGATGCCCATAGAGGCGGGCATCGACATTAGTTATATGTTCACCAAATGGGCAGGCTTGGGCGTTGGCATCGGGTATCGCGTTATGGCGATAGACAACGCTTTGGTGCACGAAACTTTCAATTCACCCTACTACCAAGTGCGCATAAACCTTGTTTTTAGCGAGATTTTTAAGAAGCGGAAAAAAAAATGAACTTCATTTATTCTCCTTTTTGGCGCATTAAATAGCCTTAACTGTTCATGTGTTAGTTAACCTGAATATCTGAAGCCGACAGTACATTCACTTTTTCTTCCCTTCCGTGTTCTACTTATTTAAACATCTTTGAACCCAACAACTGCTACCCATGAATCCATCTAGCATCAACTCCAATCGCGCTCCCGAACCTGTAGGGTTATACCCACATGCCCGCAAGGTGGGCAACCTGTTGTTTCTTTCGGGAGTTGGTCCACGCGAGCGGGGCACAACGGAAATACCAGGCGTAGAGCTCGATGCAGAAGGCCGCATCGTTTCGTATGACATAGAAACCCAATGCCGCTCGGTGTTTCAAAACGTGCGCCTCATTTTGGAAGATGCTGGCTCTAGCTGGGAGCAAATTGTGGACGTCACGGTGTTTCTTACCAACATGAAGGCCGACTTTGCCACCTACAATCGCATCTATGCCGAGTATTTCAAAGATGCCTTGCCGTGCCGCACTACAGTAGAAATAAATTGCCTGCCCACCCCCATAGCCATCGAGCTAAAGGTGATTGCCACCATTTAATGTGCAAATCGTTGGCCGAAGGCGGCTTTTTTGGGAACTTATATGCGTGCCGTGCGTACATCGGCCACCGCACCCAAAGCGCATTTGAACAAACCTACTTTTGATTAAACGCCTACTTTTTATAGCGCTATTCGTTTGTATCGGTATGCCTTGGGCTTTGGCGCAGGTATATCCGTTGCGCACGTTTACCACCGAGTCGGGTTTGCAAAGCGCCAGAATTACCGCCTTGGTGCAAGACCACCAAGGGTTTATGTGGGTGGGCACCGCGGCAGGCGTTAGCAAAACAGACGGCCTCACGTTTCAGAACTACACCGAGAAAGACGGCCTCGCAGGCGATAAAGTAACCTGCCTAGCGGTCGATAGCCAAAACCGCATTTGGGTGGGCCATCAAAATGCCGGCATCTCCATCATTAGCCGCGACACCATACTGCGCATTACCGAGCAAGATGGCCTAATAAACAACGAGGTAAATGCCCTGCTATGCGCTAAAGATGGGGCAATGTGGGCAGGCACATTTGCAGGCATCACGGTGTTTGAAGCGCAGAAAACCAAATCTTACACTACCAAAGATGGGCTAGCGGGTACTACCATTCGCGCCCTAGCACAAGATGCCCAAGGTACCATTTGGATTGGAACCTTCGGCCAAGGAATAACGCAGTTTGCCAATCAATCATTTCGCCCGTTTAATGTATCTGGCGCATTTGCCAGCGGCTACATCACTCATTTGCAACCCAGCGGCACCGACATGCTTATTGGCACTATGGATGGCGCTTTTCGTTTTGACGGTAAGCGCGTTGCCACAGTGCTTTCGGCTGTTGGGCAGGTGAATGCTATTGCACAAGTTGGGCAATCGAGTTGGGTAGCCACCCTGAGCGGCATTGCCCGCGTGCAGCGCGATGCTACGCTGTTTCTTTCCGAACAAAACGGATTGGTGAGCAACGAAGTGCTCTGCCTTTTTGCCGATAGCGAAGGCATTTTGTGGGCAGGCACAGCCAAAGGGTTGGTGTGCATCCCCAATTTAGCGATAGCTCATTTTGCAGCACAATTGGGGCAGAGCATGGAACCCAATAGCTTGCTTAAGGATAGCAAAGGCCGCATTTGGGCAACAAACAATCTAGGCGGAGTGCTGCGCAAAGAGGGCAATCAATTTGTGCGCGGGCTAAACGATGCTGACATTACTAGCCACGTTATTGGCCCTGTGGCGCAAGATAAAAAGGGCCATATGTGGATGGGCTCGCGCGATTTTGGAGGGCTGTTTCTATGGGATGGCGCCAAGGTGTTCAACTATTCTGACGAAATGGGGCTGGCGGATAACACTATCAACTGCCTTGCGCTGGCATCCAATGGCGATTTGCTTATTGGCACACCCAACGGACTTAGTCGGTTTAGCGATGAAAGTTTTACGCAAATACCGGTTAGCGATGAGCCCAGCACTGCCCACATCACCGCAATACTGCAAGCCTCGGATGGGCGCACTATTATAGGTTCGTTGGATGGAACCATTTCTCTGCTTAAAGATGGAAAGGTGGTAGAATGGCAGCCTGCCAGCGCCATAGATGCCCCAATCAATCACCTTTGCGAAACGCCCGAAGGGATAGCTGTGGCCACCGAAGGCAACGGGCTTTTTGTGCTTAACGGCACCAACCTACGGCACATTAGCTCTTCCAATGGCCTGTCGGACGCGAATGTGCGTGGTCTTACTTTGTTCGATGCTCAATTGTTGATAGCAACCAATGCAGGGCTTTATCGGTTTGGGTTGAAAGATAATGTTCTTCAAAACATAACCGCAAGCCAAGGTAGTAGCACTATAGAATGCAGACCCGGTGCTATGCTGCGCGATGGAGGTTTTGTTTGGATAGGAACCGCGGCCGGTATGGTTCGGGTGCAGATAAGTGAATTGTCAAAGCAAGGTAGTGCTCCAAAACTTACCCTTAGCGAGCTGCAACTTTTCTATCATCCCATTGATTGGAAACAGCGCGATGTGGCAACTGTAAGCAGTGGAATGCCAAGCGAATTAACCTTGGGTTATGATGATAATTATTTACGATTCCATTTCAAGGCCATCAGTCTAGCGCATCCAAAAGAGGTGCGCTACCGATGGATTTTGGAAGGTTTTGAGCAAGAATGGACGCCATTTAGCACCGAAGAAATAGCAAACTATCCCAATTTGCCGCCTGGCGATTATACCTTTAAAGTAATGGCGTGTGTGGGCAACGATGCTTGTGTGGAAGAAGTTGAAAGATTTCGTTTCACCATCAGTCCTCCCTTTTGGAAAGCATGGTGGTTCTATGCCTTACTAGTTATTGCGGCCGTTGGCTGCACCTATTGGTATGTGAAATGGCGCGAGCGAAAATTACTCGTGGAGAAACGCATTTTGGAGCAAACCGTTGAGCAGCGCACCTTGGAACTGCGGCAGCAAAAGGAAATTGTGGAGGAACAGAACAATCATATTACCGAGAGTATTGCCTATGCGCGCAATATCCAAATGGCGGTATTGCCTTCTACCGAGGAAATGAAGAAGGCATTTTCTGACCATTTTGTGCTCTATCGCCCTAAAGAAACAGTAGGTGGCGATTTCTACTGGACGTATACTAAGGGCAAAGTAACATGGGCTGCTGCTACCGACTGCACTGGGCATGGCGTGGCAGGTGCGTTTATGAGCATGATTGGTTCCGATTTACTGAATCAAATTATTATTGAAAAACAAACTGACAACCCTGCCGCGGTGCTCGAAGCCTTGGATAAAGGAATAAAACTGGCGTTTGCCCAAAGTGCCACTGAATTTGAAGGCGACAAAGGCATGGATGTATGCCTTCTCCGAATAGATAAAACCAACCGAGTAGTTACGTTTTCAGGGGCTCAACGACCGCTTTATGTTGCTGCAAACAACGAAATCACCGAGTTATACGGCAATCTATTCTCCATTAGTTGCGCCATAGATGGCGACAAAGTATTCACTACCCAGCAATTTCCTTTAGTGAAGGGCATGCGTCTTTTTCTTTTTTCAGATGGCTATGCCGACCAGTTTGGTGGTTCAAAGGGCAAGAAATTTATGACTAATAAATTGAAGCAAGTCATTATTTCGGGTCTTGATAGACCGATGATAGAGCAGAAAGTCGCCCTCGAATATGCATTGGATTTGTGGAAAGGAGAAGAATATCCGCAGGTAGATGATATACTTGTAATAGGCATTCAACTCTAGTGGTAGGTGTTGTGAATGACAGTAGCCTATCGCCCCAAAGTGTACCATTGTAAACTTCAACTAGTTTAGCAGGCTATGCGGCACATGCTCTTCCTTTTGCTTTTGGTATCGCTTGGCACAGGCCAAATGGCGCATGGGCAAAAGGTAAAAATCGACAGTTTGGAGCAATTGCTGCGCACTAAATATGCTACAAAGGGTACGAAGGACGACTCCGCGCGCATTGGCATTTTGGTGCAAACAAGTGAGCTATTGCTACGAGTCAATCCAACCAAATCGCTTGAACTGAGCAAAGAAGCGCTCCGATTGAGCATCACCACGGGACACAATAGTTATGTAAGCCATATTTACAACAACACAGGCAGTGCAAACCGCATACAGGGCAATTATGCTAAGGCCATTTCGTTTCACACAAACGCACTTGACAACGATAGGAAAAAGGGCAACCGCAGCGGAGAGGCGCTTTCGTTGAATAATTTGGCCAATGTGTATTTGAAACAGGGCAAATATGCTGATGCAGTGCGTGGCTATGAGCAATCATTGTCCATTCGCCAAGATTTGAACGATCAAGATGGTGTGGCAGCATCGCTCAATAATTTAGGAATGGTGTATAAAAACCAAGGCGACATGGATCGCGCTTTGGCCTATTATCAAAATGCTTTCAAAATATTCGAGCAGCAACGCGATAGAGTGGGCATGGCCAATGCGCTCAACAATATGGGCATTGTGCATCGGGGCAATGGGAAAACCGATAAAGCCCTTAAGGTGTACTTATCAGCACTTAAAATTTTCGAATCGTTAGGCAATAAGGTGGGAGAAGCCAACACACTTAACAATATTGGCAATATCTATTACGAGCAAAAGAAGTTTGATCAGGCCCTACAGTTTTATGAGAATTCATTTCGCATAAGTGAGGCTGTGGGTGATATAAATGCCATGGCGGGCAAGTTGAGCAACATTGGCGGAGTGCATTTGGCCCGTGGCGATAGGCAAAAAGCCATGGAAAGTGCCGAGCGTGCCCTAGAATTGCAAGAGCGCATTGGAGACGACCAAGGTCAGATTAGCACACTCAACAATATCGGGGCCTATTATCTTGAAGAGAAAGATTACGAGCTTGCTTTGGGCAACTTTCTGAAAGCAGAAAAGCTGGAACGCAGCACTGGCGACCGCACCTATAGCGCTATCACCCTTGCTTCCATTGGCCAAGTATATCAGCAAAAGAATCAGCATCAAAAGGCTTTGGAGTATTTAAATCGAGCGTTGAAGGAGGCAAACAGTAGCGGTAATTCGGCCACGATGCTTAGTGCCTATGCAGCTCTTGGCGAAACCTACGCTGCTCTTGGTGAATATAAGATGTCTTACAATAGCGAGCAAAGCCGCAAGCAGTTGGAGGATAGTTTGGCGCGCAGCTCCAGTACCCGCGACCTTGCCGAAATGCAAACCAAGTTTGAAACCGAGCGCAAACAACGCGAAATAGAACTGTTGAACAAGGAGAATGAGTTGAATAAACTCAGAATGACTAAGCAAAGCATATTGCGGAATCTCATTTTGGTGGTGCTGTTATTTATCGTCATTTCCTTGTTCTTCCTCTACAGTCGCTACAAATCGAAACAGCGGGCCAACGAAAAACTGAGCAGCAAGAACCTTGAAATCGAGCGTCAAAAAGAATTAGTGGAAGAGAAAAACTGGGCCATCACTTCTAGCATTCAATATGCCAAGCGCATTCAAGAAGCCATTATGCCCAGCTTGGATGAGATATTAGAAGTGTTGCCCAATAGTTTTGTTTTTTATCGTCCAAAGGAAATTGTGAGTGGCGATTTTTATTGGTTTGCTCATCGCGATGGGCGAACCTATTTGGCAGCGGTAGATTGCACGGGGCATGGAGTGCCTGGCGCATTTATAAGCATGATTGGCAACGACCATCTAAACCAAATTGTAAATGTGGACCACCTCAATCGCCCCGACTTCATTCTAAATCGATTGCACAAGGAAATACAGGTAACACTAAAGCAGAAACACGGCTTAACGGATATGAATGACGGTATGGATATCGCGTTGTGCGTTATTCATCACGACCAACAAAAATTGACCTTCTCTGCTGCCAATCGTCCGCTTTATTTTATTCGAAACGGCCAACTGACAGAGTACAAAGGAGACCATTTGAACATTACTGGCATAATGGACGAAAATGTGGGGCAATATTCTCTTCACGAAATAGATTTGCGCGAAGGCGATGTCTTCTACATATTCTCCGATGGCGTTGCTGATCAGTTTGGTGGTCCCAATTCGAAGAAATTTGGATTCAAACGCCTTCAAGAACTGCTACTTCAAATGCAATCGCTACCAATGCAAAAGCAACACGCCTACTTCGAAACAGAGCTTTTGGAGTGGATGGGCAATAGCGAACAGATAGACGATTTCCTATTGATTGGAGTCAGAGTTTGAGGCAACAAAAGCAATAGCTCTTCTTTCCACATAACTCGAAAGCACCTCGTAACTCTCGCTTTCTAAGTTCCAAGAGTTTCGTTGGCAAAGGAGTTTAAAATAGTGACGCATTTCTTCCTCGCTACGTGAGTTATTTAATTTCAGAATGGCATCTCCAAAATCGGAGGCGTTGCCCGAAAACAGATGTTTGATAATGCCAAACTTCTCGTTAAGCGGAATGGCTGAGCGCAAATCTGCAATAGGTTTGTTATTCAATTTTCCCGCCAAAATCGCGTCATTGTTCTCCTTATCAATTTTTGGAGCAATTACAGGCTGAGGTCCTATTGAAACAATCGACTTTGGCGCAGGGGCTACGGGCGGAACTGATGGTGTCTCGTCAGCAAGTATTTGCGATTTCACTTCGGCCACAACCTCAGATTGTTCTTCTTCAACCTTTTGAATAACTGGAGTTGGTGCAGTAGGTTCCGGTTGTTTTGCTGCTGGCACAATAGGCTGTTTTACCTCTTGGGTTAAGGGCATTTGCAATACCACATCATAGCAGTTACGCAGTTCTTCCAACACCATATCTCGGCTCAATGCCGATGGATTATTTGAAAATTGCCCCATACGGTTTGTAATGCGATGGAGTTGTTCACTCAAATTTTTCAATTCTGCCATGCCTTCAATTCAATGCTGTAACGCAATTGCATTAGATTTGTAATGTCGATATGCCTATTTCGGCACCGTCCAAAAGTACAGACCAAACCTCTTTACCCAAAGCATGTTTTTAGAGAATTCGCGCACCGGACACCGCACCAAAGGATGGATTGAGGTGATTTGTGGTTCTATGTTTTCGGGCAAAACGGAAGAGTTGATACGCAGACTGAAACGCGCCCAGTTTGCGCGCCAAAACGTGGAAATTTTCAAACCCGAAATAGATAGACGGTATGATGATAATGCTGTGGTTTCGCACGACAGCAACTCCATTCACAGCACTCCGGTGCCAAGCTCCTCAAACATTCTTTTGCTAGCTGATAATGTAGATGTGGTGGGGATAGATGAAGCTCAATTTTTCGATAATGGTCTAGTCGCAGTATGCAATCAGCTTGCGAGTCAGGGCATTCGTGTCATCGTAGCAGGATTGGATATGGATTATCTAGGCAAGCCCTTTGGCCCAATGCCCCATTTACTTGCCACAGCAGAGTATGTAACTAAAGTACACGCCATCTGCATGCAATGTGGCGAACTTGCCAACCACTCGCACCGTTTCGAGGCAGGCGAACAATTGGTAATGCTGGGAGAAAAAGACAGCTACGAACCCTTGTGCCGACACTGCTTCAATCGCTCTCAAAAAGTGTAGTTTGAAACGGATGTGATGAGCATTCTATCTGCTTTTTGAACAACACGAAGCTTTTGTGGTTTTA
This sequence comes from Chryseobacterium gleum, assembly GCA_945903645.1. Lineage (GTDB taxonomy): Bacteria > Bacteroidota > Bacteroidia > UBA10329 > UBA10329 > UBA10329. The sequence continues at coordinate 49,762 of CAMDOM010000005.1, forward strand.
TCTCAAAAATAAAACCATGTTTCAGTTTTTCAAGAAAAAAACCGAGCGTCAAATCCTAGAAGAGCGCTACAGCAAACTAACCGAAGAGGCATACAAACTCTCGCACACTAACCGTTCTGCAAGTGATCAAAAAACAGCTGAGGCTTATGAGGTAATGCAGCGTATTGAAGCCTTGGAGAAAGCTTAGGAGGCAGGTAACCACGTTTGGGTGCGATACAGAAAAGCGATGTATCCGCGAACTTGAAGTTTACCTTTTTCTACCCAAATTTTACCGCGATACACTTTTCCGTTTTCTGGGTCAAGAATATCTCCGCTAGCCCACTCTTCTCCGTCTTTCACCATATTTAGAATAACTTCCATTCCTTTTACGGGCTTGCCAAAACGAGGGTCTGCTTTATCGCACTCTTCGCAAACAGGATCGGGTTTAGGTGGGTCGAACAGCTCGAGCACCCGACCGTGAAGCTTACCGTTCTTTTCAAATATTTCCACTACAGATTTTACTTTACCGGTAGCATCATCCACTGTTTTCCATTTGCCAACAGGAGAAGTGCGTTGGGCAAATGCGGAGAGTGAAAATATGGTCAAGAGGGCGAAAAGAGCAAAGCTTCTCATGGAATACTGATATTGTGTAGCACAAATATAGTAGTTCACCACTAAGATTTTGGAGCCTACAATTGTATTATGGCCACTTTAAGTCACCTATCCTTTACACGTATCTTTGCATCCTTCCCGAAAACATCTAGTGTTTCGGGGCGTTAGCATTTCATGGCCAGCACAGCGGAACAAAGTCTTCTTTTAGAAAAGCTCGATGCTTTCATCCGAAAATATTACCTCAATCAGGTAATACGCGGTGGTCTGCTTAGTGCTGGTCTTATTGTTGGGATGTTTGTTGCGCTCGCGGTTATAGAGCATTTCGGGCATTTTGGCGTAGCCACGCGCACCATTTTGTTCTACACATTTATTTGCACCGCACTCGCAGCTTTAGGAGTTTGGGTTGGTTTGCCAGCGGTTCATTTAAAACGCATCGGCAAGGTGCTTGACTATGATGCTGCAGCCATCATTGTTGGAAAACACTTCCCCGCTATAGCCGACAAGTTGCTCAATACGCTTCAATTGCAACGCATGGCGGGCGGTTCAGGTGCAGGTTCAGAGTTGCTAATGGCCAGCATTGAGCAACGCACAGCCGAGTTGCGACCTGTGCCATTTGTAGCCGCTATAGATTTGAAGGAAAACAAACGCTTTCTCAAGTTTGCCCTTCCGCCAGCGCTAGCATTGCTTATGTTGCTCATTATTGCCCCAAGCATGGTGCGCGATAGCACTACACGCATCGTTAGGCATGGCGTAGCCTTTGAAGACATGGCCCCTTTTCGGTTTGTCGTTGTAAATAGCCAACTGGAAACCGTTGCGCTCCGTGATTTTCCTCTTGAGGTACGAATTGAAGGCAATGAAGTGCCAAACGACTTATATATAGAAGTGGATGGTGCCCGTCAAATGATGGTGAAAGATGGTACGGGTCAGTTTGCTTTCACTTTTCGGCAGCCGCGCGAAAACAAAACATTTCAGCTTTTTGGCAGTGGATTTGGTTCGCAGGAATTCGAGCTAAAAGTGTTTCCAAAACCAACTGTTCTTGCCTTCGAAATGCAGTTGGACTATCCAGCTTACACTGGGCGAAAAAACGAAACTCGTAGCAATAGTGGTGATTTGCTCATTCCAACAGGAACCAAAGTGACGTGGAAATTTCGCACAGCCGATACAGAAAAACTCGGGTTCCTTATGGGCGATTCGGTTTATGTGCCACAGCGCATTGATAAGGATGGTTTTTCGTTTGCCAGACGGTTCAAAATGAGTACAGATTATGCCGTGCTTACCAGCAATGCGTTTCTCAAAAATGCGGATTCGTTGCGCTACACCATTGGCGTAATTCCCGATTTGTATCCGAGTATAGCAGCCGAAGAAACACCCGATTCGGTCAATGCTAAAAGGCTTTATTTCAATGGGCAAATCAAGGATGATTATGGATTTGCATCCCTACGGTTTCGCTATCGGGTGGTGCGCACTGGTCAAGGCGAAGAAGCCATTCAAGAGCAACAGCTATCATTAGCCAAGGGTAAAACCAATGATAATTTCTACCATTTCTGGGATTTAAGCCGCATGACACTTGCCCCTGGCGATGTGCTGGAATACTGGTTCGAAGTGTGGGACAGTGATGGTGTAAACGGTAGCAAATCGGCTCGCACGGACAAACGCACGTATCGCTTGCCAACCCTCGGAGAACTTGCCAAAGAGAATGATGCCCAAGGCGAAAAAATGAAAGACGAGCTTTCTGAAGCTGTAAAAATGGCGAAGAAAATGCAGAAGGAGTTGGGCAAAATGCAAAAGGAAATGCTGGATAAACAGCAACTCACTTGGGAAGATAAGGCCAAAATGAAGGACTTGATTGAGATGCAAAAAGACTTGAAAAAACAAGTGGAAAGCCTCAAACAAGAAAACGAGCAGAAGAACTCAAAAATGAATGAGTTTATGCAGTTTGACCCTGCGTTGATGGAAAAGCAGCAGCAGCTCGAAAAACTCTTCGAAGAGGTAATGTCGGACGAGATGAAAGAACTCTTCAAAAAAATGGAAGAGATGATGGACGAAATGACCAAAGACAAGGCGCAAGAACTCATGGAAGACATGAAGTTGAACAGCGAAGATTTGGAGAAAGAACTGGATAGAAGCTTGGAATTGTTCAAACAACTTGAGTTTGAGCAGAAACTGGAGCAAACGAAAGAACGCCTTGAAAAACTAGCTGAAGAACAAAATAAGCTTTCGGAAGAATCGCTAAAAAAAGAAAGCGATAAGGATAAGTTGGCCGAGAAGCAAGAAGAGCTGAGCAAGGAATTTGACGAGGTGAAAAAGGAAATGGACGACCTCGAAAATCAGAATAGCGAACTCGAGCGACCAAATAAAATGGACGACCTTGAAGAGGAAAAAGAATCCGTAAGCGAGGAGCAAGAAAAAAGCAAGGAACAACTCGAAAAAGACCAGAAACAAAAGGCTTCTGAATCGCAAAAAAACGCAGCCAAGAAAATGGAGAATATGGCTCAAAAAATGAGCGATATGATGTCGAAAATGCAGCAAGAATCCCAAGAAGAAGATATAGATGCGCTTCGCCAAATAGTGGACAACCTTCTTACACTAAGCTTTGACCAAGAGAAGCTTATGGTAACGGGAAAGAAGACCAACCAAAACGACCCGCGCTACACCGAGCTTGCCAGAGAACAGCTAAAGCTAAAAGATGACAGTAAACTCATCGAAGATTCGCTGTACGCGTTGAGCAAACGCGTGCCCCAGATTGAAACTATTGTGAATCGCGAAATTCGTTCGGTAAATGGTAATATGGGCAAGGCAATACGTTCTATGGCCGAACGCAGAACTCCAGAAGCCACATCACGCCAACAGCAAGCGCTAACATCTATCAATAATCTTGCTTTGTTGCTCAGTGAAAGCATTGACCAAATGCAGCAAGCCATGGCACAGGCCTCGGGCAGTGGTTCGTGCAAGAAGCCCGGAAAAGGAAAAAAGCCTTCGGCATCTACCATGCGTTCGCTTCAAGAACAGCTCAATAAACAAATGGAGCAAATGAAAAAAGGGATGGAAAAGGGCGGCCAAGAAAAAGGTTCAAAGCCCGGAGGCACCAAACCCGGACAAGGCGGCATGGGAGGAATGAACAAGGAATTTGCAAAAATGGCAGCCCAGCAAGAGGCGCTTCGCCAAATGATGCGAGAGTACGAGAACGAATTGAAAAAGCAAACTGGTGGAAAAGGCAGTAGTGGCGACATGGATGACCTCAGTCGAAAAATGGAGCAAACCGAAACCGACATTGTGAACAAACAGATTACGCGCGAAACCATGATGCGCCAACAGGAGATTCTAACCAAACTATTGGAAGCCGAAAAAGCTGAGCTAGAACGCGAGCAGGAAGAGCGCAGAGAGTCGCGCGAAGCCAAAGATGAAGACTATGGTAACCCTGAAATTTATTTTGAGTATAAGAGGCGGAAAAACAACGAAACTGAATTGCTTCGTACCGTGCCCGCCAATCTAAATCCGTTCTATCGGAGCAAAGTGGACGAGTACTTTAAGAAGCAGGTCGAATAATCTGCTAAATGGAAAAGTTGAGCGTAAACTTTGAATCAAAGGCCGACAATATCGTAATGGTCGAGAAGTTGGTAGATGATGTGTGCTCCAGATTCAAGGTGGATGAGGACTACTATGGTAACATTCTTATCGCTCTCACAGAGGCGGTGACCAATGCCATCAACCACGGTAATCTTCAAAACCCAACTAAGAAGGTAGGAATCGAATTTTATAGCAACGATAATCAGGCATTACATTTTATCGTGAAAGATCAGGGAGTAGGGTTCGATTATGAGCATTTACCTGATCCGACTGATCCAGCTAATTTGGAAAAAATCAGCGGTCGTGGCGTATTTTTAATGCGAAATTTGGCCGATGATGTATCATTTTCTGATAATGGAGCTACGGTAGAAATGGTTTTCAAAACGGCATAATTGTATTAGGTACGCATTGCAGCAAGACGCACTTGGATATTTTCCTTGTGCGTCTTCTCGTTTAACACCGCACTATGATTGAATTTTTTAATGAAGAGGTCGATTTTACCCTAGAGCATTCCGAACAGCTAGAGGATTGGATAGCGGCAACACTAGTGGTAGAAGGCAAATTGATGGGCGATGTAACTTTCATTTTTTGCCAAGATGATTACTTGCTAAAGGTGAATCAAGAGCATCTTAAGCATGATTTCTACACCGATATCATCACATTCGATTACACAGAAAACGATTTGATTTCAGGCGATTTGTTCATCAGCATAGATCGGGTAAAGGAAAATGCTGAGGAGTTAAAAATCCCCTTCGAGCATGAACTTCATAGAGTAATGATTCATGGGGTACTTCATTTATTGGGATACAAAGACAAGACCAAGAAGCATAAAACGGAAATGACCGATAAAGAAGATTTTTATCTAGCACTTAAACAGGCATAACACAAAAAAAGTCCTGTCGCAGTTGCACCAGAACTTTTGAAGTGCCCAGGAGGGGACTCGAATCCCTACACCTTGCGGCACACGCACCTGAAACGTGCACGTCTACCAATTCCGCCACCTGGGCAAGCTAACGGTAAAGTTAATGTTACATCCTTTCTTCGTGTCGTTTAAAGGAATTGTTATTAAAGGTGTCTCAACGACTGAAAGCAGCATTGAAGTAAAGGCCAATCTCCTACATTTGTCGCATTATCAATCGCACCTAAACAAAATGAAAAAACAATTACTCGTCCTTTCTCTTTGCACAATTTCTTTAGCCTCGCAAGCACAAGTTACCGACTGTTCCGAAGTATTTATCTCCGAATATGTTGTAGGTACAGGAAACAATCGTGCTTTAGAGTTATATAATCCAACTTCGGAAGCCATCAATCTGGCAGGTTATAAAGTAGGTCGTTTTAGAGATGGTTCTGGAACACCTATGTTGGTGGAATTATCTGGCACTATCCCTTCTTTAGGCACCTATGTAATTGTGGTAGATAAGCGTGACCAAAATGGAACTGGTTTTGAAGAACCAGTTGACGCAGCGTTATTGGCAGTGGCCGATGCGTTTGTAAACCCAGTTTATGTGCAGGCGAACTCTCCTTTTTATTTCAACGGAGATGATGCGGTGCCATTGATTAAAGGAACGGATGACATCTTGGATTTGGTAGGAAAGATTGGTGAAGATCCAGGAACGGCCTGGAGCGATGCGGATGGAACTTGGTGGACCACCCAAAAGACGTTGGTAAGAAAGGCTAGCGTAAGGAAAGGAGTAACTGCAAATCCTGCAGCTTTCATAGTGGAGGCAGAATGGGACAGCCTATCTGAGGACACCTTCACCCAGCTTGGATGGCACACTTGCGAGTGCGCTTCAGTTGGGGTGAATGAGGCTGAAGTGAGCAAAATGAACATGTTCCCCAATCCTTCTGTTGACAAACAGTTGATGATTTCAACTTCGCAAAATATGAAGTCAATTCAGGTGTTAAACATCATTGGACAGGAAAGAGACCATGTGGTATTTACCCAAGCAACTGATCGCCATAAGTTGATTTTGGAGCACCTTCAAACAGGAATGTATATCGTGAGAGTGACCTTGACTAATGGGGTTGTAATTTCTCGCAAAGTGATGCTGGGCCAATAATTTCTCCAGTTTAATGTCACGTTTTCTTTATGTTTTTTTGGCGGTTGCTCTAACCGCATCGTCTGTTTACGCTCAAAAAACGCGTGTTTATGGCGTGGTGAAAGATGCTAATTCTGGAGAGACTCTAATCTCCGCCAACGTGTTGGTTGCCGAAGGAAAAGGGGTTGTCACCGACTTCGATGGAAAGTATTCCATCGAGGTGGCCAATGGCAACTATACCATGCGGATATCCTACATCGGTTACGAATCCACAACGCGTGAGATTAAAGCTAATGGTGGTCAGTTGGAAGTGAATTTCGCATTAGGTAACACAACCTTGAATGAGGTGAGAGTGGTTGCCGATATGGCTCTTGACCGCGAAACTCCCGTGGCCTTTACCAATATTGACCCAGTCAAAATCAAGGAAGAACTGGGTTCCCAAGATCTTCCCATGTTGTTGAATTCGACACCAGGCGTATACGCTACACAGCAAGGTGGCGGAGCAGGAGATACACGAATTAATATCAGAGGATTCTCACAGAACAACATATCTGTTCAGATTGATGGCGTTCCGATGAATGATATGGAAAGCGGCTGGGTGTATTGGAGCAATTGGTTTGGCTTAGATGACGTAACGCAACGAATTCAAGTGCAACGGGGATTGGGGGCAAGTAAGTTGGCTATTCCTGCTGTTGGGGGTAGCATGAATATTCTAACCGCAGGAATCACCTCAAAACAATCTTCGGAAGTTTCTGTCACGGTTGGAAACAACAACCTTATCCGAACCAACATCAGCTACAATTCTGGACGATTGAAGAATGGATGGGGCGTTACTGCGGCATTTGCATACGACCATCAGGATGGGTGGGTGGAAGGAACAGGCGCAGACCGATTTTTCTATTTCATGAAAATCCAAAAGCAAATAAAGAATCATACCATTAGCCTTACCGGTATGGGCGCTCCTCAAAATAGGGGAACGCGCGGTTTTAAGGAGTCGATTCATATTTATGATCGAGCCTACGCAGAAAAAGTGGGAGTAAATATGAATCATCCATCCGTCACAACGGGACTTCCCGGCAACTATAGCAGAAGGTACAATCAGCAATGGGGAAACATCATTCGCGACAGGAATAACCCGAATGCTCAATTTGAGGAGCAAAGTGTGGCTGAGAATTTCTACCACAAACCAATCATTAACTTAAAGCACTTTTGGGCCAAGGATAAGTGGGCAGTTTCCAATATTGTATATGGCTCATTTGGAGCAGGTGGAGGCACAAGGTTGAGAGGAAATACCATTTTTGACCAATATGGTCATTTGGCGCTTGATCAATTGTATGATGAGAATATAACAGGAACTGCATTCGTTCCAGCCTACGACACCACATTGGTAAATGATACAAGCCAATATAAGTCCAAAAACTTCATTCAGGCCAATATGAACAACCATTATTGGTATGGGCTTATATCAACCGTAAATCATCAATTCAATGATACGTGGGAACTGTCATTTGGAGTTGATCTTCGTTCGTATTGGGTCGAAAAATATAGTACCCCCTATGATTTGTTGGGAGGAGATTACGCTGCTATTTATAACCCCGCCCCAGACGCCTACAATTATTTTGATGCGGTTAAAAGAGTTGGCGATGTGGCCGGATTTCGCGCCAATACCACCGTTTATACAGGAGGTGTTTTTGGGCAAGTGGAGTACAAGAAAAATAAATTTTCAGGATTCCTAAGTGTTTCAGGGGGCTATAATGCCTACAGTAGAAAAGACCAATACCGCAAGCGCGACCTTGTTTTGTCCGATACTACCATGCGTACGGTTCTAGATATTAACGATACCATTACCTACAACGGCCAGCAGTACACCGTCAATAGCAAAGAGGCGCAAATTGCTTCAACGGATTGGGTCAATTATTGGGGTGCAACTGCCAAAGCAGGAGTCAACTACAACATAAATAATCACATGAACGTATTTGTGAATGGGGGCTTGTTCCTGCGTCCACCTACTATCACGGATGTATATTTTGGCAACACATTCACCTTCGTAGAAGGAGTAAAAAGTGAACTTTCTTGGGGTGTGGAGTTGGGATATTCCATTCGATATCCACGTTGGGCTGCTAACCTGAACTTATACAACACCGTTTGGGAGAATCGGTCGGTTGCTACAACAATAGTGGTTGCAGGAACTCCAACCGTTATTTCGTTGCCAAACATCGGTTCAGAACACCGAGGGATTGAGATTGATGGAGTGTATCGCACCCCATGGTTTTTCGACATCGAAGGATTGGTCTCTTATGGAGATTGGCGATGGAAGGGTAAATCAACGGCCTACTCGTATCAAGAAGGTAGCGATGTGCCAATCGATACCATTACGGTGGATGTAGATGGCGTGCGCGTTGGAGACGCGGCTCAGTTTCAGCTTTCTGGAAGCATCAAGATAAAGCCCATCGAGAATGTTTACATCAAAGGGCAGATTACCTATTTCGACAACTACTTTGCGCAGTTTCAACCTATAGATTTGCAAGGTGAGAATGGAGGACGCCAGTCGTGGAAAATACCAGCGTATTACTTGTTTGATGTTCACGCAGGATGGACTATCAAACTGAAGAAAATGGACATCAACTTGCGGGTTTCCGTTCTTAACATCACCGACCACGTTTATATTTCCGATGCCGATAATAATGCCACAAGTTCGCAGACCTTTGATGCAACAGGAGCACAAGTATTTATGGGGCAAGGCCGCAGATGGACAGCAACAGTAGGAATCAAATTTTAATCAACATCATAAGTTCATGAAAAAAGTAAGCGCGTTTTTGGGTTCAATTCTGGTAGGCTCTATGGCTCATGGCCAAGCGTTGCTGCCAGCCTCTTGGAATTTTGATGATTTAACCCCCACTGGCTGGACCGAGAGTTTGGACAACGTGCCGGGCAACACCCGCTACACCACAGGCCAAGTGAATGCCGCTTGTAAGTTAGATGGCGATGATGAATATGTGGAGGTTTTCTTTAATGACGTGTGTGGTGGAGTTACCTATTACATCAAAGGCCAAGGAACTGCCATTACCAACGACATTTTTACCATTGAGCAATCGACCAATGGCACCACGTGGACTACCATGCGCGAGCTTGTAGGTAGCCAAATTGACAATAACGCCTACGTGCAATACACCGATGTTCCTGCGGCTGGCTCACGCTACATCCGTTGGTATTTTACAGAGAAGCAAAGCGGTAGAAATGTGGCATTGGATGAGATAAGTCTCACATCGCAAGTGCCCACCAATGCCCAAGAAATTGCTGTAAATGCAAGTGGAGCTTCAGTAGTAAATGGCTCAACCCTTCTTGTGGGCAATGCCGCTACTACGCCAATGAGTATAATTAATGTAAACCTTGCAGCGGGTAGCAGTTTGAACATTTCTAGCCTTCAAATTACAGGGCCAAATGCAAGTGAATTCACCCTTAGTGGCATTTCTGCGCCTGCTGTTGTTTCTCCTGCATCTAATGTTGCCTTCACACTCAACTTTAGCACAGCTGCGCAAGGCTCGCGTTTTGCCACCCTTACCATTGGCAACAATGATGCAAATGGCGATGAGTCGACCTACGTAATAAACCTATATGGCATAGGTGGTAACTATGCTACAGAGCCAACTGCTCAACCCAGCAACGTTACGTTTACCAACGTTACATCTTACGGATATGACGCTTCCTTTAGCGCAGCCAACCCTAGTGCCGAAAAGTATATTGTGCTGAGAGGAATAAACACTACCACATTGGCGCAACCCCAAGATGGCATGACCTACGTGAAAGGCGATTACCTTGACGCATCTACCCAAGTGGTTTACGTGGGTGCTGCTGGCAGCTTCCGTCCTTCCTACAATGTGGCAAGCACTGCCTACACCTTTAATGCATATTCCTTCAATGGCGAAGGCGGCTACGAAAACTACCTTACCTCTGGACAAGCCATTTCTACAGCCAATACCTTGGGCAACATGATGGGCGGCTACTACGCTGGTGTTAATCCGAGCTCAGGCACCTTTTTGGCCGATTTGCAAGACCGCATAAACAGCCCTTACGACCAAACGTTTTACAGCAACTACGCTCCAATCGTAATCAATAAATTCGCTTCGCGCGATACTACTGGTGGGCAAAAAGTAGTTACGGATGTGTATTCAGGTTATAAACACATCTACACTGGAGCTTTCTTTTGGGATGTGTTGAGTCGCGAGCATTCTTGGCCGCATAGCTGGATGCCTACCTTCCCAGACCAAGAAGGATTGGAATATTCCGATTTATTCAACCTATTCCCCGTGCATCAAAACAATGCCAACGCTGTGCGCAGCAATCGCCCATTGGGTGAGGTGGTAGATGTAACCAGCACATTCTTAGATGCAACCTATGGGCTGGATGCCAGCGGAAAAATTGTGTATGAACCCCGCGACCAACACAAAGGCGATGCCGCCCGTGCTATATTCTACATGGCTGTGAAATGGAACGGAACTGGTGGCACATGGGAATTGCCAAATCCAATCGACTTCCTAGTGCAATACGGCCAAGATCAAGAGGTATTGAAAGCATGGCATTGGCAAGATCCACCATCAGATTGGGAAATTGCCCGCAACGATTTTATTCAATCCGAGCAAGGCAATCGCAACCCGTTTGTGGATAGCGTAAACTGGGTATGCTACATCGACTTCGAAACCCTAACCTACACTGCCCAACCAAACGGACCATGCGAGGCAACGTCTATCAATGAAGTCGCGCTATTGGGAAGCCTTTCCATTGCACCAAACCCAACTGCGGGCGATGTAACAATAACCCTCGACCTCAAACAATCGGAGTTATTGCAAGTAGACGTGCTAGACTTGGCTGGCAAGCGTGTGTTTAGCGCAGCAGTAAATGCTCCACAAGGCACATCGCGCCACACCGTGGATGTTGCTTCGTTGAGCACCGGCATCTATATGATGCAAGTAAAAGGCGCAGCCGCCCAACTCACCCAAAAGTTGGTAGTGCGCTAATTCAATCCTATACTATCTCCAAAAAAGGGGCATTCGCACAGCGGATGCCCCCTTTTTTTTGCTCCGAGAACTAACGAATAGGATGAACTAATCAAAGAATTCTATTATCACAAACGCCTCGTCAATCAGAGATCCTCAATCGATAATCCTCAATCGCCAATCAGCACTAATTCGTAATTCCTTATTCGTAATTCGTAATTCATAGTTCTACCTTTGCTCCATGCGATTTCCGGGAGTTATACGTTCTAAACTGCCTAACGTTGGCACCACCATTTTCACCGTAATGAGCGGCCTAGCCCGCGAGCATGGCGCCATAAACCTCTCGCAAGGCTTTCCTGATTTTAGTATTCCTGAGGGCTTACGCAATTTGGTGTCAGAGCACATGCATCTTGGCCACAACCAATACGCACCCATGCAAGGCGTGTTGGCATTGCGCGAGGCCATTGCCCAAAAGGTAGAAGAACTCTACTCTGCCACCTACGACCCGCAAGAGGAAATAACCATTACTGCCGGGGCAACCCAAGCCATTTTCACCGCCATTATGGCCCTAGTGCGAGAGGGCGATGAAGTAATAGTTCTAGAGCCCGCCTACGATTGCTATGTGCCAGCGATTGAACTCGCTGGGGGCAAAGCTGTTTATGTGCATATGGAACTTACAGGTCCGTTGGTAGATTGGGAACGTGTAAAGCGCCTCATCAATCAGCGCACCCGCATGATTATTATCAACACGCCCAACAATCCAACCGGTAGAATTCTTACCGCGCAGGATATGGCCAAATTGCAAAAGCTTACCGAAGGAACAGAGATTATCATTCTCAGCGATGAGGTGTACGAACACATGCTATTTGATGGATACGAGCATCAAAGCGTGGCGCGTTTCCCTAAGCTAGCCGAGCGGTCGGTGGTGGTTAGTTCATTTGGCAAAACCTATCATTGCACAGGGTGGAAGGTAGGTTATGTGCTGGCCCCCAAGGAACTGATGAAAGAGTTTCGCAGAACCCATCAGTTCAATGTCTTTTGTGTCAATACACCAGTGCAGCACGCTTTGGCCGAATATCTTAGCGACAAGGCGCATTATTTGCAATTGGGGGCGTTCTACAAACAAAAGCGCGATTATTTCTTGGACAAGTTGCAAGGCTCGCGGTTCAAGATAAAACCCAGCGAAGGCACCTACTTCCAATTGCTAGATTATTCCAATATCTCCAACGAAAAGGATACCGATTTTGCAGTGCGACTTACCAAAGAAGCAGGCGTGGCAAGCATTCCTTTGTCGGTGTTTTACCATAAGCCAACCGAAGGCCATTATTTGAGGTTTTGTTTTGCCAAAGAAGACGAAACACTCGAACGCGCTGCTCAAATATTATCTCGCCTATGAATCCGTTGCGCATCACCATTTGCCAACAATCGCTACTTTGGGAACAACCACAAGCGAATTTAGACCATTGGACAAGCGTGCTTTCTGCGCTTAAAGGAAAAACGGACCTCATTGTTTTGCCCGAGGTGTTTACCACTGGATTTACTATGAATGTGTCTGCCTTTGCCGAGTCTATGCATGGCCCAACAATCGCTTGGATGCGCGAAATGGCGCAGGAACTTCAGGCCACAATTACGGGTAGTTTTATTTGCGAAGTACCAGCCATAGAGTCTAGCAACTATTTCAATCGGTTGGTTTGGATGAATCCAGATGGTAGTCATTACCATTACGACAAACGACATCTGTTCAGTTTTGCAGGAGAGCACTTTCATTTTTCAGCTGGCGATGCGCGTCTTATCGTAGAACTGAAAGGTTGGCGAATTTGCCCGCTCATCTGCTACGACCTTCGTTTTCCAGTATGGAGCAGAAACAATGCGAATTCTCCCTACGACTTGTTGCTTTATGTGGCCAACTGGCCCGAAGCGCGCGCAGCAGCTTGGAACACATTGCTCTCCGCCCGAGCGCACGAAAATCAATGCTATGTAGCAGGTGTAAACCGCATTGGGCTCGATGGAACAGGAATTCCCTACAGTGGCGATAGTAAAGTGATTGACCCACGAGGCGCCTTGCTGGCCGCCATTCCCGCGCATCAAGCGGGCATAGAAACCGTTATATTGGATGGTAACGACCTAATAGACTATCGCCAGAAGTTTCGTGTGTTGGAAGATGCCGATAGATTTACATTGAACAATTGATGGGAAAACGTTTCGCCCAAATGCTCTCGGTTGTATTTCAGCCGTTGTTCATTCCATTGTATTCCATTTTTCTGTTGTTCAATTCCAATACGTTCATCACCTATGCCGTTTCAGAAGAGGTGCAACACTTTATTTATGCTGTTGTAGCCATCAATTCTATTGTGCTGCCTATGGCGGTGTTTATGTTTCTGTTAAAACGAGGGGTCATTCAAAGCTTGCACATGCATACTTCCCAAGAGCGTTCGTTGCCGTTCTTATCAGTCATGGCATTTCAAATATCCACGTTCTATTTGTTTCATAAAGTTCCAGTTCCTGCTATTATTCCAAACCTTGTTTTGGGCGGAGTGGTGAGCATCGCAATGGCGCTTTTCATCAATTTCAAATGGAAAATTAGCATTCACATGCTAGGCATGGGCGGACTTGTGGGCACTTTTCTTGGGCTAGCATTGCGCTACCAAGTAGATGCCTTGCAGTTGGTTTCGGCCCTAGTGCTGTTAAGCGGTTTGGTGGGTTATGCTCGCCTTCGCCTCAATGCTCATACTCCAGCACAAGTGTATGCTGGGTTTTTGTCAGGAGTAGCGCTACTCACAGCTGTTGTGGTGGTGTTTTAATCCGCTTAGCATAATTTCAATCGTTAGCTCGCATCATCTATTTTTGTTGCTCATAGAAATCACATGGAGATTACAGATAAAACCGTTGATGAACTTGCCCACTTGGCGCGCTTGCAGTTTGAAGGTGCCGAAAAGGAACGTATCAAAAAAGATTTGAATCGTATCCTTGGTTTCATGGAAAAACTCAACGAATTGGACACTGAGGGCGTGGAACCACTCATTTATTTGTCGGAAGAAGTAAATGTGATGCGCTATGATGAGTCGCACCAAACCATTACGCAAAATCAAGCTCTCAAAAATGCACCGAAGCGCGATAGCGATTACTTCAAAGTGCCGAAGGTGTTGAAAAACCCCTCAGAAGGCAAAGAGTAGTAAATTGGATTTCGGAAATAGACTAAAATTCCCCTAATTTATCTCCCTACAGATAACCGATTAGCAAAATATCTACAAAAACTAAAAAGTAGTTCGTTAGCAATTTGAGGATTATCCTTTTTTAAGTCATCAAGAAATTTCCTACGAATAATAAGTACTTTTCCTCGTGTAACAGAATAGACATCAGAAGTTCTTTTTTGAGAGTCTAAAAAAATAGAAAGTTCACCAAACATATCGCCTTTTTCTAAAAGAGTAACTTGAAAATCTTTTTTTACTTCTTCGAAAATCCCTTCAAGTATAACCGCTATCTCTTCTTCTACTAAATCATCCCGAAATATTTTTTTGCGCGGTGGTACCTGAATAATTAAACCATAATTTGTAATCACATCCAATGCCTCTTTGGATAAATTATTTAAAAAAGAATAGGTTATTGACTGTTCTGATATTTTTTCCTGAAGCTGTTGCCAGATAATATCTTTATTAATTACAAATTTATTATCCTGTTTAATAATAGTTCGTACTAATGAAATATCATCTATTCCCGTATTTTTATAATAGGTTTTAGCCTGGCTAACTAGTGGAGAATTTTCTTTGATCAGGTATTCGTAGTCAGAACAGATAAACATCATTGGAATTCTTACGCCATCAGAAGTGAAAATTAAATTACCTGCATAAGGTCTGAATCCCAGTTTGCGATAGTGATTCACGAGCCCGGGCGAACAATACTGAAAGCTATACTTAACTTTAGACTGATAGGCATAATCATAGCTTGTTTTTACTAAAGCAGGGAGAATAAGCAAACCGCGGAACTTCCTGGAAATAATTAATCGTCCAACTTCGCAAAGGAGTAATTCGGGAGTAAAAGGGAATAATTTAAGAGAGAAACGCTCTTTTAGCTGTTCTGAAGCATCTCCAAAACGAAAAGTATCAACACGCATACTACCTGAAATTTCTTCGCCCGACTTTGTATATAAAATAGCAGAATCTAGCGAATCATCTTCCGGATCTTTGATCCATTTTTTTATATGGTCAACATTAGTTGGATTTGCCTTGTTAAGTTCTGTAACATACACCTGGTAACGTAAGCGATATATTTTTTCTTTTTCTTGAGGGGTACGTGCAAAATATACTTTTTCGAAACGCGTAAGTAAATCTAATAACATAAGTGTTATTTAAACAATTCCCGTTACAGCAAAAACACTTACGAAAACAAATGGTTCAGTTTTTTGAGCGTTACAAAAAGTATCAATTTCATTAATGAGCTGGTTCGCTTCTGATGTGCCAACAATCATGGCTTTGAAGCGGGTTGTAATGTTTATGTAATCTGCTAGTTTAAAATCAAGAGAAGAAAGAGGAAGTACTTTAAAATCAACTTTGCTAAATCCTGCCTGTTGCATTAATGATGGAAGTTTTCTACCAATATAACGATCTCCACCATATTTCATTTGTGCTTCGCAAGCCAATTGATTTAATTTTTCGAATGCGGGGCAAGCTGGCTCAATCAATTGCATACCAGCATCTACATCAAGCACCGTTACCATTCCTCCTTTTTTACAAACTCTATTAGCTTCCTGTAATGCTTTTAATGGATTATTCAGATGTTGATAAATCAATCTGTTATAGATAAAATCATATGTGTTATTCTGGAAAGGCAATTCATAAGCACTTCCTTCAAAAAAAGAAAGATTAGAATGATGAGGTTTTACGAGTTTATCGGCCGCTTCAAGTAATTCTTTACTTGCATCCAAGCCATGCGCAGTGCCTTTTGGGACCAAGTCTCCAAGAATCCCGGTAACGAATCCCGGTCCGCATCCAATCTCAAGTACTGAGGCATTCTCGGGTAACTGCAAGGAGTCAATGAAATTTATTTCCTGTTCTTTTGCAATGGTGGCCTGAGTATATAGTCTTTTTAATTCTTTTTCGCGGCCCTGTTCACTAAACATATCAAAATCGTATGAATAGCCTTGTTTGGTCATTTCACTCATAGCTCTATCTTTTCAGAAATTAATTTCTTCAGATATAATAATTGAAACTATTATTATATTATTTGTCAATAATAACAATATTTTTCAGATAAAGCGCTTGTTTAAATTTCATCCGAAAATTATTCTATAAGTCAATAATCACAGAAGAATTAAAAAATGATGATGAAACGTCCATTTATATTTAATGTCACCCCGATTGACACTTCTGCGTACTATTAAAAATTTAACGCAGCAGAATATGGCAGAAAAAATAAAAAAATCATTAGTTTCTAAACGAAAATCCTACCGAATTACGGTTACAGTTCCAGCTTGGTGAACGCCTCCATTGTTTTCTTGACCTCCCCACACTTCCCCGTTTCCGAACATGCCATCTATTTTCCATACGTAGGCACCCTGCGGTACGGGCTTACCTGCATAGCGACCATCCCATCCTTCTCCAGGTTGTCCATTATCCAATAGGCTAGATTCCCAAATCTTGTTGCCCCATTCATCAAAAATCATACATCGATAGGAGCTAAGTCCACGGCCTTTGGGCAGAAAGATACTCACTTGTGGGTCTGGGTCGCCTACAATAAGAGCATTAGGAACAAAGAGTGTTCCCGCAAATTCAACAGGAATGTAGCGGCTTATTGTATCCACACAACCGTTTACATCAACTATGGCCAAGGTTACGAACTTGTTGCCATATAAGTCGTATTGATGCGTAGCAGGCGAGTTAACAGAGGTCCCGCCATCGCCAAAATCCCACCAGTTTCCAACATAAGAAGGGGTTGATGTGTTGAAGAAAGCTACCGTTCCGTCCGAAATGGGCTCGGTTACTGGTTCATATTCAAAGTCGGCCACAGGATTGTTCCATACAGTAATAATGTTCGAAGCAAGAAGTGTATCTGCACAGCCGCCCAATCCTTCTGCAATTAGTGTTACCGAGTAGATTCCACCATCTTCAAAAATGTGAATAGGGTCTCGATTTGAAGAACCATCCGCATCTTGAAAATCCCAAATATAGCTCGAAGAATTGACGGAGCTATTTGTAAAATTTACAGTCCATTGCTGACATCCAGTGGGATTCGACCACGTGAAATTCGCGTTAACAGTTGGGAAAACTTCAAATAGCTGCGTGGAAGTATCTACACATCCATACACATTAGTCACGATAAGTTGACCTGTGTATTGACCAATGGTATCGTAAGCGGTAGATGTATTTGCAGTTGTGGCGCTATCCCCATTTCCAAATATCCATTGCCAAGCAACCGCACCAATGGATTGATCGGTAAACGAAACCGCAGCGGGCACAAAACACGATTGCGCGGCCGACATGGTATAATTGCTTATAGGATTGGGCAGAACGTTTACTGGTCCAGCTGCCGAGGTACCGCAACCGTTAGAACTAGTCACGGTAAGTGAGAATACATAGGTTTGCGCAGTAGAGTAGAGGTAAGTAGTGTTTTGGTTGTTGTTGGTCGCACCATCACCAAAGGCCCATTCCCACGCTACTATACTTCCCGAACTAATACTGGAAGAATCGGTAAATACTACTTCTTCGCCAAAGCAAACATCAGTTACACTGTAGGCAGCATCGGGCAAAGGAAATACTGTAGCAGTGCGGGTTATGGTATCGGTACAACCACCAGCGGCTGTTACTACCAATTCAACAGTATAAACTGAATCTAAAGAGTAAACTAAGTTTGGATTTTGCTGTACAGAAGTAGCACCATTGCCCAATGTCCATTGCCATGTAATTATTGTTCCATTCACGGAGGACAGATCGATAAATGACGTAGGTTGAAATAAGCAAGTATCGTTGGCTGTAAAGTTTGCCGTGGGCACGGGGTTAACCACAACCACAGCCAATGCGGTATCGGTGCAACCAGAGCCACTTTCCACCACAAGGGAAATATCGTATGTCCCTGAGTTGGTATATAAAAATGATGGATTGGTGTCTGTGCTCAACACTTCGTCCAAGTTCCAGTTCCAGCTCACAATACTGTCTGGCCCAAGCATGGTTGAGCTACTCAAAAATGCTGAAGTATCTCCAAAACAGACATCAGCAGTGGTAAAGTTTGCTTGTGGTGCAGGGTTTACAACTACCACTACGGTATCCGTGTTTTGGCAGGCCAGCAATTGCACTGTAACAATATATGTTGTGGTAACGGTTGGGCTAACTAATGGATTTTGGGCATTGGGGTCTGAGAGTCCAACTGGAGGAAACCAACTGTAGGTATCGCCACCAGTTGCCACCAGTTGAGCTGATTCGTTTTCACAAATGGTGAAATCTTGTCCAGCATTTACGTTTAATGGAGCAACTTGAAGTGTATCAACAGATTGATATGTGAATGAACACCCGTTGTCATCCTCTATAATGAGAGTTGGAATGTATGCTCCAAGTTGGGTATAAATGTGTGTAGCAGAAGATCCATTGCCCAAAGATCCATCTCCAAAATCCCAGGTGTAAATAGTAGCATTGGTAGTGTTAGAAATATAGGTTATCTCATACGGTGGGCAACCTATTGTATCAGGGAAAAATGTGAAATCACCAGAAGGACCCGATAGTTGAATTAAGTCGGGCATCACTAAGGTGTCTTTGCAGCCATTGAGGTTAGTTACAATGAGACGTACCGTGTAAATTCCAGATTGTGTATAGATATGAGATGGATTCTGAATCGTAGAGGTGCTGCCATTACCAAACTCCCAAAGCCAAGAAACTGCGTCAGTACTAGCATCTGTAAATGCCACAAGCAATGGAGGGCAGAAAGCAAATGTTGGGAAAGCAGTAAAATTCGCGGATGGATATGCAATGTCAATCAACCCAAATTGCGTAAGTGTGCTATCACAACCGCTACTATTAGTGGCAGTAAGTGAAACAGTATACGTTCCTAGTGCGCTGTAGCTATGTGTCGGATTAGTGTTTGTGGAGGTGGTTCCATCTCCAAAATCCCACAAATAGCTGACGGCATTAGAGGAGGATAGATTTGTGAATTGGAAAACTTCACCAATGCATCCCGAAGTTTCAGCTACGGAAAAATCAGGAGTTGGGTAATCATTAAACCGTACAATAGAGTCCAAAGTGATACTGCGAACACAGCCTTGATTGCTGGTAGCTGTTAATGTAACATCATAGTTTCCTTGAGTAGTATAGATGTGATTTGGATTTGGGTTAGTTGATGTGTTCCCATCACCAAAATCCCAAAGCCATGAAACTATCGCACCAGTTGGGGTCGACAAATCGTTAAATTCTACTGTGAGTGCGTCACAACCATAAGCCGTATCTATTTCAAAATTGGGATTAACGCCATTAGTGGTAATTAGATTAGGCATAATTAACGTATCGCGACATCCGTTGATATCTGTAACAATTAATCGAACGGTGTATGTACCGATATTGTTAAAAGTTCGAGTAGGATTTTGCGAGGTTGAGTTTGAGGCACCACCACCAAAGTTCCATTGCCATGACACAGCATCAATAGATGTGTTTGTGAAACTTACTGCCAATGGGACGCAACCTGTAGTAACGGATGGGGTGAAATCTGCAACTGGGTCGGTTACATAAATAGTATCGCTGTCACGATCCGTACAACCGAATGTTGTATTGGTAACCGTCAAATCGACATAATATGTGCCGGGCCCAGGATAAACGTATGTAAGAAGAGCATCTGTAGTATTCAGTGTACCATCACCAAAATTCCATTCAAACGTATCGTCACCAATCGAGCCATTTGAAAAGGTAAATGAATTTGGAGTGTTGCAGTTAAAACTAATCTGGTTTATTGCAATTGGTGGATTCACATAAATCATGTTGTTGGCCACTACAGTGTCAGCACATCCATTGTTCAAGGCAATGAGCGTAACGGTAAAAAAGCCAGTGTCTTGGTAAATATGACTCGGATTTTGTTCTACATCAGAGGCCATATCCCCAAAGTCCCAATACCAATCAGTTGCACCAGTCGAAAGATTGACAAAGTCAAACTCTCCAGGACAGATGACCACTGGCGTTTGCACAAAATTGGCTATGGGAGGTGTTGATACTATTATGTAACCCGTTCGAACAACGGTATTGGAACATCCTAAATTGTTGGTTATAGTCAAAGAAACATCGTAGTTTCCAGTATTTACATAAGTATGAGATGGGTTTGCAAGCGTTGAAGTGCTGCCATCGCCAAAATCCCAGGCATACGATACTATTGGAGTAGCAGAGACGCTTAAATCCGAAAAATTTACCTCCAACGGAACACAAAATCCAAAAACATCAGGTAAAAAATCGGCTGTTACTGCCGTAATATTAATATCGGTGCTATCGGTTATGCTGCATCCCTGAGTATTGGTTGCAGTAAGGCTTGCAGTGAAAATTCCGTTACTTAAATACGTGTGCAATGGGTTTGTTTGGGTGGAAGTGTTCCCATCCCCAAAATCCCAGAAATAGGTTAGACCTGCCCCTACTGAATTATTATCGAAATTAACGGGAAATGGCGTTATACACCCAGCTGTTTGGTCAGGAACGAAATCAACAAAAGGAATTCCACCAATGGTTATATAACTGGTTTTCAATTCTGTGCCTTGGCACGAACCAGCATAAAAGGCAAATAGAGAAACGGTATAATTGCCGGGCGCTGTGTACAAATGTGATGGATTTTGTTCTGTGGAAGTTGTCCCATCACCAAAGTCCCATTGCCATGTAGTAGGTTGAGGAGAACTTAAATCTGCAAAATCAATAGGAGTCCCTAGACATCCGTTTGTGCTCGTAGTAGAAAAATCAATATTTACATCTTCTACAACGGTAATGAAATCTGGATTAAGCAATATAGTGGTGCATCCAAGTTGGTCCGTAGCAGTTAGACTAACGTCAAATTCACCATCAATGGTATAATTATGTGATGGTGTGGCATTGGTTGAAGTGCCACCATCTCCAAAATTCCATAAATACGCAAGTGCTCCTGTACCACCAGCAGAAGTGTTGGTGAAGCTTACATTAACTGGAGTCAAACAAGCCACCTGAGGGTTGCCATCAAAAGCAACTATTGGGCGGTTATTATTTGAGTTAATGAACCCAGGAAAGGTTTGATTGCTAGCACACCCATTGGCATCAACAAGCAAAAGGGTTACTCCAAATGTGCCAGAGGTAGTGTAAGAATACGTTGGATTTTGAGCGGTGGAAGTTCCTCCATCTCCAAAATCCCATGACCAAGAGGTAATTGGAGAATCGCCCAAAATTGAGTTGTCCGTGAAATTGACTGGAAATGGAAAACACCCTGTAGTTTGCACAGCAGAAATATCTGGGTTGGGTGGAGTAAAAACCGTGATAAATGCGGTTTTTACTTCTGTATCTGTTCCTCCTGGTCCAGATATAGTGAGTGTAACCGTGTAGATGCCTGGGTTTATATAACTGGCCGATGGGTTTTGGGTAGTCGAACTGTTGCCATTACCCAAATTCCATTGGTAGGTCAGACCTACTCCAACACTAGTATTCTGAAAATTGACAATTAACGGACTACAACCAGAACTTACCGGAGCAGTAAAATCTGCAGTTACTTGAGAAAATGCACAGTCACCCCAAAGTAATCCAGTAAAAAGAAGTAGAGAAGCATATAAACGTGAAGTAGATATAGACATATGTAATGGATACAGCGGCTTCGTACGAACAGCTAAGTATAAAGTTCCTAAGCGGGCAAAGAAAAAAACTTTGAGTAACGCTACCATTGTGATTCCTACATTTGGAGGGTTCAAATGATGAAAACACGCATTTTAGTCATCTGTTTTATTGGCATATGCACAGCAACCCTGTGCAATGCGCAATTGGTTGATGGCATTATTGGAGTTAAACGCACGAAAGTTCAGCAGTTGCTGCGTCCTTACCATATTTTAGACTACCAGCAAGAAAGAGTTGTGTATTCGTTTGATAAAGGAGTTCGTCAAACAGTAATATATGAGAACGATACGTGCTTTACTTTCTTTTGGGCCGTGGATAAAAACCATTTGCCCACTTTTTTTGGGCAACTCCAAAAATCTGGCTACTCTATGCGAGGGGATACCTCGTTTGTAAAAGGTGATATTCTCCTAGAAAAACGCATGTTAGATTCGGGTAAGGCAATTTTATTTTACGCTGTTCAAGATTATGCAAAGGCCATTATTGCTAACAATCGTAATTCCGGAAACGAATCGGACTCAGGAAAGAAAGTAAGAGGGCCCGTTTTACTTGAATTGCCACGAATGCAACAGGCCATTTTAGCCGAAAAGATGGATACAGTTCCAAAAACTAAAAACCCGATTCGAAATTGGGTAGGAGCGGAGGAAAAGGCTGTAAGTATTTTGGGTTGGATAAAGGAATAATTGGAGGCTAGTCTTGTCTTTCAGTTTGGACATAGTTTTATACTAAGGAGGCAACAGTAATCTCAAATTTTTGCAGAAATACAGCGCTATGCGAAAGAAAATAATGCTTTTGGGAAGTGGCGAATTAGGCAAAGAACTGGTAATCGCACTTCAAAGATTGGGGCAGTATGTAATTGCAGTAGACAGTTATACCGATGCGCCAGCCATGCAAGTGGCACACGAACATGAGGTTATAAATATGCTTGATGGCGATTTGTTGGATAAAATAGTCGCCAAACATGCTCCAGATTTAATTGTGCCAGAAATAGAGGCCATTCGGACCGAACGGTTTTATGCCTACGAATTATTGGGTATTCAGGTGGTGCCTAGTGCCAAAGCGGCCAATTTTACCATGAATCGCAAGGCAATCCGCGATTCGGCAGCGAAAGAACTCGGGTTGCGGACGGCCAATTATCGCTATGCATCTTCCGCTCTAGAATTGCAGGAAGCTGTATCCGCGGTGGGATTGCCTTGCGTGGTGAAACCATTGATGTCTTCATCTGGCAAGGGGCAATCTGTAATTCGAGGGCTAAATGATGTCCAAACAGCTTGGGAATATGCCAATGCTGGTTCACGCGGTGACATTGTGGAGGTTATTGTGGAAGAATTTGTGAAGTTCGATTCTGAAATCACATTGCTTACAGTTACCCAGAAAAATGGGCCAACATTGTTTTGTCCTCCAATCGGCCATCGTCAAGAGCGAGGCGATTACATGGAAAGTTGGCAGCCAGCATCCATTGCCCCAAAGCAATTGGAAGAAGCTCAAAATATGGCTGCTAAGGTGACTGCTGCACTTGGAGGTGCTGGACTCTGGGGAGTTGAATTTTTCTTGACTTCTGATGGAGTGTATTTCTCCGAACTTTCGCCTCGTCCGCATGATACGGGTATGGTAACATTGGCCGGTTCACAAAATTTCTCAGAGTTTGAGTTGCATGCTCGGGCAATTCTTGGCCTTTCGATTCCTGAAATTACCTTAGAGCGTGTTGCTGCTAGTGCGGTGGTTCTTGCCACAGACGAAAATGCTGCACATCCTACTTATATTGGTTTGGAGGCAGCTGCGGCAATTCCAAAAACAGATTTCCGCATTTTTGGCAAACCTACTACACGCAAGCACCGCAGAATGGCGGTTGGATTGGCCTATGATGCCGTAGGAACAGATACCAGTAAAGTGCGCAAAACGGCACTAGACGTGGCAAATTGCATTAAGGTTAATCCTTAGGGTATTCGCAGGCGAAAGCCTACACCATGTATGTTTTCAATCACTATTCTAGCATCCTCTTTGAGGTATTTACGCAACCGTGAAATAAAAACATCTAGGCTTCGGCCCATGAAATAGTCGTTTTGGCCCCACACACTTTCTAGAATCAATTCTCGTGTTACGGTTTCGCCCATGTGGCGGCAGAGGAGCAATAGAATATCCGATTCCTTTTGTGTAAGGTTCTTTTTGGTGGGTCCGGAGAGCAGTAAGTTCGTGTAATTGAACGTGTAATCGCCAATGGTAAATGTTGTAATCACCTCTTTGGGCGCAGCAGTGTAGCAGCGTTGAAGTATGACACTTAAACGCAGAAGAAATTCCTGATTACTAAAGGGTTTTGTGATATAATCATCTGCACCATTTTGAAATCCTCGAATTCGGTCATCTTCCATTCCGCGAGCGGTTAGAAAAACTACTGGAACAGCAGGCTGCAATTGCTTCATATCGGCCACCAAAGCATAACCATCTTTTTTGGGAAGCATCACGTCCACCACGCATAAATGAGGCACAAAACTGTTGAAATCTTTTAGCGCCACTTCCCCATCTTTGCTCCAAAGAATGGAATAGCCCGCCATTTCGAGCAAATCGCTAACTACAAATCCGAGATTTTCATCGTCCTCTACCAGAAGAATTCTAAATGATGTAGGCATGAATAATCGTGCTTGTATTATTGTATTCTGGACACAAACCTAATGAACCCAAAGCACTAAATTGTTACTGAATTTTAAACCGAATCGGAATCACAAAGGGAACATTCACAGGTCTTCCTGCTTGGTAACCGGGCACAAAACAGTTTAGCAATTTCACAACCCGAAGTGCTTCTGCGTCAAGATTGCGGTCTACACCGCGGGCAATTTTCACATCGCCAATGGATCCATCGCTTTTCACCACAAAACTCACATAGACCACTCCTGAAATACCATTGTCTAAACAAATTTGTGGGTAGCGCACATTTTCATGAATTTTCCACAGAAGCGCTTGTTCTCCCCCGAAATAGGAGGGCAACACTTCTGGATTTTTTACAAACGAAGGCACATAATCAGGGTCTTCTTCCTCGGGTTCTTCTATGTTTTTGTCAATAGAAGCCAGAATTGCCGTCTCTTCAGGAAAAACGGGCTCTTTGCTTATAGAATCCGGGTCGGGTACGTTTTTCGCAATTTCGAAGGTTGTCGAAATTGGTTTTGGTTGTGCAGGTCGCTCTACCTTAGCTTGAAGCGGGTCGAAGAGAACAGGAGGTAGCTCCAAAGTACCTTCATCAATGGAAATGTAGCGTTCAAAAGAAGGAGCAACATAAGGCGTTCTTCATTCGAATGAAATGAGCGTAAACGATACTGCAACAAGCAACCCAGCACTTAATAATACTGGTCTGCGATTTTCGAGCGATGGTCTTAGCGTTCTCATGGTTTTAGAATTTTAAGGTGAAGTAGCGTTTCGCCATGCATCGCAATTTGTACGCTAACGGAATTAGTTGAACTTTATTGTGAAAAGGTGAAAATATTTTTTCTCAAAAAAAAAGCTCGCCCCAAATGAATGGAACGAGCTCTATTTAACTAGAGTGATTTTTTAGTTCAACACAAATCGAATTGGAATGGTAAACTGCACTGGAACTGGCTTGCCACGCTGCTTACCAGGTTTGTAACCCTTCAAGGTTTTAACTACCCGCATCGCTTCTTTATCTAAGAAAGGATCCGCTCCTCGCACAACTTTCACATCCTTGATACCACCATCCTTATCTACCACATAGCTTACGTAAACCACACCTGTAATGCCATTTTCCTTAGCAATTGGCGGGTAGGTAACGTTTTCAGCAATATACTTCAGAAGTGCGGCATCACCTCCTGGGAACGCAGGCATGTCCTCAACAATCGTGAAGAAATCAGGTTCGTTAGATTCTTCCTCTACCACTGGCTTAACCATTTCCTTAATCTCGGTCTTTTGGTCAGCCTCAACATCTTTGATGTCTACTTCGTCCTCAATTTCCACGTCATCGTCAACTATTTCGATTTCGGGAGCAGGTGGTGGCGGTGGCGGTGGCGGTGGTGGCGGTTTAATTTCCTGCTCAGTGATAGGGATAATCTCTTCTTCGAGGTTGTCCACCATCAATGTGCCTAAGTCGCCAGCAGTTTGCTCAAATGTTTTCCATTCGAATGCTAGCAGAGTAACTGACAGTGCTACAACGTAGCCTGCCATCATAAACAGCGAGCTTTTCTTCTCGATGTCGGCAATTGGGTTTTTCTTAATTTCCATATTGGTTCGGATTTAAGGCGGGTAAAAGTAGTTGGGAATTCTGAATTAACGCAGTTGTTTTTCGAATTCTATTTGATAGATGCGTTTGAACAACAAATTCCACATCATCACATCAAAATTAACGGTGTGCCCAGTTAAATGTGTCAAGTTCTTCCAAGCAGCGCTGCAACAAATCAATGCTTAGTTGTATGTCGCCTTTATCTGCCATTTCTATCACTTGGTGAATGTGTCGAGTTGGGATAGAAATTGCTCCAGCTATAGCTCCTCCAGCGGTCATGCGTTGTATGCCAGCTGTATCTGTGCCGCCACCCGTTAGCACTTCGGGCTGCCACGTAATCTTATGTTTGTTGGCAGTGTTCTTCATGTATTCCACCATGCGATAGTCGCAAACTGTAGACGAATCCATGATTTTGATGGCAACACCTTTGCCCAATTCGGTAATCATTTCGTGCGCAGCGGCTCCAGGCACATCAAACGCAATGGTGGTATCAAGGCCAAATCCAAAGTCTGGTTGATGTTGCAAAGCGGAAACGTTTGCTCCGCGAATACCAATTTCTTCTTGCACAGTGAAAACTCCATACACGTCATAGGGCACAGCTTTTAGCGTGCGAAGTGCTTCAATAAGAATGAACACAGAGATGCGGTTGTCTATGCTTTTGCAATTCACACAATTACCCATTTCTATCAACTTTCGCTCGCGGGTAACCACATCTCCCACCGAAATGATTTTGTCCACTTCTTCTTTCGACATGCCTAGGTCAATAAAGAAATCGGTCGTTTTTGGTGGTTTGGTGCGCTCTTCGGGCGTCATAACGTGAATGGGTTTGCTGCCCATTACCCCGATTACATCTTTCTTACCATGCACAATTACGCGTTGTGCGGTAAGTGTTTTTGGGTCGAAGCCACCAAGAGTATGAAACCGTAAAAATCCTTTATCGTCAATGTGCGTAACCATAAAGCTGATTTCGTCCATGTGGGCAGCAATCATCACTTTTTTGCGCTCGCGGCCTTTTTTTATACCCGTCACATTGCCCATATTATCTATACTTACTTCATCTACAAGCGGTGTCACTTCGCGAATCACAATGTCACGGATTCGTTTTTCGTAGCCGGGAGCGCCTGCCACTTCGCAGATTTCGGCAAGCAACGCAATATTTAAAGCCATGTTTTTCTAGTGTAATAATGGAAGGTCAAATTTACAGGAATCTATCGAAGGTCAAAATCTGGTGTTCGGTTCTACAGCCGCAAAAGTGAAGGGTAATTATTCCACATAACTCAATTTGAGCATGTTCGATGCGCCTTTGTCGGTAATTGGCATACTGGCAATATTGATTACCAAATCGTCTTCTTTCACCATTCCTTCGGCTTTCAATCGGTTTTTAATGTCAGAGATGGTGTGGTCTGTGCTCACATAAGTATCGTAATAAAACCCTTTTACGCCCCAAACGAGGTTCAGTGTGTTGAGCATTGTGCGATTATCTGTAAAAACGAAGATATTGGTACGTGGCCGATAACTACTTACGCGAAATGCGGTGTAACCAGAATTGGTCATAGTAATGATGGCAGCTGCGTTTATTTCCTTAGCTAATGTTACGGCATTGTGGCAAATGGCATCGCTAATGGTGCGGTCGGGTCGACTGCTGGTGATAAGTGTGCGGAAATAAATATCCGAGAAATGTTCGGTGTGGTTAATTATGCTGCTCATGGCTTCCACCACTTTTGAAGGATGTGCGCCTACCGATGTTTCTCCGCTTAGCATAACGGCATCTGCTCCGTCCATCACCGAATTTGCCACATCATTCACCTCTGCACGCGATGGGCTTGGGTTGGTTATCATGCTTTCCATCATTTGTGTGGCAATGATGACAGGCGTGGCTTCAGCCAAGCATTTTTTCACAATCATCTTTTGAATGATGGGCACTTCCTGCATGGGCACTTCTACTCCTAGGTCGCCACGCGCCACCATTATCGCATCGCTTTGGCGAATAATGTTGCTAATGTCTTTCACGGCTTCAGGCTTTTCTATTTTGGCAACCACTCGGGCAGTTTTGCCAGCTGCCGCAATGCGCTGCTTCAATTCTTGCACATCTTTTGCCTTGCGCACAAAGGATAGCCCTATCCATTCCACATTTTGAGTTAAAAGGAATTCTAAATCTTGGAGGTCTTTTTCGGTTAATGATGGAAGCGAAATGGCCGTGTTTGGGAGGTTTACTCCTTTGCGTGGTTCCATCATGCCGCCAAACTCTACAATGGCAGTTACGTTAGCGGTTTTATCCGTGCTTTTCACTCTAAGCACAAGTTTCCCATCGTTAATCAGAATCTTTTCTCCCTCCGAAACATCTCCTGCAAAACTGGGGTAAGTGATATACACCCGTTTGTTATTGCCCAAGCATTTTTCGGTGGTAATGATGATTTCATCGCCTTTGCTGATTAGCACACCACCATTTTCCACATCGCCCAATCTGATTTTTGGGCCTTGCAAATCGGCCAAAATGCCCACATGTGTTCCCAATTTATCGTTCAAAGCGCGCACATGGGCAATCACCTCGGCATGGTCGGTATAACTGCCGTGCGAAAAATTGATTCGCGCTATGCACATTCCCGCCTCAATGAGGCTTTCTAGCTGGTCTTTGGACGAGGATGCAGGTCCAATGGTGCAGATAATTTTGGTACGATTGATAGGTGCCATAGGCTATTAAAATAGTAGTGGAGTAATGTTTTTAAGTGATGATGGGTCGCAGACGTATGCCAAATCGATGCCAGGCATGGAGTGCAATTCCTCACGTAATTCTTCCAATTCTTCGGGTTCAAAATTGCCTGTAAATTGAAGTAAATAATCCACTTTGGACAATTCAGGAATCAGTAAGATTATGGTTTCGGAACCAAACAAATCGCCTTCGCGGGCTAGTTCTTGCCGCACTAAAGGGCTATTTCCCAGCAACATTACCTCGCGACAGGCCAAGTTGTCGTCCCACTGAAACCTCGCATACAATGGCATTTGCCCTTCTTGGGATTCGGCATTCACATCGGGTTGGCGCCACAAATTAAACCGCAAGCCCGCATTTAGCAGCATTGCAATCTGATATTCTTTCAGTGTGCTGCAAATGCATATGAGCTGAAAATCTACCGGAGGGTTAAACTCTAGTTTATTTAACCGAATCACCATGCCTCAAATGTATGCAGCGGTTTGCGGGCAATGCAATGTTGATTTCGACCAAATCGAACCAATTCCCAATTCCCAATCATCCCGTAACTTGGCCCCGCAATTCAATAGCAATGGAAGAAGAATTAGACTTTATCTACGACAGCAGTAAAGAAGCCATGCAAAATGCACTAGACCGCATGGCCACCGAACTGCTTAAAGTGAGGGCTGGCAAAGCCAGTCCTGCCATGTTAGAATCGGTACGAGTAGATTATTATGGCGCCCAAACCCCGCTAAAAAGTCTTGCCAACATCAACACGCCCGACCCAAAAACCATCACCATTCAACCCTTCGAAAAAGGGTTGATTCAAGAAATTGAAAAAGCCATAATGCGGGCCAATTTGGGGTTCAATCCGCAAAACGATGGAAAGTTGGTGCGCATTTCTATTCCGCCACTTACCGAAGAACGTAGACGCGACTTGGTGAAACAAGCCAAAGCCATAGCCGAGCAAGCCAAGGTGAGCATTCGCAATGCCCGAAAGGACGCCAACGACAGTGTGAAAACACTTAAAAATGATGGCCTGAGTGAAGATATTGCCAAGGCTGCCGAGGCCGAAGTGCAAGAGTACACAGCAGCTTACAGCACCAAGGTAGAAGCACTTCTTGCAGAAAAAGAAGTGGACATAATGACCATCTAAAATCAATCAGAATATCGCAAAAAGCCTCACGCTTCGGGTGGGGCTTTTTTTATCTATACCCACCAGAATGTTGCATCACACGTGGAAAATTAGAGAAGTTGCCCACCCCGCGCTTGTGGCCAATCTGGCCACTGAGCTAAAGGTGCGCGAAGACATTGCCCAAATCTTGGTGTCGCGGGGTATTTTAGACTATGAAGCGGCTCGAAATTTCTTTCGCCCTTCGCTAGGAGCGCTGCATAATCCATTCTTAATGAAAGATATGGATAAGGCCGTAAACCGTCTTGAACGTGCCCTTGGCGAGGGCGAAAAAGTATTGGTATATGGCGACTATGATGTGGATGGAACCACTGCCGTTGCCCTAGTTTATGGGTTTTTGAAAGACCTTGGGCAGTTTGATTACTACATTCCAGACCGCTATGCCGAAGGCTACGGGCTTAGTTCACAAGGTATTGATTTTGCGGCAGCGTATGGATTTTCGCTCATCATAACGCTGGATTGTGGCATTCGTGCCGTAGACAAAATAGCGTACGCCACAAGCAAAGGCATTGATATTATTATCTGCGACCACCACATTCCAGGAACCGAACTTCCCCAAGCCGTTGCCATTTTAGACCCTAAGCAAAACGGATGCGATTATCCTTACAAAGAGCTGTGCGGTTGCGGAGTTGGCTTCAAATTCATGCAGGCATTTTGCCAAAAGAGCAATATGGATTTAACGCCACTGTTTGCCCATTTCGACCTATTAGCTATCAGCATTGCTGCAGATATTGTGCCCATAACGGGTGAAAATCGCATTCTTGCTGCCTTTGGTATGGAGCGCATCAACAGCCAACCATGCATAGGTATTCGCACTCTGCTCGAAAATGCCAAGGTGAAACATGAGTTGTCTATTACCGATGCAGTATTCATCATTGGCCCGCGTATCAATGCTGCTGGTCGCATCGCTTCGGGCAAGAAAGCGGTGGAACTACTCCTATCAGACAATGCCCAAGAAGCGGCAGCCTTTGCGGAGGAAATTGCCAGATTCAACACTACGCGTAGAGAATTGGATAAGGATGTGACGGTGGATGCCTTGGAAATAATTGCTAAGGATAGTTTTTACAGCACCAGTCGAAGCACTGTCGTCTATTGCGACAATTGGCATAAAGGCGTGGTAGGCATCGTGGCCTCTCGCCTGATTGACCATTTTTATAAGCCAACAATAGTTCTAGCGCAGGCTGATGGCATGGCTACGGGCTCTGCGCGGTCCATTGCTGGGTTTGATGTGCATGAGGCCATTTGCGAATGTGCCGATTTGCTCGAGCGGTTTGGAGGCCATACCCATGCAGCTGGGCTTAGCCTTAAGGTGGAAAATGTAGATGCCTTTCGCACCCGATTTGAAGCCATAGCCGCTGCCCGAATAACGGAGGATATGACCATCCCAATTTTGCACATAGATGCCGAAATTGACTTGGATCGCATCAAACAACCCTTTGTTAATCTGCTAAAACAGTTTGGACCATTTGGCCCAGGCAATATGAGTCCAGTATTTGTGTCGCGAGGGCTTCGTGCTTCGGATGTTTGTTTGGTGGGCAGCGACAAATCCCACTTGCGTTTCAAGGTCTATCAACAGGGAAAAACCACGGTTCCAATGCCCGCTATTGCCTTCAAATTGGGCCACCTTTTTCGTGAAATAAACGATTCGGAGCTATTTGACATGGTATATTGCATCGAAGAAAACCACTGGAAAAACAAGGTGACTTTGCAATTGCAGGTAAAGGATATTCGGGTAGTAGGGTAGGGAATAGCTGCGGTATTAAGCGCTGCGCATCAGTACAAATCCATGCTGCTTGCCTTGGTAATGATTGTAGATAAGTACGGTGCGCAATGTCATTTTTAGCGGACTTAGCACAGACATGGCATGCGCTTGTTTTCCCGAAAGTAAATGCGCTGCATACCAACACGCAAATGCACTAGCCGATGGCGATTCCCCAAACAAGTTTTTGAACGTTATCGTTGCCGTATTCTGAAATAGCTGGGTTGTAAACTCTCCGTACCAAGAATCGGAATTCATATCTCCTGAATAGCCCAGCATCACAGCATCTACATCCGATACGGTGAGGCCATTTTTCGCCAGAAGTGCGGTGGCTTTTGTGGTTAACTCCTCATGTGTTGGGAAAGAAATCATATCCCAATCAACTATTTCAGCAATGGCATTTTCAGGCAATTGGTCGAGCACAAACATTGCTGCCCCTTCGCCATTCACCGCGCCAGCTGTGTTAGACTTGAAAAGAATATCTGCGGTGACTTCATCTTTCTTAATAAAACCTGCTACGGTTTCGATACGGTATTGTGCGAGCGAAATTTCTTCCACATTACCTACCAACAGGCGTTTAGCTGCACCTTCTTGCAGCAGTAGCCAAGCATCCATCAGGCCATTTTCAAATGACAACCCTTTGTTGGCATGGGTGTTATTGTAGCCAGAGTTTTTAGCCATCAATGCCAGTCCGCCAGCCACTGCGCTGGGACTTCCTTGAACAAAACCAGTTGGGGTTAGCGTGCCTTCGTTGTATTCAATCATTTGATTTAGAAACCGATGGCAGTCTTCCATGCCGCCATCTGTAGTGCCAATGATTATGCCGTCCACTTCCCATTTGGTGAGCAAAGGCATGGCTGCACCCGTAGCCAAACGCACCGATTTGCCCATTCTGCGCAACAACCCATTGGGGATAGTGCAAGCATAGCTTGGTTCAACTGCCCAGTATTGCGAACCTTTATGAACAATGACATCTTGCTCAAAAAAAGCCCCTTCGAACGTGAGCTGAGGCGATATGCACGCGAGGTCTTTGATGAACATACCTAGACCTTGGAAAAAATCAAAGAAGAACAATTGCCGCCAAACCCAAACGAGTTGCTCAAAACGTGATTTACCGCCTCATTTTGCATATAAACGGTTTGTGGTGAACTATGAAAGCCTGTGATTGGCGTTTTGAAATTTAGGCTGGGATAAATTTCGTTGTTGAAAATGCTCAGTAAACTATAGACTGCTTCAATTGCTCCAGACGCTGCTAAAGTGTGCCCAGTATAGGATTTGGTAGAAATATAGGGAGGGATTTTATCGAATATCTTGGTAAAACCAAGCAGTTCGGTGTAATCATTATTCTGAGTGCCAGTGCCGTGGGCGTTTATGTGGCTAATGGCTTCGGGCAGAAGGCCAGCCGTGCGAAGTGCTCCGTTAATTGCTCCCCGAACCCCAACAGCATCGGGCGACATGGAAGATGGATGATAGGCATCGTTGGCGTTGCCATATCCGCTCACTTCACCAAATATGGATTTACCGTGCGCATCTTCCTCGCGTTCTAAAACGAGATAAGCAGCGCCCTCGCCCAAGTTTAGCCCTTTGCGCGCTTCATCAAAAGGACTTGTCATTTCGTCCGAGAAGATTTGGAGAGCATTGAATCCGTTTACGGTGTATTTCGCCAAGCTATCTACGCCACCAACAATTGCCCGTTTAGCCCGACCCGATTTTATCAATCGCGCTCCGAGCATAATCGCATTGGCCGATGATGAACATGCGGTATTTATAGTGTCGGTGTATCCTTTTAAGCCATAAAGCTTCGCAATGGAAAGGGTGTGTGAACCGCTGCGATACGAATTCACGAATTCGGATGGAAGTTTATTCGTGTTTGCATCACCATAAATGGCTTTGGTTTCCACCATTCCGCCCACCGTGGTGGCGGATATAAATGTAGTATCACAGGACGATACTTGAGAGGGTGTAATTTTAGAGCTACTAACAGCTTCATCAAAAGCAATAATTGCTAAAAGTTCGGTTCTGGTAAGGCCAGTTTTGGATTCAAAAAGGATCCGGTCTCTCAACTCCGCGTTGCTGTAGGCCACCTCGCCAAACAGAAATGTGTCGGTAAACACCGAGTCTAAATGCTTCGCCTTACGAATGCCTGTCTGTCCAGCACGAAGATTTTTGTGATTCTGCTCGAGATTGTTGCCAATCGCGGAGATTACTCCCATACCGGTGACTACAACCCGCGTCATCTCACCTACGCAGTTGGGTTATTGGCCAAAATATAGGCAGCCATGCTGTTCACGTCATACAGGATTTTTCGTCCTTCAGCGGGGTCGGTTATCTTGATGCCATATTCGCGTTCCATAAGGACCGATAGCTCCAATGCATCAATCGAATCTAAACCCAAAGTTTCTCCAAAAAGGGGTTCTTCGTCAGCAATGCTTTCTGGTTTCATATCCAATAGATTGAGATATTGAATAATTTGTTCTTTCAACTTAGCCTTAAGTGCTGTTTCTTCCATAATAGGTGTAATATCTCCGCCAAAGCGGGTCAGCAAAGTAACTCAGAAATGTGTGAAATGTTTTGGAAAAGTAGTGTTATATAGAAAAATGCGACTTCCTACGCAGTACGAAATTTAGCTGTAGCCAAGGGTTTTTAGCATTCCATCGGGTCCTTGCTCTTCGCAAAAGAGTTCGGTGGTTATGTTTCCTTCTTTGTCTTTATCAATGGTAATTTGCCTTGGGGATGGAATAAGGCAATGTTGAATACCTCCATAACCGCCCAGTGCGTTTTGATAGGCCCCCGTGTTGAAAAAACCAATATATAAAGGTTCTGCCCTCCTAAATTCTGGCAGGTAAATGTTGTTTACGTGAGCCTCTACGTTGTAATAATCTTGGCTATCGCAGGTAAGCCCACCAAGATTTACGCGTTCAAAAGCGCTATCCCACCTATTGACCGCCAACATTATAAACCGCTGATTGATGGCCCAAGTGTCGGGCAGTGTAGTAATGAACGAACTATCAATCATGTTCCACCATTCCACATCGTTTTGTTGTTTTTGATCGATAATGGAATACAATGCAGCACCACTATCGGCCACCGTATAACTGCCAAATTCTGAAAAGATATTGGGAACAGGCACGCGCTCTTTGTCGCAAAACTCTTTCACTTGTCGTACTATTTCATCGGCCAGATACTGGTAGTCAAATTCTTCTGCAAGCGAATGTTTTACGGGAAATCCACCACCAATATTTAGCGAATCGAGTGTTGGACATTTCTTGCGGAGTTCGCAGTACACGGCAAGGCATTTTTGCAATTCATTCCAGTAATACAAGCTGTCTTCAATGCCATTATCAATGAAGAAATGGAGCATTTTAAGATTGAAGAGCTTCTGTTTCTTAATGACCTGCGTGTAGTAGTCTACAATTTCGCGGTGACGAATTCCCAGACGGGCAGTGTAATAGTTGGATTGCGGCTCTTCACCAGTTGCAATTCGGATACCGATGTTGCACTTCTTTTTCACCAATGGAATGAAATAATCCAGTTCGTTCAAGTTGTCTAAAACTGGAAGGCTATTGAATCCATCATTGATAAGCTCTGCTATCAATTTTACATACAACTCTCGTTTGTAGCCGTTGTGAACAATGAAGGTGTCCTTGTTCACTTTGCCTTTTTCATAAAGATTTCGAACAATATGAATATCGAAAGATGAGGACGTTTCTAAATGGATGTCATTCTTCAACGCTTCATTCAAAACATACGAGAAATGCGAACTTTTGGTACAATAGCAATACGTGTAGCTGCCTTCGTAATGCACTTTTTTCATCGCCTTAGAGAAGAACTTTTTCGCATTTCGGATACGCTCAGATATTACAGGCAGATACGTCAGTTTAAGCGGGGTTCCGTATTGCTTCACAATCGACATCAAGTCGATGCCATGGAAGAAGAGATTATTCTCTTTCACCTCAAATCCTTCCTGTGGGAAGACAAAGGTTTGGTCTATGAGGTTGTAATAGTTGTTCTCCAATTTTTGGCGCTGCTATTTGGTGGTAAAGGTTTAAGGAGTAAAAATCAATGTATGCTTGGTAAAAAAATCTCGGCCATCATGCAACGGGCACTGCCGCCACCGTATGTTTCGATGGTGCGAATGTCGGAATGAACAATGGTACAAAACGATTGGATTTCATTAATTTGGTGCAATGTTAAAGCATCGTATGCGCGCGAACTCATCACCATAAGATGTTCGCCATTTTTGCTTTCAACTTCAAGCATATTTCCAGCAAAATCGTGCTTTTGTTCTTCTGAAATGAGGACAATATGTTTGCCTGTGGCAGATAAAGAAGCGAGCAAAGCCTCCCGTTCATCAAAATTTTTCACGCAATCGGCACATAGAATGGCCAATTTGCTGCCAACGCTCATCATCACATTGGTGTGATAAATCGGAA
Source organism: Chryseobacterium gleum (assembly GCA_945903645.1). Taxonomy (GTDB): domain Bacteria; phylum Bacteroidota; class Bacteroidia; order UBA10329; family UBA10329; genus UBA10329. Next base: position 86,041 of record CAMDOM010000005.1, read on the forward strand.
GCAATTCACCATTCACGTTTTGTAATGCATCAAACGTGATGGTCTTATACCCAATTTGTGCAGCCCAAAGTGCCAGCACATCAGGATTCGTGCGCAGCGATAGACAGGCATAAGCAATGCGATGTTCTCTGTCCAAAACAATGCTTCCCGTTCCCTCCAAGTAGCGACCATCTTGTTCCGAATCGGTCATGTCTACCACTTGAGTAATCCGAAAATCAGAAACCCTAAGCATATCGAGGATGTCCATTCGTCTTTCGTGCCTTCGGTTTGGGGCAAACATTGGGTAGAGAAAAATGCTGCCGTCTTCGTGAAAGGAAATCCAATTGTTCGGAAATATGGAATCGGGAGTAACAGGCATAAGCGTATCGTCTTCCACCAGCACATCCACACCTGCTGCAATAAGTTTGGCTACAAAAGAGTCGAACTCAGCCCGCGCTTTGGCTTGAATGTCTTCGGCCTGAGAGGCATCTGCTGCAGTTTGGTAATAGTTGTTTTCGGCCGTTTGAGCGTTATAGTTGAACGCCACTGGCCGAATCATTAAAATGTGAGAAGTAGTTTGCAAGGAGGTCGTATTAAATTTCTTCGCGCAGCAATGGCATACTCATACAGTGTGTTCCTCCGCGAGCACGCGATAACTCGGCTGATGGAAGTAGAATCAAAGTATCGCCAGTGATAACGTCATCCAACTTGGCGCCAGCATCCATTTTCGATAAAAACTCTTTGGCTTTAATGACTTTAAATCCGCGTTTGCGCAGCGATTCGTTGGTTTCCACATTGCGGTCATATCCAATGATAACTCCTTCACGAAGTGCAAGAAAATTGCATGAATCTGTCCACTGTTCCCTTTCAGTGAATGGGAATCGTCCGTTGGCGTTAGGCACAATTTCTACCTTAGAACATCCAAAATCTTCTTTGCTTACTTGTATTAGAAGGTCGTCAAGATAATCTAACTCAGTTTTTTTAACCTTAAATCCATCTTTGTTTGGCTTTCGAACAAATTGCGTGACATACACTTGTTCTTCTGGCGTTTCCATCTCGTCATCTAGCATTCTGCGAAAGTCAATTTCCTCTTTAGATAGCGCAATTGCTTCGCGAGTAAATGGGGCATACATCACCCACATATCTCTTCTTATCTGCGTAAAAATGGTGTCGATGTGCATGTATGCCCGCTCCACAGGTATGTTCACCACGCTTACTTTGTCTACAATTCCTTTGTGAAAAAGCACGGTTATAAGTTGGTGAATCGCGTTTTGGGTGGTGCGTGCGCTTAACCCAACCAAAAGATGTCGAGGGCTTATCATCATTACATCGCCACCTTCAATGCTCACTTCTTGACGTTCTTTTCCTAGCGAGTCGTTCAAAAAGTAGTATTCGTTATCTTCCAATTCAATCACCCGATCCGAAAACTTGTAGTTGTCCCAATCCGCATCTTCACCAAAAAGAATGAAGTACGCAATGTATTTAATGAGCAATGCTTCTCGTGTGCGGCCTTTTTCAGCGGCCTTAATTAAGAGCATGTGGTCATTGATTACAATGCCGATGTCGCGTGTAAAAATGAAATTTGGAATAGGGGCAAAGAGATAATCTTCTTCGCCTTCATAGAGCCACACGCCAGAGATTAGAGTCCGAGTGAGCTCGGAAGGCGACATTTTCATAAGCAACATCTGCGTTTCGAAATCGCACTTTTCCATAGCGCAAACCGCACTAACCAAAAGCTGTTTGGCAAGACCATTTTCTAAAACCTTCATTAGAAGATTTTCAGCATCCAATACTTTGCTCGATTGCAGATAGCCTTTTTTGGTTGGTTTAAAGAAATCAGCATCCTTCGAATCGCGATTGCGCACCACTTCAGGGTCCAAAAACCAAAGCAAAACACATAGATATTGGTTGTATTCCTTTCGCATTTCGTCTAGAAACACGATGTCATCATAAAGCAAATCGTTCATCATGCGTGGAGCAATTTTGCCAATTCCCGCATCTGGACTATGAATAATTAACCGCTTTAGCGTGCCAACCTCCGAAGAAACATGAATACGTTCGCTCATAATGAATAGATTTTATAGTGTGCGAAAGTAGGTAACGGATTTTACGTCCTATTCCTCAATGGCTTTTAATGCCCACAAGGAAGGTGGTTTACGTAATTTTACGGCATGGAGGAAAGGCTTATTAGTGCTATTAAAAGTATCGTTTTAGAGCAATTTGCAACTGCGTTGGATGAAGGACAAATTCAATTGCAAAAAACCAGAAAGGAATTTGAAGGAGACATCACATTAGTAGTGTTTCCGCTGGCGCGCGTATCAAAGCTTTCGCCCGAAGAGACTGGGAAACGTCTTGGTGAGGGACTTGTAGCCACTGTGGAGGACGTTACAGCGTTTAACGTTGTGAAGGGATTTTTGAATATTACCTACAGCGATTCTTATTGGCAAGGCCAATTGAATACTATGAGAACCCAAGAGAATTTTGGTCATCATCCAAAAGGAGTCCATAGCCGAAATATTATGGTGGAGTATTCGTCTCCAAATACCAATAAACCGTTGCATTTGGGCCACATACGTAATAATTTGTTGGGATATTCTGTGGCTGAGATATTGAAGGCCAATGGACACGAAGTGAAGAAAGTGCAGGTGATAAACGACCGTGGCATTCACATATGCAAAAGCATGGTGGCGTGGCAGAACTTCGGTGGTGGAGAAACCCCCGCGACTTCTGGATTGAAAGGAGACAAGTTGGTAGGGAAATATTACGTTCTGTTTGATAGGAAGTACAAAGATCAAATAGCTGAGCTGGTTGAAAGCGGTGTTGCAGAGGAAAAGGCTGCACAGGATGCCGGAATAATGCTGGAGGCTCGCGAAATGCTGCAACAGTGGGAAGCAGATGAACCGAAAGTGAAAGCGTTATGGGCCACTATGAATGGTTGGGTTTATGAAGGTTTTGAAAGTACGTATGCTAGGCTAGGAGTCAATTTTGATAAGTTGTATTTCGAATCAGATACATATCTCGTAGGCAGAGATATGGTGAAAGACGGAGTGAGTAAAGGTGTGTTTGAACAGCAACCTGACGGTTCTATTTGGTGCGACTTAACGGGAGATGGGTTAGATAGAAAACTGCTACTTCGTTCAGATGGAACAGCTGTTTATATGACTCAAGATATTGGAACAGCCATTTTGCGCAAGCAAGATTGGAAAGCGCTTAATCAGCTTATATACACGGTTGGAAACGAGCAAGATTATCATTTCAAGGTTTTGTTTCTAGTATTGGAAAAACTAGGATACGAATGGGCAAAGCAGTGTTATCATCTTTCGTATGGTATGGTCGATTTACCAAGTGGAAAAATGAAGTCCCGCGAGGGAACCGTTGTTGACGCAGATGACCTTATGGAGGAAATGTACAATGCGGCCAAAGCTCAAAGCGAGGAGAAAGGCAAGTTAGAAGGAATGTCAACTGATGATGCCGATTCGCTATTTGAAATGCTGGGAATGGGAGCACTCAAATATTTTATTCTTCGTGTCGACCCAAAAAAACGGATGTTATTTGACCCTCAAGAAAGCATAGATATGCAAGGAAATACTGGGCCGTTTATCCAATACACTCATGCCCGTATTTCTTCTTTATTGCGCAAATCGGAAGCTCTTCCAGCTAGTATTTCCTATTCCACAGCATTGGATTCAAAGGAGAAAAGCATTTTAAGGATGTTGAATAGCTATCCAGAGGTAGTTCGTCAGGCAGGGGAAGAATATAGTCCAGCGTTGATTGCCAATTTTGGATACGACCTGGCTAAAGAGTTCAATCAGTTTTATCAAGAATTGCCAATTTTGAAAGATGTCAGTGATGAGACGCGAACATTTCGTTTGGCACTAACTTCATTAACGGGTCAGGTTATCTCATCTTCAATGAAACTGCTGGGAATTCAAGTTCCTCAAAAAATGTAAAGGCGTTTTAGTTCCAATTCAGTCCTGCAATTAAACCTTTGTGGTCTGAACCAGGAAGTACCACCGTGGTACAAAATGCTGAAGAGAAATGCTTTGAGTGAAGAATATGATCTATCGGAATCAGAGGAATGCCGAAATCCATTGGATAGGTAGCGAGAAATCCTTTTCTGGACGCTGTCATACCGCTGATTGTTTTGATAGACTGGAAATCCTGCGCCCATGGAACTACGTTCAAGTCGCCTACCAAAATAGCGGGAACATTATTCCGTGCTATTTCGCGGGCGACAGTACTCATTTGGAGGTTTCTTTTAATCGTGTTGTTAGGAAACGCTGGGGTAAGCGTATGCAATGTCCAAAGATCAAATAGAGCTTCATTCTTCTTTAATCTTATTTTGATTAAAGGGATTGCCTCACAGTAAACGATAGTGTCACTCACTATTGGAAAGCGAGAGTAAACAGATAGTCCATAGCAGCAATGGGCGTGAGGAAGCGTAACCGAATATGGATGGCTTTCGGATAGTGCAGCGTTTAACGCTTCATTCCAATTTTTGCTCACTTCTAAAACAGATATCAGGTCACATTTAGAATTAATGATCGAAGTAATTGACTGGGAGTAATTCGTGTTTTCATGAAACACGTTGAAAATGCCTACTCTAATATTACAAGAAGATGTAATTTTTTGAGCTGTTGGTAAGAATGGGTAAAGCTGAAGGACAAGTATTCCGCAAGTAGTTAAGGAGGAAATCCTAAGCCACTTGTATTTCCAGTATAACGCTACAATTAACAAACACACGTTTAGCGCTAAAAAGTGCATAGAAAAAGCCTGAAGTAGCTCAAAAATCCAAATGCCAGCAGGAAAGCAAATGGCGATAATAAAAAGTAGTTGGGACAAGGAAGCCCACTTGGAATCAAAACTCATAGTTGAGTATTTTTTACTGAGAAAAACAAGAAATTGCAAAGCAATGGAAATAGAAAATAGTATTCATTTTGGACGAAAAAGTGACGCGAATTATTTTTTCAAGTAAGAAGGGACTTGTGAAAATCACCCAAATAATTCTCTGAAAATTAAAATTAAATTTATTTATCGAATTCATATCAACTATTTTAAGTACATAACAGTATAATAAACAGTCTAATTTTCAGATAAATTAATTTTTTCATCAAAGTGAAGCCTTATAAAGGAAGATATCTGAAAAACAAAAATATCATAATTAAGGTCGGTAAAATTCAAGCATTCAACGTTCAGATATAAACAAATGTCTAATTTAGTGGCCTGTAAAATTTGTTTTGGAGTATTATCACGGTATATTGGTAACCCAAATATGTTGACAGGTTCTTAGATTTAGCTATCAATTGATAAACTTAACTTTTACTATGAAACAGATTCTTTCATTTTCTATTGCAGCGATTTTCATCTCAATTCTTGGCTTCACCAATGTTAATGCTCAATCGGTTGGAATTTCCTCTGGTTCAGCAATCACTCCAAGCCCAAGGTCTATTTTAGAACTCCGGTCTACTTCGGCAGGTCTTCTTATACCAAGAATGACAGCAGCACAAAGAGGTGCAATTTCAGGGTTAGTAGGGAATCCGAATGATAATGCATCAGATCGAGGCATGCTTGTGTATCAATATGATGGCGCAGCTGGTTATTACTATTGGGATGGAGCGGCTTGGGTTTCCTTATCAGGTTCAGGAGGCGGAAGTTATGTGGATTTAACTACTGCTCAAACCGCTGCGGGTGCTAAGACATGGTCGAATCAATCAACGTTTTCAGCAGGTCTTTTAGCTTCTGACGGAGTAGCGGCTACTCCAGCCATTGCCTTCGCAAGCGATGTTAATACTGGTGTTTATAGAATCGCCTCCGATATTGTAGGTGTTTCTGCTGGAGGTTCAGAGCGGATGAGGGTCACTACTCTTGGTGTAGGTATAAATGGTGGAGACCCTACAGCTACCAATGCTTTAGTGGTTGCAGGTAAAGTAAAGTCCACAGGTATAAACGAAACTTCTGATGGACGCTTGAAGAAAAATATTGTGCCTATCACATCAGCTTTATCCAAGGTTTTGTCTTTACAGGGAGTTACCTACGATTGGAGAAAAGAAGAGTTCCCAGAGCGTAATTTTTTAGCTGGTAAGCAATATGGCTTGATAGCTCAAGAATTGGAGAAAGTTATTCCTGAGTTAGTGGATACCGATGAGAAGGGTTGGAAGTCAATCGAGTATAGCCATTTAGTGCCAGTGCTAATAGAGGCTATTAAGGAGCAACAAGCGATTATCGCTAATCAACAATCGGAATTAACCGCTTTAAAATCTGTGAAGGAACAAGTAGATATCTTGAAAGCTAGTGTTGAATTATTAAACGAACACATTCGTACATCTCAAAAGTAGAATTTACTTGGTTAAATATAAGATGGGGAGAAATGCGCTTAGCATTTTTCCCCTTTTTTATGTTCTATAATAAGTGTGATTAATGTCCTAAACTGATGCTATTCCTAGGATATAAAGTTTAGCAACGCCTGCATCAAATAGAATCTTTCCTGCTGCCTCAAGTGTTGATCCCGTGGTAATCACATCATCTATTAAAATTACACTTTTCCCTTTAAAAGCGTTTGGGTTTGAACATGAGAAAACGGATTCTACATTGGTTGACCTATCATAGCGAGATTTTCGTGTTTGCGTTTCACTAGCTAGTTGACGAATTAAGCTATTCCGATATATTTTTACGTTAAGTATTTCTGAGACACCAAGTGCAATTTCCATGCTTTGATTGTACCCTCTTATTTTTTCCTTCTTGAAGTGAAGCGGAATCGGGACGATTAAATCTACATCGGTAAACTTGTTTTTTGTAAGAAGTTGCTGGGCGAAAAGTCTTCCAAGGGCACTGCCAATCTCGCGTTGTTCTTCATATTTCAATCGATGAAGCATTTGCTGAACAATTCCACCTTTCGTGAAGTGAACAAATGAACACGCGCCATCAATTTTTAGTCGCCCTTTAAAAAGTTGTTCCACTGGATTTTCGTCATAATCCCAGTAGTAGGTCTTTGGCAATTGAAAAATGCATTGAATGCAAATATCTGATTCGCCACTTTGAAGGTGCGTATCGCATGCTGAACAGAGCTTTGGATAGAACAAATCAACTAAATCCACCAACAGGGATTGAATGTTCTGATACACATGTTGCAAACCCTGTCGCCCTCGCATTTCCAATTGTTGAAACATAATCATTAATTTCTACTTTTGCTGCTTAAACATACATCACTTCACAACAATGGAAGAGAAAGAGAAGTCTCAGAATAACAAGGTATTTTTAATTCTTGCAATAGTTTTATTGGTTTTGTCAGGTGTTCTAGGTTGGCAATTATACGAACAGAAAGCGTCCAATGACCAACTTACTGTTGAGAAGGCCCAACTTGTAGAAGAGAAATCTGCGTTAACTGCAGAACTTGACGGTCTGCTAGACAAATATAAATCATTGGAAGATGAAAATGGTCAATTGTCTGCAGAAATGGAGGCGCAACGTCAGGAGATTCTTCAACTAAAAGCTGATGTAGAAAAATATAAAGGCGATGCCTCTAAACTTGGATGGTATAAGAGTCAATTGGCTCAGTTTAATGACAAGTTTACAATACTGGAAGCTAGCTATGATAGTTTGGAAGGAGTTGCCACATCATTGCGTGGTGAGGTTGGAACCTTGAAAACTGAGGTAACGCAGCAGCAAAGCTTGAATAAGGATTTAACCGATGAAAATATGGGACTTTCCAATAAGGTGGCTTTAGGTTCTGTCCTTACTGCTTACAAGATTACTCTTGAAGGAGTAAGTGGAAAGAAGGATAAGCCACAAACTAAAGGAAAACGTGCCGAAAAGCTTCACTCATGTTTTATTTTGAGTGCGAATTCAATTGCTAAGCCTGGTCAAAAAGATGTTTACTTCAGAATCATTGGGCCAGACGGAAAGGTGTTGTCTCAGGGACGTGGTGATGAGTTTGAATTTGAAGGTTCTTCTATGACATATAGCATGGTTAAGCAAATCAGCTATGAAAATAAGCAAATGGATATTTGTATGTTCTATAATGCTCCTACCGAAGGATTTCAAGCAGGAAAGTATACAATAGAGATTTACTGCGACAAAGCGCTGATTGGAACGTCATCAGTAACGTTTAAATAGAGGGATTTTAGGAAATGGTAAAGGGGCTGTCTCGGTTGTGAGACAGCCCCTTTTTATTTCGTTTTGTTGGATAACCCTGAAGTTCCTGCCGTCTAGGCGAGACTTCTCAAGTCGATTTGACTATCGAAATGCAAGCCTTCTAAATCGGGTCTATTGAAGCGTTGCGTTGTGGTCACGAGTGAACCAGCCTTTAATCTGTTTCCTGAAAAAGACAAGAATAAAAAGCAATCCCATCACGTAAGGCATGGCCATAAGGTAGAGGATTGCATTGTTTAAACCCCTTCCGGGAGTGAATGTGTCTTCACTAAACTGACTTGACCCTGTAACTGCACGACACATACTGCATTGAGCATAAACCGCAGTGCTAGAAAGCACAAATAGCAAGGAGACGGCACTGTATCTACTCACAAGTTTAAAGGCTTTCATGGCGCTTCTTTTGGCTTTGCAAGCGTGTTGCTCTAGTGTAATTAGAACTTGTAGTAAGGCGAAATCATTAGATAAACGAGAACACCTGTTGTGGTCACGTAAAGCCAAATTGGAAAGGTGAAGCGTGATACTTTTCTATGCAATTCGATTTTTCCACCCAAACCCAAATAGAAGGATGATAAAACCAGAGGTAGAACAATAGCAGCTAAAATAATATGGCTTATTAAAATGAACAGATAAAAGGGACGAATTGGGTTTTCTTTCGGGAAGGATGTTTCCACTCCAAAAGAATGGAAGATAATATAGGATACTAAAAACAGGCTCGATAGGACAAAGGCGGTAATATTAATTCGCTTATGTAGCTGAATATTCTTCCGTTTGATAGCCGCAAGTGAAGTAAGAAGAAGCAATGCACACGTGCCGTTAATAAACGCATTAAGCTTGGGAAGGCCAAGAGCCCAAGACGGAATGCTGTCCGATTTGGGCAGTTGATATAGCACAACTACCACTGCGAAAACAACTACCGAAAGTCCAAGAATTATTTGAAAAACACGTTTATCGTTCATTCTGTTTTAACGTTTTGCACAGACTTATTGTTCTTTTTTAATTCGAGGTTGTATTCAGCAATAAGGATTTTTATATCGTCAATTAAATCATTGATATGAGCCGAGTTAGTGCCATCATAAACTGCAATCAAATTTCCATTATCATCCTCTCTTGACCTCATATTTCCTTCCTTATCTACAAGGACGAAATACTCTGTGTGAAGAAACCCACCGGGTGCAGAATTATCTTCCATTGCACTTGAGAGAAACTTGTAGGCCACGGAATAAAGGGAGTCTTTTTCGCCTGTCAGAAAGTGCCATTTTGGAGAATCGATTCTCCGATTTACGGCATATTCTTTCAAAATTTTTGGAGTGTCGCGCTTTGGGTCTACCGTCAGAGTAAGAACTTCGAAATCAGGATAGTTCACGAACCGCTCATGAATTTTGGTCATGTTTGCCGTCATAATGGGGCAAATACTCGGGCAGGAGGTGAAGAAAAAATTGACCACATAAACCTTACCCATCATTTCGGATGAGGTAAGTAAGTTATTGTTTTGATCGGTAAAGCTAAACTCGGGAGCTTTTCGGTTTACCAATTTACCGTTTTCGGCAGTGTAGGTCACAAATGGAAGATGCGCGAAATTATGTTTTCCTTGAATGAGGAAAAGATAAAGAAGTGAAGGAAGCAGCAGGAGTGCAAATAGAACGAGGTACTTACGAGCACCCGTAACTGCTTTCATTATAGGCCGAAGTAATTCTCTACTACTGGACGAAACATTCCGTTGTATGTAGCTTCTGCGAGGGCAATGAAGATTAAATACCCAATCAGGATGAAAAAGGGAAGGATTATAGATAATTGAAATCCACGTTTTTCATCGCCCATGTGCATAAAATACCACGTGATGCCGGCAGCTTTTACCAAGGTCATAATGATGAATGAATATTTGAGAATTGCTTTCATAGACTCATCTCGCGACCAAACCATACCCATTGCTACCTCCGCTATTGTGAGCAAGGAAAGGGCAAGCAAAACTTTGACAAACAACCCACGAATTTTTTTGCCTTCGGCTTCGCTGTGGTGGTTATCTAGGCTGTATTCGTAAACATCGTCTCTTACGTCCATAGTAATTTAGGTTTAAATGCGTTAGAAAGAATACTTAGATAAGGTAGAAGAAGGTGAATACAAATACCCACACCAAATCCACAAAGTGCCAGTATAGGCCTGTTTTTTCCACCATTTCGTAGTGTCCACGTTTTTGGTAAGTACCATCAACAACACCTAAAAAGATGAGGAAGTTTATTACAACACCCGAGAATACGTGGAACCCGTGGAATCCCGTGATGAAAAAGAAGAAATTAGCGAACAATGGAACTCCATATTCATTGTGCTTCAAATTGGCACCGTGAATGTGGGTTGCGGTGGCTTTCATTGCTTCTGCTTCTGCACCAGACACTTCTACAAAGCCAGATTTATCGTTAGCGGGAACTAGGAACACGTCTTCGCTTACAACATGTGTCTGTGGGTCTACCTTATGACGCATAACGGTTACTCCATCTTCCAACAAATACGCACCTTGCGGAGTGCCATGAATGAAGTGATACCATTCCCAAGCTTGCGAACCAACGAAGATAAGTCCTCCAAGAATGGTGAGAACTAGCCAAAACTGCACTTTCTTTTTTGCCATACGGTGGCCAGCTTCTACAGCAAGTACCATCGTAACCGAAGAGGCAATAAGAATGAAGGTCATTAGCGCCACGTAGGCCAATTCGATGTGGCCGTTGTAGAATGGGAAGTGCGTAAACACGTCTCCAGCAGTTGGCCAGATGTCATCATACTTGTGGCGCATGTAGCCATAAGCGGTGAGAAGGCCAGAAAATGTGAATGCATCCGATAGAAGGAAGAACCACATCATCATTTTACCGTAGCTAATTTTGAACGGAGATGTACCTCCGCCCCAAGGGTTGGCACCGTGGTCGCTATGGGATGGGGCAGTGTGATGAGATACGTGACTTGACATACTTCGTAATGATTGAATTTAGGCTCTAGTTTCAGGGTGCAATTTTAACGAATAAACGTTAAAAACAAGAACAAGTATATCCAAAGAAAATCGAGAAAATGCCAATAAATACTTCCGAGCTCTACACCAAGATGATTGGTGGCAGAGTAACGGCCTAAAAAAGCCTTTGAAATCAGCACAATTAGATAAATAAGACCACCAAATAAGTGGGCAATATGAAGACCCGAAAGGATGAAAAGAAAGGAAGAACTAACATTAAATGTGCTGTTTAGCTTTTCATTCATCGGACTTTCGTAGCCAATATCATCTGGGCGATAGTAGTTTCCTTCCGAAAAAAGCATAGGCTGACCTTGCATAAGAATCACGTGGTCAACACCATATTCTCCTCTGAGGTCGCTAATGTGGCCTACAAAAAATTTTCCTTGACTGTGCAACTGGCTCCAAGCAGCGTATTGCGTTGCTGTGAAAGCCAGGCCCAATAAAAAGGTGGCAAATAGCCAAAGTTTTAACCCGCCAATATTTCCTTTGGCAATACTGCTAGAAGCCAACCACATGGTGATGCTACTTACCGCAATAATAGCGGTGCTGTAGGCAAACATGGTGGGCAATTTGTCCATTACCCAAAAGTGGTCGGCTTGCAACACGATGTAGGCACTAGTAAACGCTCCGAAAAACATGACGATGCTGCCAACTCCAAGCCACACCAGCATCTTTTTTGAGCGGATTGTTTTATTTTGGTATTCGATGTCTTGCTCCATTATAGTTTGTCGATTAGATAGGCCAATTGCACCACAGGCAAATAGATGAACGAGCCAAACATGAGTTTTTTTGCGTCTTCGCCTGAAAGTGTTTGGTAGAGTTTGATGGCTTGAATTGCAAACACCACACCTGCAATAACCACTATCAGAGCAGCAATGTTTCCAGTAAATCCAAAAAATGTAGGCAGCAGACTTATGGGAATAAGCCCCACCGCATACACCATAATCTGAAAAGCACTGGCCTTATCTCTTCCTCCCGGTGAAGGCAGCATCTTGAATCCCGCCTTCAAGTAATCGTCATTCATGCGCCAAGCAATGGCCCAGAAGTGTGGGAACTGCCAAATGAACTGCACGGCAAACATAATCCAAGCAAGATGGGTGATTTGCCCAAAACCAGCGGTAGCGGCCACGCAACCCAACATAGGCGGCATGGCACCTGGAAATGCACCTACGAATACAGCAAATGGAGTTATCCGTTTCAAGGGCGTGTATACAGCTACATAAAGAACCAGAGCAGCGAAACCTAGTAAGCCTGCCAGCGGGTTGATAAACCAGCCTAACAAGTATATCCCGCCAAACCCAGCTAGGCATGCTACCACTAACGCCTCCACAATAGACATGCGACCGGTGGGTAAAGGCCGCATTTTGGTACGATCCATCAGGGCATCCAATTCGTGTTCGATAATTTCGTTGAAACCATTGGAGGCACCTGTAAGCAAGGTTCCGCCCAAGATGAGAAACGTGAAAATAGTAGGGTTAAATGTGGTAGCGGCTATGGCATAGCAAATACCAGCCGACACAACCACCAAAGCTGCCAAGCGCAATTTCATAAAGGCAGCGTAGTCCCTAACCTTGGCGGAGATGGAGGAGGAATTAGACACGGCTACACTAGTCTGTTCAGACAACTATAATCAAATTGGGCTACAAACTTACGGGATGGCCTTGGTTTTGGCCGCATCGTATATGACGGATGTGGGATATTTGTGAGGATTACACTTTTGGGAGACGAAAATCTTACTTGGCATTGGTGCTGCGCTCCATCGCAAGCATAGCGCTAGGGCGGTAGGTCGTTTGGATAATTCTAGCACTTCAGCCACTTGCGCATTTTCGGTTTATAATTCCCGTTAGAGGTTGACAAACCCCCCAAAGAGTTCCGCAGCTTTCCGTCAGCCATTGCGCCTTAAACGAAGAACGCATTCTTCTGCCAAGTGAACTCACTATTTTTGAATAATGGCATTTAACTATAAAAAATGTGTCGGCAAACTGAGAAATGGGTGGTGTATGTTCAAAAAGCTCACTTCTCTCGCCAATCAAGCACGATGCTTTGCGCCATAAGTACTAAAGCAAAACAGACCACTAATAGAAAAAGAACCCTCACTTCTGAACTACAAACGGACGGGCTATGCTGCCATTTGCGGAGTTTAAACGCAGCAAATACATGCCTTCGCTTAGCTGCGCAATGTCTATTTCGTGGGTTGAAACACCTGCGACCAATTGCTTAGAACCAGCGTGGAATATCGTTTTGCCCACCACATCTACAATCTCCAAATTGGTTTGCATGGCAGCAACAGCGGCTATTTGCACAGCGAGTTGGTGCGAAGCGGGATTGGGATAAAGGGTAAGGCTGGCAAACGCTTCATTTTCTGCCACGCTAGCATTGATGTCTACATTGATATCGTCAATAAACAAGCGATTTTCTCCACCAGAGGTGAACACAAACTTGAAGCGAAATCCGGGTTCAAAGAATTGGATGGGTATGTTGATTTCCTCCTGAACCCATTGGCTGGCAGTGGGCACAAATGGAGTGGATTGCGGCTCGGCAGTTTCGAGCGATTCACCTGCGAGCATGAGGCGCACGCTCCAAGTGGTTTCGCAGTTTCGCGTAACCATAAACTGCAATTTATTAGAACCCGCGGTAGCATTGCGTCCTGCAAAGGCATACTTAAAAGCGACCTTCATTTGGGAAACACCTACCAAGTTGATGGGCGGACTAAAAAGTTCGTCACGCGTCAAAGTGCCATTGTCCCAGTTGTCTACAACCACCGAACTAGTGCCGCTAGATGCGGCAGTTGTGGTAAGTTCCCATTGGTTTTCGGCCTCCACACTAGCGCGCGACCACAGTGTGCCATCTAGCGCAACGGTTTCTTCAAATGATTCGGAAAATGGATAGCCTACTTGATTATCCGCCAACACGGTGAGATAGTTGGGTTTTGTGGTTTCGTAAAAATTTCCGTTGGAATAAGCTCGAAGTGTTACATCATGCACTCCGGAAGTAGAATACGTTACGGTTGGATTGTTTTGCGATGATGTGGACGGTACACCACCAGGAAACTCCCATTGCAACGAATCGACCGTGCCATGAAACGAAGTGTTGGTGAAGGCGATGGCATTATCCGTGTTGGGGCACACGGCCACCTTGTCGCTCACAAAATCGGCTTCGCAAAGGGGTGCAGGTTCGGGGACTACTCCAGTAGCAATAAGGTTAGTTTGCTGCCAAAGGTTATTTCTCCCCGCAATATCCGAATTGAGGCAGGCGTGCATCCTATCGCGCTGCCCATTGGTAAACATGATGTTGCAGTAGGAATAGTCCATGGCGTTCTGCACGTTATCCACCACATTGCCACACGAAGTCCCAGAAAGGGCGCAACTTTGCCAGCCAATGGTAGCTGGAGTATCGTCCACCATATCGCTAAACCCACAGTTTTCGGCTTGCGCCACAGGCAAATAATAGAAATCGGGCACGTTATTTCCTCCCCAAATGTGATGCAGGTTAAGGTAGTGCCCGCATTCGTGGGCAAAGGCCACCGAACGTGTGTGGTCGGAAGTTCCAATATCACCAATGTAGCTATGAGCTAGCACAATGCCATCCCATTCGGGAATGGTATCGGCATCCGATGGCCAAACGGCATGACCCGCTAATCCAGCAGCGTTACTTACAATATAGATATTCAAATAGCGCGTTGGGTCCCAATGCACTAGCGATTTCACCGCGTGGTCGCCAGTTGTGGCAAGCGATGAAGCAATGCGATTGATACCGCTGTGGCAATTGCCATCGGGGTCTTTGGTAGCCAACCCAAATTGGATGCCACAATCGGTATGGATGGGTTTGAAGGCGTCCACAATCAAAGCAGTATCTGCCGATGTTTTGCGGAAAGTTTCGTTGCACACCCGCAAGCCATCTTTCAATTGGGCATCGCCAATGTTTTCTGGTCCATACTGATGAATAACGTGAAACACCACAGGGATAGTGTAGACCAATGGCTCGCCCCCACGGTTCGCTTTATCTGCCACATATTGAGCTGTCCATCGCTCCAACTCAGCTTCCCGCTTCGCCACAGCTTTCGCCACGCTGGGCATCGATTTTAAATTAGAAATGCGAAGTTCATCTGCACCGCAGGGTTGTGCTTCTTGGGAGAAAGAAACTGTAATCGACCATAAAAAAATTGGCAGAAAGAGCAGAAAATAGGGTCTCATAGCGGTAGTGTGTAGCGCGAAGATAGTGCCTTGTCTTTTAGGTCTTATCCATTTCATAAAAGGGCAATCCATTTCTCCTGTCGTAAGAGACCATCCTAAATAATTAAGTGAAATACTTAACTTAATTTATTTATTTGAAAATTAAAATTTTTTAGAATTAACCCTATGTAAATGCTTTGCCTTTCTGATGCCCTTGCTGATACTTATATCCATAAACTAACTTAATGAATTTACTAAACTGCAAATGATATTTATTCGAATAGCGGATTTGACTTATGCTTTACTATGTCTATAATTTATCAGATTTAATAAAGTTTTTAACTGGTTATGCGCATTGCTTTGGCGATGTTTTTCCGCCCAAAGTGTTAGATATTTATCCTAGCCTTTCATCTTGATTCAATTTGGCTGAGCATGTTTTCTTTACCAATATAAAAATTGCATTGGTGCGTTTCGTGCATAGAAGTGAATTCATGATTGTTTATCTGAATCTTAGATTTTTGAAAATTTTGGCTACATTAAATTCAATTTCACCGTTGATTTAAGCATCCTGTAAAAAAAAAATACGTTAATTTGAAATCCCTACCTCTTTGAGGTTGTGACTAATTGTAATTTTTTGCACTCAAATTTGAAATAAGCTGGTTATGAAAAACATGTATTCTTGGGTTTTTGGCTCTGAAAAATGTAACTCGTTTGCTCCTTTAAAAGCAGCTGTTGGGCTGCTTTTAGTGTTTGGAGTTTCACTTTCAAATTTTGACGCAAATGGTCAATGCAATGTAACAACAGACGGAGGGACAGCAGCGGCACCTACCTGCGCTGATCAGTCAATTGCGCGAGGCGCAGGGCAATCTACTTCTATGGCTTTTGAAAATGGTGTGGTGTACATTTTTTCAATTTCCAATAACGCTCAAAGCAGCGGTATATGTATCAACGGAACCAATTTGGGCAATTCATTTACGTACACTGCACCAGCAACAATTTCTTATTGGGTGGGACCAAACAGAGCGAATGGCACTTGGACAGGAACTTCTGCAACAATTACGTACAGAAAAGCTACCCCAACTCTCGCTGCTAACTCACCTACTAGTGAAACTATCTGTGCGGGAGGATCTGTAAGTCTTGCTGGTGGTGCAGCAACTAATGGCGCACGGTACTGGCAGGGCGCTACTAGCAATGGTACCTCTACAGCCACTTCAGGAACGCCAAATAGCACTGGGGCGCTAGGAACAGTAGGTACTCCCACATATTACTACCGACCTGGAAACGGAGGTTGTTGGGGAACTCAACAAGGAACTACGGTAAACGTAGTGGCCCAGCCAAGTGCCCCCACTGCGCTGACACAGGCTCCAACCGCTGCCAATGTTTGTGTAGGACAAACACTTAGCGTTAGTAGCCCTACAGGAGGGAATCCTGGAATTTCATGCGCTGCTGTTTATTATTCATTCTACAGGAACGGCACTTCTATGTCCGGTCCAAGTGCTACCGCCTCTTATACTACGGTAGCAGGTGATGCAGGAACAACCATAAGCGTAAGGGCACAGCGGACCTCTTGCACCGGTTCAGGGTGTAATTCGACTTCTACGCTAAGCGGAGATTTGGCATCTTGGAGTGTAGTTGCTGACCCCGTCTTAAGCACGCCATCGTTATCCTTAGCTTCTATTTGCACTGGTGGATCCTTCACGGTTACTTCAAATTTACAGGGTGGCCTAGGAACTTTGGATGCACAATGGCAATATAGTCCAGATGGCATTTCTTGGAGTGACGTTTCAAATGGCACACCTACTGGAGCTTCGTATACTGGTAATATTGGCAGTGTTCTCAGTGTTTCTGGAGTTACGGCAGTAGGAACGAATCATAGATATAGAAGAAATCTGCCCACTAACGCTAGAGGTTGCGACATTCAAGGAGGTTCCTCACCTGCTTTAACAGTAGTAGCGACCCCCACTGCAAACGTAGGAGCAGCTATGGCAGCAATGTGCCAAGGAGGAATATCGGCATCGTTAGGTGTAAGTGCTAGTTTTGGAGGTGGTGCCACAGGAGTAACATGGAGTTCTTCTGCAGGCGGTACATTTAATCCAAATGCGAACACTTTGGCTGCCACATGGACTCCACCGGCAGGATATACTGGCACGGCAACACTAACTATGACTACCACAGGTATGTCGCCCTGTACTGCCCTTGCGCCTACCAAAACTATTGTTGTTAATCCAACTCCTGGAGTACCAACAGTTAATGGTAGCACCTCCAATTTTAGTGTGTCTTTTTGTGGCACCGGTGGCGCATTAGATGCAACAACAGGCACTGACGGAACCACTTGTAGTTACTACAATGGAAGTGGCACATTGTTGAGTATTGGAACAACTTATACACCTCTTGCTTCAGGCACATATACGGTAAGATCATATAACGCTACCACGGGTTGTGAAAGCTCCACTTCTGTGGTAGTTACTGTTACCATTACTCCTACGTTTACACTTTCGGTAGCTCCAACGCTTTACAATGGCTTTGGTGTCAGTTGCACTAATTCCTCTAATGGTGTTTTAACGGCAACGGCTTCCTCCACTGCTTTTCCGGTATCTTACTCATGGTCAAACGGAACTGTAAATAATGTGCTTTCTGGCAGCACCAATGCTATTTCGGGTTTAACTGCGGGCACCTACACCGTGAACGTTTATGATGCAAGCGGTTGTGGTAATACACAAACCGTTACCATAACTGCTCCACCTGCACTTTCGCTTGCATTTACTCCGTCTAGTTTTTCTGGGTTCGGTACGCAATGCAGTGGAAGTTCTACGGGTACTATTTCCCCTACACCAAGCGGAGGTACAGGCACTTACAGCACGTATTCTTGGACATCAACGCCCAGTGGATTTACCTCTAGCATTGCAAATATTTCAGCGCTGAGTGCGCGAACCTACAATCTTACTGCTACAGATAATAATGGATGTACGGTAAGTGCAAGTCAAGTTATTACAGACCCTGCCCCTATAACCGTAACTACCAGTGTAGGATATACTTGTTCTGGATCAACGTATACTTCGGCAGTTGTTACCGTAAATGCTTCGGGTGGCGTTTCAAGCGCTTATGACTATAGAATGAATGGTGGTGCATGGCAATCCTCTCCTATTTTTTCTGGTTTGGCAAATGGTTCGGTAAACAATTTTCAAGCGCGACATGCTACATACACAACATGTTTAAGTGCCACAACGCCAAATGCCACCATTACTTTACCAGCAAGCGGAACAGCTGTAGGAGATTGTAACTTTATATATGTATCTCCTACTGGCGACCCAACTGGAACATTAGGATCAAAGGCCTGCCCAGTAACCCTACAACAGGCCTTTGTTATTTATGCTGGAAATGCGGCACGCAATCAGATTCTAATGGCATCGGGTGCCTATAGCTATACTGCTACTATAAATATACCCGCGGGTGTAACTATAGATGGAGGATACGATGCTTCCACTTGGGTAAAAAGCACTGCTACTGCAACTGTATTAACTATAAATCCTCCTGTTGTAGACAATGCTACCTACTCAGCAGGATATTATATAGGAATGACACCATTGGGAAATAACTTTTCTTTGAAAGACCTGACGGTTAACGTTCTACCTGCTGGGGCAGTAGGAACATATAGTAGCAAAGGAAGATCGGTATATGGGCTATATACCAATGGCCAAACTGGATGGACAGTGAGCCGATGTGTTATTACAACAGGATCTGGTTCTGCAGGATTAGCTGGAGCCGCACTTTCTGGCACCGGAGGAGGTGGTATAGGCGGTGCTGGAGGTGCTGGCGGTAGTTCTGGTGGTGGATGTAGTTCATGCGGAAGCGTGGGTACTGGAGGTTCTGCTGGCAATGGAGGTCAAACTGGAGGAGGAGGAGGATCTCGCTGTTGCTCTAGTGGGTGCAATATTTTTGGCTGTAATTCAAATGGTTGCACTGCAGGCAATGGCACTAATGGAGCAAATGGTAATCCTGGAGCAGGATTTAGTGCTGGAGCTCAGCCAAGCACAGCAGCAGGCATCAACGTATTCTATCAACCCGTTAACGGAACTGCTGGTAGCAATGGGTTTGGTGGTGGTGGTGGTGGTGG
>CAMDOM010000006.1 GCA_945903645.1 Chryseobacterium gleum
AATCCAGCTCCAAATTTCACCCTAACGGCTTCCAAATCCAAATCCTCGCTAGTGGTTTGAAACCAATCTACGGATGGAGAAACATTCAGTCCCATCCGAAATTTCTTGCGCTGTTGCGGGCCAACTTTTGCGTCTTGCGCGATGGCTGGTAACGTGAGTGAAGCGAGCAATAAGAGTGTAAGGGTCTTTTTCATCTGATGGTGGTTTTATTCGTTGGATATGTAGCAAACAGTCAAAGCAGGTTTTCTAATTTGGCCGCTCGATGCAAAGAACGTTTATTGTCGCAAAAGTAGCCCATATTTTAGGCACAACAGCCACCGTTTTGCGAGGTGGTTTCGCTCAAAGTTTGCTTGTAGGAACAGCCTTTTTGGGCTTACATTCCTGTTCGTCAAATCCACACGAAATCAATCTCAAAGGCAAGGAAGTGGAAGTGAAATTGCTTCGTCTAGATGAAGATTTGTTTGAGTTAAGACCCGATAAGGTGGAATCGGCAATTCCCCAACTCGAAAAGCAATACGGCACTTTTCTCACCGATTATACCAACGGTGTGCTGCGCATTGGCAGTCCAACAGACCCAGCTTTTGCCTTCAGCTTAGGACAGTTTATAGCTGACGCAAGTATGCGCGAGTTGTACGATAAAAGCAGGAAGGAGTACACTGATGTAGCTGATATTCAAACCGAGCTCAATAAGGCGTTTAGCTATTTCCACCACCATTTTCCAGATAGCACCGTGCCGAATGTTGTACTCAACATTTCGGGGCTCAACTTTGCTATCGTGGCCACCAAAACCACCCTTGCAATTGGGGTCGATATGTTTCTTGGAGCCGATTATCCTGTGTATCCCATGGTGGGTTTGCCGCAATACATGTTTCGCAATATGAAGCGCGACCAAGTAGTGCCTCAAGCAATGACAGGCTGGTTGCAAAGCATGTATGAACAATCGGCACCCAACAGTAATTTGTTGGAGCAAATGGTGTTTCATGGCAAGCTGCTTTACGCCTTAGATGCCATATTGGTCAACTATCCCGATTCGGCTAAAATTGGCTATACCCAAGAAGAAATGGAATGGTGCACCACCAACGAGCAAGCGGTGTGGGCGCACCTCAGCCAGCAGCAAATGCTCTATTCTACCGACCAATTGCTCATCAATAAATGGATAAACCAAGCACCGTTCATTTCGGGTATTCCCAAGCAATCACCAGGTCGATTGGGGCATGTGGTGGGTTGGAATATCGTGCGCAAATACATGCAGCTTCACCCCGAAACCACGCTTCAACAATTGATGTCCATTCAAAGCGCACAAGAAATACTTTCGCGCAGCAAATACAAACCCAGCAAATAACCTATGGCCCATACCTCAACAATCACGTTTACTGTTACCCTTGATGAAAACAAAGTAGCCGAGAAAATACTTTGGCATGCCGAGGATGCAGGAATGGAAGCTCCCATGGACACCAAAGCCATCATGCTTTCTGTGTTTGACACAGCCAGCGAAGAAACACTGCGCATCGACCTATGGACAAAGGATATGCGGGTGGATGAAATGAGTCGGTTTTTTCACCAGACCATCGTTTCTATGGCCGAAACATTGCAGCGTGCCACGAACGAAAACGCGATGGCTGCCGACATGCGCGACTTTGCAAAGCATTTTGCCACCAAAATGTTTGAAGAAAAGAAGTAGAATCATTTTGTGGAATTGAGAAGCAACATATTAACGGTGCTGAACGGACAGCCTCTCCCTTAATTTTTCGCACTATTTTCTTCTCAAGTATCAGCTATTTCAACAACCCTATTATATTTGTCAGTTCTTTGAAGTATCCCCGACTCAAATTCGATAATAGTCAAATGAGCTTTACTACCCTTCTGAAGTCTTCTGTTTTGTGCGCAGCCCTTGCTGTCACTGCGTTTTCTGATGTTAATGCACAAAACGACACACTCATTTTTAACAAAGGCGCCTTGTTTTTTGTCAATGGTGGCCCCAACGATTCGGCTCTTGTTTGGGTAGATGGCACAGTCATCAACCAAGATAGTGTCCTCATCAACAAAGGGAAATTCATCATTAACGGTGATTTTATAAATAATGCCCAATGTGGAGGTGATTTAACTCCGCCATTGCTTCTTCCAGGAAATGATGGTTTGTTTGAAGTATCAGGCAGATGGGAGAACAACGGTGAATTTTTCGCTGGTTCGGGTCAAGTAAAGTTCATGCAAAACGATACTATTACGGGCACTTCCGTTACTCGATTCAACAAGCTTACCTTGGATTTTGATGTGGTTCGTGTGCAATTAAACATTGACGCTGAAATTGGCCCCAACGGTCGCCTAGAGTTGAATCGAGGCGAATTGGCTACGGATTACAACAGAATGTGGGTTCTTAATCCAAACGTTACAGCTATTACGCGCTTCAACAATTGCAACGATTGTGGCTTTGTTTCTAGTCTTGGCGATGGCACATTGGCTCGTGCTACAAATCAAAGTTCACAGTATCTTTTTCCAGTAGGTTCTAGCTACATTGCTGTTCCAGGAACATCAGAATTGCGCTATCGTCCTGTTGTGCTTACTCCAGAGACAAATGCTCCAGATACGTTTCTTGTTCGTTTTGCAAACGTGAATCCTGAACCATTCGGTATGCCGCTTAATCAGACGGACACCACCATTTGCTATGTAAATCCAAAGTGGTACCACCGCATTCACCAACAAGGAGGTTCTAATGCTACTGCTAGTGTAGGTATTGCTTATACTCTGTTTCCAGGTACTGATTTTGATGCCAATGCCATTGCGTATTGGAATGATATTGCAGGTCGTTGGGAAAACCTTCAGAATAACGTGCAAGGTCAGTTTGGAGATTTTAGCCAAGTGTCGCGCCCTGCTTGGAACGGATTTCTTTCTTATCCAGAAAACAATTATGCATTGGCCTACACTTTTCCAGACGAACCTGAAGTGGAAGGAGATACCGCTCTTTGCGCAAGCGTAGCGCAAACCTATACAGTTCCAACAAACGGGTCTAATTATGAGTTCATCGTAACTGGCGGTGTGATTACTGCTCAAACGCAGTACAGTGTGACGATTGTTTGGGACAACGTAGGTTTGGGAAATATTCAAGTGACCGAAACTGTTCCAAACACTATTAATGGAGGTTGTCCATCTCCTGTTCGTGCTGTGAACGTAACGATATTCCCGCTTCCAACTGCCGATTTCACAATTACACCTGACCCAACATTGGCACAAAATGGTGGTGGCATTTTTATTAATGACATTATTGAAATGGCCGATACCAGCTTGCTTACTACTACTTGGGAGTGGGATTTTGGTGATGGAAATACATCTTCGCAATCAAATCCTTTTCATACCTACAGTGCTATTGGTGATTATGATGTAACGCTTATAGTGACCAGTGGATTAGATTGTAAAGACACACTTGTTCAATCTTTAAGTGTGGTGGAAGGAATAATTATTCCGAACGTGTTTACGCCAAATGGTGATGGATTCAATGATGTGTTTGACACGCGTACAAGTGCAGTTGGACCTTTCCACATCCGTATTTACAATCGTTGGGGCAACGTGATATTTGAAACGGTAGCACCCGAAGTATCTTGGGATGGCATGACCCGAGCTGGTGTTGCTGCTCCTGCTGGAACGTATTTCTTTGTAATCAACAAAGCTGAGATGAATTCAGGAACAGTTATCCCAACTGATGATTCGCAAGCTAATTTTAATTTCCGCGAAACAGGCTGGTTGCAGTTGATTCGTTAAACCGAATTTTATAAGAATAAAAAAGCGGCTAACTTCATGAGATAACCGCTTTTTTTATTGCAATTTCCTACCCAAATCTGGGGGGTTGAGACCCAACGATTTACCTTTTTTTTCCGAAACGGCCTTTCAAATCTTTGTTCAGGCTATCAATGTAGCCCATTACCTCTTCACGACCTTCTGCATTCTCTGCGGAGGTCAGAAACTGTATGGGAAGTTCAGACCAA
Source organism: Chryseobacterium gleum (assembly GCA_945903645.1). Lineage (GTDB taxonomy): Bacteria > Bacteroidota > Bacteroidia > UBA10329 > UBA10329 > UBA10329. The sequence continues at coordinate 3,978 of CAMDOM010000006.1, forward strand.
GTTTCTAGCATTTTTTTGTTGTAGGTAGAAACCTTAGTTGTTCGTTCTGAATTCTTGAGTTTATCCATTTTGGTGAAAACCATAGAGAATGGAATGGATGAAGTTCCAAGCCATTCCATAAACTCTAAATCAATTTGCTGCGGACTATGGCGAGCATCTATTAGTACAAATACGTTGACTAAATTTTCGCGCTGAAGCACGTAATCGGCAATCATCTTTTCCAACTTTTGTCGCAAAGGCTTGGGCACTTTTGCAAAACCGTAGCCAGGTAAATCAACCAAATACCACGCGTCATCCACTCCAAAATGATTGATGAGCTGCGTTTTTCCAGGGGTCGAACTCGTTTTGGCTAATCCATGCCTTTGCATAAGCATATTGATTAGCGATGATTTCCCAACGTTGCTTCGGCCAATGAACGCGTATTCTGGGCGGTCGGGCTTTGGGCATTTCACCAATTCAGCATTGCTCATTACAAAAGCAGCCTGAGGAAAATAGGTAGTGGAAGGTTGTTTCATGGTATCTGGGAATAAACCCGATGTAATAGTGAGCTAAGGCAGAACTGCCGAAGTGATTTTACAGCACGTTAGCGCGCATCCACGGGTCTAAAATGGCATTGAACTCCAGTGGATGCTCCATCATTGGTGCGTGACCGCAGGCATTAATCCAAAATAGCGATGAATCGGGAAGCAATTCATTAAATTCTTCAGCAACTTCTGGCGGTGTCACGGTGTCGTTTCTTCCCCAAATAAGACATACAGGAATGGAAATTGAGGGCAATTCCTCACGCATATTGTGCCTTATTGCGGATTTGGCAATGGCTAAAATGCGAAACAGTTTTGCCTTATCGTTTATTATTCCAAATACCTCGTCTATCAGTTCTTCCGTAGCATTGACTGGATCGAAAAACGTGGTTTCCACTTTTTTACGGATGTAATTGCGATCTTCTCTTCGTGGAAACGATCCTCCAAATGCATTCTCATAAAGTCCAGAACTACCTGTGAGTACTAAAGCCTTTACGTGTTTCGGATATTTCACCGTGTAGACCAATGAAACATGGCCACCAAGTGAGTTGCCCAAAAGGGTAATGCTCGTATATCCACGATCTTGTATAAACGAATGAATGTACTCTGCCAAAGAAGGCACATTTGTCTTTTTTAGCGGCAAATCATAAATAGGCATAAGTGGAATAACCACCTTATATTCCTTAGAGAAATGGTCTAAAACATGCGTGAAGTTGCTAAGTGCTCCAAACAATCCGTGGAGCACTAGCAACACTGGACCTTGTCCTTGCTCTATAAACCTATGTTGTCCTACTTGCTGTATCACGATTCGATATTCAAGGTCCAAAGTTACCTATACATTGATTAGAACCCTTGGCATTTATCAATGAAGACGGGCGAATCATCTCGCAATCTCCATTTCTAATTAAAAACTGAAATGAACTCCCGCTATAAAGCTGAAGCGTTGAGATGGGTAACGCTCCCAAAGTTCGTAGCGCATTGCCCCTATGTTTCTAAAATCTACAAAGGCTCCAAGCCATTTTCTGTAGCGGTATTCCACCTCAAGATTTACATCCGCAAAGCCTTTGAGTGTCACATTTGGATAGGAAACCCCTGTTGAATCACTTGCATAACCACGAGCAATTCTATCTCCATTTGCAGTAATACTTGCTTTGAAAATGAACTTGTCTTTGATGTTGTAATTACCACCAAACGTGAATCGAAATGGTGCTTGATGCCAAGGTGCTATACTATCGCTAGGCATGGTAAAAAATCGATATTCTGCCATAGCAACCAATTGTAGCTTCTCTTTCAACTGGTAACTCAACGAGCCTTTTAAGCTGGTTATCATCACATCATGATATTCAGGTGAGAAACGATTTCCAGTGCTATCTGCCCAATCGTTTACCCAGAATAGTTGTTGGCCTGTAATAATCTGTGCCACCGAAATATCATAACCAATCGTTCGTGTTATTGTTCCCTTAAAGCCTCCAAACACATTCAAGCGTTCCCATGTGTTGCTCAGCGTTAAATCGGTAAACGCATAGGGATTGGTTTGTGAATTGGTGCGTAATCCATTGCGTTGAACACCACCTTTTGCACCTGCATAGAACCGAAATATGTCTTGAACCAAGAAGTAGTGAAAGTCAAGCACGGGGAACACCAACACTTTAGTAGTGCTATCATTTATATCGAGCGACAGGTTTACTCCTAGGCCAATACTCCAACGTTTGCGCTCGGCTCTAAACTCTGGTTCAAACCCAATAATACCGTTGTTTAGACCTTGCTTGGGCATATCGTTGCGGTAATAATCTCCCGTAATTCGACCAAATAGTTTTTCCTTTTTGATGCGGAACACAGCTTCAACGTTGCCCGCCACATGATGCTCTTCACTCGAATAGCGGTCTGTGGTGTAGCTATAACTTAGCCCAGCTTGGTTGATTACTTCTAGTTTAGAACCGTCTTGAATCGTTGTTAAATCTACCCCAACGCCAACATGATGAAATTGCTGTCTGATGTCATTCTTAGCAAAAGAGGTGTCTTCTTGGTTGTAACCATAGAAGTAATTCTCATCATGGTCGTAGCTCAATTTGGCGCCAAGAGTGTGGGCTTTTAGAAACTTTTTCCCAAATACATCTATTCCCGCATCGGTAAACCCAAATGGTCGATCATCCAACTTTGCAAACGAAGCGTGATAACGTGCAAAACCTCCAGCTTCATACGCTCGGCTTCTTAAACTTCCGAAGCTGGCTTCAAAAAATGGCATGGTATAATTACCAAATCCCACCTTGAGATGACCGCTGTTTAGTTTGGTTAAAGGTTCATTAGAAAGCTGAGCGGCTTCAATGGTCGACACTTCATAACCTAGTTCTTGCCGCACTGGAAGCATCTTATAGCTCATGGCAGGCAGCATTGTTGAATCGGTTGGAATTTCGGGAGTAGGAATAATGCGTTTGGCATCGCGCGCTACTGGTCTATATTCCTTTCTGATGGTGAAACGCAAACTGTCAGGCAGCGTTTTTTGCTGAGCGAAGCCGTTTACTCCTATAAATGTGAGGAGAACTATGATATGAAGGAATTTTCTCATTCTTCTCTATCCTCTTCAAAAATTTCTGGATTAACCTTTCCGTCTTGTTCAAATTCTACCTCGAACGTGGCCGCATCTTGGCGCTGCAAAGGCTGCGGTTCATTCGATTTGATAACATCCAATTTTCGTTGAGCATCATCACGTAAAACGCCTAAATAGTTGTCCACCACATTTTGTAGCGTTAACTTAGCTTGAAACAAGTCGCCTTGTTTTTCATAATTGTCGGCCAGCAAGATGAACGCTTTGGCAATCCAAACTTTGTAACTTGGGAAAATATTGACCATTTCGAAAATCATGCGTTCTGTTTCAGCATAATTTCCATTTAAGAATTTAATGTAGGCCAAATTGTACATGGCTTCCGCGCCAATCTCACTGTTGGTGCGCAATAACGTTTCTTGAAACCGCGCTTCTGCCAGACGAAGGTCGTTTTGGGCAAGCGCACTTTTGGCCGAAATCAGATGTGCTTCGTTCACTAAATCTCCTGGCACTTTGTCTGCGCGAATTACCAGTTGGGCGTATTCGTCAGCTTTTGCGAAGGCATTAAGCGCAAAGTGGCATTGCATTAGTCCAATGCGAGATTCTAAAAGATTCTCTGCTCTTTCTGCTACTTTTTCCAGCTCAGTAAAACGATCAAGTGCTTCGTTATAATTCTGTTTTGACATATAAATCTGTCCTGCAGAAAGAAGTGATTTCTCGGTAAACGTAGTCTTGGCAAACTTCACAACGTGGTCGTAGTCCTGTAAAGCATCCTCAAACATTTTTAGCTGGAAAGACGATTCAGCGCGGTAGAAGTGCGCATTTATGGCAAAAAATCCATTCGGAAATTTTTCAAGATAATTCCCAAATTCTTTAATCGCGTTGGATAAATCACCTCTCACATAACGCAATTCTGCGGCTTGATAATAGGATGTGTCTAATGCGCCCTTCGTTATGTCAGGGAAATTTTTGGACGCCATGTAGCGCTCAAAATCTCCCACATTTGTTTCCTCAATGTAGATTTTCTGAATTTTGAATAGCGCTTCTGTAGCTTCTGGTGTGGCAGGATAGGTTTCGGCTACTTCTTTGAAAATTGGCAATGCGCGTTGGTCTTCATTCAAATTGTAATACACCAAGCCTTTATTCAATTTGGCTTTTCTTACATAGTTTGAGTTTGGATGCTCGGTTATTACCTGATCAAAGTACTCGAGCGCCAAAGCTGTGTTGTCTGAGAAAAAATAACCTTCTGCAATTTCAAATTTGGCATCTGCGGCAAAGCTTGTTTGCGGATAATTCTCAAGCATCGCTTTTAACGACTCTGTTTTGGATGCCGTATTTCCTTGAATGCCATAGCAAACAGCCAATTGGAAAATGGCATAGTCTGCGTCTGGCTGCTCTAATTTGATGGCCTTGTCGTAGAATTCGATAGCCATTCCAGTATTTCGCTGCAAATAATAGCTGTCGCCAATGCGCATATAGGCATCACTTAACCGCGCTTTGTCTTGCTTTTCTTGCTCCACATAGGTGCGAAACCAGGTGGCAGCTTCCGTATAATTTTCGCGATTGAAATGCACGTAGCCAATTCCATAATATGCCATGCCATATTCGGCCAAACGAATGGCTCCTGGCGATGAAATAAATGCCGTGTAGTATTCCAAAGCGGCAGCAGGGTTATTCATGCGCTCGTAAGCTTCGGCCCGCCAAAATTTGGCCTGTGCGCTAATGTGAGGATTCATGATGTACTTCTCAGAGAGTTGGAAGTAATGAATGGCTCGTTCAAATTTCAAATCTTGAAATTGCTCGGTGCCTTTAGTGTAGGCCACGCGTTGATACGTGGTTTTCAATTCCGGACTCTTTGTAGGAATGCGGTCTATAGCATTCAGAGCTGCTTCGTAGTTTTTGGTTACTAGATATATTTTTAGCAGAAAGCTATAGGATTCAGTAATGCGTTCGCTGTTGGGATGTGCTTCTATGTATTCGCTAAATGCCTGCACCGCCTCGTTGTAGGGGTCAAACGATAGTTCGTAGGCCAATTTTGCAAAGTTGAAAAGGGCATCTTCTTTCAAGGTTTCAATAAAGGACAACCGCGAAGCCGCTCGGAATGCATTGCGTGCCTCCATTTTTTCATTGGATTGAAGGTGGCAATCGCCCATGTGGTAGTAAGCCAATTGAGCCATGGTGTCTTCCTCCAAGACAACTTGTTCTAAGTAGCCAATCGCCTTTTTGAATTGCCCCGAACTATAGCAAGCATAACCAAGCTTGTAACGGTCATCACGATTTCCGCCCATAACGCTAACAGCTGGCTCAAAATGAATTACTGCGTTGTCAAATTTATTCAGGCGATAATACGATTCGCCTAAAATGCGATGCACTTCTGCCTCTTTGTCTTTCGAGTAATTCCTGGTAAGCAAAGGCTCACCGTAGGTCACAACTTCTTCGTAATGTTCTTGCCGATAAAGGATTTGAAGAATGTAGAATGGAACTGTACTCCCAAAAAGGGCATCACTTTCTAATTCCTTAAATCCTTTTAAAGCCAAATCGTTCTTCCCTTGACTATATAAAATATATGAACTGTAGAATATACCAGGGGAGCGATATTTCTTGCCGCCTTTTACTACATGTAGAAAGGCACTTTGAGCCTCATCAAATTGCTTTTGTTGAAAATGGGCATATCCTTTTTTGAAGTAGAATTCCTCTAAGTAGGCCTCATCTAATTCGTGCGCATCCACCAATGCAAATTGGGCAGTTACTTCTTTGTAATGCTTCCGTGTGAAATGATATTTACCTAGGTGAAAATGTGCCGCGCCAACTTTTGGGTGGTCGGAATGAACTTTCACAAATTCTTCCATTTCTACCTGCCCATCAGGATTAAAAAGTTCTAATCCACTCAGTGCTCCATAGTATTTGGCATTTTCAACATAAATAGATGGTAGGTCGTCTGCACGAAGCAAAGCAGCCTCAAACCGTTGTTGAGCAACGGCATACTTTCTTTTTTGAAAAAGCTCAAGTCCAACGCCATATTCACGTTGTGCATCTGTGTCTGCGGCCACGCGTTGGGCCACTGCAAAAAATGAAAACAACAAGCATCCTACAGTTAGCACTGCGAGGGCGGCTAGTGGTGTGCCGGATGTAGTGCGAATCAATCCCATGTTCTCATCCGCTAAATTAGACCCACCATGTAGGGGCTAAATTTTGATTGTGATGTACTTATTAACGCGGAAGTGTTGAAATTATTGGATGGTATGATAAAGTTGTCAAACACTATCCCTAACTGAATAGCATATATCTTTGGGCCGAAGCAATGAGCCACATGAGCGATAAGGAACACGTCATCAAGTTATCCGATGTTAGAATTTATGTTCGGGAGAATCTAGTTCTGGATAAAGTGTCGTTTGCGGTAGACCGTGGAGAGTTTATCTATTTAATAGGTCGCACTGGGAGCGGGAAAAGCAGCCTGATGCGCACGTTGTATGCAGACCTGCAGCTTCGTGAGGGTGAAGGTTCTGTTGCTGGGTACGAATTGAAAGATATTTCCCAAAATGATATTCCCTTCTTGAGAAGAAAATTGGGAATTGTTTTTCAAGATTTTCAATTGCTAACCGATCGTTCGTTGGAGGAGAATCTAAAGTTTGTGATGCGCGCTACTGGTTGGACGGACAAGCATAAAATGGATGAGCGCGTGGATGAATTGCTTAAGTTGGTACAGTTGTCTGTTGGGGTGAAAACTAAAATGGCCACCCAGCTTTCTGGTGGCGAGCAGCAAAGGGTGTCTATTGCGCGTGCATTGGTCAATCACCCGGAAGTCATTTTGGCCGATGAACCAACGGGAAATCTAGATCCCGAAACCTCTGATGGCATATTGCAATTGATGATTGATATAACCGCGAAAGGAACGAGTGTGATTCTAGCCACGCACAATTATTCCTTTTTCGAAAAGCATCCTGCTCGCACGCTTAAATGTGAAAGCGGGTATTTGATAGATACCCTACAACGGGTGAGTAAAGAAGATTTTTAAGCGCTGATTTCCCCTTTCCTATTAGCGAAAACTGCTAACTAGATAAACAACTATGGATATGCTCATGCATATTACACCAATCACCACAACGGGATGAATTTTTACCAAAGCTGTGGAGCCTAGTTTATCCGGTTTTACTGCTAGAATAAAATCATCAAAGAGCCTGCTGTATAACGTGAGAAGATTTTCTCCGTTAATTTTACGGAAACGTTTATTGGCAAAATAGAGCGCCACTACACAGGCAAAAGCAAAAGTGCAGCACACGAGGGCAAACAAAGCAAGAAATTGCTCTTTGCTAGAGCGTCTGCGTTGTTGTTGGGTGAGTCTATTTATCGTCTCTTCGTAAGACGCGAGAATTAAACCATCTAACGCATTCAGCTCGGCATTCAACTGGCCCGTTTTTTCAGTTGAATTATCTAATGAATCTGATTTTAGTTGAGATAACTGCGATACTAGTTTGGTTCGTTGGATGAGTAGTTCATGACGTGAACCCACATCGGCAAAGGCATCCTGACTTACGGATAGAACCAAAACAGAAATGCAAACAACTAGCGAGCGAATAAAATGCATCATTCAAAACACGCCCTACAGGGCGTTGAGGAAGAAATTTATGTGAGCATTACTGGATTCGAACCAGTGACCCCCACCTTGTCGAGGTGGTGCTCTAAACCAGCTGAGCTAAATGCCCTAGGGCAAAGGCAAAAGTAACCTTCTGTATCAAATGAAACGGGAGGTTATTTGGGCAAGTCGAGCCTCCATTTTTGGTGTAGAATCTTACTAAATTGATATAGGTCAATCCTTTGAAAAGTTGTAATTTCCGCCCCGAAAAATTAGCGTGTGTTGCGCTTCTAGTCTCAAAATAACGTTGGATGAGATTCAAATCTTTTGCAAGTGCCCTAAGTGTGGTTTGCACACTTTTAGTGGTCTCTGTTTCTGCTCAAAATAATGTGGGTGTAGGAACCACAACTCCCGATTTAAGCGCCATTATGGACATCTCTGCTACCGACAGAGGAGTGCTTGTGCCGCGCACAGATACCCTAAGTATCACAGCTCCAGCTACTGGCCTACTGATTTACACACCGACAGATAGTGCGTTTTGGTATTTTGATGGTGTGTATTGGCGTTCGGCATTTGGCCCACAGAGTAATTTACCACTTCTGTTGCCCAACGGAACATTTGGTCAAACGTTATATTACGACACGATTACCAACGTGGGTTGGACAGCAACAAGTTTTCTGTGGAACAGTAGCAATCAAATTGGGGTAAATACCTCCAATCCAGATGGAAGCGCCATTATGGAAATTGTATCGCGTTCTCAGGGTTTCCTTCCTCCACGCATGACAGAGGCTGAGCGCGATGCTATCGCCAATCCAGCGCAAGGACTTGTAGTGTTCAATCTTTCTGACAGCACATTGGATATTTTCAATGGCAACTGTTGGTTGGCGTCTTATCAGCAAAATTGCACCGATTGTATTCTAACAGCTGTGCCAAGTGGCATTGCGGGCACCATAGCCCGCGTTGTGGTAGATTCTATCCAATTTCAAATTGCTATTACCCAGATAAATGGGTCTCCTCAGAATATCGCATTGCAATTAATGTCTGCACTTCCTACCGGGGTAACGGCAAATTTTAGCGCCAATCCTACGTTTTCTACTAGTACTGTGGATGTCACGTTTCAAGCTTCACCGTTTGCACCAGCTGGAATATTTCCCATCGTAATTCAAGTGTTGTGCGGTGGTAGCACGGTCAATATTATATATTCTTTAACCATTCTCCCTTGCTATGTGGTAGATGTGACCAACAGTACCGACAACTACAATCTAGGTGTCGAGCTTTATTTGGCGTATCCAACTGCGCCAACAAATCAACCTGTATGTGTGGTAAATAATATCGCTTCGGGGGTCACGATAAGTAGTCCTGATGTGGCGGTTCCTGCTTACACTACCGGTAATTTACCAGCGGGTTCTTTAATAGCTATTGTGAATGCAGGCAACATCATTGGCAAAGGTGGTGATGGAGGTGATGCCTACGACCCTGCTCTTGGTTGGACTGGCGATGGTATAAATGGTGGAACTGCTGTCGACCTTACGCAGGATGCTGACATTATCAACAATTTTAACATATTTGGTGGCGGTGGTGGTGGTAATGCCATGGCATTCGCCATTAGTACAGGCAACTTGATTCCGCCTCCAGCTCCGGCATTTGGGTTCTTTGTAGGTTCAGGTGGTGGCGGTGGTGCAGGCGGTGGCCTTGGTGGCGACCAACCTCCTGGGCTTATTGGGCTCTCGTTTTATACGGGTGGTGCCGATGCTACAAGCGGTCAGTTTGGCGTAGCAGGAAATGGCGGCATTCTCAATTTCCCCATACCATTTACTGTAGGCCCTGCACAAGTGGTGCTCAACCCAAACACCATTGGTGGTAATGGCGGTGAATATGGATACCCAGGCACTTCTGGTGTTTTTCAGTTAACCATTACGGTGAATGTTATTGTGAACGTTCCGTTTATTGGAAACATCGTAATTCCTGTGGTTTCCAACCTAAATCTGCCAATACCAGTGCCGCCACCATTGGTTGGTGCAGCGGGCTATGCGGTGCAGCGCAATGGATTTGCTACAACTATTCCCGACAACCTTTACAACACATCTTTCTTAAGAGGACAAGTTGGACCTTAGGTAGGTACGAAGCAAGAAAAGGCAATTGATTTAATTATCTATAAGAAGGAAACAATGAAGAGAGTCATAAAAAATACTAGTGTTGCGTTTGGATTGATCTGGTTGGCTGTAGGTTCAGCGATGGCACAATCTGGGTTTGAGGGTGTGATTACTATGACCACTACCAATGCCGAAATAAAGGAAAAAGCAGAGTTGACATGGTATTTGAAAACGGAAAGCAGCCGCATGGATGTGCGTTCTAGTGCCGATGGTCATACATCGGAGTATTCCATTATTTCGGATGCGAAAGGGATTGATATGGTTTCGAAAGGCCATGTAACGCCCATTGCAGCCAAGGATATGCGCACCACCAATGCAGCCATGTCCCTGCTAGACGAAGCTAAAGGCCAAAAAGCGAATGGCTTCGATTGCATCAAGCGCACCTACACCGATGGCACCAACGATGTTACCTATTGGTTGGCCACAGGGCTTAAAGTAGGTTTCAGCGACCTCCCCCTATTCTTCCGCAGAAATATGCCTCGGTTGGAGGACAATCTTTTTCCCGTAAAAATGGAAAAGCGCGATGCAGAAGGCAAGGTACTGCTAACGCAGGATGTGCTTTCGGTGTCAGCCTCTACGGTGGATGCTGCTAAGTTTGATAGAAAATAAACTACACCTATAAATATAATGAACGGCCTCCCAAGGGCCGTTTTTTATATAAAGTCCTACCAACTTAATTCGCATTGCCATGAAAATTGTTCTAAATAGTCTGAAAATTTTAGCGGTTGTGCTGCTCCTCGTAGTCGGTGGATTGTATGCCGCGGGCAATCAATTTTTGTTAAAAGGACTTTGGGCTACTTACCTCCATGGCGATGTGACGGCCACTATAGATGATGCTTCTTATTTTGATACGCGAACTATTGAAGCTGGTGCGCCACAGCCGTGGCCATTAGCTGCCAACTACAATAAAATGACCTTGCCCGCTGCATTGCGCACCAGTTTGGAGCGAACCGAATCTGTGGCATTTCTGATAGTGAAGGCAGGCGAAATTGAGTATGAAGAATACTGGGACGATTATAGTGATTCATCGCGTAGCAATTCCTTTAGTATGGCCAAAAGCATTACTACCATGTTGACCCAATGCGCCATACAAGATGGATACATAAAAGGATGGGACCAAAAGGTAATCGATTATTTGCCCGAGCTAAAAGGGGAATTTGCCAGCCAACTTACCCTGCGCAACTTGAGCACCATGACTGCAGGATTAGATTTTAACGAGCACTACACCAATCCTTTCGATATTACTGCTAAGCTATACTACGGAAGCGATGCTGGAAAATTACTGTTCGATAATGTGCCCGTAGATACTGTACCCGGCACCTACGAGTATCAAAGCGGTGCCACCCAATTGCTTGGGCTTTGTGTGATGAAAGCCACGAGCAGTTCCTTAGCAAGTTACGCTTCCGAAAAACTTTGGAAACCGTTAGGCGCAGAACATGATGCCCAATGGCATTTGGATAGCAAAGACGGAAAGGAGTTGGCATTTTGCTGTTTCAATACCAACGCCCGCGATTTTGCACGATTTGGGCAAATGATGCTTCACCATGGCAAATGGAATGGAGCCCAAGTATTGGATAGCTCATTTACCGCTATGGCAACCGTTGGTTTTGATGTTCCCTATTATGGCCATAGCTTTTGGGTGTATGATGATGAAGGGACGCACATTTTCTATCAGCGCGGCATATTGGGTCAATATATTATTGTGATACCCGAACACGATCTTGTAATAGTGCGGTTGGGACATGCCAAAGAAGACCCAGTAAACAATCATTCCCAGGATTTTAGAGAGATTGTAAAAGAAGTGCTGGCATTGCAGCGGTAGTTTTCATGGTCACTCGGGTAAATTAGAGCCTGAGTCTTGATTGGACAAATGGCGCCAATGAGTTTGAACTCGTTTGGGCCCCATTATTCTTGCCCATTCGTTAAGAAACATTAAGATTGCATTATCAAAAAGTGAAAACGCCCAGCGGAGGGCGGCAACCCTTAATGCTCACCCTCGTCAAACTATAGCGTGCAACCAAACAAAGACAACCATGACCATCTGATTGCAGGTTGTTTGAACAACGACCGAAGAAGTCAGCAACGCATGTATGAATTATTCTATGGAAAAATGCTAAGTGTGTGCATGAGATATACCCGCAATGACGACCAAGCCCAAGATTTGGTGCAGGAAGGTTTCATTAAGGTATTTGCGCATTTGCACAAATACAAGAACGATGGTTCGTTTGAAGGCTGGGTGCGCAGAATTTTTGTAAACAACGCCATCGACTCGTTTCGTAGAAAAAAACAAGACCACATTTTACCCGATAACGATTTTCACCTGCTCAACCTATCGGACGATACGGACGAGCACGCCTTTATGGACGAAGAGGTGAAACACATACAACCCGAAGATGTGGTGGCCGCTATGCAGCAACTTTCGCCTGCATATCAAATGGTGTTCAACTTATATGTGATGGAGAAATATTCGCATCAAGAAATAGCAGATAAGCTGGACATCAACATAGGCACCTCTAAGTCCAACCTCTCTAAGGCGAGAGTGAACATGAAAAAGATTTTAAGCAAACAATTCACCGATTTCACGTGAAAGACACAAATTCCAACCCATTTGACGACCAGATAAGACAAACCCTCGAAGGATTTGAAATGCCTTACGATGCTGCTGCATGGACTCAATTTGAAGCCATGCTACCCGTGCAACCCACACCATCGGTAGGCAATGTTGACGGGCTAAAAGGTGCTGCTGCCTTGGCACTTATAGCTGCTGCAGGCGCAGTAGTTTGCATACTTTGGCCCGCCCAACCCAATTCTAAGGTTGCTACAGTGGCTGCGCAGCAGGAAATTGTAATGGAAGAGGCTGTTGCCCCAACGCCAAGCACTACAAATTCAACTCTGTTAACCAGCGAAGCGGAGCAATCTGAACCAACTAAAGCTGTAACAAGCATTGGTGGTGTTGATGCGAAAATGGCAGCAAATCAGGAGGAGCCCACTATTTCGGCTGTATCGGCCAATCCGCCCATAGCTACTGAACGTACTGGAACATCAGAACGGAGCAACTCACCAGCACCTCAAAGAACTGAGAGCGCTCCGCAAGCAGAGGTCAGTTTGACGCTAGAAATGAGTGAAATATCAGTGTGTGAAGGCGAGCAAGTGAGCTTCACACCTGGAGCTTCTATTGGTGGCATGCGCTATTCATGGAACTTTGGCGATGGCGAGCAAAGTATCAAAAGCGCACCAGTGAAGGCATTTGAAAATGCGGGAACTTATGATGTGAAATTGACGGCTACCAAAGAGGGTCGCTCGTGGGAACGCACCGAGACCATCGAAGTGAAACCTGCTCCTGTGGCGCGCATCATTGGAATAGAAACCATGAAAGGAAATCTTCCTCTTGTTACACTGAAAGCAGAATTGCAAGACGGGGAAAGCTCCACATGGGCATTTGGCGATGGCCGTTTGGTTGCCGAATCGGAGGTAAAGCATTTATTCCGGAAAAGAGATACTGCTGTGGTCATCCTCACTGTTGCGAATGCGCAAGGCTGCACATCAAGCGAAAAAATGAACTTGCCGATGGCTAAGGATTTTAATTTGTTTGCCAATTCGGCTTTTACACCCAATGGCGATATAACCAATGAGGTGTTTTTGCCAAAAGCATTAGAAGCAATGGACTGCGCATTTGAGATGACTATTCGCGATGCAAAAGGAACAGTTTTGTTCCGCACATCGAGTGCAGATAAGCCTTGGGATGGTCGCGACAATTCTGGCACATTGCAACCCAAAGGATTGTATTTTTGGACGGTTGTGTTGAAAGACCCGATTGTAGTTGACCGAGTTTTTACTGGTGATATTACATTGCTTCAATGATGCTGAAACGCGGTAGTCGAAACCCCATTATAGATATGAAACAGCTTTATACTTTTTATTCGGACTGGCCTACGATAAAACATGTTGCCTTGCTTTTAATAGCAATGATGTTTGGCGGGGTAGTGCAAGCGCAAACAGTGGATGTTGGTCCTGCCGATACCTCAGTTTGCAACGGAACCCCAATTACGCTTACTGCTATTACTACGGGCGTGGGCACCAACCCAACGTTTACAAACTTGAATTTTAATACGGATGATTTCCATAGTGGAGTGATAGATATTGGGTTCAATTTTGATTATTTCGGCAATACCTACAACCAATGCGTAGTATCTACCAATGGTTATATCACTTTCGATTTGGGAACAGCAGGCACTGGCTCACCGTGGAGTATTAATGCCGCAAGCCCCACTCCTGGAGTGCCGGATAACGCCATTATGTTTCCGTGGCAGGACATTAATCCAGGAGTTGCATCTGGTGGAACAAACTCAGCCGATTGTGGCGATGGAACATTCATTGTCGATTTTATTGATATTGCCATGTTTAGCTGCACCGATTTGCTTTTTACCATGCAAGTTGTGCTTTTTGAGAATACGAATATTATTGAAACCTACATTACCGACAAGCCCATTTGCGCTACGTGGAATGCAGGTGCTGCTATTCATGGATTGGAAAATGCTGGTGGTACTCAATCGGTTATTGTGCCGGGAAGAAATTTTCCAACACAATGGGCTACGAACAACGATGCCGTGCGGTTTACTCCCAATGGCTCAGGTAGCTATACGGTGGATACGTCTATTCCTTTTAATCCCATTCCTGTTGGAAGTGAAAATATTGTTTGGACAAATGCTGCTGGAACTGTTCTGGGCAACACAGCGTCTATCACTGTAACGCCTGTTTTGGCTACTTGGTACTATTGCACGTTTCAGTCGGCATGTTCGGCCATCACAGTGCGTGACTCCATTCTTGTTACGTTGGGTAATGTTGATATAACTACTCTGAAAGAAGATGTTTCTTGCTTTGGTTTTGCAGATGGAACTATTGGTGTGGATCCAGTTGGCAGTAATTTTCCAGTTACGGTTGAGTTGCTAGATGGTAATGGAGCTGTAGTAGATATGATGACCAATGTGAATGGTGCCGTCACTTTTGCTGGCCTAGTGGCAGGAGATTATACCGCTACAGTAATTGATGCTGTGGGTTGCGAAACCAGTTTGAATGTCACGCTTACCCAACCGACTCAACTTGCAGTGACTGCTGGCCATATAGACATCCTTTGCACTGGAGATAATAATGGAATTGCGTATGCTTTGGCAAGTGGTGGAACTATACCGTATGCATTGCAGTGGAGCGACCAACTTTTGCAAAACACAGATACGATTATCAACCTTGGCCCTGGGCCATATAGAATTACCGTTACCGACTTTTTGGGATGTGTGGTAGATACTACCATGCTAGTTGTTCAGCCGCTTCCTCTGAGCATCAGCTTTGTTGCTGGGGCGGATACCTGCCTTCGTCAAGATGGTGCAATACGCACGCAAACACAGGGCGGAACCAAGCCTTACACCTACATCTGGAATTCGATTACGGATTCTGCATTTTATGAGGTAAACGACCTTGAAAACTGGAATTATATTTCGCAACTACCCACAGGTGATTATACCGTGGTTGTGGTAGACTCGAATGCGTGCGAAATTGAACGAACGGCAAATGTGCCTATGATAGTGCCGCCCATGGCAGCTTTCAGCAGCAGGTCGAAACCTGAAGAACTCACCAATCCTGTGGTAGAGTTTTTTAACGAATCGCAAGCGTCAGAAACGTATGAATGGCACTTTGGCGATGGCGACATCAGCAATGCGTTGCATCCCGAACATGCCTACGAATCGCCAGGAGCTTTCCTTGTAATGTTGATTGCGTACAACGAGCCACGTTACGGATGCAGCGATACTACTTTCCGCTATATGCAGGTGGATCCATTATTCACTTTTTATGTACCAAACAGTTTTACGCCTGATGGCGATGGGTTGAATGATGAGTTTAAACCCGTTGGGGAAAACTTTGAATATGAGTCCTACAATCTTCAGATTTATGACCGTTGGGGTGGATTGCTGTGGCAAACCGACAACCCGAATCGTGGGTGGAATGGCACAGATCCAGGAAGTTTAGAAGAGGTGAAAAACGGAAATTACATCTACATCTTCACCATGAAGAAGTTTAACACCTTCGAACCAAAGGTAATTACAGGTTCGGTAAACCTTTATCGCAACAGGGACTAATGATTTTGAGGATAATAATATTTCAACTTGTTGTCTTTCTCGCAATTGCTACAATCCCAACAATTGGGTTTGCTCAGCCAGGGTGCCCATTCGTAGACGCTGGCAATAACCAAAGTGTCAATTGTAATGTGAACTGTGTGAATCTTCTGGCTGATTATTTAGAGACAGGGGCCACTACGAGCTACACAGTTGAGTCTGTACCATACGCTCCACCAGTTCCATACACAGGCGGGACCCAGCAGTTTATTAATACGGATGACGTTTGGGGAAGTGTAATCAATTTGCCCTTCAATTTTTGTTTTTATGGTACTCAATATAACCAAGTGGTTATTGGCGCAAATGGCCTAATAACCTTCGATGTTTCAGTTGCAGGAACGGGTTGTGCATGGGCCTATACTGCTTCCATACCATCGGCTACACTATATACAAACAGTATTATGGGCGCATACCATGATATTGACCCAACATTTGGGGGAACGATTAGTTACTTTATACAGGGAGCAGCACCATGTAGAATCTTTGGCGTGAGTTTTAATGATATTCCCCATTTTGATTGCAATTGTCAGGGCGGAATTTTTGGTGGAACTTGCAGTCGCACAACCCAGCAAATAGTAATATATGAAACTACTAACATTATTGAAGTATATCTCGCTCAAAAGGAAACATGCAGCAGCTGGAATAGTGGAAACGCTGTGGTTGGCATACAGAATGCAACCGGTTCTGCAGGCGTAACTCCACCAGGGCGTAATACTGGACCTTGGTCTGCTTCCAATGAAGGTTGGCGGTTTTTGCCAAGTGGTGTGCCTACTTATCAGATAAATTGGTACGAAGCTGGTGCACTTATTGGCACAGGCGCAACTATTAACGTTTGTCCAAGTGCCACTACCACATATACAAGTGAAGCCATTTATACAGCTTGCGATGGTAACGTTGTGACCGTGACCGATCAAGTAATGGTTACCCAGAATAGTTCAATGACTGCAAGTGTCACACCTTCTAGTTCCACCTTATGTCCAGGAGAATCGGTTGTGCTAACTGCTTCAAGTTCTAATGCGGGCGTAACGTATTCTTGGTCACCTGCGACAGGGCTTTCTGGAACAACGGGAGCAACTGTTACCGCCACACCATTGGTTCCTACCGTTTACACCGTTACTGCTGATGACGGTTTGTGCACAGCCAGTGCCAATGCAACGATTGACATGGGCACTATAAGCGTTAATACTTCGGTAACTCCGGTAGGTTGTGGTGGAAATAACGGGACGGCAACAGCCACCGCAGTAGGTGCCATAAACCCAATATCTTATGCTTGGACAACAACACCAGTTCAAACTACTCAAACCGCTACAGGATTGTCGATTGGCAACTATGATGTCACTGTAACAGATGGTTCTGGGTGTTCCGCTACCGAGACTGTGACCGTGGTAACAGGAAACAATTCAATTTCCGCGCCTACTATGACATCTACGGATGCAATTTGCACTGCTAGTAATGGAACTGCAACTGCTACTCCTGTTAATGGCGCAGCACCATTTGACTATGCTTGGAATACTGTTCCTGTTCAAACAGGACAAACAGCTACAGGCCTTACACCAGGCGTATATCAAGTTACTTTGACAGATGCGAGCGGTTGTGTAATTACCAATAACGTAACTGTGGGCCTTACGCAAACCGTTATCACCGCAACTATTACGGTATCAACTGATGCATCATGTGCTGGTGTTTGCGATGGAACCGCGACCGTTTCTGCTCAAAATGGAACAGCGCCTTATCTTATTGTCTGGGATGACCCAACCAATCAAACCACACTTTTTGCGAATGGCCTGTGTGCTGGAAATTATAATGTAGGCGTTATGGATGCCAATGGCTGTGTTGTTTCGGCACAAACAACTATAAATGAGCCATCTGCTGTGCAAGCAAATGCCACAATGACACGCCAATCTGATTGCGGGCAGCCCAATGGAGAAGCCGATGTAGCAGCCAACGGAGGTAATGTTGCTGCAGATTACAGTTATTCGTGGGATTCAACACCGATTCAGAATAGTGCAGCTGCAATAGGGCTATTGCCGGGTAGTTATGATGTGACAGTAACCGATGATAATGGTTGTTCAGTGGTTGCTTCAGTATTAGTCACTTCAACACCAAGCTTTACAGCCGGGATTAATGTTTTTTCTAACGCCCTATGTTTTAATTCCTGTGATGGAACCGCAAGTGTAAATGTGGACAACATTGCTGTTGCCCCTTTAGCGTATTCATGGAATACAGTTCCGCCTCAAAACACTGCCATAGCGTCCGCTCTTTGCGCAGGAGACTATGACGTTACGGTAACGGATGATTTGGGATGTGTAGCAACCACTGCGGTTACTATTAGCGAACCAACGCAACTTACTGTTGCAGCATCTGTCGATTTATCACTAATCTGCATAGGCGGAACAGCACAATTGAGCGCTTCTGCCAATGGAGGAACAACACCAATTGCAGGCTATCAATGGAATGCGGTGCCTGCGGATGCATCGCTTGTGGCCTCGAATCAAAATCCTACTGTTATGCCCGTTTCCACAAATACTACCTATTCTGTGGTAGCAACGAATTCAAATGGTTGTATTTCTGCTGCATCGAATACTACGGTTGCCCTGCGCGCTCCGTTAACTTTGGATGTGATTCGTCCGTTGGCTGGGCCAGACACTAGCATTTGCTATGGTGATTTGGCAATATTGAATCTTGTTGCTACAGGCGGTGATGGAAATTACACCTTCTTGCAATCTCCAAATCCAACGCCATTAGCTTTACCGCTTACTGTTCAGCCTCTTGTTACCACGGTTTATGATTTTGTAGTGATTGACGGGTGCACTACTCCACCAGCCACAGCTACAAGCACCATCACGGTTAATCCGCTTCCAGTTGTCCAGTTTTCTGTAGATGACCCATTTGGTTGCGATGAGCACAGCGCAGTGTTTACTGATATGAGTATTCCTGCAGCGCAGCAATGGTTGTGGGATTTTGGCGATGCTAATTCAGGAGCCAATTCTGCTACTCAATCTATTGCTAACCATACATTTTCAGGACCCGGTGTGTATGATATTGCATTACAGGTAATAACCGCAGCAGGTTGTATGGGCGATACAATTTTCCCTCAGTTTGTAGAGGTGTTTCAACTTCCACAAGCTAATTTCTCGGTTGATCCCACAATTACAAATTTGCTTGATGCGACTTTTCATTTCACAGATTTATCCTCTGGAATGGTCAATTCTTGGGATTGGACATTTGGTGATGGCGCGCAAGATAATGTGATGAATCCAGTGCATAACTATACTGACACTGGCACATTTGTTATAACGCTTATCGTTACCACGGATGATAATTGCTCTGACTTTGTAAGGCAGTCGGTGGAGGTTGAGCCCGATTTCATGTTTTATATTCCCAACACATTTACCCCGAACGAGGATGGAAAGAACGATTTCTTCCGTCCTTATGGCGAAGGTGTTCTATGGGAAACCTTATCGATGGTTATATACGATCGTTGGGGCGAGCAAATATTCTTTACTGCCAGTATCGACAATCCTTGGGACGGAAGCTACCAAGGAGCGCAAGTTGAGTCTGCAGTTTACGTTTACACCATTACCATAGTAGACGCCAACTATGACAGCCATACCTATTATGGCAATGTCAATTTGGTGCGATAGATAACGCAAAACTGTAGAGCATGAAGTATAGATTACTACTAATTTTCATGTCCTCTGGGATTTTTTCGGCAGGAGCGCAGAATGTGTTATCGCCTAATTTGACTTTACAAACTCAATTTGATTCTACAAAAAAATGAGATTGAATCTCTTTTTTTTAGGCATAATTTTCTGGGCGGTTGTTGGTACAAATCAGGGTTGGGCACAATGTACCATCAGTTCCATGACGGCAGCTATATCCAATTGCTACACATCGGCCCAAGGATTTCTGCAGTATGATGTAGACGGAACAATTACCTATTCCAGTGCACCGGTCACAGGGACGCTCACGGTCACCAATTGTTTTGGTCAGCAACAGATATTTAGTCCACCATTTGGAACGAGTCAGAATTTTTCATTTACTGGGTTACCCCAAGATGGTAACGACTGCGATTTTGTGGCCGTGTTTAGTGCCGATGTGGTGTGTACGGAAACTGCAACCGTTAGCGCCCCGCCAACCATCACTTTTTTTAGTTCAGGATGTGTAATAGGATCTGGAGAGGTAACGGGTACCATTGAGTTTTTAAATCCACCAACTACTGGAACGCTGGTGGTAAGTATAGACGATGGAACGAATACGGTTCAAACCACCATTCTACCGCCATTTGTAAGTCCTGAAGCGTGGACTGTAACGGGCCTCGACCCAGCAGCAGCCACATATATTATCACGTTCTATTTCTCAGATTTTGCAGGCTGCTCTCAAACCCAATCGATGTTGTGTGGATGTGCTGCAGAGGCTGGTTCTACAACCGCAGCAGTTAATGGAGTCAATTCAACAGCTCCATTGCTTTGCGAGAACGATGTATTGACCGTAGTTACAAACAACAATTTTGTTTTTCCAGACGATGAAGGGCCAATAGGTGGATTTGCCTACCAACCCGCATTGGTGTACTTGGTGTTCAACTGTCCCCCAACACCAGGAGTATTCCCAGGAAGCGACCCATGTTTTGTTGGAGTAATTCCAATTGAGGAAAACGTGGGAGATATTAACGACCCAAACTCACTTGTGGCGCAAGTTCCTCCAGGAACGTTTACCAACGGGCAGATATTTCTGGCACCGATTACGCTATACCACTTCGACCCTATAACTCCCAATTATATTGTGAATTCCAACTGTTGGGATATTGGAACAGTAACTCCCGTCACCTATTTGCAACCCATCACTTCTACTGTTACTCCCGATTGTCAGGCCAACACAGTTACGGTTGATTTGGTGGGTGGAATGCCTGCCAATAATGGAAGCGTTTTCACAGGCTCGAATCTGTTGCCTGCAAACGCATCGTTTGTCAATACAACCGTTCCAAATAATGGTTCAATCGTGATTGACGGATTGGCAAATGGCGATATGTATTCCTTCGATGTTACAGATGCATCAGGCTGTACGCATCAAATTTCAGGCGGTCCGTTTGTAGCACTTCCAATTGCTGATGAGGGCGTTGATGCCACAAGTTGTGCCCTATCTTTTGTACTTCAACCCACGCCAAGCTACGGCATAGGAACGTGGTCTGGAGGTCCTATTGGCACCACCTTCACTCCAAATACCACTACCGCCAATGCTACGGTTACCGTGCCAGCAGATGGAGTTTATACCTTTACATGGACGGAGAATAACGGAGCTGGATGCACGGCCACAAACACAGTAGATATTACCTTCTCGCAACTGAGCATTCCAGCTGTAGTTACAGGAGCTACCTGCGGTATAAGCGATGGACAAATTGTGGTAGCACCTCAAGGTGGCAGTGCACCTTATGATTACTTGTGGACTTCGGGAGGCACGAACCCTGTAGAATCAAATTTGCCAGCAGGGCCAGTTACAGTTACGGTTACCGATGCAACTGGATGTAGCCTCGACTCTACGTTTATGATTACTATGCCATCGGCATTCACATTTACCACCGCATTTACAGATGTAACATGCTTTGGTACCTGCGATGGAACAGCCTCTGTAACGGCTAATGGCGTGGGTCCATATACTTATGTATGGACACCAAATTTGAGCAATATAGACGCAGCTGCAGGGCTTTGCGCTGGTGTGTATGAAGTGGAGATAACGGAGAATAATGATTGTGTTGAAATAGCTACGATTACTGTTGGAAGCCCAACGCTGGTTAATGCACAACTGAGTACCGATTTAGCTACTGTTTGTATTGGGCAATCTGCCACACTCGATGCAGCTATAAGCGGAGGCACCCCGAACTACGGTAATTTCTCGTGGACAAGTGTTCCTGCAGACCCAACCCTTGTGGTCACAAACCAAAACCCAGTGGTTTCGCCATTAGTTACCACCACCTACACCTTCACATCAGAAGACAGCAATGGATGTCCATCGGCTCCAAAGGACATTATTATCACCGTAAGACAACCATTAACGCTTGATGTAACTCGCCCATTGGCAGGTCCCGATACATCTATTTGCCCCTACGATTTTGCAACAATCGACCTTATTGCCGGAGGTGGAGATGGTAATTACTCCATTTTCCTTCTTCCCGACATGGTCAATCCAATAGCACTTCCATTGGATACCCAACCTGCGGTAACCACCACGTTTAATTTCATGGTTACTGATGGATGCACCACACCTGCCGCCTTTGCCAGTAGCACGGTTACAATTCTACCACTTCCATTAGTTGATTTTAGCGCAGATGACCAAGATGGATGCGATGTGCATACCGTGCAATTTACCGACCTAACTCAACCTGCGTCAACGCAATGGAGTTGGAACTTTGGAGATGCAAATTCGAATGCCAACACCGCTACTGTGGCCAATCCATTCCATGAGTTTTCAGGGTCAGGAGTCTATGATATTAGCCTAACCGCTTGGACGGCACAAGGCTGTACTAGCGACACCACCATGGTTGCGTTTATTGAGGTGTATCCATTACCTAGCGCCATATTTGATTTGGACCCAAGTTTAACCACACTACTTAATGCCAATGTGAAATTCACCGATGGTTCGTTTGCTGATATTGCCACTTGGGCTTGGAATTTTGGCGATGGAGCAACTGGGGCACAATCAAATCCACGGCATCAGTACAGCGATACAGGGACTTTTGTGATAACTTTAACAGTAACCACCATCAACGGCTGCACCGATGTAACCACCCGCGAATTGGTTATAGAACCTGACTTTACGTTCTACATTCCCAATGCATTTACGCCAAACAACGACCGCGACAACGAAGGCTTTATACCTTACGGAGAAGGAGTAGATTGGTCTACTTTGCAGCTTTCCATTTATACCCGTTGGGGCGAGCTCATTTACTACACAGCTGATATAGATAGCCCTTGGGATGGATCATACAAAGGAGCGCAAGTTGACTCGGGTGTATTTGTTTATCGGATTGAAATTACTGACCTAAAAGGTGGACTTCATGAATATACTGGCCACGTTACTTTGGTGAGATAGAGCTTTTATTCACTTTTTAATTGGATTTTTTAGAATTTGCTCAAATTCAATTCATTCTATTATCTTCGACCCCTTAACAACCCGATTCACATGACCTTTAATTCACAATCAGCAAGTACAGCCGCTTTAACTGTCCTTCTTGCTACTGGTTCATTTTTCGCAAGTGCACAAACGGACAATGTCGGTATTGGTACTTCAACTCCGCATCCAAACGCAATTTTGGATGTTTCTTCATCATCTAAGGGTTTCTTGGCGCCACGTTTGAACACGTTGCAGCGTACTTTGATGAATCCGTTAGCAACAGCGCAAGGTTTGTTGGTGTATGATACTGACCTTAGTGAGTTCTGCTATTGGGATGGTGCATTGTGGGTATGCTATCCTGCAAGTGGATTTGGAGGTGGTGGAACAACTGGCCCAACTGGCCCTGCTGGAGCTAATGGTCCTGCTGGAGCTAATGGTCCTGCTGGTCCAACCGGTGCTGCGGGAGTAGCTGGTCCTGCCGGACCTGCTGGCCCTGCTGGTGCTGCTGGCCCTACAGGTCCAAATGGAGCAAATGGATTACCTGGCCCTGCTGGAGCTGATGGATTAAATGGAATTGATGGTGCTACAGGCCCAACGGGTCCTGCAGGAGGTCCAGTAGGGCCAACTGGGCCAACTGGAGCTGATGGTATTAATGGAATTGACGGAGTTGATGGTGCTGTAGGTCCCGCGGGTCCAGCAGGTGCAGCGGGTGCAACTGGCCCCGCAGGTGTGGCAGGTCCAGCTGGTGCTGCAGGGGCTATTGGACCAACGGGTCCGACAGGAACTAACGGTACGAATGGCGCAAATGGTACTCCTGGTGCTGTTGGCCCTGCAGGTCCAACTGGTGCGACAGGCCCAGTGGGTTGTGGAACAGTGAATCTACTATTGAAATCAGCTGGTTCATCAGCAGTTTGCAGTCAGGTTTTTGATAACGGAACTAACGTAGGCATCTTCACAAACACGCCTGCATACCGTTTGCATGTGACCTCCAATTTCGCCAACGACTATCTTGGGGCCTTTGAGAACGGAGATGCTACTGGCTCGGCTCTTCTTGGAAGTGTGACGGGAACATTTAATGCATTAGGTGGAGCTACAACAAATGCCACAGGTTTGGGTGTGTATGGTGTTCATCTCTCCGCAACTGGTGCGGGGCTTGGTGTTTACGGGACCAGTAATAGCTCGGATGCTACTGGTGTTTTGGGTCAGGTGCCAACAACTGGAGCTTGGCTAGGTTATGGAGGTTATTTTACTGGTGGCTTGGGCTATGAAGATGGTCTGTATAATCTTTCGGACAGCCGTGTAAAAAAGAATGTATTGCCGCTAAATAGTGCATTGTCAAAATTGCTTCAGCTTAATGGTTATACCTATCAGTATAGTGATGCTGCAGGAATGAATAAAAATGACAAGACGTACATTGGCTTCGTAGCTCAAGAGGTGAAATCAATTTTCCCAGAAGCTGTTGCTGAAAAATTGAGAAAAAGCACGAATGAAGTGGCTGGGAAATCTGGAGATGCAAGCGCATTTGGAAAAGAGACCTACAATGTTGTGGATTATGTTTCTTTGATTCCAGTGCTTGTGGAAGCCATAAAGGAACAGGAAGCCCGCATAAAAGGATTAGAGGCTACTGTGGAAGAACTAAAACGGAAATAGATTTTACGTTCTATGTTAAAGAAAAGGCTGGGGAT
The DNA here is from genome assembly GCA_945903645.1 of Chryseobacterium gleum. Taxonomy (GTDB): domain Bacteria; phylum Bacteroidota; class Bacteroidia; order UBA10329; family UBA10329; genus UBA10329. Next base: position 28,726 of record CAMDOM010000006.1, read on the forward strand.
TTCCTCAGCCTTTTTTGTTTGTATTATCTAGCGGAGCAGAATAATTCCAATAGCTTCTCATTGGTGGGAAGTATAGAGCGACCCAAGCTGACAACAAAAAAACCGCATCAGTATTATGAAGCGGCTTTTTGGTAATCTGGGATGAAGTAACTACGCGTCTATCTTGGCGTATTTGGCGTTCTTTTCGATGAACTCTCTGCGTGGTGGTACATCATCTCCCATTAGCATGGAGAAGATTCGGTCAGCCTCAGCAGCGTTGTCTATAGTTACTTGGCGCAGAGTGCGGGTTTTAGGATCCATAGTTGTATCCCAAAGTTGTTCGGCATTCATTTCTCCCAAACCTTTATAGCGCTGTATGCCTACGGAACTTTCTTTGCCATCGCCTTTCAGTTCGTCTACTGCCGCAATGCGCTCGGCATCGGTCCAGCAATAGCGTTGCTTGGCGCCTTTCTTTACCAAATAGAGTGGTGGAGCAGCAAGGTAGAGGTATCCGCCTTCTACCAATTCGCGCATGTATCGGAAATAGAAGGTGAGGATTAGCGTGGCGATGTGGCTACCGTCCACGTCAGCATCACACATGATAATTACCTTGTGGTAGCGCAGTTTGTCGAGGTTGAGAGCCCGCTGGTCTTCTTCGGTGCCGATGGTTACACCTAGGGCGGTGTACATGTTTTTAATCTCCTCGTTTTCGAACGCCTTGTGTTGCATGGCTTTCTCTACGTTTAGAATTTTACCACGAAGCGGAAGAATTGCTTGGAAAAAGCGATCGCGGCCTTGCTTGGCTGTTCCACCTGCCGAGTCTCCTTCGACAAGGAATAGCTCGCAGTTAGCAGGATCTTTGTCCGAGCAATCGGAGAGCTTGCCAGGAAGACCACTGCCTGTGAGCACGTTTTTACGCTGCACCATTTCGCGGGCTTTGCGGGCTGCGTGGCGGGCAGTGGCGGCAAGTATTACTTTTTGAACGATGATGCGCGCATCGGCAGGGTGTTCTTCCAAATAGAACTCGAGCATATCGCTCACCGCTTGGCTTACTGCTGCGGTAACTTCGCCATTGCCCAACTTGGTTTTGGTTTGGCCTTGAAACTGGGGTTCGGCTACTTTAACCGATACTACGGCTGTTAGTCCTTCGCGGAAGTCATCTCCCGAAATCTCGAATTTCAACTTGTCTAACATGCCCGATTGGTCGGCATATTTCTTCAAGGTGGTTGTCAGTCCTCTGCGGAAACCAGAAAGGTGGGTGCCGCCCTCGTGGGTATTGATGTTGTTTACGTAGGAATGAATGTTTTCGGTGAACGAAGAGTTGTAAACCATCGCTACTTCCACCGGAATTCCGCCTTTTTCGCCTTCTATGCTGATTACGTCACCAATGAGGCGCTCGCGGCTACTGTCTAAGAACTGCACAAATTCGCGCAAGCCATCTACAGAGTGGAATGTTTCGGTCTCGAATTCGCCTTCGGCATTTGGAAACCGTTTGTCGGTAAGGGTAATGGTCAATCCTTTGTTGAGGAACGACAGCTCGCGCATGCGGGTAGAAAGGGTTTCGTAGCTGTATTCTACCGCATCGAAAATGGATTCGTCTGGTTGAAATTCTACTACTGTGCCTCTAAAATCGGTGGTGCCTACTTCGCGAACGGGATAGAGGGCTTTGCCTTTGGAGTATTCTTGCTCCCATTGCACGCCTTCGCGATGCACCATGGCTTTGAGGTGAATGGATAGTGCGTTAACACACGACACACCCACACCGTGCAATCCGCCCGAAACCTTGTAGGAGTCTTTGTCGAACTTGCCGCCTGCACCAATCTTGGTCATTACTACCTGAAGGGCCGAAACGCCTTCTTTCTTGTGCATATCTACTGGTATGCCGCGCCCATTATCGCGAACGCGGATGCCGTTTGTGGCTGTAATTTCTACATTGATGGTGTCGCAATGGCCACCCATGGCTTCGTCAATCGAGTTGTCGACCACCTCATATACCAAGTGATGTAGACCTCTTGCCCCAACATCGCCAATGTACATGGAAGGCCGCATGCGCACATGCTCCATTCCCTCGAGGGCTTGGATGCTATCTGCTGAATATTCGCGCGCAGCGGGTACTTTTTTCTCTTCTAAATCGGACATTATGTATGTTTTTTCAATTGAATCGCGAAGATACTCAATGTGCATGCGAATGCCTAGTAAATAGTGGGATTTCCGCTGGATTTATTAACAAAAGGTGAACAATAGAATTACGAATTGCGAATTACCTATAATGTTTCGAAGATAGGAGAAGACGTTCGAATGCATACATTGTGCCGGGATTTTGAAGATGGATACGGAAGTGGTGTTTGGATGAGAGAATACTCCATTTTTGCATTTCCAAGCTATGTTCAACCTATTGTCCTCCTGAGGGCTAAACCATTGTGTCAATTTCTAAAACAAATTCGATTGAGAAATTTGGGTTTAAAAATGGTTTGGTGTGCTGCAATTAGCATATTACTGTGCGGCTGCGAAGGGCAGGGCAAGGACGATACAAATGTATGCGTGGAGTGTGTGATGGGAGGAATACAGCTTGTGGCATTGGGCGATAGCATGGCTATGGTTCGGCAACAAGGGTCAGATTGCGGGCCTTTTGTTGTGAAATGGTCTAACGGGCAGGTGCACGAGATTTCCAAACCGTTTGATACGATTAGGCTGAAGGGCGAGCGCCAAATGGAAGTGGTATACACGGATGTCTGCGGAAACACTTCTAAGGCTGAGGCCCATTTTTGGCCCAAGGGCACCAAAGGCACGGTGACCGATATGCAAGGCAATTTGCATAGTACAGTTCAAATAGGTGGACAAACTTGGATGGCCGAAAATTTGCGTACTGAGTTGCCCCACAGTTGGTGTTTTGAAGAAAAAGAATTGCATTGCGAACTTTTTGGTCGGTTGTATCCGTGGTATGTTGCCCTAGAAGCCTGCCCTGAGGGATGGCATTTGCCAACTGATGATGATTGGAAACAGATGGAGCGGCAGTTGGGCATGGATACCACTGAACTTGATTTCGCCTATTTGCGGGGTGATGGTATAGGTGGGAAGCTAAAATCTGTAACCCATCATTGGGATTATTTCAACGAGGGAGCAACGGATGAAAGCGGTTTTTCGGCCATGCCTGGTGGACCACGCTATCGCCTTGGCCAATATGGTATGGTGGGGCATAATGCCACGTGGTGGACAGCCACTCAGGCCGATTCGGCTATGGCGTGGTTTCGCTATGTGGGCCATTCGCACAGCAAAGTGGGTAGGCTGTATAATGAAAAGATAGATGGCCACAGCGTGCGCTGCATCAAAAACAGCAACTAGCCTTTAATGACCAAGCTCATTTGGGGCAAATGTGGTGAGAATGCCTTGCGCTCGCTGCATCCGCTTGCCAAATTGGAGCATATAGATTGAGGTAGAATCTGCGGTGCGCAGGCGATAATATTGCGTGTTCATATATGCAAAGTCTTGCTGGGCGCTTAGCAAATGCAGTAAATACAGACCAATAATGGGGTCCGTGGTGGTGGTTACATATTGCTTCAGATTGGCGCGAAACAGTTGGTCGAGCGCTGCAAGTTGCCGGTGCATTGCAGCTACGGTCATGGTTGTATCTCCTTTGGTTATGCGTTGCTGCAGCTCTTTTTCGGTAGAGTTATATAGTTTAATACGATTTTTGTCTAATAGCACTGCTTTGTTGAAATGTTCGGCTCTTTGGTAGCCATCAATTTGCAAGGTGCTATGGTTGGTAAAAGTGTCCGATTGCAGCGTCATCTCCACATTATCGAGCAGAAAAAGAAGGTCGTCTGTGCCAATGCGCAGTACACAGATGGAAGGTTCCGCCAAATTTCCTTCAAAACTAAAGCTGCCATCTGTGCTAAGGGTAGCCATGCCTATGGTGTCGGTAGCGTGAAACGTGCAGTAGAGTAAGGTCACTTTTTGGCTGGCCCTATCGGCAAAGCGGCCCGAAAGGGTAAAGCCATTATGGGTATTGGAGCAACCCGCGAAGGTGGCCAAAAACAGGGCTGCCACACTGCCGCGAAGTATGTTTTTTACCAAGAAAGGCATGCAACAATGAGCTAATAGAGTTGATATTGAAAGGTGGTACCCACTTGGCCTCCTCTGTCAATCAGCACAATGATAAGTACTGCAAGCGCAACTAGAATGGGAATAGCGATGGCCATTATAGTCCACACGCTAAAGCGTTTGCGCGATTTTGTTGGTTTACTCATCGCGTGTGCGGTTTGGTTTGGGAGCCTTTTGGGGCCAATGGGCATGCAAATGAGCACTTACCACATTGGCAATTGTAGAACATCCTTTGAGAGATGGATGTACTTGGTCTGCAAGCATTTCAGCATTGCCCGATAGGCCACGCAGATCTATTATATGGCTTGAAGGCACAATGGTATCGGTAATGGCATGAAATGCATCCAGTACATCCATCACACATTTGGCACTAAGCGAGTGCCCGCTCCAATGAAAATTGCTGCTATCTATCTTGCTACGTACGAGCATGGTAGGCTGTTTCATTACAAACATCTCCATGCCGTTGCTTTGGCAAAAATCCTTTATAAGCCGCATATTGTCGGCATAAATGTGAAGCACATCTCGGTCAAAAGTGGTTTCAATGGGTTGGTTTCGTTCTTCTTCCACTATCACCACCCCTCGGCCAGGAGCAGCATACAAGGCCAAGCGCAATCGAGATAGCAATTGCGACCACGCCACCCCTTTATCAAGTGCCATGGGGGCGAAGTGTTCCATATATTCTTTGTAGTGAAATCCGGTGCCACCATTTTTGTTGGAGCGCCAAAGGGTGGGCCATTCGTCAAGCCGATTTATGTAATAGCTATCGTTCCAGCCATGCACCACAACCACAATGTCGGGGCTAAAAAACCGAAGCCTACTCCAAAGCCTTCCGTACGATTCGAAGGTAGTGTAGCCACCCGCAGCACCGTTTATAAAATCGATGCGATGGCCTAAAGCCCGCAGTTGCGCAACAGTTTGCCACGGCCAAGTGATACTATCGGGCACATTAAAACCTGTGCCCGCGGTGCTCGACCCTCCCAAAAAAACAATGCGCATAGTGCTGTCGGGTTTTTCGAAGCCAATTGGGGGCGTGCTGAAATGACCATGCTCGTTCACTGTTTTAGCTTCAGAAAATATGCCTGGCTTGGGCTGGTAGGCACAAAAGGCATCCTCATCTGCCCATTGATCTATGGGGCCTTGGCTCATGTTGATCCCCGTTAATGCTAGCAAATCTATGGGGGGCATCAATTCGCGCACGGTTAACTCCGCCATCAGAAATACTATTATCGAAAGCACTGCGAATATGCCAACATCCGATGCGCGAAATTTTTCGTTCATGGTTTCAAACCTAATGATTTATTGACGGAAGTGATGCGATTTATTTAATTTATCGAAAAATATTCAGCTTTAGTCGGCAATAATCTCTTATTTATCGAAACGGCTTCCACTTGCGCCCTGCACTTCTGCGGTTTGCACCCCGAAATTGGACTTGCAACTTTAATTTGGACAGATAGATAAGATACGAATCTGTTTGCCCTCTTTGAATTGAAAAGCACATTATCCATCCTCAACGTCATCTGAATACTGACATATGATATCTGACCTTTAGCCCTCATCGACAAACATCAACCGAATTCCTATCTTGCCCGCATGTCCAGCTTCCTCCATCAATTGGCCAACCGCTTGCTGCAAGCCCATGGCAACGATTTGAGTACTATTTGCGTGGTGATGCCCAGTCGCAGGGCAGGGGTGTTTTTTCGCAAGGCGCTGGCCGATAGTTCTACCCAAGCCATTTGGGCGCCAGCGGTGCAAAGCATCGAAGATTTTGTGATGGAGCGGTCGGGGCTTACGGCCATAGACAAAACCACGTTGCTCTTTCGGTTCTATCAGGTGTATGAGCGCCATGCGCCCCATCCGCAACCCATTGCGCAGTTTGCCGCGTGGGCAGGCACGTATTTGGCCGACATCAACGAAATAGACCTGAACCTGTTGGACGCCCAAGCGGTGTTTCACGAGCTCTATAGCGTGGAGCGCATTACGCGGTGGAACCCCGATGGCAGCCCGCCCACAGATTTTCAGAAACGACACTTGGCTTTTGTGCAGCAGTTTGGGGTGTTTTACACCGCATTGCGTGCCGATTTATTGCAGCGCAAAGAGGCCTACCAAGGCATGGCGTTTCGCACCGTGGCCGAAAACATAGACCGCGACCTTGTCAGCCAGCCCTACAAGCAGGTGGTGTTTGCGGGTTTCAACGCCCTCACGGCTAGCGAAGAGCGCATTATGCAGGCATGGCAATTGAGCACTAGGGGCAGTATATTTTGGGATATGGATACCCACTATGTGGCCGACCCGATGCACGAAGCGGGGTACTACATGCGCAAATATTTGCGGGGCGATGGTGCGCTGAAACTGAACAAGGCGTGGGAGTGGCAGCATTCGCTCATAAGCGAAGCCCAGAAACAAATTTCGGTTATTGCGGTGCAACGCAAAGTGACGCAGGCCAAAGTGGCGGCCTCCATCCTAGCCCGAAAATTGACGGACAACCCAGAAGCAGATTTAACCCGTACCGCCATAGTGCTCACCGATGAGCAATTGCTGATTCCCTTGCTGCACGCCCTGCCCACCCAGCTTCGGGGCGTAAACATTACGATGGGCTATGGCTTGCAATTTTCGCAAAGCGCAGTGTGCATTCAAAAGCTGTTTGACTTGTGGGAAAACACGGTGGCGCATGGGGGCAAGTTTTACCAACGCGACTTGGCCGAATTGTATCAAGACACGTTTTTTGCCGCCATCACGGGCCACGAACCTCAGCAGAAGCTGACGCAATTGCTCAAATCGCGTAAGGTGAGCCTACCTGTCAGTGCCATTGAAGCCACGAGTGCGGTGGAAATCCTTGTTTTTCAGCAGATGGATGCCGCGCCTGTGCCCTTTTTGCAGGGCTTGGGGCTGTTTTGCGCGGAGGTGCGCACAGCGCAAAGCACTAACCCAGCGCTGAAGTTGGAGATGGAATTTCTCTATCAGTTTGAAAAAATAGTGACCCGCCTAAGCGATTTGCTCATGGAGTTTGGCGCCATCAGTGACCTAAAAACCCTGCATGTGTTTTGGCGGCAATTGGTGCGCGGGGTGCAACTCGATTTCAAAGGAGAACCCCTTAGTGGGCTTCAAATTATGGGTATGCTCGAAACCCGAAATCTGGATTTTGATGAGGTGATTATGCTCGGGGTGAACGAAGGAAACCTGCCATCTACGGCTACTGCCAACTCGTACCTGACCCACGACATTCGCGGAGCATACGGCCTAGCACGGCAAAATGAGCGCGATGCGGTGACGGCCTACCACTTTTATAGATTGATGCAACGCGCCCAAAAAGTGACGCTCATCTACGACCAAGACACCGATGCCATGGGCAAAGGCGAAATGAGCCGCTATGTGCGTCAGCTGCAATTGGAAAAAGGGCCAAACGTAACGCTGAGCGAATTTCAGGTGGACCAGCAAGTGAAGGTGACCAAGTTTCGGCCTACCATCACCATAACCAAGGAGGACACCGAGCTGCAAAAGCTGCTCGCCCAAGCAGCAACGGGGTTTTCGCCTAGCGCGCTGAATACTTATCGCAATTGCGCGTTGCGGTTTTACTTTAGCTATGTGGCGGGATTTAAGGAGCAAAAGGAGTTTGCCGAACACATTGACCACGCCAATTTTGGCACAGCAGTGCACGATACACTGCATCACCTCTATCTTCCTTATATAAACATCCCGCTTACGGAAGAGAGGCTGCAAGCCATGTTGCCGTTAGTGAAGCCAGAATTGGACAAGCAGTTTCATGCCGTGTTGGCGTTGGACGAACCTTTGGAGGGAAGAAACTTGCTGGCCTATGAAGTAGCGGTTACCTATGTGGAACGGGTAATTCATCATGATATAGAAACCATAAAAGGTGGTCAAGTAATTACCATACTTAAGTTAGAAGACCCGCTAACCGGAACAATCAATGTTGATGGAACAGACATCCGTCTGAAAGGCATTGCCGATAGGGTAGACCAACTTTCTGACGGAACCGTGCGCATTGTGGATTATAAAACGGGTGGGCCATCTACCAAAACAAAAATTGCCGACCCTGAGGACTTGCTTAAAGATGGCTACGACCACTTTTTTCAATTGCTGATGTATCGCTTGATGTATGCCTCAGAAAGCGATGCGGAAAATGTTCGGCCTATGTTGTTTTATGTGCGGCAAAATGCCATGCCCAAGGAATTGGTGGTAGAAGAAGATGCAAAACGCCTGTTGGGCATGGATTTAAAGGAGTATGCCCATGCGCGCCTCACCGAACTTTTTGCTGAAATTTTAGACCCTGAAATTCCCTTTGCGCAAACGGAAGACGAAAAACGTTGTGCCTTTTGCGCCTTCACAGGCATCTGCCAGCGGTAGGTTACGTTTGAGATTCTGCTAGCATGCGATGCGATAATTTTAGAAAAATGCGTTGCGTGGTAGGAAAAGTTAGATTTGTGCAACTAATTCACATCCAATGAACATGAAAGTTACAGTTTGGAGCGCATTTACAGCGCTAACGTTGCTACTCGGAATTACCACAACCAACGCGCAATGTCCGGACTGCGTTATAGACGCCCAATGCGGGGTGGGCATCAACCCAATAGCCCCAACCCTTTGCCCTGCGGCTTTGCCAAACGGCATCCAAGGCCAACCCTACGACCAAAACCTTACCTTCTTTATGCCGCGCGATTTTACAGATGCGGGCTCGGGTCAGTCGGTTACGCTCAATTCTATTACTGTGACCCAAATTACGGGAATGCCGCAAGGGCTTTCATTTACTTGCAACAACCCTGGTTGTGCATACACCGTAACCAGCGACCCACTTACCCAGCGTGGCTGCGTGAAAATATGCGGCACTCCATTGGTGCCCGGCAACTACAACGTGTTGGTATCCGTTGTTGCTAACGTGAATACGCCCATCGGCATCATCAATCAGCCCAGCGGATTTACCATTCCATTAACGATAGAGCCTGCACCAGGAGGCAACTGCTGTTTTAGCTACAACCCACCATCGGCTTGCGGTGAAATGGATGTGACCTACAGCGCGCTATTCAATTTCGAGCCGTTGCAACCCACAGAATATTCATGGGATTTTGGTGGAGGTAATACTAGCACGGTACAAAACCCACCAGTGCAGAGCTATACCGCTGCTGGTGATTATATAACTGCGCTTACTACAACGGTTTACAATTATGTAGTTACCGATGCCACCTTCACAGCCACAGGCGCAAACTGGTGTGGCGATATTGAAGAGATTTCGTTCATTGGTGTATGTCAAGGTGCTCCAGACCCCTATTTTACTTTTTCAAATGGCAATCTAAACTCCACTTCGACAGTGGTGAGTAATAATCTGAACGCTACGTGGAGCAATCTCAATTTGGTGTTGGAGAATAACGTGTTTACCCTCCAGTTCTTTGATGACGATGGCACGTCTGCCGATGACAATCTTGGAATTATCTCGCAAAACGTTACCGCTCCGGGCACATTTAGCTTTAGCACTTTTGTGAATAATGCTCAGGAGGGTTTTGGCACTGTAACCGTGGCTTTGGTGGTAGATACGGTGTATCAAACCCAAGATACGGTGTCTGTTTATCCAGTACCTGCAGTACCTGCAATCACCTTTACACCCGGCCCAGCAGTATGTACGGGAGATTCTATATTGGTTTCAGGACCTGTTGGCCCATATCAATACCAATGGCTGCGCAGCGAAACGTTTGAATCTGATTCTATCGCCATCTGGGTAAATCAAACCGATTATTACAGCCTTCGCATCATCGACACTACGTATTTCTGTCAATCGCAAACAGACTCATTCCTAGTGCAGGTGTTGCCTTTCCCCAATCTTCCTGTCATTACCTACAATAATGCTACTGCAGAATTGGAGATTACCAACAACTCGTCAAACTATGATGTAACATGGACAGAGGATGGCGTAATTCTTCCGAATGAAACAGGAAATACGCTCGGCAATTTGGCTTCTAGCGGCCCATTTGCCGCCACATTTACAAACGATGGAGGTTGTTTTGCCACTTCGCTTCCGTTCTCGTTGTGCTTGCCCGGCAGCACCGATGCGTTTGAAACAGACACGGTATGTTGCGGAGACACGCTAAACCTTAGCGCTTCTGGGTTTACATTGAACCCGTTCTCTACCATTGCATGGGCCATTACGCCTGAGGCAGATGGGCCAGTAACGAACCAGCAAGAAGTGGATGCGGCAAATGCTGCAGGACATGTGTTGGGCATTAGCAGCTTAGGTGCTGCTACAACCTTTGTTCGGAGCTGTCCAACCTTGGCAGATAGCACTTTAAACGGTGACTTTTGGGTAACTCCTTTTGCCATCGAAGACCCGAATGTTGTTCCATTTACCTACGATACTTTGGTGGGTTGCCGTCCGCGTGCAGAAATTTGTCCTGTGTTGAGTGCCGCAGATGATGGCTGGGAATTGTTTCCTATGATATTCACGTTCCCTGACGGCTCGCAGTTAAATGCAAACGATGCTATCGCATTTGGTCTTCCTATCAATCAACAATTGATTGATTTTGCGGGAGGTTTGCCTTGCATTAACCTTACTAGCCTTTTTGCAGGAAATCCAAATGGATTGTGGAGCGTTACAATTACCAACACGGGCACCACCGCCTTGACTATGGTTGTGCCCGACTTTGTTGCCATCAACTATGCCGATACCTGCACGTTAATTACAGAAGATGAAGTGTACTTGATTACGGGGGTTACGCTAACAGCAAATCCGGGAGCAACAGTTTCCTACGATTTTTACATTCCACCATTGCCAAGTGGATTCCCATTGGTTAATGATAATTGTGCAGCATTTGGAGACCCAAAGTTGATAACCTTCGCCAATTGCTATCCTGAACTTACCAGCAGCCTAACGGTTACCGGAACGGTGCAGAACTCCACAAGTGGCATTTCACCCAATGTTTATATTGACGTGAGTGTAATTGGTGGAACAACGCCTTATAGCTACTTATGGGCAGATGGACCAACTACCGAAGACCGCTTCAACCTAGCGCCAGGCACGTATTCCATTACTGTTACAGACGCGCTTGGATTGGTTGGAACAGGTTCTTGGACCGTTACTGGCCCGGGAGTTGGCATTGCTGACGACCTCGAATTGCACGGCTTTGGTTTGGGAAGTGCTATTCCAAATCCATTTAATCAAAGCACAACAATCGTGTTCGAAAGTGCTAAAACAGGCAACTATACCTTTGAAGTGCGGGACCTTGCTGGAAGGCAAGTAGCGAGCATGGAGGTGAAAGCAAGTGCTGGCGGCAATCGCATTTTGTTTGATGGAACATCTCTTGGCTCTGGAGTGTATACCTACTCGTTGGGCAATGGCAAAACCACCTTGACCAGCCGAATGATGGTGAGTCATTGAGGGAAATGGATAGATAAAAAAAGGGAGGTCTGATTGTTCAGACCTCCCTTTTTTTATGCTACAAATTTGTAGCCCACACTTCGAATGGAGATGAAATGGCGCGGTTCGCTGGGCTTTTCTTCGAAGTATTTGCGGAAGGCCAAAATGAAATTGTCGATGGTGCGTGAGGTGGGATAGCTATCGTAACCCCACACGTTTTCTAAAATGAAATCGCGCGAAAGGACTTCGTTTCTCCGCTCCACAAACAGTTTTAGCAATCCCATTTCGCGCTGGGTCAATTGATGTTCCTTCCCTTTTCGGTCCATAATAATAAACGACCGGAAGTTGATGCTGCAATTTCCAAACGAAAACACATCGATGTTAACGCGCTGCTCGGTGCTAGAGCGCTTCAGCAAAGCCTGCACCCGAAGTAGGAACTCTTCCAAATTAAATGGCTTCACTAAGTAGTCGTCACCACCCACTTTTAACCCAAAAACGCGATCTTCTACAGCATTTTTAGCGGTTAGAAACAGGATGGGAACCCGTGTATTTTCTAGGCGAATGGTTTGGCAAATGGTGAATCCATCCACTTCGGGCAACATTACATCAAGAATCACGAGGTCGAATTTTCGTTGGCCAAACTCTTGTAAGGCCAATCTGCCATTGCCCACAGCAACAACCTCATAGCCATCAAGCTCGAGATTGAGCTTGATGATATCCTGCAAACTCTCTTCGTCTTCTACTAAAAGGATGCGCTTGGCTGACACGTGTGGCGTTTTAATGAACCGCTTACAAAGTTGCCTATTCTTACCATACCAATGTTGCGAAATACGAAACACTAATTTTGGCCCATATGATGCAGGGAAATATCAAAGGAAACTATTCTGCTTGGCTTTATGCTTTTGCAATAGCTGTGGTGTTTCTATTCATTCGCGGCTACTCCTTTAATGTGGGCGATCAGTCGGAACATCTGCCGCAAGTTTATCAGGCACTAGACCCAGAACTCTACACCAACGATTACTTCGTTCCAACATCGCAAACCCAATTCACGGTTCGCCATTTCTACGAACAATTGGTGGTGGCGATTGCTCAAACTATCGGGATAGAGTGGGGCGTGTTTCTATTCACTTTGCTGTCAATTACCGTTTCGGCCTTTGCGTTTTATCAAATAGCGTGGGTATTTTTCAAACAGCGTTGGGCAGCATGGCTTTCTCCAGTATTTGTTTTGTTTGTGTTTTACGGATTTACAGTTGGGGGCAATTGCATTACTTATAATATGCTCATTTCAAGCACGCTTGCCAAAGCATTGGCCAGTTTGGCTTTGCTTCTAGTGCTGTATCGCAGATGGGCAATTGCTGGAGTATTATTAGGTGCGGCCTCGTTTTTCCAAGTTTTGGTAGGGCTTCAACTTATGTTAGTGCTCACATTGGTAATTCCGGTTATCGCCCTTGAAAAGCGTTGGTTGTCGCTGATAACGTGTTGGCTTGGATATTTGGCACTTGCATTGTTTGTTCTTATTCCAACGTTTGGGCAACAGTTTGGAACCGCAGCGCCTTATGATGCCGAGTTGTATTACGAAATCCTTTATCGTTTTCGGAATTATCATCACTATTTGCCGTCACTTTTCCCAGTAAATCATTACATCAAGTTCATTGGAATTGGAATTGCTGGAATGGTCTCATTTTGGATTGTTAAACCATCACACCGCAATTTTTGCCTGTCGTTTGTTGCCGTGGCATTTTTAGGAATGCTTGTGTATACCGTTGGATTAGAAGTGCTGCACCTCTCTTTTCTTGGGAAAATACAGTGGTTCAAAACCACCATTTGGATTGTGGCGTTTTGCGCAATTATGGTAGCTGGGTTGGCAAGTTTGGTAATGCAAAGCCTCGTGCCTTCTGAGCGAATTGCGAGCAGAATGCCATGGGTAAGTGCCGCCATCGCGTTGGTTTTGTTGGTGATAATGGTTAATTCTGCATGGCTTCCTGCCCGCTTTGATGGCCAATACATGATAGGGAACCGCAGACTGACCGATTTGGAGCGTATGCACCAATGGATTTCAGTAAACACGGAGAAAACTGCTATAGTTCTAGTGTCGCCAGAGAACAGTAGTTTTTCTTGCCAAGCCCAGCGGTCTATGCCTATTCATTTTCATGCCATAATCCACGAGCCCGAGTTTATGCTTCCGTGGTATATAAAAATCGAGGAGATTTATGGAGTGGGATTAGATGAAATTTCCGAAACCAACGCGCGCGATTTGGCCACGCAGTTGTTCGAAACTCGAAACTATAACGGATATACCTACGAAATAAACTACCGCTTGGACAACGCAACTACCTGTAAATTTCAAAATGAACTTGGCGCTATTGTGCATCAAGAAGGGCCTTGGATTTTTAGTCGGTTTAAAGCCGAATGATTTCTAACATGATGGAATTACGTTTATTAATTTAGCATAACTTGAAATAGAACGTTCAACTTTGCCTCATCAACCAACAAAAACCTATAACAAATGAACATCAAGTAAAACATTTTTAGAATTGGTCGCTTAGCGCTTGTGGCAACGAAAACAGTCACAGTTATCGAAGTTGGATTTGGTATTCCTCATAAAGAAGTGATTTTTGGAGTAGGTGTTGCAGTGTTTTTTGACGGGGTTGATTTTACTACTCGCCTTGATGCTGGCACAGTAACTAGCGAAGATACCTTGCTTTCCAGATTTCTAGATGGAACATATAGCACCTAGAGCACTACAAGTGCTACTGGTCTTGAATTCTTAGGAAATGTTAACTGGGATGTTTCTGGCGAAGGTGAAATCCCTGCATTTTCGCATACAGTGGATTGTGGATTTCCAAATGTTGGGGCTATAACAAGCGATGAAACGGTTATACGTGCTGATGGATATACCGTCACTTTGAATGGAGGTATTTCCAATCCCGATTCTATTCAGTGGGTTGTAGGCGGTGAATCTTTTGGAGTTACTGGCCCAATGAATTCACGCACATTTACCGCTGCCGAGCTAAGTGCATTGCAAGCAGGTCCGAGCATTATTCAAGTTGCTCCGTACAATATTGATTCAGCTATGAAAAGTGGTAAAAAATTCCATTTCATTAACCAAATGGTTGTAACGAAATCGGTTACAGTAGAATAACTTTTTGGTTGACGCGATGAGGGCCGATTTTCGAAAGAGAATCGGCCTTTTTTGTTTTTAGGAGTTTCGGCTTGTCTATCTTTGAGCATCAGAGGAATGTGAAATGAGCTTGGAAGAAGTACGTAATTACATCAACAGTATTCGAAGAGATTTCGCCAATAGACCATTGGACGAATCGGGTTTGCTTAGCGATCCTTTTAACCAATTTGCACAATGGATGGAAGAGGCCGTGAATAGCCAAATCTTGGATCCTTATGCCATGTGTGTTTCTACTGTTGGCAACGATTTATGGCCATCATCGCGCATTGTTTATCTCCGTGATGTTGCCGAAGATGGTTTTGTGTTTTATACCAATTACGATAGCCACAAGGCAAAAGACATAGCCCAGAATCCATTTGCTGCCATCAATTTTCATTGGTCAGAATTGGAACGTCAAGTGAGGATAGAAGGTGGTGTTAGTAAGATTACGGAGGATAAAAGTGATGCCTATTGGGCCAGTCGTCCGCGCGAAAGTCAAGTAAGTGCGTGGATGAGCGAGCAAAGTCAATCTGTGGGTAGCCGCGAGGAACTCGAGTTACGAAAAAGTGCCATTCTACAACGATTTGAAGGTGTTGAAATACCACGTCCTAACCATTGGGGAGGTTATGTTGTAGTGCCAGATCGGGTTGAGTTTTGGCAAGGAAGACCAAACAGATTGCACGATAGATTGGTCTATTTGAAGCAGACAAACCATTGGAAAATTATTCGGCTAAATCCGTAGTAACAGATAGTCTATTTTGCAGGTTGACGTGCTAGAATTCCATAAAAGCGCATCTTGAAATAACTTTCGAAAGCATCTTTAAGATTGATGCCTTTTTTGGTTAGAAATTCAGGATTGGTAAGGGCGTCAAAAAAAAGTTCATCGCTAAGTACAAGAATATCCGTGTCCAAATCTTCGAAAACACCAACTGCAATGCCCTCGGTATAAAACCGCTTGAGTACGTGAAGCGCGAATTCTTTGAACCCATTAATGAGATGCCACAAGTCAGGGTAAATCTCCTTTAAGTCTGCCAGAAATAAATTGCTCACATCACCCAAATGACGTGATATAGAAGCGACTGCAAGAACATAACGATCTATATAACTCTTTTCTTCGTCTACCAAAATTGTTTCAAAGTGCCGTAAATCGTCCAGTTTTTGGAGAATGGCAATCGAGACAATTTCCTTGTGCGATTCGAAATGCTTGTATACCGTGGCTTTTGATTTCCCCAAAGCCTTGGCCATTTCATCCATAGAAACGGCTCTAATTCCTTGCTCTTGCAAAAGAGGATAGAGTGCCTTTGCCCAAGCTTGTCGCTTCTTAGGGTCTCGTATTCGTTCCTTCTCTAGTGATTGCCTTCCCATCGGCAACAAATATAGTGTAAACTTTTATTCAACATATAGTTTACTTTTGAAAAACATTCCTACATTCGCACCAAATTATTCACCAAAATCTCGTTGTCATGAATTTCAGCGCTTTGCAATATCTTTTTGTTTATACGGTTCCTGTGGTTGGATTTCTGGGGTTTTTCAAGTTTGGAGCTTGGACATGGGCTGTCCCAATTTATGCCTACGGAATTGTTCCTTTAGTAGAATTCTTAAGCAAAGGGTCTAAAGAGAACATGTCTAAGGCTGAGGAGGAAATTGCCAAGGATAGCCGAATTTACGATTGGATGGTATACAGTATTGTCCCGTTGCAGTGGGCCATGTTTATCACCTTTATGTTTGTTATCCAAACTCCTGGATTGGCATGGTGGGAATACACCGGTCTCATAGTTTCTATGGGAATTGGTTGCGCAGCTTTTGGGATTAATGTGGCTCACGAACTTGGCCATAGACACAAATGGTATGAGCAATGGATGGCCAAGGCATTGCTACTTACAGCCCAATACATGCATTTTTTTATCGAGCACAACAGAGGTCATCATAAAAATGTAAGCACCTCAGAAGATCCAGCGACATCTCGCTATGGCGAAGTTGTTTATACCTTTTGGTTCCGTTCCGTTATTATGGGATATATCTCTGCTTGGAAAATTGAACTAGAGCAATTGAAGCGCCAAGGCAAACCATGGTATCACTACAGCAATGAAATGACGTTTTATGCTGTGGTCCAAGCTGGATTCTTGGTAGCTGTAGCTATGGTGTTTAATGTTCAGGTTATGGCTGCAGTTTTTGCAGCTTCGTGCATCGGTTTTCTTTTACTCGAAACGGTAAATTATATTGAGCACTACGGCTTAGCACGCCATAAGCGAGGCGACCGATATCAGCGCGTAATGCCTATTCACAGCTGGAATTCTGATCATCCCATGGGACGTTTGTTGTTATTTGAGCTTTCGCGCCATAGCGATCATCATTACATGGCAAGTCGCCCATATCAGGTGTTGCGTCATTTTGATGATTCTCCACAAATGCCGACCGGTTACCCAGGTATGATTGTATTAGCGCTTATTCCACCATTGTGGTTTGCGGTAATGAATCCGAGAGTGGATAAATTAAGGCAGCAGTATCCTGATGACTTGGCTGTTGCGGCCTGAATTTGAAGGATAAATCCGCTAACGCGAGCGCGCTATTTCGGACTTATTGGCCAATTGCCCGCAGGCAGCATCAATGTCTTTTCCTCGGCTGCGTCTAATATTCACCACCAGATTTCGCCCTTCCAAGTAGTTCTTGAACGCATCAGTTTTTCGTTCATCTGCTTTTTCAAATTCCCCACCATCAATAGGATTGTATTCTATAATGTTGATTTTGGTTGGGAATTTCCTGCAGAAATCCGCCAATTCTTTGGCATCAGCCAATGAATCGTTGAAGTCCTTGAAAATGATGTATTCCAAGGTCGGGCGTACATCTGTTTGTTGATGAAAATACCGCATTGCTTCGGCCAACTCTTTCAAGTTGTTGCTCTCGTTAATGGGCATGATGTGATTTCGTTTCTCTTCGTTGGCCGCGTGCAATGACAAAGCGAGGTGAAATTTTACTTTATCATCTCCAAGCTTGCGAATCATTTTGGCAATGCCAGCGGTGGAAACCGTAATTCGTTTTGGTGACATGCCCAGTCCATCGGGCGAAGTAATTCGCTCAATGCTTTGCATCACATTGCTGTAATTCAACAGCGGTTCGCCCATTCCCATATAGACGATATTGGTGAGCGGAATTCCATAATGCTCTTGCGACTGCCTTGATATATGCACCACTTGGTCGAAAATTTCATCTGCATTAAGGTTGCGAAGCCGGTCTAATTTTCCCGTAGCACAAAACTTACAGGTTAAGCTGCAACCAATTTGAGAACTGATGCATGCTGTCATTCGCGAAGCAGTGGGAATAAGAACTCCTTCTACCAACTTGCCGTCATGCGTTTGAAACGAACTCTTAATTGTTCGGTCGTTGCTCACCTGTTTTTCAGCTACTTGCACCGCATTTATAACGAAATGTTCCTTCAAAATCGCCCGAGTTGACGCGCTTAGATTGGTCATTTCCTCAAACGTATGCGCAGCTTTTTTCCAAAGCCATTCGTCAATTTGTTTGGCACGAAAAGCTTGTTCGCCATGTTCTACCAAGAATGACTTTATTTGGTCCTGCGAGAAGGCTCTAATGTCCTGTTGTGTGGTCATGGGTCAAAGATACGCTACTGCTGTGCCATGCGATTCTTAAGTGCCAATTTGGTATATCCAATTTCATCTTCTCCGCTAATAAATGGCGTGGTAGTGGTTGATGGAAATAATCGAATTGCCGATGTGTTGCCTTCAAACGCACTTGATTTACCAGAAAGTGTAGAGAAATACGAAGGCATAATTTGTCCAGGATTTGTGAATGCGCATTGCCATTTGGAATTATCGCACATGAAAGGAGTGCTGCCAGAGGGCACTGGGCTCGATGGATTTATTGGAGGAATTGTAGCGCAAAGAGAAGCCGAATGGGACGCACTTCAACAAGCCCAAATAGCTGCTGATAATGCCATGTGGGAAGCTGGAATTCAGGCTGTGGGCGATATCTGTAATAATGATAGCACCATAGAAACAAAACGAAAAAGCCGCCTTCGCTATCACTCCTTCATAGAACTCCTTGGAATTAACCCAAGTAGTGCAGAACTTACAATGCAGCGGGGAATCGATTTGGCTGAAAGTTATCGCGAGAAAAATTTAGCGGCTTCCGTTGTGCCGCATGCATCCTATTCTGTTTCGGCCAAGTTGCTTAACTTAATCTCGGAGTATGCTTCTAGGAACGGAACTCCCATTTCTATTCACAATCAAGAGACGAAAAGCGAGGATGAAATGTTCGTGCAAGGAACGGGTTCCTTACTCGAAAAGCTGAGGAGTCTGGGCATTCCAATGCAATTTTTTGAACCTACAAAACAGACGGCATTAAGAAGCATCTTGCCATTATTGCCGCAGTCGAAGCCTATCTTATTTGTTCACAACACATTTACAACCGTGGACGAGATGGCTTGGGCAAATGCTAATAACAATGCATTGCTCTGGTGTACGTGCCCTTCGGCCAATCTCTACATCGAAGGCCTAGTTCCAGATGTTGCGAAATGGTTGAAATGCGGCAGTACTATTTGCATTGGAACCGATAGTTTGGCATCCAATCACCAACTTTCTATTTTGGAGGAATTGCGTCTACTAGCGCAGCACTGCCCTACTATTTCATTCGACAATCTTTTGCAAATCGCAACCTTAAATGGTGCCCGAGCTTTGGGGTTGGAAAAAGAAACGGGCACTTTGGAAAAATCCAAAATGCCCGGTGTAGTTTTAATTCAAAATGTGGATTTAGAGAATCCACGCATCAGCTCCACTACCACTGTGAATCGTCTGGTTTAATCACCAATCGTCTCCTTTGTCATCTGCTTTTGCGGCAATTTTACTCTTCATATCCTTAATCATAGCTTTCAGTTCAAGGTCGATATCAGCAAGTTGATACGCATGATTGTCCGCATTCGGATCGTTTTCTTTATCCAATAACCAGCCATCGATAGGTTGGTAGCTTGGGGCTTTATAGTTCAACGAGCTTACCACATATTTGTAGCGACCATCTTTAAACTGCAACACCATAGTATACTGAATAAGCCCAGCATTACTAGTGGTTTTCACGCCTTTTTTGTCATAAGCAAAAATTGGAAACCGGGCGAAAACTTCAATTTCCCCGTTTTCTTCATCTTGCTTGCGTATTTTCTCCGTTGGATTTTTGTGATAGGTTTTAATCCATTCCATGGCTCTACCATAAAGCTCTTTGGCAGAAACACCATCCAATTTACCCACGCCTTCGTAGGTAATTAGATTGGTTTTTTCGTCTACAGGCAAGTTTGGATAAACCAAGTCTTTGCTTTTTTGCGCATAACCAGACAGCGATGCCGCGGCAACAATTAGGAACAATATTGCTTTCATTTTCATGAGGATTGCGTGTTAAGAGTGAAAAAATGGAAACCCTTATTGGGCCTTGGCAGTCTCTATGTCAAATTTCTCGCCAAGAGTGCCCAAACCGATGGAGCGGTAGTAATTATTGAAAAGATTTACGGCAATATCGTTACGCTGTTCTTTGGTAGCTACTCCTAAAATAATGGTAGTTACCCGATGTCCACAACGCTGTGAAGTAGCCACTACGCAATAGCCTGCAGCTTTAGTAAATCCTGTTTTCAGTCCATCAATTTCATCAAATGACTTCACTAATGAATTGCGATTTTCGTAGGTAAAGATGCCGTTTCCGTTCTTGATTTTGTCGCTGCTTCTGCACGTGTAGTCCAATATGCAGTCAAACTTCACCGTTTCTCTAGCCAATAAAATCAAATCTGCTGGCGTAGAGCTATTGTCTTTTCCAGGTGCATTGGGCATTCCTGTGCTATTAAAAAACACCGTACTTTCCATTTTCATTTCGGCAGCCTTGTGATTCATCATTTTCACAAATTTCGCCTCCGTACCTCCAATGTGCTCCGCTATAGCATAGGCAGCATCGTTTCCGCTACGCACCATTGCAGCTCCCAACAACTCTTCAAGCATAAGTTTTTGACCAGCTTTCAAGAACAGACTCGAACCACCAACGTAAGTGGCCTGTTTGCTAATGGTAACGGTGTCCGTTAAGCTAATTGTTCCAGCTTCGGTATGTTCCATAGCAATAAGGGCAACCATCATTTTGGTAAGAGATGCTACTGGAAAAGGCACGTTCATATTCTTTTCCCAAACAACTTTATTCTCTGTGTGGTCGAATACTAAACCAGCTTTCATCAAACCTGGCGAATACGCTATAGAACTGTCAATCGCCATAATAATGCGATTAGGGTCTGGGTCTGGCTGTGTGGCCTGTACGGATGCTTTTAACCCTTTGCCTACTTCACCAAAAAGATGGGTAGGGTCGGAAAAAAGTAACGTAGCGAAAAGAAGGGTTGGGCTTATAAGAAAAGCCAATCCTTGCAGTTTCTTTCTCATGTTCCTGACGTGTGGGTTATTGTAAGCATTGTGAAAGCAACAATTATACGACCGTAGGCTTATAACGTAAAAATCAAGCGTTTATTCTATTAACACAAAGGTGTTCATTTCCAATGTACTAATTTGTCACACAATAAGCAGGCTCGCCAACTGCAAATCAAGTGGCGATGTTACTTTGATATTTTCAACATTTCCTTGCACCAAAGCAATGTCTTTTCCTGTTGCCTCTACCACGCTTGCATCATCCGTAAATTGATTATGCGCAGCTTTTGCATACGCGTCTTTTAGCTCGTTTGCCCTAAAACATTGCGGAGTTTGAACCGCATAGTATTCATCGCGATTTACGGCAATGCTGCCTGTTCCACTCATTTTGCGCAGCGATTGCACAATAGGAATCACAGGAACTGCCGCTCCAAATTGTTCGGAAGCTTCGAAACATCTTTCCACAACTTCTTTGGTCACGAGTGGACGAACGCCATCGTGAACGCCTATTAAATCTGCACTCGAAACTGTATTGAGCGCATTTTTCACCGAATCGAATCGCGTTTCGCCACCTGCTACCACAGTATGAGGTGTTGCGAAATTATGCGTTGTGCAAAGCTCCTTCCATGTAGAGAAATGCTGTTCTGGCAACGCTAAAACCAACTCCATTTCCATATCAATGGTATGCATAGTTCGTAAGGTGTGCATAAGAAGCGGCTTGCCATTTATTAAAAGGAATTGCTTTGGAATAACTGCACCCATGCGAGTTCCGCTGCCACCCGCTACCAAAATCATTGCTCGCCTCATAAATCTTGAGATGAAAACTGCGCTACTTCTCCGTTTTTGGGAGAATAATCGTACCCAAACGATGGGCAGTCACAGCTATTATTTCCGCTGCCACCGCTTGGCCGTCTATGTGGTTTTCCTTTGCGTTTGGTAGTTGCGCAGGCTCCTAAACCGATGGCTAGGACAAGAATTAAGAAAAGGGCGATTGCATTTCTCATCTGTTACAAAGGTATAACGTCAGAACATCTAAAATATTTGAACTTCAATTTGTGGTCAAATCATCTAATTTTGGCCGAAAGGAATGGGACCACTAGCACACATAGGAAGATACGTTATTTGGATGGGTGGCGTGTTTCGCAAACCCGAGAAGTGGAATATTTATCGTAGACGAATTTTTGAGGAAGTTCAAAACGTAGGCTACAATTCAGTCGCCTTGGTTGCCATAGTTAGTTTATTCATGGGCGCTGTGCTCACCATTCAGTTGGCCTACAACTTAACTAGTCCGCTAATACCGCTTTACACTGTAGGTTTGGGTGTTCGGGATTCTATCTTATTGGAGTTTGCGCCCACCATTATCAGCATCATTTTGGCGGGCAAAGTGGGCAGTAGTATTGCTGGGGAAATAGGCACAATGCGCGTAACCGACCAAATAGACGCTTTGGACATTATGGGCGTAAACAGTACGGGTTATTTGGTTGGGCCAAAAATTATAGCTGCTATGATTAGCAATCCAATCATCGTGCTCATCAGTATGATATTAGGCATTACTGGAGGTTGGCTGGCGGGAATTTTTACAGGTGAAGTTTCCTCAAGCACCTACATCTACGGAATTCAATACTGGTTTCAACCCTATTATATAACCTATGCACTAATCAAAACGGTGGTTTTTGCCGTAATAATCACCAGTATACCTGCCTATTTCGGGTATTACACTAAGGGTGGAGCGCTGGAAGTTGGTCGTGCCAGCACCGTTTCGGTGGTGTATAGCATTATGGTTATTTTGATTTTCAATCTTTTACTTACCCAGATGCTTTTGCATAAATGATAGAGGTAAAAGGACTGAACAAGAGTTTTGGCGAAAATCATGTGCTGCAGGACATCAACGCCAAGTTCCACAAGGGAAAAGTCAACATTATTATTGGTCAAAGTGGTTCAGGAAAAACGGTGCTCACAAAATGTATGGTAGGTCTGCATGATGTGGATAGCGGCACTATCGAATATGACGGAGTAGATTTCGCATCTCTCGATTTTCAGGATAAAACTAAGATTCGAAAAGATATTGGAATGCTTTTTCAAGCAGGCGCGCTTTTCGATTCTATGACGGTGGAGGAGAACGTAATGTTTCCATTGTCCATGTTTACCGATCAATCGCTTGCAGAACGCAGAGAACGCGCCAACTTTTGCTTGCAACGCGTAACGCTTCCTAATGCCAATGGGCTTTATCCATCAGAACTTAGCGGTGGAATGAAAAAACGGGTAGCTATTGCTCGTGCCATAGCTATGAATCCCAAGTATCTGTATTGCGATGAGCCCAACAGCGGTCTCGACCCAAAAACAGGGTTAGTAATAGATAAATTGATTCAAGAAATAACCGAGGAATACAATATCACCACTATCGTCATCACCCACGATATGAATTCGGTAATTGAAATTGGCGACAATATCCATTTCATTTACAAAGGCAAGAAATGGTGGGAGGGAAGCAAAGAGGAAATTTTACGCACCGAAAACAAAGAAGTAAACGACTTTGTGTACGCTTCCGAGTTCATGAAGATGGTGAAAAAGGACTTGGCGAAGTAGATAGCCTTCTAGATTCCTTCGTTCTAAGTTTATTCTGTTTTGCTAAGAGTACAGATTAGGCCAATTTATGGTAGATGAAGGCCTAAATTCCTCGTCATTCTGTCCCTCAAAACCCTTACTTTCGCGCCCCCGCATGTCAGGCTGTCACACGTTCGCTAAGGGAACGGAAATTGACTGGCAAGCGGCTATTGCAGAACCCAGTTTTACTATCACATGATTGAATTTATCAACTCCCTTGTGCGCAAATTTTTTGGCACCAAGGCTGACAAAGATCTTCAAGAGGCGACTCCATTTGTAGACAACATTAAAATTGAGTTCGAAAAGCTTCAAGGCTTATCCAACGACCAACTTCGGGCCAAAACAGCTGAGTTTCGTAAGCGGATTTCCACATCACTTCAATCCGAATATTCAGAGATAGCTCAGCTAAAGGCAAAAGCGGAAGCCGATGATACCAGCATGGAGGATAAAGAACATCTCTATGACCAAGTGGATGCCATCGAGAAAAAGGTGACTGAAAAGATTGCTGAGGTGCTTTTGCAAATCCTTCCCGAAGCATACGCGGTGGTAAAAGAAACCTCAAGGCGCTATGCTCAAAACGATACGCTTGAGGTAACCGCAACAGACCTTGATCGTGAATTGGCTGTGAAATGGGAACACATCACTATTCAAGGCGATAAGGCCATTTTCAATACCCAATGGACTGCCGGTGGTACTCAAGTGAAATGGGATATGGTGCATTATGATGTGCAACTTATTGGTGGCTATTTTCTTCACAAAGGCACCATAACGGAAATGGCAACGGGAGAGGGAAAAACCCTTGTAGCAACCCTTCCAGTATATCTAAATGCGCTGCCCGAACGTGGTGTTCACGTAGTAACAGTGAATGATTATCTCGCAAAACGCGATAGCGAATGGATGGGTCCATTGTACCAGTTTCACGGTATGGAGGTGGATTGCATAGACAAGCATCAACCCAATTCGGAAGAGCGTAGAAAGGCCTATCGTGCGGATATTACGTTTGGCACGAACAATGAATTTGGCTTCGATTATTTGCGCGATAACATGGCGCGCAGCCCCGAAGATTTGGTGCAACGCAAGCACAACTTTGCCATTGTGGACGAGGTGGACAGCGTATTTATTGATGATGCGCGTACACCACTCATTATTTCCGGACCAGTGCCACAGGGCGATCAGCACGAATTTCAAGAGCTAAAACCCAAAGTGGAGCAGCTTTTAAAAGTGCAGCGCGAATACTTAACGCGCACCTTGGCAGATGCCAAGAAGTTGATTGGCGAGAAAAACGAGAAAGATGGAGGAATGGCGCTTTTGCGCTGCCATCGTGGATTGCCAAAGAGCAAGCCGCTTATTAAATACCTCAGCGAACCCGGTGTGAAGCAGATTTTGCAGAAGACCGAGAACTACTACATGCAAGACCAAAACAAGGAAATGCATTTGGTTGATGCCGAGTTGTATTTCGTTATCGAAGAAAAGCACAATACCATCGAGCTAACCGAAAAAGGGCTGGAATTGGTGACACGTAATATGGAAGACGACCAGTTTTTCGTGCTTACCGATGTAGGTTCGGCAATGGCCATTATCGAAAACGAGAATATTTCTGCGGAAGAAAAAGCGAAGAAAAAAGATGTTGTGATGCGCGATTTTGCTATTAAAAGTCAGCGCGTGCATAGCATGAATCAGCTTTTTAAAGCCTACACACTTTTTGAAAAAGATGTGGAGTATGTGGTCATTGACAATAAGGTGAAAATTGTGGACGAGCAAACCGGTCGCGTGATGGAGGGCAGGCGCTATTCCGATGGATTGCATCAAGCCATTGAAGCAAAAGAAAGTTTGCGGGTTGAGGCGAGCACACAAACTTGGGCCACGGTGACGCTTCAAAATTATTTCCGTCTCTACAACAAATTGGCGGGTATGACCGGAACAGCTGAGACGGAAGCCAAAGAATTGTGGGATATCTACAAATTGGACGTGGTGGTTATTCCAACAAATCGCCCAATTACGCGGGAAGACAAAGAGGATTTAGTTTATAAAACAACCCGCGAAAAGTACAATGCGGTGATTGAGGAAGTGGTCAATTTGACCCAGAAAGGTCGCCCAGTTTTGGTGGGAACAACCTCGGTAGAGATTTCTGAATTGCTGAGCCGAATGTTGAAGCTGCGCAAAATTGAGCACAATGTGTTGAACGCAAAATTGCATGCCCGTGAGGCGGATATTGTGGCAGAGGCGGGTCGTCCGGGTGCGGTTACTATTGCCACAAACATGGCAGGTCGTGGTACGGATATTAAGTTACGCGAGGGCGTGAAGAATTCGGGTGGTTTGGCCATTATTGGCACCGAGCGTCACGAAAGTAGAAGGGTTGACCGTCAGTTGCGCGGTCGTGCTGGTCGTCAAGGCGATCCTGGGTCATCGCAATTCTACGTGTCGCTCGAAGATAATTTGATGCGCTTGTTTGGATCCGACCGTATAGCCAAACTCATGGACCGCATGGGCTACGAAGATGGCGAGGTTATCCAACACAGTATGGTTACCAAAAGCATCGAACGGGCGCAGAAAAAAGTGGAGGAAAACAACTTCGGTACCCGTAAACGCTTACTGGAATATGACGATGTGATGAATTCGCAGCGCGAGGTTATCTACAAGCGCAGACGCCATGCGTTGCAGGGCGAACGCCTTTCGGTGGACGTGTTCAACATGATTCACGACACCACAGCTGCATTGGTGGCCGAAGGTTTGGAGTCAAAAGACTTCGAGCAGTTCAAGCTTAATATGATTATCACGTTTGGAGCCGATATTCCAGTTACGCAACAGGAGTTTTTTAGCAGTAAAAATGATGCGGTAACTGAAAATTTGGTGCATCACCTTAGTCAGAGTTATGTGCGCAAAAAAGCATCTGTTGCAGAGCGTGCTTTCCCGGTTATTTCTAATGTATTTGAAACGCAAGGCGAGAAATTTACCAATATCGTTATTCCATTTACCGATGGAATAAAGAACCTCAATGTGGTGGTTAATCTGCGAAATACCTACGAACGAAAAGGGCAAGATTTGCCTTTGGAGTTTGAGAAAAACATCGTTCTGGCAATCATCGATCAGCAATGGAAAGACCATTTGCGCGATATGGATGAGTTGAAAACATCGGTTCAAAACGCTTCGTACGAGCAAAAAGACCCGCTTTTGGTCTACAAGTTCGAATCGTATGAACTGTTTAAACAAATGCTTGATCGCGTGAATCGTGAAGCAATTTCATTCCTATTCAAGGGAGATTTGCCTAATGCAGAAAACACTCAAGTTCGTCAGGCACCTCAGCAACGGCAGCAAGTAACTACAGCCACGAAGGCCGAGTTGCCATCGCGCACTAGTTCATCCGCGCCAGCCCAAGCACAGCAAGGTCGTCCAGGATTGCCACCGCCTCCAGTAGAAAAACCACAGCCTGTGCATGTGGAAGAGAAAACCAATCGCAACGACCCATGCCCATGTGGAAGCGGGAAGAAGTATAAGCAGTGCCATGGGGTGGGAGCATAGAAAATGTCAGTAGAAGCAAACCTCTTAGCAGAAACAATGGACGAAACGCGCAGCTTAACGCGTTTCTATCTTGGAAAATTGAAAGGTGAGGACATGACTCGAACCTTTGCAGTTGGAGATTATGCTACCAACAGCCCATATTGGATTATTGCCCATCTCACATGGGCTGAGCACATGCTTCTTGTGGAATCTATGGGGCATCCAAAATTGGATATTCCATGGCTGGCCAAATTTGCCATTGGGACAATGCCAGCATCTCAAGATTTGCCATCGTTTGAGGAAGTGCTTACGCAGTTCAAGGCAGTACACGAATATGCGTTGACCCATCTGCGCAGCATGACAGATGCTCAATTGGGAGAAGAAAATGTTCTGGGCATCAACTTTGGAGGCAAAACCACCAAGCGTTTCATTGCTATGCATTCCATTCGGCACGAGGGAACACATACAGGCCAATTGAGCCTTATCGCTCAGTTTTACGGCAAAAGGACGATTTGAATTTCTATCTAGAAGCAACGTGGAGGAGCGTTTCTGCGTGCATCACATGTTTTCCATCGAACCAATGCACATGCAGTTGAGGGAAGAATTTCTTTAGCTCTTCCATCCGTTCTTCCACTTGTGATGGAGTAATAAACTCATCTTGAGTTCCGATACAAAAATCAATTTTAGTGTTGGTAAGCAGCGGTTGTATTTCGTGCAGAGCCAAATCATGCGGCCATTGACCAGCCCAAATAACCAGTTTTTTTGCTCTTATGTGATGTTTTGCCATCCATCGAATCGCAGTGGCTGTGCCTTGCGAAAAACCCAATACAACCAATCGCTGGTCAGTATTGTCAATACCACAATCCTGAAGCACAGCATTGATGTAGCCCCATTGGTCGTTCACTTCTTCTTCTCTATCTTCTTTCGTCATCCACGATGCGCCCACTCTTCCGCTCAATCCTTCCACATAAAATCGTGAAAGACCTTCTAGGGCAATAATTGCGTTTTCATTCGGATTCAAAGAATTGAAATGCCGAATAAAATACTCGGCCAATTGTCCATAACCGTGAAATACAATCCAGATTTTCTTGGTTTGCGGAGTAATGCTGTTAAGGGTGAAATAGCGTGCCGTTCGGGCTACGGATATCAAATGTTTTGAAACGTGATTTTCTGCCATAGTGGAGCAAAGCTAAGACCTCTTTTGAGTTGCCAATTCTGTTCATCTTTGTTTCATGAAAGCAGCAATTGTTGGAGCCACCGGATTTATTGGAAATCACCTTATTGATTTATTGAAAGATGACGCAGCCGTTGAAAGCGTTCAAGTACTTGCGCGCAAGGCGCTACAACTCCCATCCAAGTTTGATGTTGTGGTAGCCGATATGGCAAATCCGCAGCTTTCAACACCAGTTGATGTGGCATTTTGTGCCTTGGGCACTACCATGGCCGTGGCAGGTTCTAAGGCTGCATTTTATCATGTAGACCATGATTTAGTGCTAGCATTTGCCAAAGAGGCAAAAGCCAAAGGCGCGCAAACGTTCATGTTGGTGTCCTCACTTGGTGCCGATACTTCGTCCTCTAATTATTACTTAAAAGTGAAGGGTGAAGTAGAGCGAGACGTATCTAATTTGGGCTTTCGCTCGGTTATTATTGTTCGCCCATCGTTGTTGTTGGGCGAGCGAAAAGATGTGCGCGTTGGCGAATTGATTGGCAAAGGAGCCATGGCACTTTTGAGCCCATTAATGGTAGGTCCTTTGCTAAAATATCGCGGAATTCAAGGGAGCACTGTGGCAAAATCCATGCTTCGGCTAAGTAAAGAAAACTTGGAAGGCATTCATATTTTGGACTCCGATAAGTTGCAAGCGTTTGGCTAATCAGACAATCGTAAATCAATCAAATCGAATTGCCTTTAGTGGACTAATGCGCGCTACAATAAAAGAAGGCAGCAGCAACATTAGAAAGCAGAAAAATAGGGTTCCTACATTCAGTAATATGATGTGCCAAACGTTTAGATTAATGGGTACAACTTTCACGTAATAGCTGGCTTCGTCCAGCGTTATTATGCCGAAGTGTTGTTGCAGTAGGCACAAGCCAATGCCCACCACATTCCCCCAAAACATGCCAACGCCCGTTAGGTAGAGCGCTTGATACAGAAAGATATTGCGGATTTTTCCATCAGCCATTCCCAGAGCTTTCAATATGCCAATCATGTTTACTCGTTCAATTATCATGATGAGCAATGCCGAAATCATGTTGAATCCAGCCACAATAAGCATCAGGAGAATAATGACCTTTACATTCACGTTTTGCAGTTCGAGCCAATCAAACATTTGGGGTTGCAGTTCTTTCACCGTAGCCGAGTAGAGCTCGGTGCCAATTGCATCAAACACCTTGGCGTCTAATTCGTCAACGCGGTCAAAATCGTCTACAAAAACCTCGAAGCCAGCTACTTCGTCTGGTTTCCATTCGTTTAACCGCTGAATATGTGTGATGTCGGCAATCACAAATCGCTTGTCGAACTCTTCTAGACCTGTGCGATAAATACCCGAAACATTGAAAATTCGTGCCCGCTGTTGTTCGCCTTGAATGAAAAAAATCTCCATTCTACTGCCCACATTCAGCTTCAACTTCTTAGCAATGGGTTCGGAGATGAGAATGTTGCGCGAACGAGACGTGTCTGAAGTGGCAAACACGTTTCCTTCCACCAAATGTTTTTGAAAAAAAGCCCAATCGAAATCGCTGCCAACGCCTTTCACCACAACGCCTTCAATTTCATCCTCGGTTTTTATGATGCCCGCCTTTGAGGCAAATACTTGAACGTGCCGAATGCCATCTATGTCAAGCAGTGGCGGTGAAAAGTGCTGATTTTTAGAAATAGGTGATGGCTCTAACGCATTGAGATTTCCAAAGCTGGTTACAATAATGTCCGCACTAAAACTGACTACTTTATCTTTTATCTGCTCGTGAAAACCAGTGACGATAGCCAAAGCCATAATCATAACCGCTATGCCCAACGCGATACCTCCAATGGCAATGCGCACAATAGGCCGAGTGCCCGAAATAGCTGTATTTTCGGCACCTGCTTCAGCGCGAATTAGTCTTTTAGCGATAAGAAATGAAGTGTTCAACCGATGAGAATAGTTGTGCAAAGTAAGGTGGCAAAGGGGCGAGTGATGGCGGTGAACAGTGAAAAGTTTATGATTTAAGGTGAAGCAGCTCAATTTTAGATTTCCATTGGGTTTTGTTTTCGTTTGTGTTGTGCTGTCGGGTGCGTTGGTTTCATGTGCCCAAACTGCAGTTGCACCAGCACTGCAGGCCAGTAAAGTGGCGATTGAGGCATCAAATGCATCGTTGCCAGCCGCAAACACTACCGAAAAGTACATCTCTAAATTGAGGGGAAAAACGGTTGGAATCGTTGCCAATCAAACCTCCATGGTAGGCAAGAAGCATTTGGTGGACACCCTACTTTCCCTAGGAGTTACCATAAAAGCGGTGTTTGCGCCCGAACATGGATTTAGGGGCAATGCCGATGCTGGCGAAAAGGTGAAAGACGCCAAAGACCCACAAACGGGCTTGCCTATTATATCACTGTATGGGAAAAACATGAAACCTAGCGACAATCAGCTAGAAGGTATTGATGTTGTGGTGTTCGATATTCAGGATGTGGGCGCGCGATTTTACACCTACATCAGCACCATGAGTTATATGATGGAGGCATGTGCAGAGCAAAAAATTCAGTTTATCGTTTTAGACCGGCCGAATCCCAACGGGTATTATATAGATGGTCCAATACTCGATACCAGTTTCCGCTCTTTTGTGGGAATGCATCCTGTGCCTGTGGTGCACGGACTTACTATGGGCGAATATGCCCAAATGGTGAATGACGAAGGTTGGCTAAAAGGTGGTGTGAAATGCAACTTAGAGGTGGTGAAAATGGAGGGTTACAACCGCTCCATGCCCTACATTTTGCCCGAAAAACCCTCTCCAAATTTGCCCAATATGCGTTCCATTTATCTTTATCCAAGCACGTGTTTTTTTGAAGGAACTATGGTGAGTGAAGGGCGGGGTACACCGTTTCCATTTCAATTGTTTGGCTATCCGAATATGCGTGGAGGCGATACTGTGTTTACGCCTATTGCCATTGCGGGCGCATCGTCCGACCCAAAGTTTAAGAATGTGAAATGCAATGGTGTTAGCCTAGCCACGGTGTCTGCTGACGGCATTCGTTTAGCGGGTAAAATTCAGCTTGAATGGTTGCTTAAGGCTTACAGCGGTTATCCTGAGAAAGAGAAGTTTTTTAATGCCAATTTTTTCGACTTGTTGGCAGGATCATCCCAATTGCGCAAGCAAATAGAAGCTGGAAAAACCGAAGCTGAGATTCGAGAATCTTGGAAATTGGGATTGGAAAAATTCCAAACCATGCGGGTGAAATACTTGCTTTATCCTTAAGGATTAAAGCGCAACCATAGTATTTCAATTGTAGCTCAAGTCGCTCTGTGATGTCGGTCACCAACAGAGCGCTGCAAATCGGGCATTTTTGCCCCATGCAATCCAACATCAAAAAGCAGCTTCTTCTCTGGTCGTTTGCATCCGTTACTTTGGGCTTAGCCCCGTTTGTTCCCGAACCGCATATCGTTGGTAAAATTCGATGGGTTGCCGGTGGCGCCATAGGAATGACTGGCATGGATTGGTTCGACCTAGTATTCCATGGTTTTCCTTGGGTATTTCTCGCCTATTGGGCTATTCGTGGGCTCGTGGGGCTCAAGAAGAACTAATCCTTCAAAAAGTTTCAACTAGTTAGAGGTTTATACCGTCCTTCCCGGATAGACTTTCAGTCCTTCTGCAAGGCATTTCGCGGCTTTCCGAAGGTCATTTACTTTTAGCACATACGCCATACGAACTTGGTTGGTACCTTCTCCTGCGGTGCTGTAAAATCCTGTTCCTGGAGCCATCATCACGGTTTCGTTGTCCAAAGCGAACTCTTCCAATATCCATTGGCAAAACCTATCGGCATTGTCAATCGGCAATTTTGCCATGGCATAAAATGCACCAGCTGGCTTGGGGCACATCACTCCAGGAATGGCATTCAGCCCATCAACCAATACATTGCGTCTTTCCACATACTCTGATACCACAGCATCGAAATACGATTGTGGAGTTTGCAACGCGGCTTCACCGGCTATTTGGCCCAAGGTGGGTGGGCTAAGCCTTGCTTGCGCAAACTTCATGGCGTTGGCCATAAAAGCTCTGTTTCTCGTAATCAAAGCGCCAATACGCGCGCCACACATGCTATAGCGCTTGCTCACCGAATCTACCATAATCACATGTTGCTCGGCACCCTTTAAGTTCATGCACGAATAGGGCGTAGCGCCATCGTAGCAAAACTCGCGATACACCTCATCGGCAAATAGAAACAAATCGTGTTTCACCGCCAATGCTGCCAATCGCGTCAAATCTTCTTTCGAATACAACGAACCTGTGGGATTGCCGGGGTTGCAAATAAGTATAGCTTTGGTTTTGGGCGTAATCTGTTTTTCAAATTCCTCAACTGGCGGCAATGCAAACCCATCTTCAATATGTGCGGTAATTGGTTTTACCACCGCTCCTCCCATAGTGGCAAAACCATTGTAATTGGCGTAAAATGGTTCGGGAATGATTACTTCATCACCAGCATCCATTGCGGTCATAAATCCAATAATCAACGCTTCTGAACCCCCTGTGGTCACCATAATATCGGCCACATCCATTGGAATGCCAACAGTCGAGTAATACGCTGCAAGGCCTTTTCTATAGCTTAGAAACCCATCCGAATCGCTGTATTCAATAAGCTTTCGATTTATGGAGCGCATTGCATCCAAAGCGCTTTGAGGCGATGCAATGTCGGGTTGACCAATATTTAAATGATACACATGCTTGCCGGTAGCCTTTGCGGCATTGGAATAGGGCACCAACTTGCGAATTGGGCTCGATGGCATTTGGGCACCTTTGGAAGATAACTTCGGCATTGTTCAATTTGCGTAATGTGGCTTGGCGGACGAAGGTAAGCGGAGTTTGCTCCAAAGAAAAAGCCCTCCAGACATTACGTCTAGAAGGCCATTTCAACGAATCAAACCAAATTATTTTTCTACCGGAGTAGCACCTTCAATCGACTTGTTTTCAAGAAGAGACTCGTCTGTAGCAACTGCATTTACAGTGCCTTTAATTTTTAGCAACGCAGATGGATTGTCAACAGCATTAGAAGTGATGGTAACTGTTTTGCTGATTGGGCCAACACGCTTTGTGTCGTATTTCACTTTAATAGAGCTTGAAGCACCTGGAGCTATTGGTTCTTTTGGCCATTCAGGAACCGTACAACCGCATGATCCTTTAGCGTTAGAAATGATAAGCGGTTCCGTTCCAGTATTGGTAAACTTGAATTCGGTAGCACCATTGGCACCTTGGTCAATTGTTCCGTAATCGTGCTCTAATTTGTCGAAGTCTAGTTTTGCGCCAGCCACTTGAGCCGAAGCGAAGGTGAATGAACCAACCGTCATTACCAGTAACAGCATTGCTTTTTTCATTGTCTTAAATTTTAATTGGTTAGTGAACAGATGCAAAAGTATAGCGCCTTTTCGCCCAATGGTGTTAATGAAATGTTAAAGGCAATTTGGAGCGATTGGCCGAATAGGGGGTGAAGGTTGACCAGCTCAAATTATGTGGACTTAAATGCAAACGTTAATGAATATCGGTATTTCAACTAGCGTCTTTCCTTTGAACAAATAATTCGAATCTCTGCATCATTGTTCAAATAATCGGGTAGCGGCTGGCCATGGTCTATAATGGCAATGGGAACATTGGGATATTCTCTTTTTGCTTTCATTACATCTTCGGGCGCAGGAAGGCCGCCAAAGGCAATGTGATTGCTAAAAAACAGAAAGGTGATGTCGCCACCAGGCATCAAGCCCGCATTAAACAGCACGTGTGGTTTGGACTGCAATACGCTATCCACAATCTGAACAAGTTTTCGTTCTTGTATTTTTTTGATGCGATACTCATTGAGTTGGCCCTTGTAGGCCAAAGCACGGTGCTGATGAATGAGGTGCATATCCATCAGTAAAAAACAAACGGCAAAGCAGGCGGAAAACTTCACAATGCGATATGCAAGCCGATTGGTGTAGTTGCGCAAAAAGCCAAACACACCATCGGTAAGAGCTCCAAGTCCGAGAAAAAGAAATGGAGCCACTATAAGCGGGAAAGCTATCATTTTGGTGGCCGCCAAGGTGTAAAATCCATACACCCCAACTACGGCTACGCCAATGGCAGCCCTAAAGAGCAATGAATTTGCGCGAAACATTAGCGTTACACTTCCCATGAGCAAAAGCCAAGCAACGCCCTGCCCCGAGCCATATATTTGTTTCAATCCATAGTCGAAGTGAAACCACATATCGCCACCATGGCCTTCTACGGCCTTGCCGAAATGCTCGTGCATCATGGTATATTCATAGGCTGCTTCTTGTGGGAATTGGGTATGGATATGCACCTGCCATGGAATAGCTACCAAGCAGCACATGGAGAATGCCAGCAGCATGGGGCGCAGGGTTTGCCATGGGCTAAATTTTGGTAAACGCTCTATCGTTTCGGCTGCGGGCCAAAGGGCAAATACCAACAGACCAGCCAGCCATTTTACCAAAATGGCCGCACCAGAAAACACCCCAATCAAAACTACCCAGTACAATTGTTTTGATTTCTGATATTCGAACCATGCCCAGCAACTGGCGCATACATAGAACAGAAATGCCACATCGTTGTGGTCGGTGGGATAAAAACCAGAAATGAGTTCTAACGGAAAACTGGCTACTGCAGAAAACAATGCGCCATAGTAGCCAACATTGGCATTCACCGCTATCTTACCTATACGATAAATGAACAGAGGAACTATGGCGTGCATGATGATGCTGGGAAGGCGCACCGCAATTTCATTTGTGCCAAACAGTTTGATGCTGAGGGCCATTTGCCACAAAAACAACGGTTGTTTGTGCAGCCAAACATGGTTGTAGGTCCAAATATGATAATCGAGGCCTCCAAGCGAATGTTGAATTAAAACGGGCTTTAGCGGGTTGATAGCTAAGTTTTTTGCAACGAGCGCATGATATTGTTCGTCCCAATGAAAAAGAAATGGGTCGAGCATTGCCATGAAAAACCCTAAACCCAGCGTGCCAAGCACCAGCAAAAGCAGTCCCCATGTTTTTTGTCCCTTGAAGAAAAAAAAGTAGGAGTTTACCAAGAGGAGTATTCCTATCGCAAGCACAACTATCTGTTCATTCGAAAAGTTTTCCATCCTCAGATACGCTGCTTTTTCATCAGCTCATTACTTCTTCTAGCACTACATGCGATCGTATTTCCCGCATACCAGCAATATGAAAACGGTAGTAGTCTAACAGGGCTTGTAGCAGCAATCTTCGGTTGTGATTGGAAAGTTGAATTGCAGTATGGTGGCTCAAAGGAGTAGAAAGCAAGGTCACAAACGCATCTTTTAAAACACCATCAATATAATTGGGATGTATGGGAAGCGCGGTGCAAAATGTGCCTTCACGGAGGTCGAAAAACGGGAGTTCGTCTTCAAGAATCTCTGGATGGCATCCCATAAATTGGGTGAATTCCACCAAAAATTTGAGGTGGAAGTTGGAACACGATTGAGCCTCATTATCCAAGAGCAATATGGTATGGTGTAGAAATTGGAAGAGCACTACATCGGGAGTTTCTTCGTGCAGTGAGCGGCCAAGCACCTCAGCCAAAAAAATGGCAATGGTAGATTTCACCGTATCGAACGGAATGTTTTGCAGCATTTCCGACCGTTCGAGCACACTTGGGGTGCGAAGTCCGTGCCTATCGTCAAGGCTAAAAGCCAATTCTACCAACGACAAAGGCTGTAACATAGCCATTTTGCCAAAAGCCGCACGGCCTTTTCCTACGCGAATTAGAAATGATTTTTGACCCGCTTGTTCGGTATAAATGCGGGCAATAACGCTACTATCGGAAAACCGCAGTGTGCTAAGCACAATTCCCCGCGAGTTTACCAGCATATTATTGGATGAACAAAACTTTGGTTACAAAGGTCTCGTTGCCCTCGGTGTCGGCAGCAAAAACGAGATAAACGCCAGTGGTGGCTCTTTTTCCATTGAGGCTGTTGCCATTCCATATAGCTTGGCCACCTTCGGCTTTGGTGGTGAAAATGGTTCTGCCATCTGCGTCTGTAATTTTCACGTCAGCATCGCGCACCAAACCTTTTATGGCAATGGGTCCAGTATAATCGTGACGAACAGGATTGGGATAGGCATACACTTGGGTTTCGTCAAATTCAGGAGTGCCATAGGTGGCTGTGCCGCGATAGGAAAGCATGCCTTTATTGGTGCCAATAAACACTTCGCCACTCAATTGGTCTATGCCAATGGCAGTGATGGTATTGCTAAAAAGGGGGCTGTTTTCTACCGTGAAATGATGAATTTCTTCTGTTCCGTCAGCCGACATGAGGAACACACCAGCACCTTCTGTGCCTATCCATTTGCGATTGGCACCATCTACCTGAATGGTGTTTACACGCTCGTTTTCGAGCAAGTATTGCACATATCCGTCTTGCTGCACTAGAATGCGCTGTGAATCGAAATTGTTGCCGCTAAAAACACTTTGAGGAGAAAAGAAAACGGAAATGCCATTGTCCGTGCCCACCCACATTTGCCCATTCAAATCGTTGGCAATGCAGGTTGGAGTACTGCTGGCTAATGCGCCATTTCCAACGCTTTGGTTAAGTCGTTTGGCTTGGTCGTCTGTAGTATTGGAAAGGGTATTGTTGTCGTTAAAAACTAGAAGACCAGCCCCTCGTGGTAGTATTACCCATTTCTGTCCTATATTATCTATTGCGATGTCGCCTAAGGTGATATTGCCAAGTATTTCGAAGTTAAAACCGTACCATGTGCCATCGCCTGTTTTGGCATAAAGGAGTTTTCCAGATTCTGCACCACTTACCCATAGTGTTCTGTTGGATTGCATGGCTAGTCCCGAAACGAGAAGCACATCGGTGGTTCCCGCCACGGGCTGAATTGTGCTATTAGATGTATCGTAAAGCGTTATAAATTGGTCATCGTAATACTCAACCAATCCACCGCCCCATGAAGTGGCATAAACTCTTCTGCTATCAAAAGGGTCGGCAAGCACACGCACGTAATCGCGTAGGGCGCTAGTGGCTGGATTTGCGTACACACTAAAGTTTTTCCATTCATTATCTTTAAACGAATAGAATCCTTGGGTATTGTATGATCTAGAAAGTGTGGCAGTGAATGCACCAGAGGCCACATAGCAGCGATTGTCCCACACGCTTATACCAAACGAAATGGGTGAACTTGGGCCATTCACAGCAACATAATTTACAGAGAAATCAGCGCCATAGCGAATGAGGCCATTCGACCTATCGGCTATCCAAGTGTTGCCCGATAGATCGTTGATAGCGTGATTTGGGGCGGCATATTGTCCAGAATTGTATTCAAAAATAAGGCGCACACGCTCCAGTAAGGTATTGTATTCGAAGGTGCCTCCGTCTCGAATAACCAACAAACGGCTATCCGTGCTTTCTAGGTTTTGAAGACGGTCGGAGTAGGTGGTGTCCATATAAAACCACTGATTATTCATGCGATAATACAAGGTATCGCGCTGGACGCCAGTAAGATTTACATACAATCTGCCATCAAAATAGGTGCCTCCATTGTATGTACCCGTTGGCAAGTCTGAATACTGAATCCAATTCACGTAATCGGATAGATTGACACCTGATTTTTGAGCTCTAAAAACACCATTTTCGGTACATGCATAAAGTTCCGTAGGGGAAGAAGATATGTCAAACACATCGGTTGCTGCACCCATTGCACCGATGTAGTAGGTTTCTTTCACCTCATTTTTAGTGATGTCGATTACTACTATTCCAAATCCGCAAGCGAGATAGGCATAGTCGCCATCAATGTGGATATTATTGATGGTTTTGTTTCCAAGAATTTGCTTATCGCGAATGTCTGGTATGTTGATGATGCTGTTGTTTTGAATCAAATCGATATTGGTGTTTTTGTAGGCCACTACTAATGTGTTGTTCAGTTTGCTAAATGCGATGGCGGCATTTCCCTCATCGGACATTCCCGAAACTTTTGAGAGTCGGGTCACTTCACCTGACGATTTCGCGTAGCTGATGAGGCCATCTTCTCCAGCATAATAAATAAGCTCGTCTGCATCTGCCACCATCAAACCATTCTGATATGGCAGATGATCGCGCCATTGACCCACAGCTATTTGGGCATTTAAAGGGATATTCAGAAACACAAGAAAAAGCAAGGGGAGAATCGAGTGCTGCATACAACGGGATAGGTTTGGGCGCATGGTAAAAGTAGGATTCATGGCCGTACTAACGGAAAATGATGAAGAATATTGCAAGTCCGAGAAAGGAATTTTCACATAGGGTAAAAAAAGAAATCCCCGTGACACGATTTGGCCACGGGGATTCGCTAAAATGGGGTAAACTTTAGTTTAAAATGATGCGTTGGCTCATTGTAGCATTTGCAGAAGAAACGCGAACCATATACACACCAGCATTGCTGCTGGTAAGGTCGATACTTGTAGTTCCAACAATCGCTGTGGTCATCACGTTTTCACCCAATACATTGAATACTTCTACAACATAACGCTCTGTTTGTGTTGTGCGGATGTTCACAATTCCATTGGATGGATTTGGATAAAGACTGATGCCTTGCAACGCTTGGTTGTCCGTAATTCCATTCGGATCCTGTAGCATTAGTCGAATAGCCACCGCGTTTCCATTTGTGTACACTGCATCATTTGGAATGTAAATCATGCTAGCATTGCCGGGTTGAGGCACAGTTAAATCGTTTAAAATGCGAAAGTTTGCGGTACTGTCGTTACTAAACATTTCAACGCCAGCGTAGTATCCGCCAGAAGAAAGCGTTACTGGGTCGGAAAACGTAATCTGCATGAAACCAGCGTCTATATCCGCTTGAGTAACATCAAAAATCTCAGTTTCGGCAAAAGCGCTGGTCACATCAGCAGGGACAGCCAAAACATTTGATGTATCGTGCAATGCAGCTATAATAGCCCCACCAGGAACTGAGGCTGCTGTTAAGAGTATTTCTATGCCATAAACATCGAGGTCTTCAACTACTTCATAATAGGTGAAAATCATTAAGCCATCTGCTGCATCTGTAAAACTGTTAGTGCCGATAGAACCCAATGCCTGAATTCCTTCTGGGTGAATGCCTATACCGTCAAGAGAGTATTTTTCATCTGTTACTTCAAAGTTGCGCAACGCACCATTATTGGAGAAAAACAAACCATCTTGCTCCTCATCTGATGTTACAGAAGCAATAGACCGGTACAAGCCATTGGCAAGGGCAGGAACTGAAATGCCATCTTGAATCTGGACCGTATCACCAGCGGCAAGAGCAGCCTGTGAGCCTGAGAAACTAAAGGCGATTTCATCCAAATCATTCAGCACCTCAACATTTAGTTCTACATTGTTTTGATTTTCGTAACCAAAGTTTAGCACATCTCCACCCACTAGCATAGTTGGGTTAAGTTGCGAAGCCGGTACACGACCATATTCTTCTCCATTTCCAGTGTGCGATAGGAAAGAACTATTCAATACTACATCATTGGCGGGTTGCTCAATGATGGAGGCATCATCAATAAACCAAGAATATCCGTAGGTGCCTGTCCAATGAAAACGAACCCATACTTGTGATTGACCACCAGCAGCCGCAGAAATGTTAATACGAACCAAAGTAGGATTGCTAATTACTGCTTGAACCGCCATCCCTGGCCAAACCTCGAATACATTGGGTAAGGCAGAGATATCAGATGTTGGCGTTAGTGCAGGCCAATCGGTGTTATTGGTGCTAATAACCACATAGCACTCTTCTGCATTCCATTTGCGGTAGTAGCTTTCGAATTGGAGTACAACATTATCAACTGCACTCAAATCAATGGGGTCAGCGGTGGTCATAGTGCTACTTTCAACCAAAGACTGATTGCCAAAACCATCAGAATCAAGCATGGCATATCCATTATCGGCAGTCGTGCTTTCAATAGGCAAAGTTGGAACGGTACCTGTATTTTGAAGTCCAATTCCAATTTGCCAATTGAGTGCAGGAGCTCCGGGAGCGTATCCAAGAGACCAATTGCCGGAGTTTGAAAAATCATCGCTCCACAATGGAGTTACACCGCCACGATTGTTTTGGTAAGTGCGACTTACCGCATCAAGCGATTGTTTGGTGCGGTGGCGAAAGGGTTCTTGAGTTTTTGTTTGCGCAAAAACCACGTTACCCATGGTGGCCATGGCTAAAACTGAGAGGTAAAATTTGTTCATGATTGACGATTAGGTGAGTTGATTTTTATCAAATACAAAAAAAGTTAAAAAATCCCTAAATCCCGCAAATAAATCTAGAAGTCTGCCAAATGCAGACAAATCCCGGATTTTAAACCAATTCATACTCCTTAATACTCGGACAGGTGCAGATAAGATTACGGTCGCCACGGGCGTTGTCCACGCGGCCAACGGCAGGCCAGAATTTGGAAGCGGCCACGTAGGGAAGCGGGAAGGCAGCCTTTTCGCGACTGTAAGAATGATTCCAATCGGAACTTATTACCATGCGAGATGTGTGGGGCGCGTTGTGCAGCACATTGTCCTCGGCATTGGCCACACCGCTTTCCACCTCGGCTATCTCCTCACGGATAGCGATCATCGCGCTGATGAACTGATCTAATTCGTGTTTAGATTCGCTCTCGGTGGGCTCCACCATCAGGGTTCCGGCCACTGGAAACGACACCGTTGGGGCGTGGTAGCCATAATCCATCAACCGCTTGGCGATGTCTCCGGCCTCTACTCCGAACTTCTTGAAATCACGGCAATCGAGAATCATCTCGTGGGCCACAGTTCCGTTCTTGCCTGAGTATAGCACAGGATAATGTGCGCCCAGTTTGGTCTTCAGATAGTTAGCGTTGAGGATGGCGGTCTCGGTGCTCTTTTTCACACCCTCAGCTCCCAGCATCTTCACATAGGCATAGGAGATGAGCAGGATGAGAGCACTGCCCCAAGGCGCGGCAGACACGGCTGTGATGGCCTGATTACCACCGATTTTCACCACTGAATGGCCGGGAAGGAAAGGCGTGAGGTGCTTGGCCACACCGATAGGCCCAACGCCAGGACCGCCACCACCGTGGGGAATGGCGAAGGTCTTGTGTAGGTTGAGGTGACACACATCGGCACCAATGCTGCCTGGATTGGTTAGGCCCACCTGTGCATTCATGTTGGCACCGTCCATATAGACCTGTCCACCATGCGAATGGATTAGAGCTGTTATTTCCTGAATAGATTCCTCAAACACCCCGTGTGTGGAAGGATAGGTAACCATAAGGCACGAAAGGTTCGAGCTGTGCTCTTCGGCCTTGGCGCGAAGGTCGGCTATATCAATGTTGCCCATCTCATCGCACTTGGTCACGATTACTTCCATACCCGCCATCACGGCACTGGCCGGGTTGGTTCCGTGGGCCGATGCTGGGATTAGCGCCACTTTGCGATGAAACTCGCCACGGCTACGGTGGTATTGGTCTATGACCATCAGCCCGGCATATTCGCCCTGAGCGCCAGAGTTGGGTTGGAAGGAGATGGCATCGAAGCCGGTAATCTCGCACAGCGCCTTCTCCAATTCGTTAAAAACGGTCTGATAGCCCATAGTCTGATAAAGCGGCACGAAAGGATGGATGCTAGCGAACTCCGGCAGGCTGATTGGATACAGCTCGCTGGCGGCATTCAGCTTCATGGTGCAACTTCCAAGCGATATCATGGAATGCACGAGCGAAAGGTCTTTGTTCTCCAATCGCTTGATGTAGCGCATCATATCCGACTCCGAATGGTAGGAATTGAACGTGGGGTGCGTCAGGATGGCATCGGTGCGGAGATGTTCTGACGGGATGTTCATCGCAGATGCCTCCAACTCGGTCTTGGTGATAGCAGCTTGCTTTCCGGCCACGGTGGCCAATATCTCCAGCGCCTTGTTCAATTGCTCCAAGGTGGTCGCCTCGTCAATGCTGATTGCCACCGAGCGTTCTTCCACATAGCGGAAGTTCACGTGCAGTTCCTCGGCCTTGGTACGGATGTCCGTAACGGTGACGCCCGATGGTGGGGTCACTTTTATCGTGTCGAAATACTGCTCGCTGTAAAGTCCGTAGCCCAGCGCCTTCAGTTTGGATGCCAACACGTTCGACTTGCGGTGGATGTTGGTGGCGATGTTGCGCAGTCCGACAGGACCATGATACACGGCATACATGCTCGCCATGATGGCCAACAGGGCCTGCGCGGTGCAGATGTTGCTGGTAGCCTTATCGCGTTTGATGTGCTGCTCGCGAGTTTGCAAGGCCATGCGCAAGGCGGGGCGGCCTTGGCTGTCCTCGCTCACACCGATGATACGGCCCGGGATGATGCGCTTGAAGTCGTCTTTGCATGCGAAGAAAGCAGCATGTGGCCCACCGTAGCCCATAGGCACCCCAAAACGCTGGCTAGTACCCACTACCACATCTGCTCCCCACGAACCGGGGCTTTGTAGCAGCACAAGGCTCATAATATCGGCAGCAACGGCTACAAACGCGCCTACGGCATGCACCTTTTCGGTGAAGGCGGCAAGGCTTTTTACCTCTCCGTTCTTGGAAGGATATTGCAGCATGGCCCCGAAAAACTCCTCGGTGATATGTAACTCCTCGTGGTCGCCAAAAACTAGTTCGATGTTCAAGGGCGTGCTGCGCGTTACCAAAAGGTCGATGGTTTGCGGGAAGCAATCGGTAGAGACGAAGAATTTGCTGACACCTGATTTCTGCTGGGCTCGCGAACGAGCATTGAAAAGCATAATCATGGCCTCCGAAGCGGCTGTGGCCTCATCGAGCAGCGATGCGTTGGCAATTTCCAACCCTGTTAGGTCGCAAATCATCGTCTGGAAGTTGAGTAACGCCTCCAAGCGGCCTTGGGCTATCTCGGCCTGATAGGGAGTGTAGGCTGTGTACCAACCAGGATTTTCGAGCACATTGCGCTTCACCACGTTGGGAACAATGCAGTCGTAGTATCCCAACCCGATGTAAGAGCGGTAGAGCTTATTCTTGGCGCCCACCTCGCGGATGTGGGCAGCGAATTCGGCCTCAGTCATGGCCTCTGGCAGGTCGAGGTCCTGCTTCAGGCGGATGGACGCGGGAATGGTCTTGGCAATTAGTTCCTCAATGCTGGCCATCCCGATGGTGGCAAGCATGGTGTTAATATCCTTCTGGCGTGGACCAATGTGGCGGTCAACAAATCTGTCCTGTTGCATGATGCTGTTCTTGAATTGGAGGCGCGAATTTACCAACGCTACAGGGAGATTGTCCTTGCTGTTAGTTGGAATTACAAACAGGAGATGAACAGAGATGTTCTAATTGGGAAAGAATAATAAGAATGGAATCCTGAAACGTTCAAAACGTGGTTAAGAACCCTCAACTATCAAGGTTGTGAATACCAACTTCGACAGTTAAATTTGGAACGTCTATCCCATGAGAAATTCTATTATCATTTATATTGCCGCTACTATCATTGCTTGCGCCAGCGAGGTTGCTGCGCAAGACGTGCTACTAATGACCAATGGAAAATATCGCGACATCAAGGGCAAGGTGGTAGCCACAGAATATGATGTGGTGATATGGCAGACTGAGAAGCAAGTCCAAAAAGAGATAGCCTTTTTGGAGAAACACGGCAAGACCCGCGAGGAGTTCGTTGCCGAGGAAACTTCCCGCACATCTACAACCAAAGAAAAACTGGCTCAGAAACGCAAGGAAATGGAGTCGCAGATTCTCGCCAAAATGGAAGAGCTATCTCCAGAAGATTTCGGCAAATGGAAAAATGAGCAGTTGCTTAAACTGGCCGAAGAGGAAGCCGCCATAGGCACCAACAAGGCCAAGCGGAAGAAGCGGAGGTTCACCAGCCGAATATCGCGCGAGAAGGTATTCTCTTATATAGATGCCGACAGTGTGGAGACTGTGGTTTACAGTGTGGATACTCTCGGTTTTCTAGCCGATGGCGAGGCCGAATTGGAATATGGCGTTGCCG
This sequence comes from Chryseobacterium gleum, assembly GCA_945903645.1. Taxonomy (GTDB): domain Bacteria; phylum Bacteroidota; class Bacteroidia; order UBA10329; family UBA10329; genus UBA10329. The sequence goes on from CAMDOM010000006.1 coordinate 72,972, forward strand.
AAATGCGCAAGTACATAAAAGGGAGGCAGGACGGACGTAAACACGGTATTTATGATATTGGTATCGGGGCTGGTGTAGGCCTGTTGTCTGGCCTGCTCAATACGTGGTATCTGGATGTTTTCTATGCACCCATCACGCCTGCGGTCTGCATTGCGATTTTAGCCATCATCAACACACGCCCAAACCCTAAGATGGCACTTGCAAGCAACTTTTTGCAATCGGAGCCTTACCTCGATGGGTACGAACGTTCGGCCAAGGGACGTAAAATTTTGATGTTTACGTTGGGTGCAGTAGGAGGCCTTGGTGTTGGCATAAGTGTCGCCATAGTCACTTCGCCTGCGATGCGTTAGACCTTAGTTTTGAGAGCCTTTTTCATTCACTTTGTCAATGGCAATTGGTGGGTTGGTCTGGGCGCAGCAGTACTATCACAACTTTCGTGGTTCGAATTAACGGGCCATTATTTCCAACCAGCTTTATTTGCCTTCATTTTGGGTGGCACCGTTGTAGTCTACAATCTCAATATGCTATCGGGGCTTCGCGAATTGCGCGCCAGTCAAACCATCTCTGGGCGTCATAAGTGGTGCATGGCCCACAAGCAAGCCATGAAAGCGCATCTTGCCGTTGGGGCTGCCCTAGCGCTTGGTGCGTTTCCATTTCTAAGCCATGCAGTTTGGATTTTACTCCTGCCAGCGGTTGGTCTATCGCTTTTGTATGTATTTCCCATAATCAACAAGAAGAAACTTCGGGAATTTGGTATGTGGAAAATCTTTCTCATCGCTACTATTTGGGCGGTGGTCACAGTTCTTTTGCCCGCGGTGTCAGTACCAGATTTTCAATATTCATGGGAGGTGTTCGCAATGGTTTTGGAGCGATGGCTCTTCATTTTTGCACTTGCTATCCCTTTCGATATTAGAGATGGCGAGAATGACAGCGCCAAGGGCATCCAAACAATTCCGTTGCAAATTGGATTTCGGCATGCCAAAGCGTTGGCAATTCTTTCTGTCGTAGCATTTGCGGTTACAGTGGGGTTCCGCATTCTAATTACTGCCCAAGTTTCAAGCAGTTTTGCCTATGCATGTATCACGCTTGGTTCCATTACTCTTATTGGAAATGCTAATCCACACCGAAGCGACTTGTATTTCACCTTCTTTCTCGATGGCATTATGGTGCTCCTTCCATGCGCAGTTTTTTTTGGGAATTGGCTGCAATAACTTGCTTCGCATGAAAGGATATTTAGCGCAAAATCGTTCGTTTAACAGCAAAAAAAACGGATAAAACAGAAGGAATAGGAAATGTTGCTTTTGCCTTTGCAACGTCAAAATCATTTGAATAAAAAATGCACCTTTGCGTTCATATTAATTTAATTCATACTTAACCAAACCAAACACATGAAAAAATTATACGTTTCATTGTTCTCCCTAGCAATTGCCTTTGGAGCCAATGCGCAAAATGCATCAATGTCTGTTGGTAAAACTCGCTCTTTGGCGAAGCCTTCAGGATTGAACCAACCAGTTTCTTCACCAGGTCTATTAGCCAGTGGTGATACTATTTGGGAAAATGATTTTTCCAACGCCTCTGATTGGGATATCGCAAATTCAATAGGAAATAATTCAGACTGGGTTATTGGAACAGATGTTCCCGCAGGTGATTTTCCAATTGAAGGTATTTTATCTACTTCAGCTGCAAACGGCTATGCCTTGTTTGATTCTGATTTGTATTGCACCACTGGTGATGATGCAACAGTAACTATGGCTAATCCAGTTGACCTTACTGTATATGCTGCAGTGGTTGTTCAATTTCAACAGTACTATAGAAATTATCAAGGTGCAACTTATTTGGAGGTAAGCACAGACGGTAGTGTATGGACTCAATTTGTGCTAAACGGTTCATTGGCTGGTAATGCTGCCACAAGCAATCCTGATTTTGCTCAGGTAAACATTTCTGGTGTAGCTGGAGGCCAAGCCACAGTATGGCTACGTTTTCGTTATGTAGGTGCATGCGATTATTCTTGGATGGTGGATGATGTGGCTATAGTTGAAGGTGCGGATAATGATATTCAATTAGTGGATTTATGGCATGGTGATTTCCAAAATGCGTGGGAATATCAAGAAGTGCCACTTGCACAAGCACAGGAAGTGACAATTGGTGCAGCATCGTTAAACCAAGGTGGGAATTCTCAAACCGTTGTTACTTATAATTATGACATTACCTTGAATGGAACTTCAGTTAATTCTGGAAGTTTCGCAGCCAATTCTCCTTCACTTGCCTCAAGCGAAAGTGATACTACTTTCTATGCTACAGGATTTACGCCAAGTGCTGTAGGTCAATACATGCTTATGGTATCTGTTTCTTCTGCCGAAACTGATGGAAATCCAGCAAACAATGAAGGAATGTCAAACTTTGCTATCACCGAATTCATTTACGCTCATGATGATATCGATAACATCGAATTTCAAATAAGCGGAGGTGATGATGACAATGCTTCAGCGAATGAATACAAAGCAGGTATGTATTATGAAGTGGTTGCTGACGGAACAATTCACTCAGTTCAAGCTGCTTTCGGATTAAATACCACAACATCTGCATGTTTTGTTGAGATTTTTGACGCAGCTGATTTAACTACTGCTTTGGTTACTGAAGTGTATGACTTCCAACCCGGGGACATCAGTTCTGGAGCAAGCATTGTTCTAGTAGACATACTTTTGGATGGAGGAGCTGGTTTAGCTGTAACTGCTGGAACAACATATTTGATTAGCATTGGTAACACTGGTGCAGGAGAGCAACTTTGGATTCTTGCTAGCGATGGTGACGATGATCGTGGTCAACTTCGTTATGGCCCATTTGGCGCAGGTGGTGCAGTAGATTGGTACACTGGTTACACAAATTCCATTGTAGTTCGCGCTAATTTTAGCCCAAGCGTAGGAATTTCTGAAAACCAAGATTTAACTGCTATTGAAATGTTCCCAAATCCAGCAAATGATGTGTTGACAGTGAAATTCAATGCTAACGAAAGCAATGACATTCGTGTTAATCTTATCGGCATGGATGGCAAAATGGTGTATAGCCAAAGTGTAAATGCATTCTCTGGTCAATTCACTTCACGCATTAGCCTAGAAGGTGTTGCAAATGGTTTGTACTCTGTGCAAGTGATTAGCGACAACACTACCTACACACAGAAAGTAGCTGTGGTTAAGTAAGCCTTAGTCAATTAGCTGTATCGAAATCCTGCCTTGGCTTGTCCGAGGCAGGATTTTTTATTTTATCTAAACAATTTCTCATTTCATTCCTTTTAGTCAGCCTATCAAGCTGAGTGAATAAAAAAATGCACTTTTGGGCAGCTAAATTTTAAATAATCAAACTTCAACCATGAAAAAATTATACATCTTATTGTTCTCCTTAACTATTGCTTTTGGAGCCAGTGCACAAAACAAGGCAATTGTGAAATCCCCAATTCTGGCTGATTTTTCTCTAAATCAAAGAGAATCAGCTACTGCGTCATCATCTCGAGGTGGTGGTGGCTTTCCAGCATGGTCAGATGATTTTTCTGATCCTACTACTTGGATTATTGAGAATGATGGCCAGGGCGTTGGTTATGGCTGGCGTATCGGAGCCACATCCACAGGATGGTTTTGGGGTGGACAAGAAATAAACTCTACTTCAGATGGCAACTATGCAGAACTTCTTAACGGAAATCCTTCAGTAACTCCAGCAACCCAGGAAATAGGTGTAACCTACACCTTAACCACAGCGCAGCGTATTGATGTTCTGGCCTTGGCAGGAACAGATGCGGTGCTACTTGAGTTTGAGCAATGGGGAGCACGTTTCAACGATGATCAATCGGTTTGGATAAGCACCGATAGCGTAAACTTTGTGAAAGTTGGGGATAATTCCGATTTTGATCAATTAACCAATTTAGGTGGTTCGGAGTATCCCAACTCAACACTTGAATCAATCAACATTACGCCTGTTATACAAGGTAATCCAGATTCCGTTTGGGTCAGGTTTCAATGGACCTCTGCTTTTCCTAACGAGGCAAACCCTAACGCGTGGGTTGCATATGGCTGGTTTATTGATGACGTTGCTATAGTGGCGGCCACTCCAAACGACATGCAATTGTTGAATGTCTGGCAGGGAAGTGGCGACATATTTAGTAGTGGTTTTGACTACACGCAAATACCATTAGCTCAGGCTCATGAAGTTTTCATTGGTGCAGTTTCTTTAAATCAAGGTGGGGTTACCCAAACAGAAGTTACTTATACTTATGACATTTCCGTTGGAGGTATTTCGGTTAATTCGGGCTCATTTCCTGCTGCATCATCCTCTATGTCATCCGCAGTGGTGGACACTACATGGTTCGGTACTGGATTTATTCCAGATGCTGAAGGAACCTATGTGGTTACAGTAACTGTTTCCTCTGCCGAAGGTGATGATGATGCTACCAACAATGAAGGAACTGCTGCTTCGTTCAAGATTACAGAATTCACCTTTGCTCAGGATGGTGGTTCTAGTTCCACTATTCTAGTCGAGGGACCAGAGGACGATTTAGGTGCATTACAACCCTATCAGGTTGCTGTTAATTATGAGATTTTCGAAACAGCCACTATCTATGGAATTGAAGTGGCCTTTGGTCAAGGAACTACAATAGATGCGTGTGCTTGGCAAATTTATGAGCTATCAGAGGATGCGCCAGATCCTATCGAGATTACTAGCGAAGTGTTTGATATTGTGCCAGGTACTGTTAGTTCTGCAAGCCAACTAAGATTAGTTACAATGCCGGTAGATGGTGGTGAGGGCGTAGAGTTAGAAGGTGGAAAGACGTATCGCATTGCAGTAGGAACCGCTAACTCAGGAGACAAACTTAACTTTCGTGCAAGTGCGGGTGACGTAGATTTCGGTACTGTACAATATGGCGATTTTGGAGCTACCGGTTCTCCAGAAGGTTGGTATGTTGGCTTTGGCTATTCGGTCTTGGTACGAGCTATTTTTGACCCATCAGTTGGCATTTCTGAAAACCAAGATTTGACTGGTATTCAAATGTTCCCAAATCCTGCTAATGATGTTTTGACAGTGAAATTCAGTGCGAACGAAAGCAATGACATTCGTGTTAATGTTATCGGTATGGATGGCAAAATGGTATACAGCCAAAGTGTAAGTGCATTTTCTGGACAATTCACTTCACGCATTAACCTAGAAGGTGTTGCAAATGGTTTGTACTCTGTGCAGGTCATTAGCGACAACGCATCATTCACTCAAAAGGTAGCTGTAGTTAAGTAAATCCTAGTACTCGGTTTCATGAAAATCCTGTCTTGGATAATCCAAGGCAGGATTTTTTTTGGGTTTTGGAGTATAAAAAGGTGAATGTGGTCGGGCTGTCATAATTGGGGCATAGAGTTTTTTTAATTCCTTCGATACATTTACCTGTAGTGATAGCCCGCCTAGAATAATTACCAAGTAAAGTGTAAAGAGATTAGCGTTACTTTTCTAGCATCCAAGCCCATCTCTAAGAGACAAGAACGTGCATTTCTCCACTACCTTTGCCGTATGGTAAAAAAGTATATTCTTCTTTCAATGGTGGTGTTGTGGTGCGGGAATGTATCCGCTCAGGTCACCGACACGCTAGGGTTTCAATCTTTTCTTGAAGGCACTGAATCGCTTTACTCCTCGCCAAATGGTGGGTATGCATTTGGCAACAATGGATATGGAGATCGAGCAAAGGCGCAAACCTTTACACATGACCATGCATTTGTTTTGCGAAGCGTATTGTTAAAATTTGGCTCTGTTCAATACACATCAAATAACCCAAATTCTGTTGTTCGTGTTAATGTGTATGATAATTACAATGCGGGTGTTACCACCTCTGGACAAATAGATTCAATCGCACCTGATAGTGTTTTAGGTTACTTGGATATACCAGTAAGTTCAATTTTGACTGATGGTAGTTATACCGAAGCAGATTTTTCCTTCGACACATTGGCCATTTTCAGCACCTTTTCTGTTGGAGCTGATTTCACATTTTTAGCTCCTGGAGATACCGTTGGCTTAATTACAACCACGGATGGCGATGCAATGGAGCGCCAAAGTACTTGGGAACAAGTAAATAATGGAACATGGATTACTACCATTAGCCCATATTCTTGGGACTTGGATGTTGATTTGGCTATTTTCCCTGTTATAGATGAAAATGACCCAGCTGGAATTTCTGATTATTCAGTGCCTCAACTTGTAGTCTATCCAAATCCAACATCTGGTTCAATAACCATAGATGTCCCACGTTTTAATGTATGGAATGTGGAACTTTACGCAATGGACGGTAAGCTACTTATGAAAAACGCTACAGTTGGTAATCAAGTGAATTTAGATTTGAGTTCATATCCATCTGGCATTCATGTATTGCGGGTGTTCAACCAAGAACAATTGTTTGTTAACCGAATTGAAATTCGCTAGCAGTAGGTTATTCTCCCATTAATGGAGGTTCTGTTGCACATAGACCGTGTTCTATTCTTGTGGATAAACCACTTAGGAAATCAATTTGTTTGGTTGGATTGGTGGATGATTGGAATAAGTAACAAATGGACTGCCTTACCGCTGTATGTTTTCCTAAGCGCAGTTCTCATTAAGAAATTTGGAGTATCGTCTTTCTTTTGGATTGCCGTTTCAACAATTGCTTTAATTGTGCTGGCAGACCAAGGTTCTGTTGTGTTCTTCAAGGAGGTATTTCAAAGGTTACGCCCATGTCATGAGCCTAGTTTGGCGAACATGATTCGCTTAGTTCAGGAAAATTGCGGGGGACAATTTGGCTTTGTTTCTTCACATTCAGCAAATTCCTTTGGCATTGCAAGTTTTGCTTTTATACTGCTTCAGTCTATTTCGCGTTGGTACGCATTATTGTTTCTTTGGGCTGGAGTTATTGCAATCAGTAGAGTGTATCTAGGCGTTCATTATCCTAGCGATATCATTATTGGAGCCTTATTTGGAATAGCAATTGGCCTAAGTTTAGGAATTATTACTAGCAGATCAATAATCAAGTGCCAATGAACTACCTATTAGTTTTTGTTGGGGGAGGTTTGGGTTGCGTGCTACGTTATGCAATATCAAATGGTATACTACGCTTATATCAAGGAACATTTCCATTAGCCACGTTGATAAGCAATGCATTAAGTTGTGCAATTCTAGTGTGGATAATAGGAATCCTTTCGATGGAAAATATGGATTCAAAATGGGTGCGCTCAGCAGTAATTGTTGGATTTTGCGGTGGTTTTAGCACCTTTTCCACGTTTGGATTTGAGACAGTTCAGCTAATAAAAAACGGCAATCCATGGATTGCCGCAGCCAACATTTTAGTAAGTCTTTCGGTTTGTTTGGTTATTCTGAACCGTCTGAATAGGTAAACTTAGGTGTGGAACACTTCAATTTTTACAATATCGTGAATTCCAATGCTGCCCGAAGCCATACGGCACATCACTGTTTTTCCTATAATTAGGCCTCCTTCTTCATAATCTTTCCAATCACTGATATCGGTTTTTACTTGAATCCGAATATCTGAAGCGTCTAACACATCTTTTAGCATAATGCTGCATGGATTGAAATCTAACGCTTGAAACACTTGTGTTTCTCTCCCGAATGATGGAGTATTTTGTAACGGTAGTTCGTAAATTTCAGAAGGACACATGGCAGTTTTTTATAGTAGTGAGTGCACTAATTGGAATTAAGCTACTTTTTTAGATTGGAAAAAATCAGCTTCAAATGGATTGAATGCAAAGTTTAAGCCGTAATCAGCTGCAAGGCGCTCGCCTCTTTTTCCTCCCATTCTCAAGCTCGCAGTTTGAACTTCTTCCAGTATATCTTGAATTAGCTCATCAACTACTTGTCGAACTGAGGAAAACTCATTCACAGAAATTTCCGAATCGCCTAACAGTGCTTGCATCTTAGTAATAAATGGTTTTACATAAACAAGCATACCAGCGGAAAATGCCAACTCATTTTTCGGAGTGTTCATTCCTTTAGCATAAACATTATTAAGAATTTGCATTCTTTCAAGATCAGTTTGTGGGAGTAATAGTGCGTTCATCGTAGAGTTTTTAAGCGTTAGACTTTTATGCAGCTTTGATTACGATGACAAAAGTATAGGGGCAAACATGGCTGCACAAGGAAATCGGAGCCAAAAATTGACAGGCATATAGGCAACAAAATTCCACACAAACATTTGTATAACAAATGCTTGTGTGGAATTATCCACTACAGTATTGACACGGCCTTTAAAATGCCGTAAGACTTAGAAGAACATATTTCTTCTTAACTATAAACTAGAATTAAATGGTCAGAGCCATTTTAATTCACATACCACTGCACCGCACTGTAAGAACGGGCAATGCGCTGAAATCAGAAATCATCACCTTCTTGGCCGTAAATCACGAAATCCTGTGACAAGTTGTTTTTCTTAACAAGTTCTTGAGCTTGCTTTTCAGTAAGTGTAGATGCTTGTCTTGAACCTGCTGTAACAACTCCAAAAGCAATAAGGAAGGCGAGTAATAATTGCATGATGTATATTTTTAAGAAGTTTATTGTTTCGATGAATGTATCTTATTTCTCGACAAACATTCTTGTTTCATCGTTAAGACGTGTCAAACGTACGATTAAAATTTAATTTTTCAACAATAATAATTGAAAATAAACCAGTTAATTATGTAACTAATTGATAATCAATGATAAAAATTTCATTTGATTTTCGATTAACTGTTAATAAGTATGGTTAAAAAGTCATTTATGGAGGTATGAATGCTCGAAATTTAACGATGAAAGGAAAGTAAAGACCAAAGTGGAGCGATTGATAAGTTTGGTTAAGATTCTGCGAAGAGGCGAAAAGCGACTCTTAAGACATCTTTATTCAGCTATTACCAATGGTGAAGACCCTCTTCGGCTAGAGTTATTCAATTTGGTTGAGTCTGGGAAAGTAAAATCGGATGAAGCGGCTTTAATTGCTTTAGGTAAGAATCATAGTACTTCTGCCTATAGTCATTTGAAAAATAGATTGCGTGAGGATATTTTAAATGTCTTATTATTACAGGAATCTCCTAAGAGGATAGCACAAGCAAATAGGGCGGCAACGTTTGAATGTCGTAAGAAACTCGCTCAGGCATATGTTCTTATTTCCAGAGGAGCTTTTCAGGAAGGAATTGAAGTATTGAAATTCGCCCAAACAATCGCAGAACGATATGAATTGGTGGCCGAGATAGTCTTAATGAACCATTTGATTCGAGAGGCTGTCCATCTCGTTAAAGATGCAAAACAGCTTCATCGGGTTAACTCTGACATTAACAATAATGTAGAAAAATGGCGTGACATTCTTCGAGCTGAGGAATTAGCACTTGTTATGACCGCTCCGAACTTGTTTAAAGAAGCAACCGGTATAGAGGAGGGTATAAGTACAAAATTAATTGAGGAGCTTCAATCTTTGTTTGAGAGGAATGGTTCTGCTCGCATTGGATTATGGTATTATCTAGCTTATATTGAGTATACGACTAGTAATGCGATGTATTTGGAGGCAATTGATGCAGGCAAAAAGTTTGTAATTCTAGTAGAGAACAATCCCTCTATCCATTCTAAAAATGATATTGCTGGTTCCAACCAAATGCTGGGATCAGCATATTTAAATGTTCGAGATTATGTCAATTCAGTTATACATTTTACCAATTC
>CAMDOM010000007.1 GCA_945903645.1 Chryseobacterium gleum
GGACAATCGGGTGCTTGTGTCCAGCTTAGTAAATTTTGATTTTGGTCGCAATCTCGTTCAATATTCACTATTTGATTGCAAGGAGGAAACGTATCGATAGGTGTGGCGCAGGCAATTTGCGACCAATTTTCAATCGGGTTAATAAGTCCGTCAGCCGAATAGTGACCTATGCTTTTTATTCGATAGCATCGCTCAACTCCGTTGGCAAGGCCTGTATCGCTGTAAGTTCGTTCGGTTGCAGTGCCGATTAGCGTCAAGCTTAAATCTTGCTCCTCGAAATACACTTCATAGCTATCGTTTATCCACGGCACCTGCTCATCCCACACAATTTGAACCTGGTTGTCGGTGCCAATAGCGGTAATAAATACGGAAGATGCTGAGTCGCTTTCGCCCACCACAAAAGTGTTAGTTGGCTCATCGTTAAATAGCTCAATTTTGTAGTAAAACTCCAATTCCTTGGTGTTCATCACCGTGTCGAGAAAGATGGTGTCGTTTAAGCCAAACTTGGTTTCCAGTAAGACGTAATCATTAGGATTCGTTACGTCCGAACGATATACACGGTATTCATAAGGGCCTTGAATGAGTAGCGTGTCTAACTCTGTCGGCTTGCTCCACACCACATCCATAGAGCCATTTGTGATGTCAGTATTCCGAACACTTACATTGGTAATTATGGGTAGGTCGCGATTTAGCACGGCACAAAACTCTTCACTCGCGTAACTTTCGGCTCCATCCACAAAACACGCAATCACCATATAGCAGTATTGAATACCCGAATTTAGATTTTGGTCTAGGAATGTTGTGGAATTGAGTCCAGTGGTTGAGCCGATATACCCATAGCCCGTATAGCCGGGAACTCCAGTTTCGCAAGTGTCAGGGTCGAAACCGTATTCTTCAATTCTACGGTAAACTTTATAACCGATGGCTTCTTGGCATATGCTTGCATCCCAACTTAAGGCAAGCGCATTGACTTGAGGTTCAACGGCTGGATTTTGCGGTGCAGGAGCCACCACGGTAATAAATGTGGTGTGGTAATCTACAAGAGCCACATCGTTGCTGGGCGGTGTGTCGATTGCCCGAAACGACATGGAGTAGGGTTGCAACTGCACATTTCCACATTGCGGAATCCATCTAAACGTGCTGTAAGCCGTATCTGTAAAAGATTCTTGAATTGGTTGTGGAAAAGTGGCAGTTGAAATGCCATTCACTAACGGACCACCAGTTGCAGTGAGTTTCACGCCATCCCCATCTGGATCCCAAGCGCGAACCAAAAACGTCAGTGTGTCTCCTACTTCAACGCATATTTCATCGATGGCTCGTACAATTGGTGGTTCGTTTTGGCAAGGCAACACGGTAACTTGCATATCTCTCACTACATAGCCCATCAAAGCATAATCAGACGAACCTTCGGGTCTACGCCACTCGTAAATGCGAATGGCAAAATTGAATTCGCCTTGCTGTGTAGGTACTTCCCACACAAGATCGCCTATCACAGCGTTGATGGAAATGCCAAAGGGGAATATATAGCCTTGAATATCCTCGCCATCTAATCCTTTGCAAGGAACAAGTTCGTAACTCAAACTATCTCCATCCACATCAAACGCGCCCGGATTGTGCTCGTATCGTCTATTTACACACGCATTGTCGATGGGTGGATTGAGCAGGGTAGGAGTGCTGTTTGCTCCAAAAAATGGACTAATAGTAAGTGTTGTTTCGATATAGAAAACTACATTAACCGAATTGGGAATGTTGTTTATTCCGCCATTCCTATTGGGGTCTTCCATTGAAAGAATGTAGGTAGAAGCGCTTGGATAAGAGTGAACGCCTATGTAAACATTTTTCTTAACGCCTACGGCAATGATTTCACCATCTCCACCATTATTTGACCGAAAAACGGTATCAATATTTCCATCGCCCCAATCAAGCTCAAGCCACGGCCTATCAGCCGGACTGTCGGGCACACTGTATGTGGTGATGGTAGCTCGGAAGGTGAGTCCACCTAGAAATTCGTACGTGATTTCGCCAGCTCTATTATGCGTAGCCCATGCCCCAAAGGCAGTAAGCAAAAAGGCGCACGTGAGCAGTAGCGATTTCATCACAACGAAAGTAAGACGACCGAAGGGGAAACAGGTTGTGGATGCATCAATATTCAATTACCTGTTCTTCCATTACGCTTGGCAATGTGCGATAGGCGTATTGCTGTGTACGTAATTGCGGCTCGAATCCTGCTTCGCGAATGGCATTTTGAATGGTTTGCGAAGTAAAGCGATGAGGCGCACCAGCCGCACTTACCACGTTTTCTTCAATCATTATGGATCCAAAATCATTGGCTCCTGCATGCAAACACATTTGCGCCACTTGCTTACCAACGGTGAGCCACGATGCTTGAATATTATCTACGTTGGGCAGCATGATTCGGCAAATGGAAATCATGCGAACGTATTCTTCAGGTGTGCAGGTATTTCGAATTCCTTTCACCCGTTTAAGGAGTGTTCCGTCATCTTGAAAGGGCCACGGAATAAACGCGATAAATCCTTTGGCATCAGCAGGTTTTTCGCTTTGCACCTCGCGCAGCCAAACCAAGTGCTCAAATCGTTCTTCCAATGTTTCAATATGTCCAAACATCATGGTGGCCGATGTGGTCAGGTTTAATTGATGTGCAGCGCGCATCACATCTAACCATTCTTTGCCTGTACATTTTCCCTTGGAAATTAGTCTCCGCACACGGTCATTCAAAATTTCTGCACCAGCGCCAGGCAGGCTATCTAGACCCGCTTTTTTTAGTGCGGAAAGTACCTCAGTATGTGTTGAACCTTCCAATTTTGTAATGTGCGCAATCTCTGGCGGGCCAAGGGCGTGCAATTTCAAATTGGGGTAAAGCGATTTCAGTTCACTAAACAGATTTACGTAGTAGCTCAAGCCAAGGTCTGGATGATGTCCACCCTGCAAAAGCAGTTGTTCGCCACCAAAGCGAAAAGTCTCTTCAATCTTTTTCTTGTAGGTTTCAATGCTCGTGATGTAGCTTTCGGCATGGCCAGGCACGCGAAAAAAATTGCAAAACTTACAATTGGCAATGCACACGTTGGTGGTATTCACATTCCGATCAATTATCCAAGTCACTTTTCCATCGTTGCGCTTGGTTTTGCGCAACTCGTTACCTACAAACATGAGGTCGGCCAAGGGCGCATGTTCAAATAGGAATTGCCCTTCTTCGGCAGAAAGAAACTCCGCTTTCAGGGCGCGTTCCAACAATAGTTCTGTGTTCATTCCAATCAAATTTCTAAGCTAGGCTACTCTGCAAAACCTACTAACGCTTTCGCCTCACAAGAGTTCTAAAGTCACTACTTTTGACCGCTCAAATTTAGGCATTGGGCGGCAGGCCTCGGCATAATGTCCAAGCCTTCGATTTTTGCACGTCTAGCTATCCATTTCACTAGAAAAACACACCAGCATCAGCATGTCTAGAGTTAACGAAAAGATACGAGTTGGTATTTCCTGTGGAGATTTGAATGGCATTGGCCATGAAGTTATCATCAAGACTTTTTTGGATGTGCGAATGTTGGAAGAGTGCACGCCAATCCTGTATGGTTCGAATAAAGTGTCAGCTCAACATAGAAAGGCGTTGGGTATTCACGATTTTAGTTTCAACCCGATATTAAAAGCAGAAGAAGCTAATCCAAAGCGAGCTAACGTAGTCAATATTTGGCAAGAAGATTTTGAGGTTGAGCTAGGTAAACCAACACCCGCAAGTGGTGCGTACGCTTTGAAATCGCTCCAAGCTGCTGTTGCCGATTTGAAAGCCGGAAAAATTGATGTGTTGGTCACTGCGCCCATCGACAAACACAATATCCAAAGTGAGGAGTTTAATTTCCCTGGTCATACCGAGTTTTTAGCCCATTCTTTTGGAGCGGAAGAACATAGTATGGTGATGGTAAGCGAGCACATGATTGTGACGTTTATGACGGGCCATTTGCCGCTTTCGGAGGTGGGAAAGGCGCTCACTTTTGAGTCCATCATTAAGAAAATTCGTTTTCTCGATAGAAATTTTCCAATCGATTTTGCCATCCGCAAACCGCGCATTGCCGTTTTAGGACTCAATCCTCACAATGGCGATGGAGGTGTAATAGGCAGAGAAGAATTGGAGGTTATTATTCCAGCTATTCGCAAGGCAAAAGAAGATGGCCTTTTGGTGTTTGGTCCCTTTGCAGGAGATGGTTTTTTTGGTTCAGGTGCACATCGCCAGTTTGATGTTATTCTTGCCATGTATCATGATCAAGGATTGATTCCGTTCAAATCGATGAACTTTGACCAAGGCGTCAATTTTACAGCGGGTCTGCCCTTCGTGCGAACCTCTCCAGATCACGGCACAGGGTTCGACATTGCAGGCAAAGGCGTTGCAAGTGAGCAGTCTTTCCGCGATGCTGTTTACACCGCCATAGATATTTTTAACGAACGTAAGCGTTATGCGGAATGCAGCGCCAATCCGTTGCAAGTGCAAGAAAGGCGGGAAAAAGAAGGCGAAACTAGGCGCGAACCCCGCAGACCTGGCGCTGGAGGAGGCGCTGGACGTGGCCCAAAAAGACCTGCGCCACGGGAAGAGAATTAACGTTTTCTTGTAACTGGATTTTTTTACATTTGCACCCCTCTTTTTTGAAATGGGAAAGTCGGGCGAATTCGTTGTAAAGTTTTCTGGTCTTGGTACCGGAAAGCATCATTTTGAGTTCGAGGCGGATGATAAGTTCTTTGAAAAGTTGGAGAATTCCCTGATTGCTCAGGGTAAGGTTAATGTGAAGATGGAGATGGATAAAAAAGCCACTCACCTGGAGTTAAACTTTATACTTAGCGGTGCGGTTGGCGAAGTTTGTGATCGATGTTCCGTTGATTACAGTCAGCCTGTTAGTGGGGAGTTCAAAATGTTCGTCAAGTTTGGTGACGCATACGAAGAAGCAGATGACGAACTCATCATTATTCCCCGTGGCGACCACGAGCTAGATGTATCGCAGATGGTGTATGAGTTTATTACACTTAGTCTGCCGCTTAGAAAAGTGCCTTGCGAAGAGCAAAACGACACTTCGATTTGCGATAATGAGGTGCTAAGCAGAATTTCAGGTGAAGCATTGCCAACAGAAGAAGACAGCACTAATCCATTCAAGGAAATCCTTGGTGGATTAGAAGATAGAATGAATTGAGTGAATAAACTATAGTATTAAATAAGGAAAAGACCATGGCACATCCCAAACGAAAAATCTCGAAAACCCGCAGGGACAAGAGAAGAACGCACGATAAGGCAACTGCACCAGCCATCGCTGTTTGTCCTACAACTGGAGAACCACATATCTATCACCGTGCCCATTGGTATGAGGGCAAGCTCTATTACAAGGGCAAAGTGGTGATGGAAAAAGCGGCTTAATCGCAAGTTTCCCATCTCTGGGTTTTTAACCGCAGAAAACGAAGTGAAATTAAGATGTAAAGGCTTACGCCTTGCATTCTTGGTTAGTGCTCACGTTTCCTGCGGCTAGCTATTTTAAACACGCTTTATGTCCAAAGTTACAGCAGCTATAACCGGTGTACACGCCTTTGTGCCAGACTATCGGCTTACAAACAAGGAGCTGGAAAAACTTGTGGACACAACTGACGAGTGGATTCTTACCCGAACGGGCATTTCCGAAAGACGAATTCTGAAAGGAAAAGACCAAGGTACTACCCGGATGGCAATTCCAGCTGTAAAAGGATTGCTCGAAAAGACCGGAACTAATCCTGAAGATATTGACTTATTGATTTTTGCTACTGTTACGCCAGACATGCAGTTTCCTGCATCAGCCAACATTATAACAGATGAATGTGGTTTGCGCAACGCATTTAGTTTCGATTTAAATGCTGCATGTTCGGGGTTTATTTATGCGCTCACCACCGCATCCATGTATATCGAATCAGGCCGCTACAAGAAAGTAGTGGTAGTTGGTGGCGATAAAATGTCGAGCATCATTGACTATACCGACCGCCAAACCTGTGTGATTTTTGGAGATGCTGCTGGTGCTGTTTTAATGGAACCAAATACAGAAGGCCTTGGAGTATTAGACCATTTGCTTCACACTAAAGGTTCTGGAGCAGTGCATTTACATCAAAAAGCAGGTGGATCTATGCGCCCAGCTTCCCACGAAACGGTGGATGCCCGCGAGCATTTCGTATATCAAGAAGGACAGGCGGTATTTAAGTTTGCAGTTACCAAAATGGCAGAAGTTTCTGAGGAAGTGATGAAACGCAATAACCTAACTGCTGACGATATTGCTTATTTGGTGCCGCATCAAGCCAATAAGCGAATTATTGATGCCACAGCATCACGTATGGATATTGACGAGAGTAAAGTGATGTTGAACATACAGCGCTATGGCAACACAACCAATGGAAGCATACCGCTTTGCCTTTTCGAATGGGAAAATCGATTAAAAAAGGGCGATAATCTCATTCTCAGTGCTTTTGGCGGTGGATTTACGTGGGGAGCTCTCTATCTGAAATGGGCATATAATTCGAAGGTCTAAAGCATTGCAATTTTTCTACTTTTAGTTCCCCTAAATAAGACGACACAATGGACATCAAAGAGATTCAGGAACTCATTCGTTTCGTATCGAAATCAGGAGTAAGTGAAGTTGAAATCGAATCAAAAGGATTCAAACTCACCATCAAAACCCCGCCTTACAAACGCAACGGAAATGGCACCGAAGTGCAGTATGTGCAAGCCGAAGTGCCTAGTGCAATTCCAGTGCAACCAGTAGTTGTTGCGGCAGCACCTGTTCCTGTTCAAGCGCCAATTGCAGTAGCCGTAGCGCCTCAATCAAGCAACTACGAAGAAGTCCGCTCTCCAATGATTGGCACGTTTTATCGCTCAACATCACCAGAAAAACCACCTATGGTAAGCATAGGCGATGAAATTAAAAAGGGAGATGTGATTTGCATTATCGAAGCAATGAAACTTTTCAATGAGATTGAAGCAGAGGTAAGCGGCAAGATTGTTAAAGTACTTGCTGACGATTCTACACCTGTAGAATATGACCAACCGTTGTTTCTTATAGAACCACATTAATAGATTGGCGCAGAAGCTAGTCGTTAAACACGCTCATCATTTTGTTTAAAAAGATTCTGATAGCAAATCGCGGAGAAATTGCCTTGCGCATTATCCGTACATGCCGCGAAATGGGCATCCAAACCGTGGCGGTATACTCTACAGCCGATAAGGAAAGTCTGCACGTTAAGTTTGCCGATGAGGCGGTGTGTATCGGTCCACCAGCAAGCTCAGCCAGTTACTTAAGCATCCCAAATATCATATCGGCAGCAGAAATTACTAATGCTGATGCCATTCATCCTGGTTATGGATTCTTGTCCGAGAATGCCAATTTCTCGCGAATTTGCAAGGAACATGGCATCAAGTTTATTGGTGCATCTCCCGAAATGATAGACGCCATGGGAGACAAGTCCACTGCCAAAGCCACCATGATTGCGGCTGGAGTTCCCGTTATAGTGGGCTCAAAAGGATTATTGAAAGATTTGGAGGATGCCCGAAAAACAGCTTTGAAGGTGAAATATCCTGTTATGCTTAAAGCAACTGCTGGCGGAGGAGGAAAAGGAATGCGCGTGGTGAAAACCGAGGAAGAGCTCGAACCCGCTTGGGATTCAGCGCGAAAGGAGGCAGCGGCATCGTTTGGCAACGATGGCATGTATATGGAAAAGTTCATTGAAGATCCGCGCCATATAGAAATCCAAATTGTAGGTGATCAATTCGGCAACTACTGCCATTTAAGCGAACGGGATTGTTCCATTCAACGCAGGCATCAGAAATTGATGGAGGAAACCCCTTCCCCTTTTATGACCGATGAATTGCGCGACCGCATGGGCGAAGCAGCGTTAAAAGCAGCTGCATCTGTGCAGTATGAAGGCGCTGGAACAGTAGAATTTTTGGTGGATAAAAACCGCGATTTCTACTTTATGGAAATGAATACGCGTATCCAAGTAGAGCATCCAATTACTGAGGAAGTAATTAACTACGACCTCATTTGGGAACAAATAAAAGTGGCTGCTGGAATTCCGATTTCTGGAAAGAACTATTTCCCGCAGATGCACGCCATTGAATGCCGGATTAATGCCGAAGACCCCTATAACGATTTCCGTCCATGTCCGGGTAAAATAACGGTGCTTCATGCACCTGGAGGTCATGGCATTCGGCTCGATTCGCATATTTATGCGGGCTATACTATCCCTCCGTATTACGATTCAATGATTGCCAAGCTTATAACTGTGGCGCAAAGCAGAGAGGAGGCAATTAACAAAATGAAGCGTGCGTTGGACGAATTTGTAATCGAAGGTGTAAAAACAACTATCCCTTTTCATCGCGCTCTAATGGACAACCCAGATTTTGTGTCGGGAAATTATACCACCAAATTCATGGAGTCGTTTGTGCTGAAGAATTAATTCAATAAGCAGAATTTCAACGAAAGCGTTAAGCTTTTGAGTAATTGACTGAACTTAACTGCCCTGTATGTAGTGTTCTGGTAGGTTGAAGTTTGCGTCACCCTAGATGGCCGTTCTTTGTGCATGATGCCGAAGGGAGTAGTCTTATGCGCAATCCTTGTGGTTTTTGGATTGCATTTTGCTTTGGGGCAAGAGCCCACTAAGCAAGACACCGCCATCAATGTGTATCAAAAGATTGAAAAAGCTGCGCAACGCACGTGGCTTACCACGGCACTCTACGATTTGTTTTTCAAGCCTATTGCCTTTACTGGAGAAAAGGATGGGTATCGCTACCGAAAATTGGCGCGCAAGCCCTATGGTACATTCGAAGGTGACCCCATTCGCAACATTAGAATAGTGACCCTCGACCCATTTGGGTATGATGTGTACGACACCACCGAAGTGCCCACGCTTGGCACCGAACGTTTTGGTAATGCAATGCATATCAAGACTTTAAAAAGAACCGTGCTCAATCTGTTGCTCATAAAGGAAGGCCAATCCTTCGACTCGCTTTTGGTCAAGGAATCGGAACGTCTCATACGCCAAGAGCTTTATATTCAAGAGGTGTTTTTTTACCCGCAACGCAGCGGAACAGGTCTTGATTCAGTCGATTTACTTATCCGCTTGCTCGACTCGTGGAGCATTGTTCCTGAAATGGGTATTTCTGGAACACGATTTTCAATAGGTGCCACAGAATATAATTTAGGCGGATTAAATCATGTGTTTCACAATTACTACACTCGAAATCATGCCCGAAATCGCAACGCATTTGAATCCGATTATTCGGTACGAAATATTCGAAACAGTTATATAAGCACTCGTGTATTTTATCGGTTAGAAGAGCAAGGAGATTACGGTACAGGCGTAGAGGTGAACCGTCTGTTTTACTCCACCATCACACGCTGGGCTGGGGGAATATCTATTGCACAACAACTAAAAACCGATACCATTTATCAGATTGATAGTACCGCGAAGTTTCTCAAATCTAGTTCTGTTCCTCAAGACTATTGGGCCGCAGGCGCGTGGAAAGTAGCCAAGGGAACTACAGAAGATGACCGCGCCACCAATCTTATTGTTGGGGTGCGCGCTGCCAGTATCAACTACATTCAGAAACCGAGCGAACCGTACTCTAGTCTGCCATTGTATCGCGACCGCGCTATTTTCCTTGCTGGCATTGGGTTGTCAACGCGTAAATATGTACGCGATAAATACATCTTCAACTACGGCTATATCGAGGACGTGCCCATTGGCCGCTCTTACGGAATAGTGGGCGGATATGAAATGCGGCAAGATGCCCGATGGTACATTGGTGCCCATTACATGTGGGGTCACTATTACAGCTGGGGCTATTTTCGAGCAAGAATTGACTATGGCAATTACTTCCGTTCGGGTCGCTACGAGCAAGGCGTGGCAAAAATTGGAATAAGCTATTTCACTGGGCTGCTTGAACTTGGAAAATGGAAGTTTCGACAATTCGTGAAACCCGAATTCACCATTGGCATTGCACGCCAGCCTACCGATAATTTGACACTGAATGAAGGCCGCCAAGGAATTCGAGGCTTTAATAGTTCCGCCATTCAAGGCACGCAGCGCATAATGCTAACCTTGCAAACACAATCATATGCGCCTTGGAAATTCCTGGGTTTTCAGTTCGGCCCATATTTCGTTTTTTCGATGGGCGTGTTGGGAAATAATACCGATGGATTTTCCAAAAGCACCATTTATACCCAATTTGGCCTTGGTGTGCTTATTAATAACCGCTACTTGGTGTTCGATAATTTTGAAGTCTCAGTGGCATTTTATCCGCTTATTCCCGGAACAGGCGAAAACAACGGCAACAATATTTTTATAGGGAATGCCTTTAAGGCTACCGATTTTGGGTTTGATGATTATGGCTTGGGTAGACCTGATGCGGTGGGATATTGAAGTTTGCATGTCAATTGTGCCGATTCCCGTGTCTTTAACTAGAGTAGTACTTTTGGAATTCAACCATCAATAGGCTTTAAATGGATTCCCAAATTGCGCAATTTCCAGATGAGGTACTGATTATGCCTGATGGTGAGGAAAAGATTCGCGCATTGTTGAAATTCCTGGACGGGACTAGATCTAAAATTACTCCTGAAAATCGTGAAGCATTAGCTGAAAGCCTATTTGTTTTTGCAGAACAAGTAGGACATGTTAGCGGCCAAGCACGAGCCATAATGCATGTGGCGAATTCATATTCGGACCGCGCAAACTATAATAAGGCGATTCATTTGCATATGAGAGCTATGCAACTATTGGAAAGCACCGAGGATTACAGGATGCTTGCAAGTGTTCACAATGATTTAGCTACGGTATATTTCCGTCTAAAAAGGGAAGGAGAGGCTAAAACACATTTGAACAAGGCTATTGAAGTATCAAAAAATACGGGAAATGCCGCCATGGCTGCAACGTTTTCACTCAATCTTGCCGTTACCGACATTTCTGCATTGGAAGGCCATGTAGTTAGTCCCGAAGATTTCGACCGGATTGCAGAATTGTTGCAATATGCTAAGACCACTTTTTCCTCTATACTTGATGCCAATCCCGATACTCCGCAATATGCGCTTTACCTCGCTGCTGCATGTCAAACAATGGGGAGGTTGAATGAACTAGACGTAGAGACCTCCTTGGCACACCATAGGGAAGCCTTGTCTATTATGAACCGTTACGAGCTTCAAAACAAATCGTACACCAATCATCTAAGTTTAGCAGAATTGCTGGTGCGTTTAGACCGTCCAATAGAGGCTACAGAACACTTCTTAAGGGCAGTACAATATGCTGAGGAGCAGAAAGATTTCTTTTGGTTTCCAGCTATATTGCAAAAAACATCTCAATTCTATGAGGCTCAGGGTGATTTTCGAGAGGCACTTTCGTTTCTACAAAGACTGAATACCGCCAATGATCATATTCGCGTAACCAACACCAATGATCAGCTAGAAAAGTTGCAATCGCATTTCGAAGCCGAACGCAAAGCAAAGGATGCCGAGATTTATCAATTGCGTTTTGTGGAATTGGAGCAAGAAAAAAAGAAATCGGACGATTTGTTGCTCAACATTTTGCCCAAAGAAACTGCAGAAGAACTAAAGGAAACAGGCGTATCAGAAGCCAAGCAATTTGATTCGGTTACGGTGCTCTTTACCGATTTTAAAGGTTTCACACAAATGAGCGAAACGCTTTCTCCAAAAGATTTAGTGCGAGACCTACACGAATGCTTCTCCGCCTTCGACCATATCTGCCAAAAACACGGCATGGAAAAAATCAAGACCATTGGCGATGCCTACATGGCCGCGGGTGGTTTGCCTACCGTAAATACCACCCATGCCGTTGATGCGATAAAAGCAGCCCTCGAAATGCGTGACTTTGCGACCCAAGGCAAAGCCCGCAAGCAAGCTGCAGGCCTTCCGTTTTTCGAAATTCGCATTGGTTTGCACACCGGTCCTGTGGTGGCTGGTATCGTAGGCATCAAGAAATTCCAGTATGACATTTGGGGCGATACCGTAAACACCGCTAGCCGCATGGAAAGCAGCGGAGAAGTGGGTAAAGTCAACATTTCAGAATCCACCTATCACTTGGTAAAAAACGAGTTTGATTGTGAGTTTCGTGGTGAGGTTGAAGCCAAAGGAAAGGGCAAAATGGGCATGTATTTCGTTTATGGGCAATTGAAATAATTAGGGTAGGCAAATAATTATTACAGTGAGCTTGACTTAAATAGGTGGTTTTAACTACATTCGCCTTGCATTGTCTTTTTACGTAGAGATAAACCACTTAAAAAACCCAACTTATGAAACGCGTTTTCCCCATTGTTTTAGCTCTTTTTGGTTTAAATGCTGTTTCAGGTCAATCCAGTTTTGCCCAATGCGAAGGCAGCGTTTCGGGTATAGTCACAATAGCAGGCGCGCCTTGTGTAGCTTGTTCCGTAACTGCGTTAATGGAACCCCAAGGGTCTTTGGTATGGCAAACTGTTGATGAAGTAGAAACAGATGTGAATGGCCAATATTCTGTGGTTTTACCTGAAAATTCAACCGTTATTCTTTTGGTAAAAGCAGCCGGTAGCTATCCCAACGCAGTGCCTACTTTTTCTGGCAGCGTTATTAAATGGGGATTGGCGCTTTCGTTTGATAATACGTGTAATAGTACTTTTACGGGTGATGTGGCCATTGTAACTCATCCTACCCGTTCTGGAAGTACGACACTTCGCGGAAGAGTTTTTCTTTCTCCAGGCAAAATGCAAGCCGAAGGTCCAGTATCTGGAGTCGATATAGTTGTAGAAAGAACCCAGCCTGGGCTTCCAAATGGTGCCACTGTTACGGATACCCAAGGCGATTTTTTGTTTGAGAACATAGAGTCAGATATGGCTTCTACCTACACAGTTCGCGTTAATCTCCCCTGCGTTCCAAACCCAAATACTTACATTGTAACAGTAAACCCAGAAGATATTGAAATAGGAGGCATTGATTTTTGCATAGATGCCGATACTACCACCATTTTTCATTGTTTGGTAACGGGAGTAGAAACCAACCCTGATGGCCTGATGGCAAAGAAAGCCACACGCATTGCAATGGATTCTCATGGAGACAGCTTTTCGCTTTTGTTTGATGGAAAACAGGCGCAATTGACGCTTTATACATTGAATGGCGCTGTAGTTCTACCTCAAACCACAGTGCTTAATGAACAGCGCATTCCAATTGACCAACTTAGCACTGGAATTTATATTGCCGAAATTGTCCAAGATGGAAATGTGCAGCGTTTGCGCATGCCTAAGTATTGATTCACATTTGGTTTGGCTGCAGTTTGTAGAGGCGTTTAAGCCCTCCACGATGTAGCACTTTTCGGCATGGAGCGATTACCTCTCAACATCTTTGTTTACGCTTCAATCATTTGGTTGTGCTGCTTTGCATGGAGCAGTGAGCCAGCAAGGTGCTCAAACCCAAGCCCATCTTTCGAGCGATTTGATTTTGGCGAAATTCAAGCTGAAATTACAGTAATGGAGGATACTTCAGGTAAGGTCATGCTCACTTTTTTGATGAAAAAAGGGGATGATGCATTCGACCAAAAAAAGTTTGATGATGCCATAGAATATTATTCTACATGTGCAGATTTGAGTCGAAAATCGGGCAATCAAACAGTGTTGGCCGAGGCGCTCAACAATATTTCTGGTGTATATCAGCAGTCGGGCAACTACGACAAATCCATTAAAGTGGCAGAGCAAGTTCTCGCGGTGCAAACCCAACTGAATGACTATGCTGGAATGTCGAAAACCTATTCCAAAATCGGAACAAGTCATTATTTCGGTGGCAAGTATGAATTGGCTATCGAGAATTATACACAATGCCTTGAATTGCGCACTCAGATTGGCGATTCTGCGGGAATGGGTAACATATTATTAAACATTGGAAGTGTATACAATGCATCGGGTGCCTATTTGGATGCGATGACGAATTATGAGAATTCCCTGTCATTAAGAAAAGCACTTCGAGACTCGGCAGGAATGGCAACGGCAATGAATAATATTGGCAAAATCCATTTGGAACAAGGTAATTATGCCAAGGCACTTGAGTATTATACAGCCAGTCTTCAGATTAGAGAGAAAAATGCAGACTCTAATGGTATGGCCACTTCGTTAATGAATTTTGGGGTGGTGTATCAAACTCAAGGAGATTATCAAGAGGCGCTGAAAAGATACAACGCAGCACTTGTTTTGCTTGAGAAAGAAGACACTCAAATGAGAATGAGTGAAGTGGTTCATAACATTGGAAGTGTGTATGAAGAGATGGGCGACTACGACAAAGCCATGCGTAATTACCAACGAAGTTCTGATATATCAGAGCGAGTGGGCAATCGCTCAGGCTACGCTTTAGCAAATAGTAGTATTGGCAATCTTCACCTCGTGAAAGGTGAGGTTGAACAGGCCGTACCATATTTGGAACAAAGCTTAGTTATTCGCAAGGAAATTGGCGATCGCAAAGGCGTGGCCATATCTTTTATTGGTCTTGCAAAAATCGAAATGATGCGCGAAAAAGTGAGTCGTGCTGTGCTTCTTGCCGATTCGGGCTTGCACATTTCGCAAGAGTTGGGCGTGGTGTCAGCAGTACGCGATGCGGCCGAATTGCTGCATCAAGGTTACCGCTCGCTAAAGCGCTTTCCTGAAGCACTTGCTATGCACGAACTATTCATGCAGATGCGCGACAGTATCAATAATGTGGAA
Organism: Chryseobacterium gleum; assembly: GCA_945903645.1. Taxonomy (GTDB): domain Bacteria; phylum Bacteroidota; class Bacteroidia; order UBA10329; family UBA10329; genus UBA10329. Next base: position 14,732 of record CAMDOM010000007.1, read on the forward strand.
AGTCAACGCGCGGTGATGCGCCAACAATTTCAGTACGATTTCGATAAAAAAGAGGCGCTCATTGCAGCCGAACAAGAAAAGCAAGATGCCATTGCCAGCGAGCAATTGCGAAGAAAAAACGTGCAGCGAAATGCCAGTTTTGGGGCACTTGGATTTATGGTTTTGTTGGCGGGGATGTTCTTCTTTCAACGCAATAAGATTTCGAAAGAGAAAGACCGCAGCGAAGAACTTTTGCTCAACATTTTGCCCAAAGAAACTGCAGATGAGTTGAAAGAAACAGGCACATCAGAAGCCAAACAGTTCGATTCGGTATCGGTGCTCTTCACCGATTTCAAAGGTTTCACGCAGATGAGTGAAACGCTTTCTCCAAAAGATTTAGTGCGAGACCTACACGAATGCTTCTCCGCCTTCGACCATATCTGCCAAAAACACGGCATGGAAAAAATCAAGACCATTGGCGATGCCTACATGGCCGCGGGTGGGTTGCCTACCGTAAATACCACCCATGCCGTTGATGCGATAAAAGCAGCCCTCGAAATGCGTGACTTTGTTGTCCAAGGCAAAGCCCGCAAGCAAGCTGCGGGCCTTCCGTTTTTTGAAATTCGCATTGGTGTGCACACCGGTCCTGTGGTGGCAGGCATTGTGGGTATCAAGAAATTCCAATATGACATTTGGGGCGATACCGTAAACACCGCAAGCCGCATGGAATCATCTGGTGAAGTTGGCAAGGTCAATATTTCAGAATCAACATATCACTTGGTGAAAAATGAGTTTGATTGTGAATTTCGTGGTGAGGTAGAGGCCAAAGGAAAAGGCAAGATGGGGATGTATTTCGTTACCTAAAATGAAGCAGTCTAGAGCATGATGCGCTATTGTCATATCGTTGTGATGGCCTTTTTGCTAATGGCATTGCCCCATTCAGGCCATGCCCAACAGGCTGCTGTAGATTCGCTTTTGGCGGTGGCAAATGGTGCGTCATCTCCCGAAAACGAAAAGGCCAAAGCGCTGAATACTTTGGGCAATACTGCGATGGCACAGGGCGATTTTTTCCAAGCCATAGACTATTATGCCCGCAGCACCAAGCACAGTGAAAAAAGTAACAACGCTGGTTTAATGGCCCAAAGCCTCGGGTTAATTGGAGAGGCATACAGCCAGCAAGGCGACCAAAAACGAGCCATTGCCCACTTTTCGCGCAGCTTAGCCTTGTTTGAATCGCTAGCCGATTCGGCTGCCATGGGAGCAACGCTGGCCAATATTGGGCTAATGCACCGCGACCAAGGCGCCTTTTCGCAGGCCATTTCGTTCTACAATCGCGCATTGCTTATTCAAGAAAAATTGGGGAACACCCAAGCCATGGCGGCTATTCTCACCAATTTGGGAGGGTTGTATCGCACCAAAAAGGATGGGGAAAAGGCCATAGCGCATTTCAACAGGGCATTGGCTCTGCAAGAGCAAACCAATGACCGCAGCGGCATGGCCAATAGCTTGGTCAATTTGGGTATCAATTTTCAGGACGACCAAAAAAAGCGCGAAAAAGCGCTAGAATACTACACACGTGGCCTAAGCCTCTACGAAGAAATTGGCGATGCCAAAGGCATGGCGACCACCCTCAATAGCATTGGGCTAATGCACAATAGCAAAGGCGATTTTGCCCAAGCCATTGCCTTTAGTTCGCGTGGGTTGCAGGTGGCGCAACAGGCCAAATTGCCCCTCGAAACCATGAATGCTGCCAGTGCTCTGTGGGGCTTTTACAAAGCAGATGGTCAAAACGACAAGGCGTTGCAAATGCACGAGCTTTATATAGCGCTCCGCGATGAAATGACCAGCGCGGCCAACGAGCGCGAGGTAATTCGGCAGCAATTGCAATATGATTTTGGCAAGAAAGAATTGGATATGCAAAAAGAAGCGCAACTAAACGCCCTGCGCTACGAGTACGACCGCAAGCAACTAGCGGCCCGAAACCAACAAGAACGCCAACAATTGTTGTACGAAGAGGAATTAAAACGTACCACAATCGAATTCGATTTTGCCCAAAAGCAAGCCGCTGCCAAAACCGAACAAGTGCGCAAAGAAGCCCAAGCACGAGCCGTTCAAGCTAAAAAAGACGAATTGGCTGCCGAAGATTTGCGTAAAAAAGTGCGCCAGCGGAATACCCTTTTTCTGGGCTTTGCAGGCGTATTGCTGCTGGCCATCGTATTCTTCACCCAGCGCAATCGCATTGCCAAAGAAAAATTGCGCAGCGAAGAACTGTTGCTCAACATTCTTCCCTTCGAAACGGCTCAAGAGCTGAAGGCTACAGGCCAATCTGAAGCCAAGCTGATAAAAGAGGCAACAGTCATTTTTACCGATTTTAAAGGATTTACGGAGATGTCTGAGCTTGTTACTCCCCAGCAGTTGGTTAAGGACTTGAACGAATGTTTCTCTGCCTTCGATAGCATTTGCCACAAGCATGGAGTGGAAAAAATAAAAACCATTGGCGATGCCTACATGGCCGCAGGTGGGCTGCCCACCCCAAACGCCACCCATGCCCTAGATGTGGTGAAAGCCGCCTTAGAAATGCGCGATTTTATTGCCGAGGGCAAAGCCCGAAAAATTGCCCAAGGCCTTCCTTATTTCGAAATTCGAATTGGAATACACACTGGCCCCGTAGTGGCAGGAATCGTAGGCATCAAGAAATTCCAGTATGACATTTGGGGCGATACCGTAAACACCGCCAGCCGCATGGAATCATCGGGCGAAGTGGGCCGTGTGAATATCAGCAAAGCCACCTACCAGTTGGTGAAAGACCAATTTGCCTGCACCTATCGTGGCGAAATAGAAGCCAAAGGCAAAGGCAAGGTGAAAATGTATTTTGTAGGGTAATCACTTTTCTTTTTATTGATGACCTGATTGCGTAGGTCTGTAGGCATTGCGACTTTCGTCCAATTTCCATCTATTTTATTTCGTCAAAAGGCACTCTACTTGGCACTTTATATCTGGTGCAAAACTGCCAATACGTTTCTCCAAACTTCCCATTTTCTTTTACCCCCTTCCAATTCATAGAATGCAGCAAAACCGCTGACGGAAACCCTATTTTCTTTAACGGAAGAGGTCAAAAATGTAACGGAAAAGGGTGGAAGTTTAACGAATTAGACCGCCACCTTATGGAATACGTTCAAGACTTTATGCGACAAAAGAAATAGGGTGGGGGAACAGGATAGAAGAACATACAAATGCTTCTGAATGGAACCCAAAATCCGAATGCACAACATCGCTGTGCGTTGATTTATGTAGAAAGTAAAGTTTCGAATAGCGGTAAAATTTGGAGATGGTTACTTGTCCCACAGCCGAAAAGAGAAATGCAACGATGGAAATAGAAATGCGCATAATGTGGATTTAGATACGTTGCTAAAGACTCCACAATTGGATTAGATGCCCAACGTGGCTTTACTTTCATTGCAATTTCACCGTTGGTTATCTTCCCAAAAAAGGCGTATTGATTTGTAAATGCTGTACTAAAATCGCTGTGCGCAACGCGTAACTTCGGGCGGTGGTTCGGGCGCTTGTAAGTTTTCTACTTTCCTTCATGCTGTTGGCATCCCATGCCCATGCCCAAAAGGTAGCGGTAGTGCTTAGTGGTGGTGGTAGTAGTGGTTTGGCGCATATTGGCGTGCTGCGCGCGTTGGAAGAAAACAACATTCCAATAGACTATGTAGCGGGAACAAGTATGGGTGCTTTGATAGGTGCCCTGTATGCCGTGGGCATGTCGCCAGATGAGATGGACAAACTGGCCCGCTCAAAAGCCTTCTACGAGATGGCAAAGGGGGTCATTAACGAAGATTACAAGTACTATTTCAAAACCACCGATGCCGACCCATCGTGGGTCACCATGCGGTTTGAAATAGATAGCGGCCTCAAAACCTCACTACCTGTCAATATCGTTTCGCCATACGCTATGGATATTGGGTTGATTGAGTTTATGTCGCAAGCGATTGCTGCTGCGGGCTACAATTTTGATAGTCTGTATGTGCCTTTTCGTTGTGTAGCAGCTGATGTAGGGGCCAAAAGGCAAGTGATTTTTCGGGATGGTGATATGTGTCAGGCGGTGCGGGCCTCGTTCACTTATCCGCTATACATGAAACCCATCAAGATAAAAGGTCGGCTGTTGTTTGATGGTGGCATCTACAACAACTTTCCGAGCGATGTGGTGATTCAAGATTTTAAGCCCGATATGGTTATAGGCAGCGTGGTAGCAAGCGAACTGACCGACCCAGATGCAGATAATCTAGAATCGCAATTGAAAGCGTTGCTTATGAATCGCACCGATTATTCGGATGTGGGCGATTGTGGGTTTATCATTTTACCAAAAATTCCAAATGTGCCCGTGATGGACTTTACGCGCAATGGGCAGATAATAGATGGTGGATATGCTACTGCTTTGGAGCGCATGCCCGAAATTCTAGCTTCCATTACAGAACATGTGCATACCGAAGACCGCAAGCAGAGTCGCGATGCGTTTAATGCCAAAAAGCCTGAGTTGAGCTTTGATAGAATAATTATTAACGGACTAAAGCCCGAGCAGGCCGACTATGTGCAACGCAACATTCGCAAGCGACAAGATGTGGTTCCGTTCGACCAAGTGAGGCGTGAGTATTTCAAACTTGCAGCCGATGAGATGATAAAAAGTATTTATCCACGCGCCATATTCAACCCCGAAACCAAACATTTCGACCTGCACTTGGACATCAAGGCGGACAACGATATCATTGCCCAATTTGGGGGCAATATATCTTCGCGCAGTATCAACCAAGCGTATATTGGATTAGGATATAAATTCTTTCGTCAGTTTTCTTTGGGCATCTACGCCAACACCCACATCGGCAAATTCTACACATCAGGTCAAGTGCGCGCTCGCCTCGATTTGCCACTTGGGCTGCCCTTCTTCTTTGAAATAACGGGCACCATCAATCAGTGGAACTACTTCGACAGTTTCACCACGTTTTTTGAAGTGAACAAGCCTTCATATCTCATTCTCTCCGACCGCTCTACCGAAATTAGTCTTGGGTTTCCACTTACCAGCAAAATAAAGGTGATTCCTGCCGTGGGGTTCACCAACATTAGCAATAGCTACTACCACATAACAGATGTGGGCGATAACGAGCGGCCAGATGAACAGACGATGAACGTGGCCACATTTCGTTTGCTTATAGAGCGAAAAACCATGAACCGAAAACTCTATCCCAGCGAGGGCCGGGAGTTTATGATTCAAGCACGCTACACCGCGGGTCGCGAAATAAATCAGCCTGGATCCACATCACTCACCAACGAAGTTTTTGAGAAAGACAGAGGTTGGTTCAATATAAAAGGGCGTTACGACCAATATTTTTTTGCCGAAAGCAAACTGCGCTTGGGCATTTTTGGCGAAGTAGCGTGGAGCAGCCAAAACTTCTTCTCTAATTATCAAACTACGCTTTTGATGGCCACACCTTTTGAGCCAACACCAGAATCGAAAACCCTTTATCTCGACCAATACCGAAGCAATCGCTATGGAGCAGTTGGTCTTAAGGGCGTTTGGTTGGTGTGGAAAAATCTTGATTTTCGAGTAGAGACCTACGTGTATACTGCTTGGGAGAAATACAAGCAAAACGTCAATCAAGATGCCGGATATTATCCCATTCGCATCGACCCGCAGCTTATTGCCACTTCCGCCTTGGTGTATCATTCGCCCCTTGGACCCATCAGCATTTCCGGAAATTATTACCAGAAACAAGAGCAGCCGTGGTCGTTTCTATTCCACATCGGTTACATTTTATTCAACAGGCGCGGGTTAGAGTGATTTCTAGCGACATTGTAATTCGTGTCAAATTGCCATTCCCTGTGCCTTCTTACTTTTGACCACACATCAATTCATTTCTAATGCTCGAACGCCCACGTAGGAATCGCAACACTGACACTATTCGGGGTATGGTGCGCGAAACCCGTCTTCATCTCGATAACCTTATTTTCCCCCTGTTTTTGTTGGATGGTAAAGGGAAAAATGAACCCATAAAATCGTTGCCTGGCATTGCACGCCTATCAGAAGACAATGCCCTGCGTGAAATGGAGCAGTGCATGAAACTCGGCTTGCGCTCGTTCGTGTTATTTCCTGCGGTGGCAGAAAAATTGAAGGATACCGAGGCTACGTATTCCTACTCGAAGAAGAACTTCTACCTGCGCATCATCAAAAAGATGAAGCAAGAATTTCCGGAGAGCTGTCTTATTAGCGATGTGGCTATGGATCCCTACAGCAGCGATGGCCACGATGGTTTGGTGGAGAATGGCCGCATTCTAAATGATGAAACACTCGGAATTCTTGGTCGCATGGCCTTGGCTCAAGCCGAAGCTGGCATTGACATTATTGGCCCAAGCGATATGATGGATGGACGCGTAGCCCATATCCGCGAAGAACTTGATGATGCCGATTTTGAGCAAGTGGGCATCATGGCTTACACCGCTAAGTATGCCAGTGCTTATTATGGCCCGTTTCGCGATGCACTCGAAAGCGCCCCAAAACATGGCGACAAGAAAACCTATCAAATGGATCCAGCCAATAGCCGTGAAGCCCTCCGCGAGGCTGCCTTGGATGCGTCTGAAGGAGCCGATTTTCTGATGGTGAAACCCGCTTTGCTTTATTTGGATATCATCCATTCCTTAAGCCAAAATCACGACCTACCCATTGCGGCCTACAATGTGAGCGGAGAATACGCCATGCTTAAAGCCGCTGCCGAAAAAGGGTGGCTCGACTACAATAAGGCCATGCCCGAAATGCTGCTTAGCATCCGCAGAGCTGGAGCCACAGCTATTTTGACCTACGCTGCAAAAGAGTATGCGCAATTGATGGCAGATAAACACTAAGAAATGGGGAAGGCCGCTGAAATGGAAAGCTTAAAAAGTCATTCTTTCTATTAATTTTATAAACAATTTTGTTTATATTTGGGGCATGGACAAGCGATTCGAGAAATACAAGGGCATTCATCCCGGCATCGTACTCGAACGCGAACTGAAGAGACGTTCGCTTCGGCAGCGCCCTTTTGCCCTGTCCGTGGCCGAGCATCCGCAGACATTCAATGCAATCACCAAAGGCAGACGCAGCATGGGCACCGCACTTGCGCTGAAGATTGAGAGAGTATTGGGATTGGAAGAAGGCACATTGGCTCTTTTGCAGACCCACCACGATATTCTCAAGGAAAAAGAGAAGCAACAAGGCGAAACACCCGATTTGTCCATACTCCGTCAGGCGTTGTTTTGGGACACCGACATCAATCGCATAGATTGGCACAGGCAATACAATGCCGTTATCCTGCGTGTATTTGAGCGCGGGAATGCGCAAGAGAAAAACGAGATAACCCGCTTCTATGGTAGTTCCAAAGTGCAGATGATACTCAAAGCAAGCAGAACAATGCCTATGACTTTGAGTCAAAAACCGTAACCAAGCAATGCTTCACTACAATACGGTAAACGGGCTTTTGAAGGAATGTCTTCTAACCCTAATGAAGGCCGATGTGTTTGCCTCGTTCCGTTTAGTGGGTGGCACAGCATTGAGCTTGCAACTAGGGCATCGCCAATCCATTGACATTGACCTTTTCAGCGACACCGAATATGGCAGCATTGATTTTGCTTCGATAGAAAATTATCTGAAAGCAACCTTCGCCTATACAGACCATTTCTCTGATTTGAATCCTGCAATAGGCAAGTCGTACATCATTGGTTCCGACCGAAATCAAACCGTCAAACTAGATGTGTTCTATACCGATGATTTCATTGAGCCACCTGTTGTAGCCGATGGCCTGCGGCTGGCCAGCCCAGCAGAAATTGCTGCAATGAAAATGGATGTAGTGCAGCGCGGTGGACGAAAAAAGGATTTTTGGGACATACATGAGCTTTTGAACACACACAGCATTTCAGAAATGATTGGTCTGCATCTCAAGCGCTATGAGTATGCACATGACCAAGCACTGCTACTCAAAAATCTCACAAATTTTTCTTTGGCTAACAATGATTTTGATCCGATTTGTTTGAAGGGTAAATACTGGGAATTTATACGAGAGGATTTGGAAGATGCCGTGAAGGAGTATAAACGCAAATTGACTAAGTCGTAATTCTAAAACACTTTCAGACTGTGCTATTAATCAAAATTCCTTTTTCTACTTTTCCATTTCATATTAACCCTAGCTGCCGTGCTTAAAATTGATATGCATACCCACATGATGCCTCGGCACATGCCCGACTTCACCAAGAAGTTTGGCTATGGCGATTTCATCACTATGGAGCATGTGAACGAAGGCGAGGCCAACATGATGCAGGGCTCACGGTTCTTTCGCAAGGTGCAGCGCAATGTGTGGGATGCAGAAGTGCGCATTCCAGAATACGCCCAGTTCAACACCCAAGTGCAAGTGGTGTGCACCATTCCTGTATTGTTTTCCTATTGGGCCAATGCAAAAGATGGAGCGGAGGTATCACGTTTCCTCAATGACGACCTTGCCGAGTCCATCTCACCGTTCCCAAAAAACTACATTGCATTGGGCACCTTGCCCATGCAAGACACCCACCTTGCGATTCGCGAATTGGAGCGGTGCAAAGCGTTAGGTTTTCCTGGCGTGCAGATTGGTTCCAACATCAACGACCGCAACCTCAGCGAGCCCGAATTCTATCCCATTTTTCAAGCCTGCGAAGAATTGGGAATGGCCGTATTTGTGCATCCTTGGAACATGATGGGCATGGAACACATGCGCAGATACTGGCTTCCATGGTTGGTGGGCATGCCAGCCGAAACAAGCCGTGCGATTTGTTCCATGGTTTTTGCCGGCATTTTTGAGAAACTCCCAAACTTGCGTGTTTGCTTTGCGCATGCAGGCGGGTCGTTCATCCCAACAATAGGCCGTATTGAACACGGATTCAACTGCCGACCCGACCTCGTGGCTATGGACAATGAACGCAATCCACGCGAGTATCTCGGCAAGTTTTGGGTTGATTGCATTACCCACGATGCCGCAGCCCTACAGTTCATTATCGATGCTGTCGGCTCCGATAAAGTGTGCCTAGGCAGCGATTATCCCTTTCCGCTTGGCGATTTAGAAATCGGAAAGTTTATCGAAGACATGAACCTCTCTCAATCAGACTTGGACAACATTCGCTGCAATAGCACCCTCACTTGGCTAAATCTCGATAAGTCGCGATTCGTCTAATCCCAAAATATGCCAATTACTGCTTTGCCGACATCCCTCAGGGGCATGGCGAGGGTAATTTTGATGTTCAAATTTTCGCCCTAACATGAAAAATGCAATGAGAGAAGCAGGAGTTTTATTTGTAATCACAGCATTGGCATGTTCTCAACCGTCCAATGCTAGTTTGGCAGATGCCACTGCAACGGAAGAAACACAACACCAAACGCCACCCGACACCAATTGGACAACTCGGGTAGTGAAATCGAAAGAGGAATGGAAAAAGCAGTTGAATAGCGAGCAGTATTACGTTACCCGAGAAAAAGGTACCGAACGCCCCTTTACCTATCCCCTCTACGAAAACAAAGACAAAGGCATCTACTACTGCATATCCTGCAACAACCCACTCTATAGCTCCGAAACCAAATTCAATTCCGGCACCGGATGGCCCAGCTTCTGGAAACCCTATTCCACCAAAAGCATTCTAGTTGGCACCGATGATTCGCATGGCATGACGCGTGACGAAGTTACCTGCGCCCGTTGCGATGCCCATTTGGGTCACGTATTCAACGATGGCCCCGAACCAACAGGAATGCGCCATTGCATCAATGGCGTGGCGCTTGGATTTGAGAAAAAAGTCAAGTTAGAGAAGGTCGTATTTGCCATGGGATGCTTCTGGTGTGTCGAAGAAATTTTCGAAAGCATTAAAGGCGTAAAAGCAGCTGTTTCGGGCTATTCAGGCGGCAAAGAAAAAAACCCAACCTACGAGCAAGTAGGCAGCGGCAGCACCTCCCATGCCGAAGCCGTAGAAGTGACCTACGACCCCAGCGTAGTAAGCTTTGAGCAACTCCTCAAAGTATATTTCAATTCGGGCAACATCACCACTGTAGACGGCCAAGCACCCGATTTTGGAAAGCAATATCGGTCTATTGTGTTCTATAAAAACGAAACAGAAAAGGAGACTGTAGAAAAATACATCAAGAAGCTGAGCAAATCTGGAGACTACGCATCCAAGATTGCCGTGCAAGTTGCCCCATTCACCAAATTCTACCCTGCCGAGCAATACCATCAAGACTATGTAAAACACAACCCCACCAATAGCTACGTGGTTGGGGTTTCCAGACCGCGCTATGATGCGGCCATCACCAAATTCCCTGAGTTGTTGAAGCCCGGCCACTAATACCCCGCCTCAAACCAACGCTGCATCGCTTTCTTTTCTTTGGGCGTTTCCCCGCTTCCAAAAAAGCGGGGTCGGGCTGTCCGTTCCCATCTTTTGCTCCAAAAAGCAAAAGGATGTCCACTGCCATCCCTAACGCACGCAGCCCGCACGGTCATTGCCACTAGACCCGTGACCTTTTACTGTAATAATTTTGGTAGCGAAGACCCAGCCCGGCTAAGTGTTCGGATGTAAGTTGGGCTCGCGCAAGAGTTCCGTAGGATCTCTTGTGTGGAACATAACGCGCCCAGTTTGTAACTGGGCAATAAGCTCCACCCGATAGTTGCATTTTCATAGCCCATGTTCTTTACAATTTACCCCCAAAGCTAAGCGAACACACTCGTCCTTCTTCACCGTGATAAAAAGTAAGGAATACTACGTTGCACAGCCACCGTCATTCTTTGCACAGCCGAAGTAATTCCTTGCACAGTACTTGTTTTTTGAAAACACTGCCTGTCCCTTATTCACCTTTCCTTTAATCCAAAACACTCCCAGTCCATTTGCCTTTAACAAATACTAACCTTTTCGCCCAATCTCCCTTCTCCACACATTCGCTTAGTTCAGTATCATTGCAGCCCTGTAGCACTTTATCCTCTTCTCATGCAAATCTTCCAAGCCTCCGCATTTACCCTTACAGCACTACTGCTGTTTTCTTGCACTAACTCAGAAATGAAAGAACCCACAGCCACTCCGCCCATTGCCGCCAAAAAACCAAAAGACCTCACCATACACGGCCACACCCGCGTAGATGAATACTTCTGGCTGAACGACCGCGAAAACCCAGAGGTAATCAAGTACCTCACGGATGAGAATACTTACACCAAGGCCATCATGGCCGATACCGATACCTTTCAGGCCAAGCTCTACAAAGAGATGCGCAGCCGCATTAAGGAAGATGATACATCCGTGCCCTACAAAGACAATGGCTATTGGTACTACACCCGCTACGAAGAGGGAAAAGAATACGCCATTCATTGCCGCAAAAAAGGCAGCATGGAGGGTGCCGAGGAAATCCTGCTCAATGAAAACGAACTGGCCGAAGGCCATGACTATTTCAGCGCAGGCGGCCTCACCGTGAGTGACGACAACAAATGGTTGTCATTCTCTATCGACACCGTAAGCAGAAGGCTCTATACCATCCATTTCAAAAATTTGGAGACAGGTGAAATTCTTGCCGAATCAATTCCAAATTCGGAAGGCGGTGTGGCTTGGGCTGCCGACAACAAAACGGTGTTCTATGCCAAAAAGGATTTACAAACCTTGCGCACACCTGAGATTTATCGTCACGTGGTGGGTACCGCTGCAAGTGCTGATAAACTCATTTTCACCGAAGAAGACGACACCTTCAATTGCTCTGTGTGGCGCAGTCGCAGCAAAGCCAAAATTTTCATTGGTTCGTACCAAACCGTCAGCACCGAATACCGCATGTTGGATGCTTCCAAGCCCGAAGGCGAGTTTGTCCTCATCGAACCCCGCAGCCGCGACCACGAGTATAGCGTTACCGACTTTGGTGACAAGCTCTACATCGTTACCAACCTAGAGGCCAAAAATTTCCGCCTTATGGAAGCTCCAGTTAAATCTCCCGGACGGAAAAACTGGAAAGAAGTGATAGCCCACCGCCCCGAAACATTGCTGGAAGGAGTGGAAATGTTCAAAGATTTTATGGTACTCGAAGAGCGCACCAACGGACTTAGCATGTTGCGCATTCGCAAGCAAAGCACAGGTGAAGAGCATTACGTAAACTTTGGCGAGGCAGCATACACCACCTATCTTTCTACCAATCGCGAATTCGATACGGACAAACTGCGCTATGGCTACAGCAGCATGACCACACCTTGGAGCACCTTTGAATACGGCATGGCTACCAAAGAACGTACGCTATTGAAAGAACAACCCGTAATTGGCACCTTCAAAAAAGAGAATTACACCACCGAGCGCATCATGGCCACCGCCACCGATGGTACCAAAGTGCCAATTTCTATCGTGTATAGAAAAGGGGTGAAAAAAGACGGCAGCGCCCCGCTTTTGCTTTATGCCTACGGTAGCTATGGTGCCAGCATGGATGCGTATTTCAGCTCTACAAATCTTTCGTTGCTCGACCGAGGGTTCATCTATGCCATTGCTCACATTCGCGGTGGCGAAGAAATGGGCCGTCAGTGGTATGAGGATGGTAAACTCCTGAAGAAGAAAAACACTTTCACCGATTTCATCGACTGTGGCGAGCATTTGATAAAATCAGGCTACACCGGCAAAGACAAGCTGTTTGCTATGGGAGGAAGCGCAGGCGGATTGCTTATGGGTGCAGTAGTTAACATGCGTCCTGACCTATGGAAAGGCGTGGTAGCCGCAGTTCCTTTTGTAGATGTAGTTACCACCATGCTTGACGAAAGCATTCCGCTTACCACAGGCGAATATGACGAGTGGGGCAACCCGAACGTGAAGGAATACTATGACTACATCCGTAGCTATTCGCCCTACGATAACGTGGAAGCCAAAGAATATCCCAATATGCTCGTCACCACAGGTCTGCACGATAGCCAAGTGCAATACTGGGAACCTGCCAAGTGGGTAGCCCGCCTTCGCGACCGCAAAACTGGTAATAATCTTTTGCTACTTCACACCAACATGGAAGCCGGCCATGGTGGTGCAAGCGGTCGCTTCGAATCGCTCAAAGAAACTGCCCTCGAATTCGCGTTCATCTTCAAATTGATGGGGATTAAAGAGTAGGGAAAGAGGGTTGATTGTGGGTCTCAAAGGCTATCGAAAACCTTACGCTGTATCTTTAATTTAGATTTGTGATAAGGCTCAGGTAGCTTTAACTCAAAAACGACTACTTATCTTTGCTCATCAGCAAAAAGACAACATGAATATCCAAGCCGAAAAACTCGACCTTATCCAATGGGTGCTGCAGCTAACTGATAGTGCGGTTCTTTCTCAATTGAAAGAGCTGAAGTCAGGTCAGTCGTCTGTTCGAAAAAGCAAAGCTCGGTTTAAGATAGCCTCTTTACGCGGCAAGGCGAGCCCAATGGCAAACGAGACAATCGATACACAGCTTAAGGCACTTCGTGAGGAATGGACCAGAGATATCTAATAGATACAAGTGCGGCTATTAAGTATCTGTGTGGCACTTTCGCAGAAACGGGGCTAGTGTTTTTGGACAGTGTGGTGAACAGCGAAAGCATCATTTCGTTTATCTCGGAAATTGAGTTGTTGGCATGGAATCCTCCTAAGGAGTCTGACCTTATTGTGTATCAGCAATTTGTGCAAGCATCAAGGATATTGGGGATAGATAAGCGTGTTGTTCAGAAAACGATTGAAATCCGAAAGCAATTTGGACTAAAGTTGCCAGATGCGGTAATTGCAGCTACTGCATTGATATATGACCTTACTCTCATAGCTGATAATGACCGGGATTTTCTAAAGGTCGATGGGCTGAAATACATCAACCCGAACACCGTTTAGTGCATCAATTTGGTGAACATTTACATCATTAGGCAAGCAGTAACCAGCTATTCTCTTTTGCTCAACATGCGATTTGTCTTTGTTTTCCTTCTAATACCGCTGTGTTCGGTCGCTCAAAAAGGCTATTGGCAGCAGCATGTGGATTATCGCATGGACATCGACTTCGATGATTCTACGCATCGGTTCACGGGCAAGCAGCGGTTGGAGTACCACAACAATTCGGGCGATACGCTGCGCAAAGTGTATTACCATCTCTACTTCAACGCATTTCAACCCGGCAGCATGATGGACGTGCGTTCGCGCACCATTGCCGATCCAGATCCGCGTGTTGGCGACCGCATCGTAGCATTAACCGAGACTGAAATCGGTTACCAAAAGGTAAAATCCTTGTTGCAAAATGGTACAGCGTTGAAATACACCGTTTCAGGAACCGTGCTTGAAGTTGAATTGGCAAAGCCTATCCTGCCTAATGCGAAAGTGGTGTTCGAAATGGAGTTTGAAGCCCAAGTGCCTGTTCAAATAAGGCGTTCTGGCCGAAACAATGCTGAAGGAATCGCCTATTCTATGACCCAATGGTATCCTAAAATGGCTGAATACGACCGCGAAGGCTGGCATGCTGACCCCTACGTGGCGCGCGAATTTCATGGGGTTTGGGGCAATTTCGAAGTGAATATTACCTTGCCAAAAGCTTATGTTCTTGGTGGAACTGGTGTGGTGCAAAATCCACAAGAAGTAGGGCACAATTACGAGAATCCGAACAAACCATTGGTTAAACCCAAAGGTGACCGCGTCACCTGGCGTTTCAAAGCCGAGCGCGTGCACGATTTCGCTTGGGCAGCCGATAAGCAGTATACTCACGACCGTGTTCAAACCAAAGATGGCCCAGAATTACACTTCCTGTATCTCAAGGACAGTGTGGGCGAACTTTGGGACAAGCTGAAACCGCTGACGGTGGAAGCGTTCAACATCATGAATGAATTTGGTAAGTATCCCTACCCGCAGTTCTCTGTAATTCAAGGGGGCGATGGAGGCATGGAATATCCCATGGCTACGCTTATTACCGGAGGAAGAAACATGGGAGGGTTGGTAAGTGTCACAGTTCACGAGGCGCTCCACAACTGGTATTATGGTGTGCTAGCCACCAACGAGGCCAAATATCCGTGGATGGATGAAGGCTTCACCACCTATGCCCAAAACGTTGTCCTCGATAGACTCTATAAGCAAAATGCCGCGAATCCGCATGCACGCAATTATGGGAGCTATTTTAGCTATGTAACAAGTGACGACCACGAGCCCGCCACCACACATTCCGATTTTTATCATACGAATAGGGCGTATGGAATAAGTGCATACTCCAAAGGCGCGGTGTTTTTACATCAACTGGGTTACATCATCGGGGAGCAAAATCTTCGAAAAGGGCTTTTGCGCTATTTCACCGAATGGGGTTTTAAACATCCCGCGCCAAGCGATTTCTTGTTGGTGATGGAAAAAACATCGGGCATGGAACTCGATTGGTATTTGGAGCAGTTCATTGGCACCACAAACACGATTGATTACGGAATTCGTGAAGTGACTCCCAATGCCGATGGTGTGGAGGTGCAGTTGGAAAGAATTGGAAACATGCCCATGCCAATTGACCTTGTAGTAACGCTGAACAATGGCCAAAAACAAGGATTCACCATCCCGCTAAGCATGATGCGGGGCGAGAAGAATGAGCAATTTGCCGATAAGGTTAACCTTCTGCCCGATTGGCCTTGGGTGTATCCCGTTTATGGGTTTCAAATGCCGTATGCAGTGGATGAAATTACATCTATTGAAATCGACCCATCAGGCCGATTGGCAGATGTCAATGCGATGAACAATAGATTTCCACCACCTTTGGCGCCCGAAACAATCCCTCAAGATTAGCAATGAAGTCGTGTTATAAATTAGTTCCAATCCTTTCGGTTTGTGTTTTTCTAGTAATTTCTATTGTTGCCTGCGATAGTCCACCAATTGAGGAACAAACACCAAAATCCGAGCAAAAAAGACAGCTTGGGCCTCAGTTTGTAAACGAAGGCACGCTCCATCTTATTAGTGCAGCGGGCGATACCATTCGTACCCTTGCCATTGAAATAGCCGATACCGAAAATGACCGTACCATTGGTCTCATGCATCGCAGGTCCATGCCCGACACGAAGGGAATGCTTTTCATTTTTGACGAAGAAGAACCACGTAGCTTTTGGATGCGCAACACGCTCATTGGGCTCGACATCATTTATATCCGAGCTAATGGCGAAATTGAGAGCATCGCCAAATACACGGTTCCGCTCAATGAACAATCCATTCCATCTAAAGGTCCTGCTACTTATGTACTGGAAGTGATTGAAGGATTTTGTGATCGCTACAACGTTAAGGAAGGCGATAAGATTGCTTACACGAGAACGGAAACACTCTAGTTTCTGCTAAGTAGAAACGTGTGCGCTGGCACCAATTCCAGTTCTAGGCCATCTTTTTGCATCGAATCTGTTTGATTCCGGGTAACGATAAAACCCTTTGTCATCTTTAGTTCTCCCATGGCCTCCATTAAGCCATTGATTTCCCTATCGCGATTATCGCGGTGTATTTCATCGCACACTTGCACTACCATGGTGCAGCTATTGTTATCAAATACCACAAAATCGCATTCACCTTTTCCTTTAAAATAGAAAATAGAATCGTGGTGCTGTCGCAGATGAAGAAAAACCGCATTCTCCAACATACGACCTCTGTCTTCGCTAAAACTAAGCGTGTTGGCCACTACCATGCCGTTATCTATGGCGTAAACTTTCTTAGGATTTACCGATTGTTTTTTCGGTGAATAACTGAACATTGGCACTAGAAACAATAGATAGCAGTCCTGAAGCCATGCCAAGTAGTCTGACACCGAATTTGCCGAACCGATTGCAAATGATTTTGCTAAACTATTGAACGAGGTTTCTTTACCTACATTGGAAAGAAGGTGAAGAGTTACGTCCATCAAAGTCCGTGTGTTTCGAATGCCATGGCGCACCGCTATATCGCGCAGCACAATGTCTTTCAACAAAGTTTGTAGCATTTCTATGCGCCCACTGTCGAGGTATTCTGGAAACCCGCCATCTTTTAAATACTGCACTAACGAATCTGCTCCAAGTTCCAGTTTTTTATGATCGATATATTCCGGATAGGAAAAGGGAAAAAGCTCATGGCGGATATGCCTTCCAGTAAGTCGCGTGCCCAGTTCACGACTCAGTAGCGAGGCATTCGAACCTGTGATAAATACCTTTTCGCCACGGTCGTGCAATTGGCGAACAAAAATTTCCCAGTCTGGAACGTTCTGTATTTCATCAAAGAAATAGGTAGTGATGCCAGTACCCATTACTTCGTCTAGCTTCGGAAAATCCTCTGTGCCGAACCCATATATTCTAGCGTCTTCAAAATTGAAGAAAGCGGTATCACTGCCATATTGCTCTATCAAATGGCGCATTAGTGTGCTTTTGCCGCATCTGCGTATGCCGGAAACTACTTCAACATGACTTCCAGTTGTGCTCAAGTCGCGCAGGTAGGAGCGGTTTGTCCAAGCTCGCACCGTTTTTCGTGCTGCTTGCTGCATAACAAATGCCTGTTCTATATCCTGTTTTAGCAGCATCTCTCTTCGAGTTTATACTGCAAAGATATAAAAGTTTATCCTACCAATATATGAATCTATATATTGATAGTATATAGATTAGAAATCATCAAACGGTCGTGAAAGATCCGTAGAGATTCCGAAGAACACATAAATATCTTCTTTGCGGTGAAGTGCCGAAGTTTCTAAGCGTGTATTGAATCCTGCCATAATGCGCAGGTCCCAGTATGCATTGAGCACATATTCTGCACGCACTTGCCAAAGGAACAGCTCGGTGTCGAGGCCTTGGATCATCGTGTTGCCATATTCTCCTCTTCGGTCGCCATAGGAGCGATAGATGTTCTGCCCGAAACTCACTCCGCCAGTATCCAGTCCATAATTGGCATAGATGAACTTGGCCTCCATCAACCAATTGTTCTTACGGAAGCGAATCACATTAACCGATTCGATAAAATTGGCCCCAAGCGGATGCGCCAGCGTCTGGTTGTTATGGCCGTAGTTCCGTTCCACTGAGAAATGCGTGTATGTGAAAGGCCGTACCCAGTTAAACTCTGTCTGGTAATAGAAATTCTTCAATCCAAATGGACTCCATCCTTTCAGTCCCACCTGAAATCCCTGCTTGTTTCCCCACCAGCCTGTTGGCTTGCTGGTGTCACCGCTAAGGCTACTGAACATCTCACTGAATTTCAACTCATCCAGTATCAGTTGCCCATAGAGATGATGGTTCTTACCAATACGCATACGAACATCGAGACCAAGTATAACATTGTCGGGAGACCGGAGCGACATCTCTACTGGGCGATAGAAAATTATCGGATTGATGTAGTTCGGTTCGAATCCACGCACCCCACTCGAATCCTGAGCCTGCCAAATGATGGACTCGAAAAGGCCGATGTTGAAACGTTTGCCTAGATTCAGCGACAGGTAGTGGAACGTACCCAATTTGTTGCTGCTTTCGGCTCCAGGACGAATATCCTTAAAGTTAGCGAAGATGTTCACATAGCGCACCTTCCAGAAACGGGTGTCCAACTTTAGGAACGAATAGGGCGATGCATTATCAGATAACAGCAGCGACCGATAGCCATTGCCAATGAATAGCTTGTCGTGCCCCGCCTGCACATTGAAATGCTCCGAAGGAGTGTAGCTAAGATAGCCCGTTGGTATGAAGAATGTGCTCAGTTCCCCTTGGCGTTGAATCTCCCCAAATCCGGGGCGCACTCCCCACGCGTTCATATAATCCTGCACATGGGCCGGCCCACGGTAGGCACCTCCTTTCAGGTCAAAGTGAGCCTTAAACTTTGATGTCATCCAAATATCGCCCCGCAAACCACCATAGAGGTCGGTGATGAGGCCGCTGCCCGAACCACCTCCAACCATGCTGTGGAAAATAGGATCCAGCACAAGTCCGAACCACTTCTTTTTAACATCCACAAAATGGCCTTGGGAGAATTTGTGTAGCCGCGAATTTTCATCGGGAACGAACGTGCTCAGAAACTCCTCATTTGCAAGAATAAACTGAGAATGCTGAACAAAAGGACGGATGTTGTGGTGTACGGATGATAGTCCACTACCGCTGAATTCCTCCTCCAAAAAGGTCTGCAGCAAAGGCGATTTGGCATCAGTAATCTGCTGTGCATTGGTGATTGATGCCCCAACTAGGAGGATTACCAATAGACTCAACTGCATAAGAGCACTACAAACAAGAATATTCGCTGACCTCTTCATCTAAAAATCATAGTAGAGGTTTCTGATGTCCGTTCGCACCCCAAAATAGACCATCAGGTTGCGCTCATCGCCAAGGATATTGCTCTGATAACGGTGAACCACACCCAAACGCAACGTGAAATTACTTGTACGGTTTATGGTGTAGGCTATCTCTGCGTTCTGGTACAACAAATGTGTTTTAATTCCCTGCCCGATACTGTTGCCGCCCGATTCGGGGCCATTAGCAGCGGCTAGGGTCGACATGTAGGTGTCGTTTCCGAAGTTGGTGCCGGTC
Source organism: Chryseobacterium gleum (assembly GCA_945903645.1). Lineage (GTDB taxonomy): Bacteria > Bacteroidota > Bacteroidia > UBA10329 > UBA10329 > UBA10329. The sequence continues at coordinate 34,213 of CAMDOM010000007.1, forward strand.
GTGTCCTTACCCACAATGGCGTATGTGGTTCTGAATTCCACGCGAAAATCGTGATATCGGTAGCTAATCATACCCATGCCTTCATGGAAATTGGCTCCCAATGGATGCCCCAACGACTGGCCGTAGTGCATGTAGCTATTAAGTGGTGCAGTTGATGCGAAGGTGTAGGGTCGCACAGCGTTGTATTCCAACTGAATGTTGAGATTTTTAACCTTAAAGAGGTCAAACGCTTTGAAACCCACCTGCCAGCCCAATTTTTGTTCGATATATCCAGCCACATTTAGCTTCTTGAAATTCAGGTCGTCAAACGCCATCTGCCCATATAATGCAGCTCCTTTGAACGGGATGATTTTCAAGTTTAGGCCCACTACAACGTTCTGATTTGATTCCTGTATCTCGAACTGAACAGGACGAATCATCATCAATGGATTGATAAAATTCCAATCGAACCCGCCATTGCCAGAACCAGTGTCGGACGTATTGAAAATTATGCCTTCAAACAACCCAACTTGCACCCGCTTGCCAATGTTGGCGCTTAAATAGTGGAAGGTGGCCCACTTTTTTTTGTATCCCGTTTCGTAGGGTGTTGGGTGGCGTAGGTCCTGTAATTGAGTAAGCAGGTGCATGTACTGCAGCCCGCGCCATTTGGTGGTCAATTTTAGGAAAGGGTAGTTGAAGGGTGCATCTGACAATAGCAATGAACGGTAGCCTTCGCCAATGAAATGCTTGTCATTGCCAATCTGCAAGTTGAAGGCTTTGGTCGGAGTGAATGATACCACACCCGATGCCATCAGGTAATCGTAGCCAGTTGGTTGAACTTTTAGGGTCTTATAAATCACGTTGTCAAACTCAAAAGGCTTGAGCCAGCCCTGTCCGGGAATGGCCTTGTTACGCTCAATCCATTCGGTAATGTAGGGCATGAACGTAGCCTGATTCTCCCAAAAAGCGGTGAAGAACGAGAGCTTCCGGCCAATGCTGCCTTTTACCACAAAACCACGGGTGTTGATCACGTGACGGGCATCGCCAGCAAAATCGACACCATAATCCATATGAAAAACCGGGTCGAAGAATACTTGAAATTTGGTTGAGTCGAGCTTCAGCAGGCTTTCCATCACCATTTTGCGACCAACCCAAGTGCGGGCAAACTTGCCGGGTTGATAGTGAACACTTCGAAGTGAATCGAACGGAATACTCTCGTTCAGTTCGTGAATGCGATAGGGCCGTACTGATGTATGAAATTGCTCTCCTGGCTGCTGCAACATGCCCTCAAATTCTCCATAAGTGGCGTTGTTGAGGGGATAGGCGTAATGTTCTTGCGCAAAACCGCTGGATGAAGCTAGGCAAGCAAAGAACAAAGCAATGATAGCCTGCCGCATCTGTAATCAATTCCGACAAAGCTAATTTTTTTAACGAAAAGATTGCAATTAGTTTTAATGCTTTTGGGAGTGTTTCAAACGGATGAATTAATATCCTACTTACTCGATAGGAATTATGTATTTGTCACCCTGAATGAGCAGCCATTCTGAAAATATCAATCCTGTGTTTGAGCGCATTTTGCAACGCGGTGACAAGGAGGCGTTGCTTAAACAGCGAGGACTAGCGGTGTGGATGACTGGCCTCAGCGGATCTGGCAAGACCACCATTGCCATTGAATTGGAGAAATTGTTGAATGAGTGTGGGTATGTTACTCAGATACTTGATGGCGACAATATTCGTGTAGGGATTAATCGTTATTTAGGTTTTAGCGAGGCAGACCGCGAGGAGAACATCCGCAGGATAGCTGAGGTGACCAAACTGTTCGTCAACTGCGGTATCATCACCATCAATTGCTTTGTCAGTCCGACTGTTGCGTTGCGCAATATGGCAAAAGAGGTCATCGGTAGTGATGATTTTGTAGAGGTCTTTATCAACACATCCTTTGACATCTGCGAACAGCGCGATGTTAAAGGATTGTATAAAAAGGCGCGGGTAGGCGAGATTAAGAATTTCACTGGTCTTGACGCACCTTTAGAGGTGCCGATTTCTGCTTTCATTAATGTCCCAACCGCAGACCGAAACGCGGAGGAATGCGCTGGACAAATTCTTAAAATTATCGAACCGCGTATCTTATTCAAATCATAGCTAATGGACACGTATAAATTGAATCATCTACGTGAATTGGAGGCCAAATCGGTCTATGTGCTACGCGAAGTGGCGGCTCAGTTCGAAAACCCTGTGCTGTTGTTCTCTGGCGGTAAAGATTCGATTGTGATGACACACTTGGCCATGAAGGCGTTCTATCCTGCCAGCATTCCTTTTCCGCTGTTGCATGTGGACACGGGGCATAATTTCCCAGAGACGATAGCCTATCGCGATTCTATGGTAAAGCGCATCGATGCAAAACTCATCGTGGCATCGGTCCAAGATTCCATCGACCAAGGCCGTGCGGTGGAAGAGAAAGGTTTCAACGCCAGTCGCAATGCCCTACAGACCGTCACGCTGCTCGATGCCATAGAGGCCAATCGCTTTGATTGTGCCATGGGTGGTGGTCGGAGAGACGAAGAAAAGGCACGCGCCAAGGAGCGTTTCTTCTCCCACCGCGATGAGTTTGGCCAATGGGACCCTAAGAACCAACGCCCCGAGCTGTGGAACATTTTCAATGGCCGTAAGCATTTGGGCGAGCATTTTGGAGTGTTCCCCATCAGCAACTGGACCGAGATGGACGTGTGGCAATACATTCTGATGGAGAATATTCCTATGCCGAGCATCTATTGCACACACCAAAGGCAGTGTTTTGAGCGAGGTGGGGCTATTTATGCGCATTCGGAATTCATGAATCTGCGCCCCTCAGAAATTGATGGGCTGCGCGAAATGCAAGTACGTTTTCGCACCATTGGCGATATGACTTGCACGGGAGAAACCCTTTCATCGGCCTCCACATTGATTGAGATTATTGAGGAAGTATCCGCCTCACGCGTCACGGAAAGGGGCAGCCGTCAGGACGATAAACGCTCTGAGGCTGTGATGGAAGACCGAAAAAAGCAAGGCTATTTTTAGACCAGTATGAGCACAATATCACGCGGTCCCCAAGGCTATTTGGATATGGAGCTGCTGCGTTTCACCACTGCTGGCAGTGGTGACGATGGCAAAAGCACGCTTATCGGGCGTTTATTGTACGACAGCAAATCCATCTTCGAAGATCAGATGGAGGCCATCCAATTGGCCAGTGAACGTAAGGGCGAAGATCATGTGAATCTCGCGTTGCTGACAGATGGCCTTAGTGCCGAGCGCGAACAAGGCATCACCATCGATTTGGCGTATCGCTATTTCGCCACACCCAAGCGCAAGTTCATTATTGCCGATACACCAGGCCATATTCAGTACACACGCAATATGGTTACTGGAGCGAGCACCGCCAATCTTGCTATCATTCTGATAGATGCGCGCAAGGGAGTGATTGAATAAACCAAGCGCCACGCCTACATCGCCTCGTTGCTGCAGATTCCGCATTTGGTGGTCTGTGTCAACAAGATGGATCTTGTGGAATACTCGGAAGAGGTCTTTGATAAATTGTGCAAGGATTTCGAAGATTTCTTGGCCAAACTGGATGTTCAGGATGTTCGGTTCGTACCGATAAGTGCTCTTTTGGGTGATAATGTGGTGGACCGTTCTGCCAAGATGAACTGGTATAATGGTTCTACACTGATGCACATTCTTGAGCACGTGCACATTGGCAGCGATCACAATCACATCGATGCGCGCTTTCCGGTGCAGTATATTATTCTCCCAATGAAAACGGAACATCACGACTATCGTGGATATGCTGGCCGCGTGGCCGGAGGCATTTTCCGCGTAGGCGATGAAGTGGTGGTGCTTCCATCAGGATTCACTTCAAAAATTCTAACCATTGATAAAATGGACGGCACTTCGGGTCATGCGTTTGCACCCGCATCTGTTACCATGACTCTGGAAGATGATATTGACATAAGTCGAGGTGATATGATTGTCAAAGTTAATAACCGCCCAAAAGTTGAGCAGGATATCGACCTGATGGTGTGTTGGATGGAAGAAAAACCGCTGCAGATTGGAGGAAAATATAGCTTAAAACACACCACCAAAGACGCACGATGCGTTATCAAAGCAGTGGTTTACAAGATGGACATCAATACATTCCAGAAATCGGAAGGCGAACATACATTGGGGCTTAATGACATCGGTCGAATCAGTATTCGGGCCACTTTACCACTTTTCGTAGACAGTTATAGGAAGAACCGCTCCACTGGAAGCCTTATTCTCATTGACGAAGCGACCAACAGTACGGTCGCAGCGGGCATGATAGTGTAAACCGCGAATTTCTTCTGACTTTTGCGCCATGGACTGGACTCCACGCATTTTGGTGATAGGTGATGTGATGCTGGACCGTTACATTGCTGGATTGGTAGACAGAGTTAGTCCCGAAGCACCCGTTCCGGTTGTCAAAGTACAGAACGAATGGAGCACACTTGGCGGAGCGGCAAACGTTGCAGCAAACGTTGCCAGCCTTGGCGGAAGCCCCATTCTTATTGGACTTATCGGAAACGATGTAGCGGGCGAAGAACTTCTTAGTGCTTGCAAAGAACAAGGCATTGACGCCAATCTGTTTCGCTCCATTACGCCAACCATCACCAAGAGCCGCGTCATTGCTGGTCAACAGATAGTGCGTATTGACCGCGAAGAGCAACATATTTGGACAACTGAACAATTACAGTCTCTAAAAGACTATTTGGCCTCCATTTCTTCTGATATTTCTCTCGTTCTGTTATCCGATTATGCTAAAGGTACAGTAAGCAATCAAGTCTTAGAACTACTGATGTCGTGGGCTGCGGAAAATGCCCTCCGGGTCATCGTAGACCCGAAACGCAGCGATTGGGAATTTTACCACAATCCGTATCTTATCACTCCCAATTTGAAAGAGCTGCAATTGGCCGCTGGTTGCGTGGTTGCCAATGATGACAATGACGTGGTGCGGGCAGCAAGGAGTCTTTACATAAAGGGCATAGCCCAGAACATACTAATTACTCGTTCCAGTGAAGGGATGACCTTGATAGGAGAAGGATATGTATTCAATGTGCCAGCCGTAGCTCAGGAGATATTTGATGTTAGCGGGGCGGGAGACACGGTATTGGCTACAATAGGTGTTTGGTTGGCCGAAGGGAACATGCTAAAAGAAAGTGTTCTTGCGGCCAACACTGCCGCTGGAATTGCAATTGGCAAACGAGGAACGACCTCGGTGCTGCGCAATGAAGTTAATTCCTCACTAAGATTGTGTTCGGCTAAGGTTATCAACCGTGAGGATGCCCCACAACTGTGTGAAACACTGAAAGGCAAGAAGGTTGTTTTCACCAACGGTTGCTTCGATGTGCTACATAAAGGACATCGCCAGTTGTTACAGGAAGCCAAATCATTTGGAGATGTGTTGATTGTAGGGTTAAACAGTGATGATTCAGTAAAACGACTAAAAGGATCTGAACGGCCTGTCAACAGTGCATTTACAAGACAAAATGTGCTGGCCTCCATAGATGCGGTTGATTTTATAATTGAGTTCAAAGAAGACACTCCATTGGAATTGATTCGTGAATTGATGCCCGATGTATTAGTTAAGGGCGGGGATTATCAAGTAAACGAAATCGTTGGAAATGAATTAGTTTCAGAGAATCGAATCGTTCCATTGGTCGCGGGTTTTGCATCATCTTTATTATTGGGCCCAACCAACCCAGCTACAACTTGATTATAGTAATTGTTTTAGTAAATCATATTACTTTTTAATTACATGATTAACAATTTTATTTATCAATTGAAGTAATTAGACCATGCTGATAGACCTGATTGCTGGAGCGCGTTTAAACTTCATGAAAATCGCTCAATTGGAAGCTGGCATCCGTTTAGGAGATTGGACAATGCCGCTGGAAATCAATAAACAGGTCAAAGATTCAATCTCAAATTTCTTCTATACTGCATCTGAGACCGCTAGTCAGAATTTACGTGAAATGCTTGCGAGAAAATTCTTTTCGTAAGAAAATGGAGAAAAGTAAGACGCCTAAATTATGGGATAACTGAACCGTTGATTACATAGTTTGTCCCCAGATACAGCAAAAAATACCCTAATAAAATTACATTTTGATTTGGCAAATCAATAGTTAATCTTTAGCGATTAAAAAATCGATATTAATTAATGGTAACAAGAATCCCCAAAATTACCCACGCTGAGTTTTTACAGAGTACACCAGTTTTTGGTCAAACTTATCTACTAAATAGTGCCCCTCTATTCACGGCTATTTTATGTGTTTTTTTACTTTCAGGTCCACTAAAACTAATCTTAGCTGCTTTTTCAATACAGACGCCACTGGACTTAACTCTATTCAGCGCCATTGCCCTCGTCCCTTTTCTGATAGTAGGTAATAAACTTTGCAATAAAGAACTTGGCGCATTAAGTCTTCTTGTTGTTTTCATGACATACTACACCGCCCGCTCTCTTTCTGAAAACTCTGGTTTGTACGCTCAAGAAAAACTACTGTATTCCTTCTTGAATTTATTCACAGTTTCTGTGATTTTAAGACAGAGGTCGTTTCACATCAAAACAGCTCTCTGGGTTTTCAGCGCAATAGGTGGATTATTTTTTATTCTGGTATTATGGAGTGTGCGTATTAGCTTTTTGGAGGGATTTAATAGCGTACTTCCAGTTGCCAATGCAACTGAAGTTTTAAGTGAGTTTAGGGGTGGTTATCTAACTTGTGCTCTGATAATAACAATTGCATCATTCCTTTATCAACAATCCTTCCCCAATCGTTCCTTTACCTTGAATAGAGTCGTTGTCGGAGTAGGCTGCTTTCTAATTGGTGCACGTGGACCTTTGGTGTTTTTTATTGTGGTATTGATTCTTATGTTTCTCAGACAGTCATTTCAGTCCACAAGAAAAAGCGCTTTAAAATACACGGTGAATGGCCTTGTAATGGTAGGGATGCTTTTACTTCTGTTACTAACCTTTCAGGAAGACAACAAGATATTGGAGTTGATTATGCCGTCTGTGCAACGGTTTTCCAATCTCACCAGTTTTACAGGAGAGTCAATTGACGTACGAGTTGACCAATTGAATTTTGTTTATGAACAAGCCTTGTTTTTTGAAAATGTACTATTGGGTCATGGAACGGGATCATTTGGAGTGCTCTACGCACAGGCAGATACACGGATGTATCCTCACAACTTTCTGGCGGAAGTTTTTTTTGAGACTGGCCTTATTGGGTTGTTTATGCTAGTACTCTTTTTGTTCTTGTGTTTCGGAGGCGGACCAGGTAAAAATTATTTTTGGTGGATTGCATTATTGATATTTCTGAATGCAATGAAAACATATGCATTTGAAGATTTGCGTCTGTTATTTGCCTTTCTTACGTTGACTTTGCTTTCAAGACCAGTTACCACATCTCATGAGCGACTATAGAAATCGCATATTGAAGTTAGTGGGTTCGTCAATATTCGCGCAGTTAATTTCTGTATTATCGTCTCCCATTCTTACTCGTATATACTCCCCAGAGGATTTCGGGATTTTCTCCTTATTTCTGTCATTTGTAGGAATATTGGGGCCGATTTCTGCTTTCAATTTTGAATTAGTGATTCAACGTCAACTTACCGAGGAGAATGCATTTGGCGTCTTTGAACTGGGAATTTACACCGCTTTTTGCAATTCCATCCTTTTTTCCATGTTGTTCTACTTTATGGTTCGCTTCGATTTATTAGGCTTTGGGGTGTTTCATTGGGGACATACCTTGATGGTGTTGTTCACTTTAATTGCAATCGCCACTTTCGGATTAAGTCGATTTATGTTAATACGGTTAAATGATTTTGAGACCATTAACAAAGTAACAATAATTCGAAGTTTAATTAGATCGGTTTTACAATGTGTTTTAGGAATATTAATTCCCAGTTCTTTTGGCTTGTTACTCGGAGAGACGGTAGGTAGGGGAGCAGGTAATTGGCAAATGATAAAGAAGTTTCAAACTAGACGTAGACTTGCTCATATCTCAGATTCGTTAAAGAGTAGATTCTTGGTTAACAAAAATTATCCGTTTTTTGTTGCGCCAAGTACTTTGATAAATGCCGCGGCAACATTGATGCCTGTCGTCCTGATAAATAAGTATTATACAATTGAACTAGCTGGATTATACGGCTTGGTTATTCGAGCGGTAGATCTTCCAGTTGCTGTTATTGGGGCGAGTGTTGCAGACGCTTATTATGAGCGAGCCAGCAATGAGCGTGCACGCTTGAAGGAATTTATTTGGAAGCATGTTCTTTGGCTTTTTTTTATTGCATTAATAGGTGCTATTGGCCTATTTTTTTCAGCAGGAACAATATTTTCGCTGGTATTTGGTCAAGAATGGGGTGATGCAGGGCAAATATTGGTGCTTTTGCTTCCTCATTTTGTATTGCAGTTCTGCATATTCCCAATAAGCAGAACCCTTCATCTCATTGGCCAAGAGAAATTCAAACTTATATATGACCTTTCGGCATTTATTTCGGCAACTTTGCCTTTCGTTCTAGGGTCACAGTTTAAATTATCATTTCAAGATACAGTGTTTACATATTCCTGCTTTCGAGGCTTGTCATATTTGCTCATGTTTGTTCTTATTTTGAATCTGGTAAAAAGGTATGAAAACTCGTTCGGAAAATAGACTCCTAATTTGCAATTCTGATGATTTTGGTTTGACGAAGAGTGTCTCTGATGCCATATTGGAAACATATCTTTCGGGAATTATGACTAGCACCACGATAATGGCTAATATGCCTGCGGTCGAGTATGCTGCAAAATTGGCTCATGCTAATAAAGGACTTGGAGTAGGAATTCATTTTAATCTCACCGAGGGTCGGCCACTGAGTGAGCCATCCACGGTTGAGTTATTGCTGGATAAAAATGGCATATTTCTGGACAATGGTAGACAGCGCAAGAATTTAATGTTTGGTAAGTCGAAAACGATTCAGGCAGCTCTTGAGCTTGAGGCTCAACTAGTGCGAATAATGGATCTCGGCATACGTCCTACTCATTTCGACAGTCATCATCATATTACAGGCGTACCTTGTGCTTTTGAGGCTTCGGTGGCAGTAGCAAAAAAATTGGGTGTTCCTAGTGCACGAATTACCTCAATAGCTTTTAGCAAGTCTCCTGAGGTCACGTTTTCCAATCAGACTAGATGGCTCTTGGGAAATTTTAAGAGTCTTCCGAAGACAATTGTACATGTTTGGAACAAAGCGAGATTACGAAAACATGGTCTTAAGACTCCAGATGTCAAAATTCTACCAAGCAGAGTGATTCCACAAACTCAAAATCCTGTAGAGCAATTTATTAGAACACTTTCCTGTCTCAAACCTGGAGTTACTGAGATTAGTTTTCACCCAGGTTATAAAGGTTCAGACCCAAATGATTCAGAAAAAACGGCATTACTAAGGTTACGCGACTTTGAAGTGGCCACTTCACCAAAGGTGTCCAACTATCTACGGGAGCACGGGATTAAATTGGTAAACTTCCAGACGGCATTCAAATGAAGAATATACTTTTCATTGCGTCTGCTGGAAATTGGTGGGATCATCGATATTACTTCAAGCAGATGCCTGCGTTGGCAGAAGCTGGACATAGTCTTTCGTATTTGGTTATTACAAACGGAGAAAGTGTCAATGCTGAGCATGGTATCAGGTTAATACCGATGACAAAAAATGCAGCCCGATGGGCGCGTGTCCTGGGAGGAATCAATCTTTACCGACAAGTGTTGAAAGAGACCCCTGATGCTATACAATTGTGCAATGTGGAATTGTTGCCCTTAGGTGTGCTTATTGCTCTAACTACTCGAATAAAGGTGTTCTATGATTGTCGAGAGGATCATTTTAACGCAATGATGCATCACAAGCCTTGGTTTCCAAAGTGGAAGCGTATTGTTATGGCATACGGTGTGAAATATGCCGAGTATGCTGCCGATAAGCTTTTTGATGGTATCATAACCTCAGACCCCGCCATCTATGACATGCATGCTCCCATGCCAGCCGAACGGCTTATGATCTACTACAATATGGCGTTGAAAAAGCAATTCTCGAAGGTAGAACTGCAACCTTTGCATCAGCGCAAATATGATTTGGTGGTGCTTGGATCTATGAGTATTCGCACAGGTGTACTCACGGTGATTGAAGCCCTCGGTATACTCCGAAAACAAGGCAGAGTTCTGTCGTTGAAACTTATTGGCAACCCAGGGGTGGACAAGGAACTATTGGATAGAATGGAAGTTCAAATGGCTCAGGACGGTACAGTAGGTCAGGTCACCATTACAGGAAGGCGGCCGTACGGAGAAATCCCTATTGAGTTGAGCGATTGCAAGGTGGGTATCATTCCACTGCTTCAATTTGCCAAGTTCGAGAATAATATTGCCACCAAGCAGTTTGAGTATATGATGTCTGGAATCCCGATTATAAGCAGTGACCTTCCACCGCAACGCTTTTTCATTAAAGAGGGATTCAATGGTCTGTTCTATCCTCCGGGAGACGCTGACAAATTAGCTTCGATAATTGCACGTTTAATAGATGACCCTGTACTTGCTTCTGATCTTGGAAAGAATGCACTCCATAAAGTGACGGACGAATGGAATGCCGAGTTTCAGCAGCGGAAGTATGTGGAATTTATGAATGCACGGTTTGAAGGCCGACCATATAAGGAGTCGCAGTTGCCAGCGCAAATACAATGGAAGAGCCAATCCTAGCTTTTGTTGGCGACATCATGTTATCAAGAGGGGTGGGTGTCCGGTTGGCTGAGTACCCAGATACCCGGATTCTGGCTCCAAGTGTGACAGGACTGCTGGCCAGGGCGGATTATCGAATCGGTAATTTGGAATGTCCAATCTCCGATACTGGTGTTGTCCGAAGAGAAGGACTTTTTCGTGCAGATTCTTCCACCTTGGTTCAATTGAGGCATTTCGACCTATTGACTCTTGCAAACAACCATACTCATGATTGTGGTCTTCAGGGTGTTGATGATACAGTTGCCGCATTGGAAGCTGCGGGATATGCCCATACCGGATTCTGTAATGAGAATGGTCAACAAAGTTGTTTCACATGCATTGTAAAAGGTATGCGCATTGCTATTATTGCCTTGGCACGTCCAGAATGTATCCCAGTATTAGAATCTGGTCGTTGGAGCGTAAATCGGTCAGATGCAGTCGGAATTATGGACATGATTGCTGAAAAACGTCAGACACACGATAAGGTAGTTACAATAATACACGGTGGAAACGAGATGATACCTGAACCTCCACCAACTTTAGTCGGCCTTGCGCGTGATATGGTGGATGCAGGTGCAGATATTGTTGTCACTCATCATCCACATGTGCTTGGTGGAATGGAAGCTTATAATGGCGGATTGATATTTTACAGCCTCGGAGACTTTATCTTTGACGGGCAAAGTAATCTCAGAAGGCTGGGTGCTGTTCTTACAATCACTTTTGGACAACATCAAACCAATTGGGAAATGACTTACACCACAATCGGATCTGATTTGACGGTTGACCTTGCGAATTCCGTTTCTGCTGGAAAAGCTAAATTGGAGTTTGAGCGCGTTTCACGGGAAATTATATCAAAAGAATATGAAGTTCGATACAATCGCTTTTACCGTTCATCAATGCTGAGATTTCAGATTGACCGTCTTTATTATTTGTTAAGGAACAGAGGAATAACTTTTGTGCTGTCCTTCGGCCTCTCACGGATGAAACTTGTCCCACATTATTTCAACAGTGTATTGAATAGACTACACCAATGAGTAGACTAGAATCGATAGTGGCCAATTCCCCGGCATTTGCGCGTGATGCCATTATTAATGCTTATGGCTACTGGTTACGTAGACAACGGTTCAGTGCTAAATACTATGAGTTTTTTGCACTGGTGATGTATAATCTGACAAAGACTCCCGATGAGATTCAAGAAGAACAACTAAATCTCCTCAAGGATAATCTTATCCATGCCAACACTAAGATTCCGTATTACAGAGAAATGTTTCGAACCATAGGGTTTTATCCAAAGGATTTGACCTCTCTATCTCAGTTAGCAGCACTTCCAATTCTAACAAAGGACGTCATCCGTGAAAATTTCGATCTTCTTTACGATAAAAGCGCGCCTGAACGTACGTACAGATTACACACCACCAGTGGGTCAACTGGTCAGAAGCTGAAATTTCTTCTTCCAAACGAGCTTTTGTATGCCAAGAATGCCGCTTTCACATATCGATTCTATGCCTTGGCAGGGGTGATGCCCATGGATAAAAGAGTTACGATAGGTGGAAGAGTGTTCACTCATAAGCCACCGTTTTGGACGCACAACAAATCAGAGAATCAACTACTTATGTCGGCCCACCATCTTTCACAGAGAACCATTGATGGATATATTGAGCAGATTGGGAGGTATTCTCCTGTGTTCATTCAGGGTCATCCAAGTGCAATCTATTACTTAGCAGATTATATACAAAGATTAGGACTGAAAGAACCAAAAGGACTGAAGGCCATTTTCACCACCGGAGAGACACTTAGTGAAGAGAATAAGCTCATAATCGAAGAGGCTTTCAAGGCTCCAGTATATCAGCAGTATGGTAGTGGTGAGAGTTGCTTTTCTGCACAAGAGACACCCGATAGAGCTGGGTATGCCCTAAATTATGAACACGGACTAATGGAGCTGGATGGAATTGGTGATTTTCGCGATGTAATAGTTACATCCTTTCAGAATCCTGTAATGCCTTTTATCAGGTACCGGGTTGGTGATTTGGTGCGACCAGTAATTCAGCAAGCAAAGACCACCAATCCATTGCCAGTGCTTTTTGATCAGGTTATTGGTCGGATTGACGATTGTATCTATTCCTCCAATGGGGACATGATTCTACCTGTAACAGTGAGGATGCGAATAAAACCGATGCTAAAAGAGTTGACCAATTATCAGCTCGTTCAAACGGACCGCACAGAGTTTGAGCTGAGACTTCAAGACTCGGAACATCGACTTGATTCGGCTGCTATGGAAATAGAGCTTAAGCGAATTCTTGGTAACGATATCAACATTGTTGTATCAAGATTGGAAAGCATAATGTCAGCCGGAGGAAAGGTTAGAAATGTTGTCAATGCCATTGGAAAATAACAAGAGAACTATGGTAGTTAGCATGAAATGTCTCATCAGGGAAGATGCCAACTGGAATTGCTGAAAATGACTTAATTAAAACTGACGGCAGTTGAAAATCGCCTATTTGCATCAATACTTTAAGTTGCCTACAGAGTCTGGTGGGACTAGGTCTTACGACCTTGCTAAGGGCTTCGTAATGATGGGTCATCAGGTAGAAATGTTGACAACTACTTCAGACCCTAAAAAACTTGGACCTGATAACTGGACGGTCGAAATTCACGATGGCATCAGAGTACATTACACCTATTTACCCTATGATTCTAGGTTGTCGTATCTACGTAGAATTGGAGTATTCTTTTCCTTCATGTGGGCTGCTTCCGCAAGGCTTTTAAAGCTAAAGGTGGACATGGTTCTAGCTAGTTCCACCCCTCTTACCATTGGGATTCCAGCATTGGTTAAGAAGTTATTCCACCGAACGCCCTATATCTTCGAAGTCCGAGACGTTTGGCCAGAGGCTGTTTTTGCCATAGGTGCAATCAATAATCCACTATTGCGTTGGTTGATGCTTCAATTAGAGAAGAACACCTATCGTCATTCACTTGCTATAGTTCCTTTATCCACAGATATGAAGAGGTCTATTCTCAACCGTTATCCATTCTTGGCAGAACATCCAATGGAAGTAGTGGAGAACATTTCAGAAGTGGCTAGATTTCAAGAAGGTGTTTCAACAGTAACAGAGAATCGAATAGTAGATTTGGTTGGCTGGAAGCCAAGGTTTACGGTACTTTATGCGGGCACATTTGGCAAGGTAAATGGAATTGGGTATGCCATAGAACTTGCTGAAATGTTACTTCCCATTGATCCAAGTGTGGTATTTGTATTGGTAGGTGATGGCGTAGAGTTGGCCTCCTGCCAAAGGGATGCAGAACTGCGAGAGGTTCTAGGAAAAAACATTTTTTTTTCAACTTCCATAAGCAAAGGCCAACTTCCTTTGTTGTATAAGCAAGTCGATATGGGCAGTTCTTTCGTGGTACCAATTAAGGAACTTTGGTACAATTCAGCGAACAAATTTTTCGATACACTGGCAGCTGGTAAACCTATTTTAATAAATTATGGCGGTTGGCAAGAAGAGGTTATTCAACGTAGAAACGTTGGGTTCGCGCTGCCTCCAGTTCTTTCAGAGAAGTCCGCTCGGGATTTTGCAGAGTACACGCAAAGAGAACAGCTTCAGAAAGAACAGCAGCACAATGCATTAGTTCTCGCTTCCGAAGAGTATTCGTTACCATCTGCCCTTCTCCGATATAAGAAATTGTTTGACAAGTTAGCAGATGTATAAATCATACCTTAAACGTTGGATAGAGTTTTTCCTCTCGAGCATGGCTTTCATACTACTTATACCAGTTTTTACGGCCATCATGTTTTTACTGGTTATCGCTAACCGTGGTCAGCCTTTTTTTACCCAAGACCGTCCAGGTCTTCACGGCCGTTTATTCAAAGTCATCAAGTTTAAGACTATGAATGATAGACGTGGTTATGACGGTGAACTGCTGCCAGATGCGAATCGTCTAACTTCGTTGGGAAAAATAGTTCGTAAGACATCTTTGGATGAGATTCCGCAATTGCTAAATGTTATAACTGGCGATATGAGCCTCATAGGACCACGTCCATTATTGGAAGAGTACCTTCCGCTTTATTCCGATGAACAGGCTAGGCGCCATGAAGTGCGACCTGGAATAACAGGCTGGGCACAGGTAAACGGCCGAAATGCCATTGGCTGGGATGAAAAATTCAGGCTCGATGTCTGGTATGTGAACAACATCTCGTTTGCACTTGATCTGCGTATACTTTTGTTGACAGTGAAAAAAGTGCTCTACTCTGATGGAATAAGTCAAGAAGGACAAGCTACAATGGAGAAATTCAAAGGCAACGATTGATGTATTTATATGGTGCAAGTGGTCATGGTAAAGTGATAGAAGATATTCTGACTGCT
Source organism: Chryseobacterium gleum (assembly GCA_945903645.1). GTDB lineage: Bacteria > Bacteroidota > Bacteroidia > UBA10329 > UBA10329 > UBA10329. Next base: position 49,343 of record CAMDOM010000007.1, read on the forward strand.
AATGCCATGAGTACAAAATGTTTTATAGACGACAATAAAGAATTAATCGAGTTTTCAAACAAACCCGTTTTTCATTCCTTGTTTGCATCTGGCTTCGATATTCAGAAAGATAGGATCATTATTTCTATTGGGAACAATTTGACCCGAAAGCGATTGTCAGAGAAATTGAAAGCCTATTTTGGTAGAGCCATTCACCCTACTTCTGCTGTGTCAAAAAGAGCTGTAATAGGTGATGGAACCGTAATAATGGCTAATTCGACTGTAAATACGGATGTAATCATTGGCCAACATTGTATTATTAACACAAATGCATCTATAGATCATGATTGTGAAATAGGTGATTTTGTACATATCTCACCCAATGTTGCAATAGCTGGTGATGTTCATGTGGGCGAAGGAACCCATCTGGGAATAGGTTCCTGCGTTATTCAGGGAATCAGAATTGGTAAATGGGCCATTGTTGGTGCTGGAACGGTCGTCATAAAGAATGTGCCCGATTTTGCAGTGGTTGTTGGCAATCCGGGAAGGGTTTTGAAATTTAGAACAGATATTAAATGAGCAAAATTTGGTTATCGTCACCTCACATGGGTGGCACAGAGGAGAAATATGTAGCCGATGCGTTTGCAAGCAATTGGATTGCACCTTTAGGTCCTCATGTAAATGGCTTTGAAGAGGATTTGTGCAAATTTACTGGTTCTGGTCATGCAGCAGCCTTAAGTTCGGGAACAGCGGCCCTCCATTTGGGATTGATATTATTGGGAGTAGAAGCGGGCGATTATGTCATCTGCCAAAGCATGACTTTTTCTGCCTCAGCAAATCCAATCCGTTACCAAGGTGCAATTCCTGTCTTTGTTGATTCTGAACTGGAGACTTGGAACATGTGTCCCATTCAGCTCGAAGCCGCAATAGTGGCTTGTATAGAAGGCACTACCGATTCCAATGGAAAAAAAATGGAAGCCAAAAAACCGAAAGCCATCATTCCGGTCCACTTGTATGGGATGCCCGCCAAAATGAAGGAAATCATGGCGGTTGCAGCCAAATACGATATTCCTGTGCTTGAGGATGCCGCAGAGGCATTGGGTTCAACACTTGACGGAAAAGCCTGCGGCACTTTTGGACAGTTAGCTGCATTGAGTTTCAATGGTAATAAGATAATAACCACCAGTGGAGGCGGTGCGCTACTCAGCAATGATGGCGAAATGGTGGCAAAAGCGCGGTTTCTGGCAACCCAAGCGCGTGACGCAGCCCCACATTATCAGCACAGCCATATCGGTTACAATTACAGACTGAGCAATGTACTGGCGGGAATTGGCCGTGGTCAAATGGAGGTGCTGAATGAGAGAGTGCAGCAGCGGAGAAATAACTTTCAATTTTATGCAACGTATTTCCGCGAGAAGAACACGGAGTCTTGGGATTTTCATATGCACGAAGAACCTCTGGGAGCGTTCAGCAATCGTTGGCTTTCTTGCATTCTCATTAATCCAAAGACCAACAATGGCTTAACCCGCGAACATTTGAGACTTACACTTGAAGCAGCAAATATAGAAGCGCGACCATTGTGGAAGCCCATGCATCTACAGCCTATTTTCCGAATCTTCCCCTACTTTGGCTCTGGAGTTAGCGAAGGACTGTTTGCCACCGGCATCTGCCTTCCATCAGGGTCTAATTTGACGTCCATTGAAAGAGAAAGGATTACTGCATGTTTGGATAGAACGTTAGCTATGCAACTTTTTTGATGGGTAATGCGTTACATTTTGTAGCAATTTGAGTAGCATGGGCTTGTACATTTGACCAAACAAATAAGCTTATCATGTTTGAATACATTATCAATATATTTTCAGATAGGTTCCTTTCTCGATGGGTTGTTCTAGCCATCGATTTGGCAATTGTATGTTTTGCCATACTGGTTGCTGTCATCTTACGGTTCAATTTCGACCTGACTGGAGTTTCAATTAATCTTCTGCTTTCTCAGATTGTTTTCACTTTGGTCATTTACCTTGTAGGCTTTATAGCCTTCAAGTCTTACACCGGAATAATTCGTCATACTGGAGTTCAGGATGCGTTGCGCATAATCATGGCCTCTTTTTTGGCCTTATTGATTGGATTAACCGTTTCGTTAGTGCTTCTTATCTACCCCCTTTCGGGTTTGGTATTTTCCCTTTCAATCTTCGTAATCACCCTGTTCATGGCCTTGGTGTGTATGATAGGATTCCGTTTCACGGTAAAAGCAATTTTTCAACAAGTATTGCAAGTGCGCAAGCAAGGTCGCATCCGTGTGCTCATCTATGGGGCGGGAACATCTGGCATAATTACGCGAATAACCTTGGGCCAAGATTTTGAAAGATTCTATGACATAGTAGGCTATATTGATGATCACCAGCAGAAATGGGGCAAACGAGTGGATGGACTCCCAGTGTTTTCTCCCAATATTTTAAATGAAGAAAGCATCTCTGAAATGCGCATTCATCAACTTGTAATTGCAATTCAGAAACTGGATGGATTGAAGAAGAAGGAAATAATTGAGCTAGGAATCGAACTGGGACTGAAAGTAAAAGTAGTTCCAGCAATCAGAAATTGGATTCAAGGAAATTTGACCATCAATCAGATCAAAAAAGTAAAAATTGAGGATTTGCTTGAACGTGAACCAATCGCATTGGATAGTGTCAATGTTAAGAGCTATGTGCAGGGAAGAGTACTTTTTGTTACCGGGGCAGCTGGTTCCATTGGCAGCGAAATAGCGCGTCAGATATTGCACTATCGTCCGAAAAAAGTATTGTTCATTGATCAAGCAGAAAGTCCACTCCATGATTTGGAGGTAAGTGTTAGAGCAAAGAACCAGATCTTAGCAGAGAATTCGGAGTTCATAATTGCGGACATCACCAACGAGAGGCGGATGCGATTACTGTTTGATAAATACAAACCCGATACTGTGTTTCATGCCGCAGCGTATAAACATGTTCCTATGATGGAAGCATATCCTTTTGAAGCAATGCGGGTGAATGTTTGGGGAACAAAAAACATTGCAGACCTTAGTGTTGAGTTTGGTGTCAGCCGATTCGTTATGGTTTCTACGGATAAGGCGGTTAATCCGACCAATGTAATGGGTGCAAGCAAGCGCATGGCGGAAATTTATACGCAAGCACTGAATGCGGGTCAAAATTCCACCCACTTCATAACGACCCGATTCGGCAATGTGCTTGGATCTAATGGTTCAGTAATACCCTTATTTCGAAAACAGATTGAGGCAGGTGGACCAATTACCATTACCCATCCTGATATTACTCGTTATTTCATGACCATTCCAGAGGCATGCAACTTGGTGCTAGAAGCAGGAGCTATGGGACAGGGTGGTGAAATCTTTGTTTTTGACATGGGCGAATCAGTAAAGATAATTGACCTTGCTCACAAAATGATTCGACTTTCAGGACTTCAACCAGAAGTGGATATTGAAGTTAAAGTTACAGGCCTGCGTCCTGGAGAAAAACTATATGAGGAACTACTTGCAGATAAGGAGAGCACGAAACCAACGCATCACCCTAAAATAATGATTGCAGGAGTCAGGGCGATAGAAAATGAAACCGTGTTTCAAATGATGGAGCATGTGCAAACCGCACTTTTAAATGGGGACGTTGTTCAAATTGTACAGGTCATGAAAAACTTTGTGCCAGAATTTGTGAGTAACAATTCTGAATTCTCTGTGCTTGATTGATAAGAGCGAGAACTAGTTTCTGAATAGGGCCTGAATGCGTCTCAGAATACTTTGTGGCCCTTTAGGTTCTGAATAGTAACCATAACCATAGCCGTAACCATAGCCGTAACCATAGCCATAACCGAACCTCGATTGTTTCACATCGTTGAATATAATCGATGCGCTTTGAATCTTCTTGCTACGATAAAGGTCGTTCATATATGCAAGGCTGTTGCTACGTGACATGTTTTGTCGCACCATGTAAACAGTGGTAGCAGCATACTCCGACAATATTAAACTATCCGTAACCAACGCTATCGGTGGTGTATCCAACACAATATAATCGTACGATTTCTCCAATTCCTTGATTACTTCGGCCATTTTATTGCTCATCAGTAATTCCGAAGGATTTGGCGGAATTGGTCCACCGACAATAATATCCAATCCAGGTGTGTCTGAATGAATAATCGCATCATTAAGGGCCGTGTGCCCCGAAAGCACCAGGCTCATACCCACATCATTCGAAATGCCGAAGTATTGAGCCAACTTTGGTTTGCGGAGGTCAAGACCAATGATAACTGTGCGCGAACCTCCGATGGCCATGGATGCGGCAAGGTTCACGGAGCAAAATGACTTTCCCTCAGACCCAACGGATGATGTGACCTGAATAACTTTAGCGGAAGCTTTTGGACCTAAATTGTCAGCCCGCATTAGGAAGGTTAGATTTGTCCTTACCGAACGGAACGATTCGGCAATGGGACTATTAGAGTTGTTGGCTACAACTACAATATTCTGCTCAGGATTGTGGGGGATGATACCTAAAAGTGGTATGGGCGTAGCTGCTATCAAATCTTTCTTATCACGAATCTTGTCATTGAAAGCAATGAGATATCCGATATAAACCATAGGGATTCCCAGACCTGCTAATAAACCAAGAAGGTAGATTAGACTTTTCTTTGGTGCAACTGGTTCATCAGAACTACGTGCTGCATCTAGAACCACGTTATTTGATACTGTCGAAGCCAGCAAAATAGAATTCTCCGACTTCTTTTCTAGCAGTAAGAGGTATAAGCTTTCCTTTATGGAATATTTTCTTTGTAGAGCAAGAAGTTCATATTCGGCCTTGGGGAGGTCCTTCACTTTACCTTCCACCTTACCAAGCTGCTTGTTTACTTCAGTTCGTGATGCTTGAAGGCCATTCTTGATGCTTGAAATATTCTCAAGCAACGCTTTCTTAGTATCATTAATCTTGCCATCAATTATCGAGACCATTGGGTTATCAGCCTTGGTAACTTTGAGAAGGCTTTCCTTCTCTGAGCTCAATTCGCTTAGCCTTACAATAAGTCGACTAAGCAAGGGGTCATCAATCCCAAGACTAGAAGGCGAAGCATTGTTCAAGTCTTTACCACTCTTTACATATCCTTCCAGATAATTTATAAAACTTAGCTTCACGTCAAGTTCAGACACGGTCTTGTCTAGGCCACCCACTTGACTGAGGAAGAAGTTGGCTTCAGCGCCAATATCTGTAATGCCATTGTCTGTTTTAAAAGACTGAATGTTACCTTCAATCTCGGATAATTCAGCTGTAATTACCTGTAGTTGGGCATCAATAAATTTTAAGGAGTTAGATGCAAGCTGGTTTTTCTTTTCGATGCTTGCTCTAACATAAACATCTAAAAGCGCATTCAATACATCAACGCCTTTCTGAGGCACTTTCTCTTGCAGTTTAAGCTCAAGTATCGATGCCTTTGCTCGAGCCACATCCACTTTTAGTAACGTTTTATAGTGGCTAATAAGTTTCTCATCACTTCTATAGGAAAGATTAAAAGTACGAGTTACAGCATCTGGACCAAGTACATAATCATCGAATCGACCATTTTTTGTAATCCTAAAATGTCCCCAATCAGTTACCAAATCCTCGCCAAAAGAGAGCTTTTTCTCTACTGTAGACAGAGATCCTAAGCTGGACGAAAATGCTGTTATGCTAATGGTAAAACCTGACCCATCGGTGACAGAAACAATGGCATTGAAACTCTCTGGGGCCACTTCAGAAGGTATATATTCTAGCAATATTGGGGTATTGCCATATAATTCTCGGGTTTTCCAACCTAGTACTGCTTGATATGAGGTATTGATGTTAAGCGAACGAATGGTCTTTGTGATTAGACTACGAGATTGAATAATGGCAATTTCATTTTCAATATTCCTGCTTTTTCCACCACCAACACCTACCTCTTCAAGTATAGATTTTGATATATCGCTCGTTTCATCATCTACAAGAACCGTGGCACGCATTTCATAGACCGGTTCGGTGTACCAGTTATAAGCATAGGCCACGGCAAGCGAAACCGATATAAAAAAGACAAAAAGATACCATTTGTCCAATGCCAACCGCAGCAGCTTCCCAAAGTCTATCTCTTCGCCTTTACCGCGATCAAATTCTGTAAAATCAGTCATTGCAATAGTTTAATAGGGTATAATCCGTTGCATAAATAGTCCGACTGCCGTAAGTCCACTGAAAACGATAGGTAAAATCCTGTACCACGAATCTGCAGAGGCAATTTTGCCTTTTCCAGGTTCCACATAAATTATATCGTTACTATGTAGGTAATAATATTCAGACTCGAAAAATTCTTTGGAACGGATATCTACTTTAAAAAAATGCCGTTGGCCGTCCTTCTCACGAATCAAAAGGATGTCATTCCGCTTGGCAAAAATGGTCAGATCACCTGCTAAACCTAAAGCTTCCAATAGCGTGATTTTCTCGTCAGGGATGTTGTAAACTCCTGGCTTTTGCACTTCGCCAAGTACTGTGACCTTAAAGTTCTGAATACGCACGCGGACAGTGGGGTCTACAAGAAACTTATCTAACTTGTTGCGAATCAGAAACTTTGCAACCTGCGTGGTGCTTTCAGAGATTTTGACACTTCCAATCAAAGGCATCTCAATTACACCGCTGGCATCAACCAAATATGTATTGGGAACGATTTTACCTGTTTGTTCTTCGATTGAATTAAAGAAACTGCTGGCCTCTTGACTCAAGCTGGTCACATGAACACTCACCATGTCTCCAGGCTGTATGACCGCCTCGTAGCCATTTGTGATAGGCTGCACGGACAACGTATCTGAAATATCCTGAAAGTAAGAAATGTCCTTCCGCGTCATACACGATTCTGACATAATAAGGACTGAAAATAGCAGCAGAATAAAGGCTGCAGGACGTAATCTCATTGGGCAAATATAGAGTTAATCAAATGCGTAGATATTATTTGCGTTCGGCTACGGCAACACGAATACTCAGTTCCTTCAACTGTTCATCTGCAATTACGGATGGCGAATCAATCATGATATCTCTACCAGAATTGTTTTTTGGGAACGCAATGTAATCGCGAATGTCGTTTTGACCACCAAAAAGTGCTGTAAAGCGATCAAACCCAAAGGCAATGCCTCCATGTGGAGGTGCCCCAAATTCGAAAGCATTCATCAAAAATCCAAACTGATTGCGTGCTTCCTCCTCTGCAAAACCAAGCAATTCAAACATACGTGCTTGTTGTGTTTTGTTGTGAATTCGAATGGATCCACCTCCAATTTCTACCCCATTGATAACCAAGTCGTAGGCGTTTGCACGAACTTTTCCTGGGTCAGTGTTTAATAATGCCAAATCTTCTGGTTTTGAAGATGTGAACGGATGATGCATCGCATGAAAGCGATTGGAATCTTCGTCCCATTCCAACAACGGAAAATCTACCACCCAAAGTGGGGCGTAGGTATTTGGGTCTGTCAATCCTTCCAAATTCGCAATGTGCAATCGCAGTGCGCTCAACTGTTTTCGCACCTTATCTGCACTGCCAGCCATCACAAAAATGATGTCGTTTGCAGCGGCTTCAACTTCTTTGGCCCAATGAGCCAATTCGGTGTCGTTAAAAAACTTGTCCACCGAACTTTTGAATGTTCCGTCTTCGTTAACTCGGCAATACACCAAACCAGAAGCTCCAATTTGGGGACGTTTCACGAAATCGGTGAATTCATCTAGCTGCTTTCTTGTGTAAGATGCTCCGCCTTTCACGCAGATTGCTACGACAAGTTCGGCCTCGTCAAATACCTTGAAACCTTTGTTTTTTACAATATCATTCAATTCCACAAACTGCATTCCGAATCGAATGTCTGGCTTATCCGAACCATATAAACGCATGGCTTCGGAATAGGCCATTCGAGGAAAATCATGGAGCGAAATCCCTTTTATGTTCTGAAATAGATGCTTGGTTAAACCCTCGAACGTGTTCAGAATGTCTTCCTGTTCTACAAAACTCATTTCGCAGTCGAGCTGGGTAAACTCCGGCTGACGGTCGGCTCTCAAATCCTCATCGCGGAAGCAGCGCACTATCTGATAATACTTGTCAAATCCAGCAACCATAAGCAATTGCTTAAATGTTTGTGGGCTTTGAGGAAGTGCGTAAAATTCGCCTGCATTCATGCGTGATGGCACAACGAAATCGCGCGCTCCTTCAGGTGTACTTTTAATGAGATAAGGCGTTTCTACCTCTAAAAAACTCAATTTGTCCAAGTAATTTCTGGTTTCAATGGCAATGCGGTGACGCAATTCCATATGTTTCCGCATCACATTCCTGCGCAAATCCAGATAGCGGTATTTCATCCGAATCTCCTCGCCACCATCAGTTTCATCCTCAATTGTAAAAGGAGGAAGCTTGGCGGGATTCAGAATTTCTAGGGTAGTAACAATAATTTCAATCGAACCAGTAGCTATGTTCTTGTTTTTGCTCTCCCGTTCTGTTACAATACCTACAATTTTCAGAACAAATTCGCGCCCTATTTTTCGCGCCTGACTGCACAGGTTAGCGTCAGTATCCATGTTGAACGCCAACTGTGTGATGCCGTACCGGTCGCGCAAATCAATAAAGGTCATTCCGCCAAGGTCGCGGCTGCGAGACATCCATCCCGATAGCGTAACCTGTTGCCCAATATGCGTTTCCCGTAATTCACCGCAGGTGTGCGTTCTATGCATGTCAGATGATATTGTTTTTTGAGGGGCGCGAATATAGGCAAATCTTGAATGCGGTGATTCCTAGCATTTTGCCCTACGAATACTTCCGCAAAGTGTGTTCAAATCAATGTTGAAAACGGCAAACTGTTTTTTCCATTTTACCTTGCTGGCTAACTACTTTAGAGGTTTGGGAAAGAGTGACTATCCCCCAATCTTTCTGCAAATTTTAGGGAAGGTTTTCAGTCAAGTCAATAGCAGTTTTTAATGGCAGAAGAATCGGTTTACGGAGAAGACCAGATAAAATCGCTCGATTGGAATGAGCACATTCGGCTGCGACCTGGCATGTATATTGGCAAGTTGGGCGATGGCTCTCAAGCAGATGACGGCATCTATATTTTGCTGAAAGAGGTTATCGACAATAGCATCGATGAATTTGTAATGGGCCATGGCAAAACGGTAGAAGTGACCGTGAAAGACCGTAGTGTTCGCGTTCGTGATTATGGTCGTGGTATTCCGTTGGGCAAAGTGGTGGATTGTGTGAGCAAGATTAACACTGGTGCCAAATACGACTCGGTGGCGTTTAAGAAATCGGTCGGGTTGAACGGTGTGGGAACTAAGGCGGTCAACGCATTGTCGAGCACTTTTTCAGTTCAGGCTTTTCGCGATGACAAAACCAAATTGGCGGAATTTGAACAAGGAAGAATAACTGTTGATGCCCCGATTGAGGAAAGCAGTCAGCGTAAAGGCACTATGATTCGTTTTGAGCCCGATGAAATTCTCTTCAAAGGGTACAAATTCCGTGATGAACATGTGCGCAGGCTACTTTGGAACTACTGTTACCTTAACCCTGGACTCACAATTCTTTACAACGGAGAAAAACTCATTTCCGAAAATGGGCTGAAAGATTTGCTGGAAGCCAAGATTGATGATGAGATTCGATATCCCATTATTCACCTCAGCGGCTATGATATTGAGGTGGCCATCACGCATGGACATTCATCGCGTGAGGAATACTACTCGTTTGTCAACGGGCAGCACACCACAATGGGAGGCACGCATCAAGGAGCTTTTCGTGAGGCATATGTGAATGTGGTACGCAATTTCTACAAGAAGGAGTTTGACGGTGGCGATGTGCGCAGTGGCATTATTGCAGCCATTGCTGTGAAAGTGATGGAGCCGGTGTTTGAAAGCCAGACAAAAACTAAACTCGGTTCTCAAAATGTGGCTCCCGATGGGGTGAGTATGAAAGCTTTTGTAGGTGATTTTCTGAAAACAGCACTCGACAATTATCTGCACAAAAATCCACAGGTGGCTGATGCGCTTTTAAAACGTATCCAACAGGCCGAGCGTGAGCGAAAGGAGCTTTCGGGCATTAAGAATTTGGCTCGAGAACGTGCGAAGAAATCGAGTTTACACAATAAAAAACTACGTGATTGTAGGCTGCATTTTGGCGTAGATAAAGATGTGCGCGCAGCTGATACAACGCTATTTATTACGGAAGGAGATTCGGCTAGCGGAAGTATCACCAAAAGCCGTGACCCCAACACACAGGCGGTGTTTAGCCTTCGTGGAAAGCCGCTGAATGCCTACGGGCTTACCCGCAAGGTAGTTTATGAAAACGAGGAGTTCAATCTTCTTCAGGCCGCGCTCAATATTGAAGATGGACTTGACGGCCTGCGCTACAATCGCATTGTTGTAGCCACCGATGCTGACGTGGACGGTATGCACATCCGCCTGCTTTTGCTCACCTTCTTGCTGCAGTTCTTTCCGGATTTGGTTAAAAATGGCCATGTCTATATTCTCCAAACGCCACTTTTCCGCGTCAGGAACAAGAAAGAGACCATCTATTGCTACAGCGAAGACGAGCGTAGGGAAGCAATTTCCAAACTCGGCAAGAATCCTGAGATTACGCGATTCAAGGGCTTGGGAGAAATCTCTCCTGATGAGTTTAAGAACTTTATAGGCCCCGACATGCGCCTCGATCCTGTGACCATCAAGAAGGACGACCACCTCGCGCAGATGCTTGAATTTTACATGGGCAAAAACACGCCCGATAGGCAAGATTTTATTATTGAAAGATTGAGGGTGGAGAAGGATGTGGTGGAGGAAGAATTGGTTGTAGAATAAGCGATGACAGAAGACGAAGAAGAAAACATCGACAATATTCCTGAAGAGGAAGCAGGTGAAACCCCGGCTTTATCGAACACGATAGCCGTAAGCGGTATGTATCAGGACTGGTTTTTGGACTATGCTAGCTACGTGATACTGGAGCGGGCTGTGCCAACCATCGAAGATGGTCTGAAGCCCGTGCAGCGAAGGATATTGCATAGCATGTGGGAACTTGAGGACGGACGCTACAACAAGGTGGCTAACGTAATCGGGCATACCATGAAGTATCACCCGCATGGTGATGCTGCCATTGGGGATGCGATGGTGAACATCGGCCAGAAGGAACTGCTTATCGACACGCAGGGAAACTGGGGAAACATCCTAACGGGCGACCGCGCTGCAGCACCGCGTTACATCGAGGCGCGACTGAGCAAGTTTGCACAGGAAATTCTTTTCAACCCGAAAACAACCACATGGCAGTTAAGCTATGACGGAAGGAACAAAGAACCTGTTACACTTCCTGTAAAGTTCCCATTGCTTTTGGCTCAAGGGGTAGAAGGCATTGCGGTAGGCTTGAGCACCAAGGTGCTGCCGCACAATTTCAGCGAACTGATTGATGCATCTATCGCCATTCTGAAAGGTAAGAAGCCAGTCATTTACCCCGATTTTCAGACGGGTGGAATGGTTGATGTATCGAATTACAACGAAGGTCAACGGGGCGGAAAAGTGCGTTCTCGCGCTAAGATTGGGCAGTTGGATAAGAAGACATTGGTGATAACGGAAGTGCCCTACAACACTACCACATCATCGCTTATCGATAGCGTGCTGAAAGCCAACGAAAAGGGCAAGATTAAAATTAAAAAGGTAGAGGACAACACGGCTCAAGATGTTGAAATCGTAATCCACCTTGCCCCAGGTATTTCGCCCGATAAGACCATCGATGCACTTTACTCGTTTACCGATTGTGAGATAAGTATCTCTCCTAATGCGTGCATTATCGCAGAGGACAGGCCGATGTTCGTTACAGTGACCGACATCTTGCACATCTGCACCCAGCAAACGCTTGCATTGCTTAAGCGAGAGTTGGAGATAAGGCTGGGAGAGTTACAAGAACAATGGCATTTTGCCTCCCTCGAAAAGATTTTTATCGAGAATCGAATCTATCGCGATATTGAGGAAGAGGAAACGTGGGACGGTGTGATTAGCGCCATAGACAAAGGGTTGAAGCCCCACAGCAAGCACCTCATTCGCGATGTGACGGTGGAGGACATAACTCGCCTTACAGAAATTCGCATCAAGCGCATATCGAAATTCGATAGCAACAAGGCGGATGAAAACATCCTAGCGCTAGAGGGCAAAATAGCCGAAGTGCGGTTTCATTTGGAACATTTGGTTGACTATGCGGTCGACTATTTCAAAGGATTGAAAGAGCGCTATGGCAAGGGTCGCGAGCGCAAAACGGAGATTCGCCATTTCGATACCATCAATGCTGCGCAGGTGGCTGTTGCCAACGAAAAGTTGTATGTGAACCGCGCGGAAGGCTTTATCGGCTTTGGAATTAAAAAAGATGAATATGTGTGCGACTGTTCGGACATTGATGATATCATCGTGTTCTTGCGCAACGGAACAATGAAGGTGGTGAAGGTGGACGACAAGGTTTTCGTAGGCAAGGATATCATCCATGCGAATGTGTTTCACAAAAATGATAAGCGGACTATCTACAATATGATTTATCGCGATGGACCTCGCGGAAGTTATTTCGTGAAGCGTTTCCCTGTGACCAGCGTGACTCGCGACAAGGACTACGACCTTACGGCTGGCACGGCCAATAGCGCGGTGGAATGGTTTACAGCCAATCCTAATGGCGAGGGTGAAACAACTATTATCCACCACAAACCGCTACCTAAGCTCAAGAAATTAAAATTCGATTTCGATTTTGCGGAGCAGGCAATAAAAGGTCGCGATGCCAAGGGCAATACCCTAACCAAGAACCCCATCCGTAAGATTGAGTTTAAGGAGAAAGGTCTGAGCACCCTTGGAGCAAGAAAAATTTGGTTTGATGACACCGTTCAACGTCTCAATGCTTCCGGTCGCGGTCAGTTGCTGGGTGAGTTTGCAGCCGAAGACCTCATTCTAACCGTTATGCAAAACGGAGAATACAAGCTGTCTAGTTTCGACCTCAGCACCCAATTTGAGGACGATATGATTCTTATAGAAAAGTGGATTCCCGAAAAGCCGGTCTCCGCTATTTATTGGGACGGAGAGAAAAAAGTCTACATGGTGAAGCGTTTTACCTTGGAGAAATCGGATAAGAAAGTGCTCTTTATCCCTGAGGGCGATGATTTCAGGCTTGAATTGGTTTCGTCTGACTGGCTTCCTGTAGTCAAAGTAAATTACCGCAAGCGCGCTGCCGAAGAGGTGGGTAGGGCAGAGGAATTCCGATTGGAAGAACTCATTACCGTAAAAGGCCTAAAAGCAAAGGGCAACCGTCTGACTGCCGAAACTGTGAACACCATCGACTTGCTGGACCCCATTCCGTATGAGCCGCCTGTGGTTGTAAGGGACGAGGGACAAGGGGCAAGGGACGAGGGGATAGAGTCTTCGGAAGAAGAAGGCTCCGATACCGAAGATGATGATGACGAAGAAGACTCATCATCAGATAATGGACCCACCACACCGTCTTCACCTAAGCCCGAACGCCCGTGGTCGCCAGGTGGTGGGGAGCAATTGCCGTTGTTCTAGGCGTTTACTTCCCCCCTTTAGCTCTTCTATCCCGTTGCATGGGGTTTTCGCCTTCGCGTTGGGTTTGTTTGAAAAGCTGAAAACGTGTGGGCGCTGCCTGTGGGGGCCAAGAGTTGTTGGCCCGGTCCACATCGGCAGTTTCTAAGTGGGGGTCAAGGACTATCCGCACCAATTCTTTCTCCGAAATAAAGACCTTGCTCACTGCCTTATCGTTCATGCGCCAAATTTCGGCAGGAATGCGGTGCTCTTCTTTTGTGCCATCCAAAAATTCGAGTTGCAGAATAACAGGCATCACCAGTTCACCGGGCGAACTCAAGTCAATTTGATAGTAGTTCTTTTTAGCATCCAGCAGTTTTCGGTCGTCATCACTAAGGCTATTGAGGTAGCTGCGATACTCCTCTTTGTCTATCACGCTCACAGCATATCTATCCCATTCGGTGTAGAAATCGCGCATGGTGGCATCTTGCTCTACCACACTTTTAAAGGCGTCCTTGTTGCGCTGGTCGGTGATGTATTCTGGCTTGGAGGCATCTTCCTGTTTCTTCATGGCGTTCTCCAATTCTGGGTTTTTGCTATCCACTCGAAACCATTTCACGTCATCAATGCCTTGGTCTACAAAGTTGGTAGTGTAGAACCAACCGTGCCAAAACCAATCGAGGTCTACGCCACTTGCATCTTCCATAGTGCGGAAAAAGTCGGCAGGCGTAGGGTGCTTAAACGCCCATCTGCGGGCATATTCTTTGAATGCAAAGTCGAAAAGTTCGCGGCCCATCACCGTTTCGCGCAAAATGTTGAGGGCTGTTGCAGGTTTGCCATAAGCGTTGTTTCCAAATTGAGAAATGCTTTCGCTGTTGGTCATTATGGGTTCTAGTCCAGCGGGGTCGCCCTTCATGTAATCTACAATATTGGGAGCAGGTCCACGCTTGAAGGGATAGTTTTTGTCCCATTCTTGCTCCGCGAGGTATTGCACAAACGAGTTGAGTCCTTCGTCCATCCACGTCCATTGGCGCTCGTCCGAATTGATAATCATCGGGAAGAAGTTGTGGCCTACTTCGTGGATAATCACCCCAATCATGCCATATTTCACCCGTTCGGAATAGGTGCCATCCTTATCTGGCCGTCCGAAGTTGAAGCAAATCATGGGATATTCCATGCCAATGGCATCGGCATGCACAGAGATGGCAACAGGGTAGGTGTAGTCGATGGTGTATTTGGAATATACCTCCAAGGTGTGTTTCACTGCGCGGGTGCTATACTGTTCCCATAGGGGATTTCCCTCTTTGGGATAGTAGCTCATAGCCATTATTTTTTTGCCGCCAATGGTTACAGCCATAGCATCCCAAATGAACTTTCGGGAAGTAGCAAAGCCAAAATCGCGTACGTTTTGGGCTTTATACACCCATGTTTTCTTCGCAGAAGTGCGGCTGCTTTCGTTTTTGGTTGCTTCGTCTTGGTTGATAACAATAACGGGTTTGTTGGTGGCATTCTTGGCCTCGTTGTAGCGGGAAAGCTGCGCGGAGGTGAGCACAGCGCTGAGGTTTTGACATTCGCCTGTGGCAGCCACCACGTGGTCGGCAGGTAGGGTAAGGTTCACCGTATAGTCGCCAAAAGGAAGGGCAAATTCCCCCTTGCCTAAAAACTGTTTGTGTTGCCAACCGTTCACTTCATTGTAGACACACAACCGTGGGAAAAACTGTGCAATGGTGTAGAGGTAGTTCTTATCCTCAGGAAAATATTCGTAGCCCGAGCGCCCACCAATCTTCATCCTATCGTTAATGTTATACCACCATTTTACTTTGATGCTCACTTTACCTCCAGGCTTTAGCATAGTGGGCAAATCCACACGCATCATGGTGTTGTTCACCGTGTATTTTAGATTTTTATCCGCGGCATCGCGCACATAATCCAGTTTGAAACCACCATCAAAATCGTAGGCAATGCGCGCCAAATCGCCCGGACTCATCTTATCGTCCATCTTGCTGGTGGAAGTTTTTTGGGTGTCGCTATTCTTGGCACTCATGTTTTGGTCCAGTTGCAGCCACAGGTAGTTTAGCGCATCGGGCGAATTGTTGGTATAAGTAATCGTGGATGAACCATAGATGCGCTGCTTGTCATCGTCTAGCTCAATATCCATAACATAATCTGCTTTTTGCTGATAGTATTGATGGCCGGGTGCCCCGCTAGCTGTGCGATACACATTGGGAGTGGGCAGATCTTGCTGCAATTGGCGAAACTTGCTTTTGTCTTGGGCGGTGGATGAGAATGAGACAGCAAGAATTAAAAATGGGAGAAGGTGTTTGGTCATGTGTTTTGGAAGAGTGTTTTTATTACTCTTCAATTATTACTGGTCAATTAAAACGGAATTCTTTCAGCCATCAAAAGTACCGAAACCCCCGCAGCCAAAGTAGAAAACCCAATATTCCACAATTTGAGCTTTACGGAAGTGAATTGCATAATAGCGGCTTGAAGTCCAAAAATGAGCGATACAATTATAAGCTGACCTATTTCGAGCCCGACATTGAACGCAAACAGCGGAAAAGTGAGTTCATCGCCCAATAGCGACCTTAGGAAATTGGAGAAGCCCATGCCGTGTATCAATCCAAAACCCAAGGCTAAAGCATAGGTGCCTTTGGTGGCTAGTGCAAATTGGGTGTTTTGTTGCTGAAACGCAATATTTTTAATGGCTGTGATAAGGATGGTGAGGGGAATGAGAAACTCAATCCAAGCAGCATTTACGGAGATAATGTTCAACACTGCCAATGCCAAGGTGATGGAATGACCCACAGTGAATGCGGTAACCAAAATGAGTATCTGTTTCCAATCGGTGTAGCGATAGGCTGCGCACAGTGCAATAAGAAACAGGATGTGGTCGTAGCCATTGATATCGGTGATGTGCTCAAATCCAAGTTGGAAATAGGTAGGAAACATGGAAAATCAATAAGTTGAAAAATTAGAGATGGCAGTTTTGTTAAGCTTAGAGAATTCGAATCCGAAACAGGCATAAACAAAAACGCCAATGCCCTTCGGCACTGGCGTTTTTACATGATGATTTACAAAAGTCTATGGGAAAATACCCAAGCTCTCGTAGCTCTGTGCAACTTTCGATATGGCCTCGGCAAAGGCCGCAGTGCGCAAATCGTTCATGCCTTCGGTTTTCATTTTGCGGTCGCGAATGGCAGTGTAGGCGTTAATCATGGTTTCCTCTAGGCCAGAGTACACCAAATCTCGCTCATCAGGTCCACGCTCGATAAGCCCAATTTGCTCTTGGGTAATTTTAGTTCCGCTAGCGCGCTCAATAGCTTCCAAAATGTTGTGGTTCATGTTGGCGCTGTAGCGTTTTTCCATACGTCCAAAACGAACGTGCGATAGGTTTTTCAACCATTCGAAATAGGAAACCGTCACTCCACCTGCATTCAAATAGATGTCAGGAATAATCATAGCACCTTTTTCCAAAAGCACTGCTTCGCCAGCAGGAGTGATAGGGCCATTTGCCGCTTCACCAATTATTTTGGCTTTCACGTTTGCAGCGTTTTGGGCATTGATTTGATTTTCCAATGCTGCTGGAATCAGAATGTCGCATTCCACTTCCAACGCTGCTCCTGGTCCACCAATATGTGTGGAACCTGGAAAACCTACTACTGCATTGTTGGCTTTTTTGTACGCCAGCAAAGCATCAGGGTCAATTCCATTAGCGTTGTAGATAGAACCATCCCATTCAGATATTGCAATTACTTTAACTCCTGCATCGTGGAAAAACTTAGCAGCCCAATAGCCCACATTGCCCATGCCTTGCACAGCCACTGTTTTGCCTTGAATGCCTACCGATAGGCCAAGCTCATCCATGTCTTCTTTGAACGAACAAGCATAGCGAATGCCATAAAATACACCCAAACCTGTTGCCTCGGTGCGGCCAGCTATACCACCATGACTAAGTGGTTTACCCGTTACACAAGCTACAGCGTTCAATTCATTGGGATAGAAGGTAGAATAGGTATCGGCAATCCACGCCATTTCTTGTGGGCCGCTACCGTAATCAGGCGCAGGGACATCGATACCGGGGCCTATGAAATTCTTTTTAATGAGCTCGGTAGTATATCTGCGGGTAATTTTTTCCAATTTTTCTGGCGAACAATTGCGCGGACTTATTTTTATTCCACCCTTAGCACCACCAAAGGGTACATCCACAATGGCGCATTTGTAGGTCATTAGTGCAGCCAAGGCCATCACCTCATCTTGGTTTACATGAATGCTAAAGCGAATGCCACCTTTGGTTGGTAGCTTGTGGTGGCTGTGTTCCACACGATAGGCTTCTATCACCTCTATTTGACCATCATGTTTCACAGGGAAACGCATGCGATAAACGCTGTTGCAATACTTTATTTGCTCAAGCAACTGGGGGTCATGATCCAAAAATTTTGCTGCATTCTCAAAGTAATTCAGCACATCACCGAAGAAGCTATGTTCTCGTTTTTCCTCTAATTTTTCAACTACTGCCATGGTTGTTTTTTTATTGGTTAGGGCGGCAAAGTTGGCAAAGTTTCTCAACTGCCAACCAATCCTTTATCAGGTTAAGGTTAGGAAATTAAAAAGGTAACCCATTAAGTTTTATCAAAGCTTTCTTGCGAAGATGGGTAGTGACTTTCCAAACTCAAGACAGGAAAAAACAGGCACAAAAAAAATCCAGCGAACTTGCAAGTTCGCTGGATTTTGCAGAAATCTAACTGATTTTAGAAGTTTATAGTAAGCTGTAATTGGGTTGATCGTGGCGGATTTACCTTCAACGGGCGCAATGCATAAATATGATTTGCTACGTTGTTCATCACAAAACCAAATTTAACGTTCTTGGTCAAATCAACCGCAGCGCGCACATCAAACACGTGATCGCCCGAGCTATGGGCATTGCGGAAATCAACCGCTCCCCACCTAAATATCGGGTCCACTTGGTAGAAAATTTTATCCACACTCTTCATATAGCTGTAATAGCGATAAGTACCACCGATAGATACGTTCCACTTGTCTTTTATGCGGAATACAAACTCCAAATCCACGTCAATCAAATGTTCGAAACGGTATTTAAGAATTGGATAATTCTTAAACTCTTCTATGGCTTGTTGGTATTCTGGAGTTGCTTCAAATTGATCTTGGGTCAAATTTCCTGGTTTAAGAGGTAGTACTGAACTTGTAGCTATCTGGCTCAAATCGTTACCGTCATTATCCTGTGCATAAACGTATTCAGGATTAAGCGACTCGGGACGTGCGTAAGTGTAGCCCACAAGTACATTCATTCCAAACCATTTGTTGAACTGGCCATTGCCCATTATGGAAGCGTCTACGCCATAAACGCGGGCCGAACCCGTATTCAAGCTCTTAAACCCAAGTCCGTAGAATGGTTCCACTTTCTTGTTGAACTGACCAGCGGTAAACTCAACGAAGTTGTCATAGTGCTGGTAGAAACCTGCCACGTCAATGTAGCCTTTGAACTTGCCAATTTGAATACCTTGCATCAAACCAACCTCGGCTGCCCAGCTTCGCTCTGGTTGTATGTCTGGGTTTGGAACAATAGGCAAACCACCCACTTGCGTGAAGATATAACGCTCTGCAATGGTAGGGAAACGGAATCCTTGTCCAAACGAAGCCCTCAAGTAACCTTCTTTCCAAAGCATGGAATTTAGACCTATACGGAACACTGGAACCACTTCGCTTTGACGCTTGTTTACTTGGAAATATTCAACCCGAACACCACCATTCACATTAAGTCGGTTCCAAAATTTCTTATCCATTTGGAGATACCCAGCCACGTTTATTGCGGTATTGATGCCGGTAGAATCTTCGTTACCTGCATACAGTAAAGCCTCGCTGTACGTATACTGGCCCATGGCACCAGTGGTAATAGTGAAGTCTTTAATTTGGGCAAAGCGATGGGCAAATTGATATTCGCCAAAGCCTACATAGTTCAAATTGCCCTGATTGTTGTTGTTGTCGTTGTTCTGATGGAACAATCGGGTGCGCAGCGAATGTCGGCTACCCTTCTGACCAGAATATGTGAAAAATGGGTCGATATTGTAGGTGGTTTGTTTGGTAACTGTAATGGAGCCTCCAAATGGCAAATACAATCCTTCCTGACTGTTTTTCCAAAGCAAGGTGCTTGTATTCGACCCTACAACCACATTGAAGTTGATACCATAGGCCAATCCTGAATCTTTCTTAGACCTTCTGCGGAAATTACCGTTAATACGAAACCGGTTTTGAGATTCACCTTGAGGTGTGGTGAATGTGGTATCGGTTGGAACTCCATTCACATCCACATTATTGTTCTGAACTTTCGGAATACCGTTAATTAATGTATCCGTAGCTTCCGGGCCGATAAAGCCGTTATCCACAAAAAAGTTACCACCAACTACGATGTCCCACTGCCCAGCCTTGCGAGAATGGAAGAAATTGAGACTTGAATACACAGGCAGATTAATTGGGCTATCCCACTTGTGTATTTCTGGGTCGGGCTGGCTGTAAAAACCTGTCATCAAGTTAATCTTAGTCATTGGCTTATCCACAGGATACGCTGTGCGTATGTTGATTACTCCATTCAAAGCTGCAGAACCGTACAATACAGATGACGCTCCTTTTATTATTTCAATTTGTGAAAGGTTCTCTACTGGTATTGACCCCCAGCTTGGACGGCCAGCATCTCCCGACATAATAGGAAGGTTGTCTACCAACAGCATAACACGCGCACCAGCTCCAAAGCTATAGCCGCTACCACCGCGCATTTGAGGCTCGGAGTCCATAATGGTGAGTCCAGGAGTTTGCTCAATTGCATCAGAAATGCTGGTAGTGCCTCTGTTCTCTACCATTTCGGGTTTTATAATGGATACGGAAACAGTAAGGTCTTCAATTTTCTGCTCGAACTTCCCCGCAGAAACTACCACCATGCCCACTTGCTTGGACTCCATTTCCATCGTTACGTTCAACTCGGTAGATGCACCACTATTAATAGATACTGGAACAGTTTTGGCCGCATATCCTATTGAAGTAATTATCACTTTCTGATTTCCTGCAGGCAAAACGATAGAAAATTTGCCATCAAAATCGGTAGCCGCCCCGCGACTCTTATCAGCTTCCCATACAATATTGGCTCCAATAATCGTTTCGCCCGATGTCTTGTCTTTCACTACGCCCTTGAGAGTTCCGGTATCTTGAGCGAAAACGGAAAGCACCATCAGTGATAATAATGTGATTGTAAACGTCTTTTTCATTTGTTTGTGGTTGAAAGTGATTCGTTCCTTTGTAGAAAGCGGGCGAATATATCAATAATCCCAATGGTACAAGGTCAGGAAGAAAAACAGTACATGATTGCGCTCACACGAATTCCTGGAATAGGGCATGGGAATGCTAAAAAGTTGATAGCATATTGTGGTGGGCCAAAGGAAGTTTTCTCTAAGAGTCACGGGGCATTGGATAAAATTCCCGGTATAGGTAAGGTACTCTCTAGTGCTATTTTTAAAAGTGATGTGTTAAAAGAAGCCGAACGCGAAGTGATAGCTTGTGAAAAACAAGGCATCGGTATTCTCACTTTTCTCGACAAAGAATTTCCGCACCGATTAAATCATTGCGGAGATGCGCCCATCCTATTGTATATGAAGGGTGAGGCACATCTCAATCCCGAACGTATTTTAAGTATTGTTGGAACGCGAAATGCAACACTACATGGCAAGGAAATCACCGCTAAGATTATAGAAGATCTTAGTGCACTGAACGTTACTATAGTTAGTGGATTGGCCTACGGTATTGATATTGCTGCCCATCGGGCTTCGCTAAAATTTGGCATTCCAACAGTGGCGTGCTTGGCGCATGGATTAGATAGAATTTATCCGCCTGCACATGCCAGCACTGCAAAGGAAATGCTTGAGAAAGGCGCGTTGATTTCTGAATTTCCCTTGGGAACAAAGCCTGACCGAGAGAACTTCCCCACACGCAATCGCATTGTGGCAGGAATGAGCGATGCTACTATTGTTGTAGAAGCTGGAATTAAAGGTGGCGCACTCATTACTGCTGAACTTGCAAGTGGCTACAATCGAGATGTGTTTGCCATTCCAGGTCGGACTACCGATGTGTATTCCGAGGGCTGTCATAAACTGATAAAGGAAAACAAAGGTGCACTGATTACCTGTGCCAAAGACATTATAACCGCGCTTAATTGGGATATTCCAGAAACTTCCATTCCATCCCGGCAGCAGCGAATGCTGCTTGACCTAACACCCGACCAAGAAAAAATTGTGGAGGTGCTGGGAGAAAAATCCATTAGCGTAGATCAGTTGGCTGGTCTATGCGGAATGAGCGTAAGCAAGGTTTCGTCTGTGCTGCTCGAAATGGAATTTGACGGTTTAATCCGCAACCTTCCGGGTAAAATGTATCAGTTGGTTTAGCGCGGTTTGCTAAGCAATTTCACCGCTTCCAACATGGCTTTGTCATCCTCATTTATAATAGGGAAGTAGCCATTGCCTTGCCATTCAGCGCGTGCAATTAGGGCGCGAAGGTTTCTCACAATACCTTTTTTGGCATGTTGAATTTCCTCATTTGAACCTTTAATGTTGCGCTTTTCTGCCATTGCAATTAAACGGGCATAATCACTATCTACAATTTTAAATTTCGCTTTGAAATCGTTGAACGTAGTGTAGCTCTTCAATTCCTTTTGGCGTTCTACAGAAACGTTTACCGCAAATTCTCGAATAAGTCCATTGCCAAGCAACCGATTGTGAAACACCGAATAATCGCTCGTGTCTAATGGTACAAATACATCGGGCATTATACCACCGCCACCATACACCACTTTGCCTTTTGGTGTAACGAATCGGTCTTTCTCGTTCACTTTTATGCTGTCGGCCTCATACATTTCACCTTGTTCCAAGCGATTGTAAAAGTCTCCATAATACTCATCTTCATTGGTGTATGGCCTTTGAATACACCTACCAGTAGGCGTGTAATAGCGTGCTATGGTTAGTCGCACGGCAGATCCGTCTGGCAATTCGGCCTGTTCTTGCACCAAACCTTTCCCAAACGACCTACGGCCAATAATGCTTCCACGGTCGTTGTCTTGCAAGGCACCAGCCACAATTTCGCTGGCCGAAGCCGAGCCTTCATCAATAAGAACTACAATACCTTGCTGCTCAAAATCGCCATCGGCCGTGGCATAGCTGTCTTGGCGTGGTCGGGCTCGCCCTTCGGTATACACAATTAGTTTTCCCTTGGGAAGAAACTCATCAGACATGGCTATGGCCGTGTTCAAGAAGCCCCCAGGATTGCCTCTAAGGTCAAGAATAAGATTGGTCATGCCCTGTTTTTTCAAGGCCATCAGCTTTTCATAAAACTCATCATACGTAGTGGCAGCAAATCGACTTACCTTAATGTAGCCCACCGATTTATTCACCATGTAGCCTGCATCCACGCTGTAAATTGGAATTTTGTCGCGCACAATGGTGAAATCTAGAAGGGCTTTTTGACCTTTTCTAAAAATCTTCACTTTCACCTTGCTGCCGCGTTCTCCGCGCAGTTTCGAAATCACATCTTCATTTTGAATTTTGATTCCAGCTACATTCTGTCCTTCAATCTTCACAATGCGATCGCCTGCGCGTATGCCTAGCTTTTCGGATGGGCCATCAGAAATTGGCGCTACAACTACTATAGTATCGTTTATCACATTGAATTCTACGCCAATTCCATCAAAATTTCCCTCCAAAGGCTGATTCATTGCCGCCAAATCTTTGGCAGGAATGTAGGCCGAGTGCGGGTCGAGCTGACTAAGCAGATTAATGATTGCCGATTCAGACAGGCTATCTAAATCAAGACTGTCTACATATTCCTCACTTACGTAGTTAAGTAGGTTCGTTATTTTTCGGCTATTGCCGGATGCGCCAGTTAAATCAATGGAATAGGTTGTGCCGCTGGGCTGCAAATAAGCTCCCAAGTAAATGCCAGCAACCAAAACAACCGCAAATACTATAGGTAAATAAATAAAGAGTCGGAAACGATTTTCGCTCATCCGATTTTCGCTATATCCGATATTTGAACCACTTCCACTCCAGCTTTCTCTAGAAAATCGAGTCCTGTGGTGTCTTTATAACCTTCAACATATACCAAACGCTTTATTCCCGATTGATGAATGAGTTTACTACAATCCTTGCAAGGCGACATGGTGAGATATAACGTTGAATCGCGCGCACTGTTTACCGAACGCGCAACTTTCATTATAGCATTGGCCTCCGCATGCAGAACATACCAGTGGGTGTGCCCATCGCAGTCTTCGCATCCATTGTCAAAACCAGTTGGAGTGCCATTATAGCCATCAGCAATTATTTGACCTTCTTTCACCAATAATGCCCCTACTTGCCTGCGTTTGCAATGCGAAAGATTTGCCCATTCTTTAACCATACGCAAATAGGCACGGTCGTAGCGATCTTGCTTTTTGGGGTCGTCATACTTTATGAATACTTTTTCCATCGGACTGCGAAACTATAGAATCTACCTCTGCGAAATAATTACGAATCACAAAACGTGTGAAATCGAAATTGCAGCATAAAAAAAGCCCTGACCAAATGATCAGGGCTTTAGTACCGAAGGCCGGGATCGAACCGGCACACCTTACAGTACACGAGTTTGAGTCGTGCGCGTCTACCAGTTCCGCCACTTCGGCAAAGCGGGGCGCAAATATAGAAGTTCTTCTTAAGAATGAATAGGCAAATTCGGTATTTTAAAACCTGTTTCTACATGAGGTTTTTTTCTATCTTCGCTGCCCCTAAAAATTCAAGGATAACTACGGTCAAATGCCTTTCCACGTCAAATTATTTACTGGTGAGGCTACCACGTATCTATCTCAAAAGATAGCCGCGAGTTACGGTCAGCCCCTTAGTAATCAGACCACTATTCGGTTTAAGGATGGGGAATTTGAGCCGTGTTTTGAGGAATCGATTCGCGGTGATGATGTGTTTATTATTCAATCAACTTTTCCTCCGGGAGATAACCTTTTGGAGCTTCTTCTAATGATTGATGCTGCCAAACGGGCATCAGCCAAGCGCATTGTGGCTGTTATTCCTTATTTTGGATGGGCGCGTCAAGATCGCAAAGTGAAACCTCGTGTGCCAATAGGAGCCAAGCTTATGGCCAATTTGTTGGAAGCTGCCGGAGTTACCCGTATTATGACAATGGACCTGCATGCCGATCAGATTCAAGGTTTTTTTGATGTGCCTGTAGACCACCTTTATTCATCCTTCTTGTTTCTTGAACATCTACAAAAGATGGATGTGAGCAATTTGGTAATGGCTACTCCCGATGTGGGCGGAACACGCAGGGCCAACGCTTACGCTAAGGCACTCAATGTGGATTTGGCCATTTGCTACAAACAACGCAAAGTGGCAAACGTAGTAGATAGCATGACCGTAATTGGCGATGTGGAAGGCAAAGACGTGGTGTTGGTGGACGACATTATTGACACTGGTGGCACCCTTTGCAAAGCGGCCGAAATGATGATTGCTCATGGTGCCAAAAGCGTTCGTGCGTGCATCACACATCCACTGCTTTCGGGCAATGCACATGAGAACATTCGCAACTCTAGCCTTACGGAATTGATAGTGACCGACACTATTCCATTGCGCGAGGAAAACCATAAAATAACTGTCGTTAGCGTAGCCGAACTCTTTGCCGATGTTATTCGCAAAGCACACAACTACGAAAGCATCAGTACCAAGTTTATATTTTAAAACCAATCAATTTAATTAACCAAAACCAATCAAAACAATGGAATCGATCTCAATTTCAGGATCAGTAAGGAAGTCCCTCGGGAAAGCCGATGCCAAAGTTCTCCGCAGGGAGGGCCTGGTTCCGTGCATCATCTATGGAGGAACAGAAAACATTCACTTCAATTTGGAGGAACGTGCTTTCAATAAACTGATTTACACACCAAACGTTTACATCGTAAATCTAGATCTAGATGGTAAAATCTACGCATCTATTATTAAAGATGTTCAGTTTCACCCATTAACCGATAAAGCGGTTCACGTTGACTTTCAACAATTGCATGCTGGCAAACCAGTAAGTTTAAATCTTCCTATTCGCACTGTGGGCGTTAGCCGTGGTGTGCTTAATGGAGGTAAATTGAATCAAGTATTGCGCAGAGCCAAAGTATTTGGTGTGCCTGCTAAAATGCCTGATTATATCGACATCGATATTTCTAAATTGAAGATTGGCGGTGCAGTTAAGGTAAAAGATTTGAAATTGGCTGAGGTTACTTTCAAGGAAAATCCAAACCAAATCCTCGTATCAGTTAAAGCTAAGCGTGGCGCCAAAATAGGCGATGATGCTGACGAAGAAGTAGCCGAAGCTACTGAAGCTCCAGCTGCTGAGGCTGCTGAATAATTTTCGGGTATGAAATACCTTATTGTGGGGTTGGGAAATATCGGTAGTGAATATGCCGAAACCCGCCACAACATTGGTTTTAAGATAGTGGACGCCTTTGCTAAGGCGTCCACTTCTGTTTTTCACCCAGACAGGTTAGGCGATGTATGTGAAGTGAAATTTAAGGGGCGAACATGTATCCTCCTCAAACCATCCACCTACATGAACCTTAGCGGCAAGGCGGTAAACTATTGGATGCAGCAAGCCAAAGTTCCAGTCGAAAACGTGCTCATCATAACCGATGATATTGCCTTGCCTACCGGAGTTATTCGCATTAGAGCAAAGGGCAGCGATGGCGGGCACAACGGGTTGAAAAGCATCAATGAAGTGTTGGGTACCACCGATTATGCTCGGATGCGCTTTGGTGTTGGCAACGATTTTCAGAAAGGCCGCCAAGTGGAATACGTGCTTGGACAATGGACCACCCAAGATTTAACCAGCATTGCACTCGGAATTGACAAGGCTACCGAAGCCATAAAAGCATTCGCAGTTGAGCCATTATCGCAAGTTATGACTCGGTTTAACGGCTAGCTATTTTCGCCAAAAAAGCTACTGCCTACGTATCTTTCCATTTTGTACTTTCGCACCCCGCTATTCAGCAGGTGCTTAATCATCGATAAAACAAGTTTATATGAAACTGACCCAGTTCAAATTTGACGTACCAGACGAGTTAATTGCCTACCATCCAACTGAAAATCGCGAGGATAGCCGCCTTATGGTGATTGACCGAAAAAAAGGAACCATCGAGCACAAGCTATTCAAGGATATGCTCGACTATTTTGATGATGGCGACTGTCTGATTTTGAACGATACGCGTGTATTTCCAGCACGGCTAATTGGCCGCAAGGAAAAAACAGAAGCCGAAATTGAAGTTTTCATGCTCCGCGAGCTGAACAAAGACAGCATTCTTTGGGATGTGTTGGTAGACCCAGCACGTAAAATTCGCATTGGCAACAAACTTTATTTTGGCAAAAACGATGAATTGGTTGCCGAGGTAATCGACAATACCACAAGTCGTGGCCGCACATTGCGTTTTCTATTTGATGGCACATCAGAGGAATTCAAGAAAATCGCTTTCGAATTGGGCGACACTCCGCTTCCTAAATACATCAACCGCGAAGCAATTCCAGAAGACGTAGAGCGCTACCAAACGGTGTATGCAAAGAATGAAGGCGCTGTTGCCGCTCCAACTGCCGGACTTCACTTCAGCAAGCAATTGCTTAAGCGTTTGGAAATTAAAGGAGTCAATTTTGCAGAAGTAACCTTGCACGTTGGGTTAGGCACTTTCCGTCAGGTAGAGGTAGAAGACCTTACCAAACATAAAATGGATAGCGAACAAGTTATCGTTCGTCCCGATGCCTGCGCTATTGTGAATGAAGCTCGTGCTAAACGCAAACGTGTTTGTGCAGTTGGCACCACCGTTATGCGCGCCATTGAGACTACAGTAGGAACTACAGGCGATTTGAAACCGTATGATGGATGGACCAACAAGTTCATTTTTCCTCCCTATGATTTTAGCGTAGCCAATTGCATGATTACCAATTTCCACATGCCGCAGTCTACTTTGCTTATGATGGTGGCTGCGTTTGCAGGATACGACCTTACCAAAAAAGCATACGAAATTGCTGTTGAAGAGAAGTATCGCTTCTATTCCTATGGCGATGCCATGCTTATTCTGTAATCAGAATTTAGACTAAAGCAAAAACCCGTATTCCTTTGTTGGAGTGCGGGTTTTCTTTTTTGAACCAGCCAAATTTTGCCATCATATACCCCATTTAAGGTATGAGACTCGCTATTCAAACTCCGTACTTTCGACCCTCGTTTATTTTTCCGTACCGCAGTGACCGTTAAAGATTTGAAAATAGGGCAGGAGGCTCAAATTTTTGCGTTTTCAGACAAAGCTTTGGGGCATCATTTGGTGGAAATGGGCGTGGTGCCGGGCGAAACCATTACCATAGAACGCATCGCACCCTTGGGCGACCCCATTGCCATTCGCGTGTCTAACCTGCTGTTGTGCATCAGAAAACAAGAAGCATCGGCCATTTTGGTGCAGCTGCCCGCGCAAGCCCACTGATTTTAAGACCTGATAAAAGCTGTGGCTACCGAAGGACTGAAAATTGCTCTAATTGGGAATCCGAATAGTGGAAAAAGTTCGCTGTTCAATGCCTTGACGGGCATGAACCAGAAAGTGGGCAACTTTCCAGGCATCACCGTTGATAGAAAGGTGGGTGTCTTTTCTGCGGGAAAACGAAAAGTGCATCTGGTAGATCTTCCCGGCACCTATAGTTTGGAACCCCGCTCTTTGGACGAACGCGTAGCTGCCGAGGCCATCACGCTTACTTCGCATCCCGAGCATCCCAACCTCACCCTTATTGTTGTAGACGCAACCCATCTTAAACTGGGACTCTACTTGGCCTTGCAAGTCATTGAAACTGGAATGCCCAGCATTCTTGTGCTCAACATGATGGACCAACTGGCGGCATCAAAAATTACCATCAACATACCTGCGCTTGCCTCCGAACTCGGCATTCCGGTGTTGGCTACCAATGCCCGCAAACCTGAGGGTATTGCCGCATTGCGCGATGCCATTGCCAACCACGATTTGGCCCGCCCTACTGCCAAATGGGCCGCCAGCATAACGGCCAATCAAGGTTCGTTAGAGCGCCACACCGTTATTCGAGACATCCTCGCAAAAACAACCGCAGGCACCGAGCCCACCAAGCGCTCCGTAACGCAGCGGTTGGATGATATCCTCACCCACCGCATTTGGGGCTTGGTCATTTTCTTCGCCCTTCTTGTTGTGGTTTTTCAGTCTATTTTTTCTTGGGCCAGCTATCCCATGGAGTGGATAGAAATGGGGTTTTCTTCTGGTGCCGAGCTGTGGCATCGCATTTTGCCCCCAAGTTTTCTCACCAGTCTTTGGATAGAAGGCATTTGGGCTGGGTTGGGCGGTGTGGTCATTTTCATCCCTCAAATCGCCTTTCTGTTTTTGTTTATCGCCTTGATGGAAGACACGGGCTACATGGCGCGCGTTAGTTTTATCACCGACAAAGCTCTTCGCAAGTTTGGCCTTCAAGGCCGCAGCGTGTTGCCGCTAATGGGTGCTGTGGCCTGCGCTGTGCCTGCAATTTTGGCCACACGCACCATTTCCAACTGGAAAGAACGGTTGCTCACCATTTTGGTGCTGCCGTTTATGACCTGCTCGGCCCGCTTGCCTGTCTATGTGTTGCTCATTGCGTTGGTTATTCCGCAAGGCTATCTGTTTGGTGTTATCGGCTATCAAGGCATGACCATGATGGCCATGTATATGCTAGGCACTGTCACTGCCCTTGGCGCGGCTTGGGTGGTGTCGAAGTTTATTGCCAACGATGGCCCCAACCATTTCATTATGGAAATGCCCGTGTATCGCGCCCCTCGCTGGAGCAACATTGCCCTAGACATTGCTCGCAAAGTGACCCTATTTGTTACCTCTGCCGGAAAAATAATTGTGGTTATCTCTGTTTTTCTATGGCTTGGCGCATCGTTTGGCCCAACCGAACGCTATGAAAAAATAGACCAGCACTACGCCACGCTGGCTGCTGCACCCCAAGCCGACACCGTTCTTTTGGCGCGCCTAAAAAGTGCCGAACAATTGGAAAATTCCTACATCGGCATTCTGGGCCACGCCATCGAACCTGCCATAGCGCCCTTGGGCTACGATTGGAAAATAGGCATAGCCCTCATAACCTCCTTTGCCGCCCGCGAAGTGTTTGTAGGCACTATGGCCACCATCTATGCCGTTGGCGACAGCGAAGATGTGACCACCATCCGCCAAAAAATGCAAGCCCGCACCAAACCCGGCACCACCGCCCCTCTGTACGACCTGCCCTTTGGCCTATCGCTCCTCGTGTTTTATGCCTTTGCCATGCAATGCGTCAGCACCATTGCCGTGGTGAAATCTGAAACTGGCACATGGAAATGGCCCATCCTCCAACTCTTTGGCATGACGGGCCTAGCCTTCGCTAGCGCATGGGTGGTGTATCGGGTGGCGCAATTCTTTGTGGCCTGATGCTCGGAATTTGCTTTCACTACGGATAACGTGAAAATGGATTTTGTAGGGGAAGTCAATTTTGGTGGTATCGAACCGAGGACGGTTTGGAATATCCCCTTACTTCGGGATCCAACAGGTACAGCTTAGCGCAGACGGGTGATTGTTTGTTGAACCTCCAACTATCCCGAGGATTTCCGTTTATTCGGGATGAACATATAATTGTTCTAACGTTTCGCGGCTACCCGAAGGGCGGGACTTTTACCACAAAACTTGATTTGAAAAACTAATGTTTGATTAACTACAAAACTGTCTTTGGAACACGAAACCCCGCCTTTTGGGTAGGTGCTGTTATGGGCTGGTTTCATTGTTTAACTATTTTCATTACTTTATTCAAATATCCTCCGATACTTAAATAGTAGATACCTTTAGACAAGAGTGAAATATCGATACTTGTGTTTTCTGATTTTATTTTTCCAGCAAATAGTGATCTTCCGAGATTGTCATATATTTCATAGTCCGCACCTGATAAAGAAGTATCTACTTTTATATTAAGCATATCATTAGTTGGATTTGGATGAACACTAATTTTGACGACAGGATTTTCTTCAATGCCAACGTTAGTTGCACAGTCTGAAAAGTAATCTGTTATATAATTTTTTTGAGTAGGATTAGCTTGATGCTGTGCACTTCCTTTTAGATGAACTACATCCCCAAATAAATACGAATATTCTGTAATTTCAAGAGAACCCGTACCTATTGTTGTTCCAGAAGTTAATATACTTCCAGTATAACCTTTATTTGTTGCGATAATGTGCGCGGCGGTTTCCGCTGGTAAAAAGGTTGCTCCTATATTTGGAGAAAAGCCACCATTATATGGAATTAAATTATCGTTTGTATTGCTAATACTTAAATATTTTCTTGAAGATAAAGGGTTTGAAACAACATCATAGCCACAGTATGAACTACTAGGGACGCTTACACCACTTGGTTTATAAAAATCCCCTGAATGGTATTGGAAATCATTTAGATGCGAAACAACTGAACAAATAATATCAATTCCTGCATTCGTATTTTCTATAAAGACCCGATTGGCTAGACCTGCGCCATTTGATGTTCCTAATATTCGGATTTTATTGGTATCTACATTAGTGTATGTTTGCAAGATATTTACAAGATCATCGATCATCTCAACATCAGGTGCATCGCTGTTTTCTGCACAAATATTCCAACTGTTTTGATAACCGGTTGGGGCAACAAGTATATGACACGGAAGCACAGAGCCAAATTGCTGTTGAGAAAGCATTGGTGGGCCCGCTAAATTCAAGAGGTTTCCAGAGCCATTACCATGAAGAAGTATACATACAGGAAATCCGCCTTGAGGAACAGCACCCTGAGGTACTAAAATATTTATTGGGTAAGTATATCCGCTTGGTTGTGAAGTCCATGTTTTTGTAATGCTAATACTTGTGTTATTAGTTAAAACTTGAGAAAATCCAAATATTGGTAAGTAAATCAGCGCTATGAAAAGTAATTTAGTAATGTTTAAAGGTGTCATATACTTTGTTATCTACACTTTAGTTTAATCGTATCGTTGTTTTGAACTTGCCCATAACGGCAGTCCGTGAAAAAACCACTCGTTAATTCTGTGTAAATATACCCAAATCAACAAAAGAAGTAGCACATTATTAGCTATATTTATAGGATAAACCAAAGAATGTA
>CAMDOM010000008.1 GCA_945903645.1 Chryseobacterium gleum
AAACCTTGGGCAAAAATCTGTTTTGCAATGCCATCTGTCTTTCGCGATGGCTTAGCCTTGGCAAATGCCTTCGACCCAAAATAGGTGGGAATACCTTCCACATAGGTCATGTCTTTGATGAAGGTCGGTACGCCTTGAAAAAACCCAGACGTTTGGCTTTTCGCCAAGCCTTTACTCGCCTCAAAATTATCGGTGACAATGGCGTTAATACTGGGATTAATCGCTTTTGCTCGTGCTACGCAGGTAGCTGCCACTTCTTCGGCACTAATTTCTTTACTTTTTATTAAGGTGGCAATGCCCACTGCATCTAGATTGGAAATAATATCGTTCGAGAACGTGTGTTTTCTGTTTTTGGGTTTCATTTCCATATCTGCTTGCCAGGTCGTAGGCTATATTCCTCAAAATTACATAATTCTACCCCTATGGGTTGTATCCGCATCACAGCAGCGCCATTAAGCACGAACATCCGCCTAAGCGAAGTTGCGTTTTGCTGGTGCTAGGATCTTTTTCTAGTACCTTAATTGGTTAGCGTCTTGGCTACCAGAAAACCCAACCCGCACCAAGCCTCAACCATTATCGACATTCCTTATCCCATTCCCTACCTTTACAAAAGCATAGCGGTGGGGTTTTCGGCCTCGGGCTATAAGCAGCAGTATGATAGATGTAATACCAGCGGGGCAGCACATCCAGTGTGTAACGAGTTTTCAAAGCCTTGTTGCTACGCCTTTTAAGGGAGACATAAATGCACTGTGCTGGAAACGCGCCCTGCAAGGAGATTTTGCTGAGATAGTCCATAAAGTAAGCCTATACGGCACCATGGCAGAGCTGGATCCAGCGCAGCTTCACGCATTGGAATTGAGCCCACTAGGGCAGCTAGCGCGAGATATTCTGTTGCAGGATCTACATCTATTAGCAGCGCATGGCACATCGCCCACTTTAAATCTTATCAAATGCTATGAACGGGATGATGCCTTTCCTTTTTTTCCAACCGATGTGTATTCGTTTCATGTAGATCGCTCGCCTGTGCCCACCGATACCTATTTATGCACCTATTATGGTGAACCCAGTGAACTAATACCCAATGCCCAAGTGGAGCAAAAGGTGCTTACACCCGAAATACGCCAAGCACTCAAAAAGCTGCACGGTGGCGAAGAGGAAGGATTTGAGTCGTTCTTAACCGAACATTTCTTTGATCTGCACTATCAGCCTAAACCCAATACTAAGTCCATAAGCTTAGGCATTGGCCACTTATGGAAGTTGGCGGTAGATCATCCCCAAAGCAAGGTTCTTCCTTGCGTGCATCGCGCCCCAAAGGAAAAGCCGGGCGAAACCCGTTTGTTGCTCATTTGTTGAGAGCCCACATTAAATGAAGTTTTAAAACGAAGCACGGCTTATATATCTAGGCAGGGTTTGGGTTGATATCACAACAAGATGAACTCAGCAATCAATTTCCATGGATATGTTCGTTCAATTCTCACTGCCCGCGCTAGGCTGCTAAAGGTAGGCGCTAGGGTCTTTCCCTAGTGCCGTTTATTCGGTAGAGTGTCCAGACTGCCATGAACACAATTTTACTCCGATATCCTGTGCATTACTGCGCGTTAAGTAGCTCATTTCTATTCTTCGGGAAGTCCCTTCACTATTTAGGCTAAGTTTGGGATAATAATTTGTTTAAAGCTGCGTCCCTTTGTGAATTTAACTCTCCAAGATGTGTTTTTCTGCCATAACTGCGCTCCGATGAGGCTAAAATCAGTTTTGTAGGAACGTAGGTAGGATAGCTAATGCAACGAAATAGAACCTAAACCCTGCAGAGGAGCATACCTAGAGCTTGACGAAGGTGCATAGCAGTTGAAGAATGCTTATCTCGAAATCAGTTTGGAACGCTCCTACTTCAATCCTACAGCACAACCAGCTTGCCGTGTTGAACTACAGAGCCTTCGGAGGATAGCGTGAAGGAATACACTCCATAATGCTTTAAGTGATAATCGAAATTGACCTGTTCTTCAGGTAGTTGCAGTGATTCGATGCGTTTGCCCGTCATATCAAATACCTCGAAGAGTAGCGGTCTTGTGCTGGATGATTGCCCTTCAAAATGGACCAGACCCGAACTGGGGTTAGGGTAGTAGCGAATGGCGTTAGAAGCAGGGATTTCTTCCATGCTGGTTACCACAGGCGGGATGCAGTTGCCCGGAAGATTGCTGTCCAACCAGTTGAGCCGGAGGTTAATCCAATGCTTTAGGGTGTCCAATTCGGCAGCGTAGGTAGTGGCTATGGCCCCAACTTCGGGGGCTGGGCCGCTACTACCCAGCAAAGGCCATTTTTGAAAGTGGCGCGCTTGCGCGGTGGCTACCAAATTGCCAACGCTGTCTATGTAGCTGTTGATGCGGTTTGTGCTTAACATAGTTTGGCGATAATCGTTGTAAGTGCAGCGAAGTTCGTTGGCAAAGGTGGTGTCTTGCAGCAAGCGGATATACCACCCAGTAGAATAGTTATCGGTGGGGCAATCGTTAATCAAATGTGCCCATCCAGAGCCATCAGTGCCTTCGTAGTTCACACATCCATAGATGTTTTTCCAAGCCCAATCGAAGTCCCACACGGGGCCAGCTTTCAACTTGCCGCCATTGGAATACTTGTCTTTGTAGTAAAACACACTCTTCTTAAAGCCATCGTTGCTGCGCGATAATTCGTTAATCAGGAAGTAATCTATGAAGGACGGTACATCCAAATAATTGCGGTAGCCTACCAGCATATCATCAAAATTGGGGCTATAGAGTGCATCTTCCAAACTGTCGATATATGAGGCGATGTAGCTCTTCTGTTCTGGGGTTATAACCTCCGGCTCGG
This sequence comes from Chryseobacterium gleum, assembly GCA_945903645.1. Lineage (GTDB taxonomy): Bacteria > Bacteroidota > Bacteroidia > UBA10329 > UBA10329 > UBA10329. The sequence goes on from CAMDOM010000008.1 coordinate 2,842, forward strand.
GGTAGTGGTAAATGAAATGCACATCAAACTCAGGGTGGTCTATAGGGCCGTAGTTGGACTGAAAGCTATTGCTTTCGTCCCAATAGTTTTGCTGCAAGATGTAGCCACCTGTTAGGTTGTCACCTGTGTTTTCGAGCGGGGTCAAGGCTGCAATGTCCACCCGATTGTTGTCGCGTTTTATCTTTTCCGAAAAGGTGTAGATGCCTTTGTAGGCGCTGTCTATAAGCACTTCGCAAAGGATGGTGCGCACGCTGTAGTTGCCCATTTCGCGAAACAAATCGTAGGCAAGGCTATTGCGAATAAGCGAGCGGTCGTTGAAATTGCTGAGCAACACCCAATCGTTTTCTTGCGGCATTCCGAGCAGCGAAACGTTGTTGTTGGTGCCATCGGCCAGGCGGGTTTCTAAGCCATAAGGCCGCTGCGGATAGCCCGATGAAGAAGCCCCACGAATCTCGATGCCAATGTTTCCGCTATACACATTCGACACATCGGTAACTCGCGTTTGGTTGCCCAAGCCGTTGTATTTGATGTCCATAAGGGCGTCAATTTTCGTTTCGGCCACAATGGTTTGGTCCAACGTGTTTATCATCACAATGGGTAAGGCGGTACTATCCAGCACCACGCTGCCCAAGTCGGTTACGCAAAGGCGAAACTCTCCCGTAGCACCGCCATAGCCCCACACTTGCACATAGACTATCTCTTGGGGAGTGAGGTCGTAGAGTAGGAGCGAGGAGTAGTAATCCACTCCGTTGTCGTCATCGCACCCTGCATTTTGCGTACTTAAACAGGTGTTGGCACGCCAAACGGACACTCCCGTATCGTTAATGCTGCCGCTATCCGTTACAAAGCTCAAATTGCCCGACAACGGCACTTCAACCTGAAACCACATATCGCTACCTTGGTATTCGGCACAGCCGGGGTTTAGGCCAGAACCGGGCATGGTGGTGTTATCTTCAAACGCACATGCCCCAACTTCCAATGCTATGGCATTGCACGGGTTCATGCCGGGAGTTACTGGAGCAGAGCAAGTTGCATTGGTAGTAAACACGTTGCCCACTTGGGGAGTTGGCCCATCGGCAAAAATGGTGTTTGAAACAGCATCATACAGCTGATAACTGTTCTCGTTTTCCCAATCGCCCGAGGTGTAAATGAGGCTAACGGCATCGCCCTCGCATATTTGGAATGTTTCAATACTTGCAGCGTTGGCCCCGCTAAAAACCCCAACAGAACTGCCGTTGATGCGAACGTCTACCGTGCCCCCTTGCCATCCATCGCCATAGCTATCCTGCATGCTTAGGGTATAGTCGCAGCATTGAGCGTTCCCCAAAAGAGGGAATGCCATCAAGGAAATTGCACTGATTACGCTAGCAATTGATTTCATCATAGGACTACCTGTAACTCGATTGTTCGTGGATTGTTCATGCAAAGCTATTTCAAAAGCAAACTGGTTAGGCTATGATTACTGCGTTGGAATAACTTGTTGGATGGTGCCATCGGCATTGTAAACCAACTTGTCCATGCAAATAGACCTCCTGTACCATTTCTTTAAGCCGTGCTTGTTGGCTTTTGGGTTGTTTTTGAAGAACAGGTCGGACGTGTGATAAAACAGATACCATTGGCCTTTGTATTCGGCAATGGATGCGTGGTTTGTGCCGCTATTCACTTTATTTAAAATAACGCCTTGGTAATGAAAAGGCCCATAGGGACTATCGCCAATGCCATATAAAATCTTACCTTTTCCAGAATAGGAAATGTAGTATTTGCCGTTGTATTTATGCATCCAAACGGCCTCAAAGAAGTGATTTACGCCCTCAATAATGCGAACGGTGTCGGCAAACGAAACCATATCGTCATTCAGCTTTACAATATTCACGTGGTTTTGCCCAAAGATGAGGTAAGGCGTGCCGTCATCATCCATAAATAGACACGGGTCAATAAGCCCACGATTGGCTATAACACCGGGTGTTTGCCTGCTAATAAGCGGTTTGCCCAATGGGTCTTTAAAGGGACCTTGCGGTCTGCTTGCCACCGCCACTCCTATAAAGGCTTTGTCGGTAGGGTAATAGAAGAAGTATTTTCCATTCTTGTAGGCGCAATCGGGTGCCCAAGCAAGCTCTTTGGCCCAAGGTAAACTATCGAGGGCTAGCGCCACGCCATGGTCGGTCCAATTCGCCATGTCGGTAGTGGAAAACACATGCCAATCGCTCATGTTAAACCACTTTGCATTCTCCTTATCGTGCGATGGATAAACGAACAGGGTATCGTTAAACACGTGTGCCGATGGATCGGCTGTGTAGATATGCTTGATAAATGGATTTTGGGCAGGGCAGCGTATCGCACCAATAAAACTTGCCATAACACAACCAAAAATCGTTTTGATTCCAAAACCGAAAGGAATTCTAACTGTCATTTGTTGTTGTGAAAGATGTTTCATTTTCTTTTTGGTTTTTAACGGAAGCAATAAGTTTCCTACACCTTCAATAGTTTCAGGTAGTGCACATGCAAATTATTGATTTTTAGAGCAGCAAAATAGATTCCCGGTGGCAGTTGTGCTTCTGGAATCCAAATTGCGCTATATTTCTGAGGTTTTAGAAATGATTCGTCTAAAGTGGATACCATGCTGCCTTGCAAGTCAAATATCTGAATTGCAACTTGAGATTCCTGATAAATTCCATAGTTCAATTCTACGCTATTCGTAAACGGATTGGGAGAAGCGGAATAGATGATTCCTTTATTGAGATGAATGTCTTGAACACCAGTGATACCGTCTCCATCAAGAACAATGTCCCATGTACCTTCATATTTCCCTTCGGAATTAAGCGCTATGGGGATGATGCGAGAAGTAGCGTCAAAATTGCCTGATGTTACAGATGCTGCTGCATCGCCTGGAATATCGGTATCACCTTCAAAATAAAGCTGTGTGATACGTGTTGGAAATTCTGGCGGAGTTATTTTAAAGTGGATGTGACGGGGACGAAAGCTTGCACCATTGAGGTATTTACCCGGAAGAATTGTTTCGAATATATAATATCCCTGCGCATTGGAATAGGTTCGCCCTCTCAGATTAAAGCCCGAGTTATCGTAGGCACCTGAATCATTGGCGTGCCATATATCAATCAAAGTATTGGGAATCACCTGCAAGCAATCCAGAGTTTTTACAACACCAGTGATAATTAGCCTTGTTCCAGGCTCATTCTGGTTAGCAAGCTGATTGTCTCCAATCACAGGGGCATCAGCGGTATAAAATGGACCTTGTCCGTATAAATCTAGTGTTGTATTATTACAATCCAAATCGCTTTTATTCGGCATTAGATTGCCAGCTTTTCCTGCCAATGGGATAAGACCGCTGGATAGTGTCAACATGGCCGTGTTTCGCAGAAAATTTCTTCGTGAATTGGTTTCAAGTTCTTCCTTCATCGCTCTGTTGTTTATTCGCTCTCTAATTTTTAAGGTGAAACTACATAAGTTTTGTGTGCTTACAATGTTCTATTAGCTAAGACAAAGGTTATGGCAACGTTTAAACGTAATATTAGTGATTTCCGCCAATTACTATTGAATTTTAGAACGATAATGCCCCAACCATTAATGCGTTAGGATAGGCTTTAGCTCACAGAAGTTTGAATATCGCACTCGAGTTTTGATTGCCAAGTTGATGAAAAAATGCAGACTGGGTAAATCAAGAAATAAGGCAACGATTAGTAGGATGCTGCAACAAGGCGATTCCGCTACTTACCTTCGCAAACTCAATTTTTCAACTGTCTGTAATTCGGATATTCAATCTTTCATTCATTTCAAATGCCAAAAGGAATTTACAACGTACCCGCCCCGAAGAACGAACCCGTTCTTTCTTACGCGCCAGGAAGTGCAGAAAAAGCCACGCTTAAAACGACATTAGCCGAAATGCGTTCGACAGAAATTGATATTCCAATGCACATTGGGGGTAAGGAAGTGCGGACAGGTAAGCTTATTCGTATTGCACCGCCTCACGAATTTGCGCATACGCTGGGTCATTTTCATCGTGGCGACCACTCGCATGTGGAACTTGCAATAAACGCTGCCTTGGCTGCAAAAGAATCGTGGGCCAATCTTGGTTGGGAGCATCGCGCTAGTATCTTTCTAAAAGCAGCAGATTTATTGGCTGGCCCATATCGGGCAAAAATGAATGCGGCTACAATGTTGGCGCAAAGTAAAAATGTCTACCAAGCAGAAATTGATGCGGTATGTGAGTTTGCCGATTTTTTGCGGTTCAACGTGCAATACATGACGGATATTTATCGTCAACAGCCAGAATCGCCCGCAAATACATGGAACAGACTTGAGCAACGCCCTTTGGAGGGTTTTGTGTTTGCCTTAACGCCATTCAACTTTACTTCCATCGCTGGAAATTTACCTTCTGCACCAGCACTAATGGGTAATACGTGCGTTTGGAAACCTGCTGATACCCAAATTTACTCCGCTCAGATAATTATGGAGATTTTCAAAGAAGCAGGTTTGCCTGATGGCGTTATAAATCTTGTGTTTGTGAGTGGACCAGTGGCAGGCGATGTCATTTTCAGACATCCTGATTTTGCCGGAATACATTTTACGGGTTCAACAGGAGTGTTCCAGAACATTTGGCGCACAATTGGAGAAAATATACAGAACTACAAAAGCTACCCGCGTGTAGTTGGCGAAACAGGAGGGAAGGATTTTGTAATTGCCCACCATTCTGCGATATCAAAGCAAGTGAGCACAGCGCTTTGCAGAGGCGCGTTTGAATTTCAAGGGCAAAAATGTTCGGCTGCTTCACGCGCCTACATATCCAGCAATCTTTGGCCTAAAGTAAAAAGTGAATTACTGGCCGATTTGGCATCCTTTAAAATGGGTTCACCCGAAGATTTTCGGAACTTTATCAACGCTGTGATTGACGAAAAAGCGTTTGACCGCATTGCGTCTTATATTGACCGTGCTAAAGCGGATGGCCAACAAATTATAGCAGGTGGAAACTATGATAAATCGAAAGGATATTTTATTGAACCTACGGTAATTGTGGTCGATAATCCGAAGTATGTAACCATGTGCGAAGAAATATTCGGCCCAGTGCTTACTATCTATGTGTATGAAGAAGCCAAGTTTGAAGAGACTTTAGAACTTGTAGATACCACATCGCCTTACGCACTTACAGGCGCAATTTTGGCACAAGACCGCTATGCCATAGAATTGGCAACCAAGAAATTGTCTAATGCAGCAGGCAATTTCTATATAAACGATAAGCCAACAGGCGCTGTGGTTGGGCAGCAACCTTTTGGCGGAGCACGCGGGTCGGGAACCAACGATAAAGCAGGCTCAGCCATCAATTTAATGCGCTGGGTTAGTCCCCGAACAATAAAGGAAACCTTTGTTACACCAACGGATTATAGATATCCTTTTCTAAAAGAAGCATAGTTTTCTGTTAACAGTCATTGGTTCATTAATCGCTTGCAAACCATAGCTACCGCTAAATCACATTTCTAAATTTACGGTCCATGAATGGAATTGTTGGCGCTTTTGAAACAATAAAACCTGTGCTTCGCAATAAATATGCGATAAGCGGTTTTGTGTTCTTCATTTGGGTCGGTTTTATAGACGAGAACAACATTATAGAGCAAGTAAAATCGCGTATAAAACTCTCGGAAGTGAACAGCGAGCGTGAGTTTTATCTAACGGAAACAATGCAAAGTGTGGAAGATTTGAAGCTTCTTCAAAATGACAGCGAATTGCTGGAGAAATTCGCTCGCGAGAAATACCTCATGAAGAAAGACAATGAGGAGATTTTTGTTTTCACTGTGGAAGATATCGAGTGAGTAAGTTTCAGCTTCTTCGCGAATTATGTGCTATACATGCTCCATCTGGAGATGAGTCTGCTCTCACTTCTTTTTTACTGAATTACATTCAAGCCAATTCTCCCAAATGGGCAGTGCAGCCTCAAGTAATTGCTGGTGGTTTATTTCAAGAGAATATCGTTTTGGTCTTTGGGTCAAAGCCTCGAACCGCCATTTTTGCTCATATAGATAGCATTGGCTTCACGGTTCGATATAATTACGAACTTGTAAAGATTGGTGGGCCAGTTTTGGAGGATGGAATTGCGTTGGTTGGGAAGGATAGTCAAGGAGACATTGAATGCACTTTAACAGTTGATCCGCATAGCGATGCGCCTGGTTATGCGTTCAATCGCGTTATAGATAGAGGCACCAACCTAACTTTTAAGCCCGATTTCCGAGAAAAGCATTCGTCCGTGCAATGCTGTTATATAGATAATCGTTTGGGAGTATGGAATGCCCTGCAAGTGGCAGAAACATTAGAGGAAGGAATTATTGTGTTTGGCACAAGAGAGGAGCATGGAGGCGGTTCAATCAGTTTTCTAGCGAAATATATTTTCGAAACCTATGGCGTGCATCAAGCGCTCATTTCGGACATAACTTGGATTACGCATGGTGTTCGACCAGGAGAGGGTGTGGTTGTTTCAATGCGCGATAAAGGACTTCCGAGACGTAGCTACTTAAATCGAATTATTGGTGAAGCAACCAAAAGTGGCATACCGTTTCAATTGGAAGTCGAGGGCTCGGGCGGAAGTGATGGTATTGAATTGCAAAGTAGCTCATATCCTTGGGAATGGGTTTTTATTGGAGCAGCTGAAAATCATGTGCATTCACCAGATGAATTGGTACACAAGGATGATATTAAGGCGATGGTTCAGCTTTATATCCATTTAATGAAAGTACTTTAATAAAGAATCAATCTACTGAAAATCAATACTATAATATAAATTAGTTAACGCGTTAATGAAACTAAAATCTGCCATTAAGCTATCCGAATTGGCACGTCAAATTGGTTGTTCATTTGTTGGAGAACCAGACCTAATTATCAGTGGAATTAATGAAATTCACAGGGTAGAGGAGGGGGACGTCACTTTTTGTGACCATCCAAAGTATTACAAGAAAGCGTTAGAATCTGCCGCAACGGTAATTCTAATTGATGGTGAACTAGACTGTCCAGCGGGAAAAGGTTTATTGATTTGCGATAAACCATTCGATGTGTTTACCAGTCTTTCTAAAACATACCGGAACCTTCAGTCAGCAACGTTACCTATTGCCACCAGTGCTTCCGTTGGAATAGGAACAGTTGTTATGCCCGGAGTATTTATTGGGGAGAACGTGCGAATTGGTGAAAATTGCTTCATTCATCCCAATGTGACCTTATATGATGGGACCGTCATTGGAGATGATGTAATAATTCATGCTGGAGCTGTAATTGGTTCTGATGCATTTTATTACAAGCGAAAACAAGCATATGAAAAGCTCAATTCCTGTGGATTTGTGCAAATAGATGATAATGTTGAAATTGGAGCTAGCTGTACCATTGATAGGGGTGTAACATCCGTAACTCGGATAGGAAGTGGAACCAAAATGGACAATATGGTTCACATTGGCCATGATACTGTAATTGGTAGAAACTGTTTGTTTGCAGCACAGGTGGGCATAGCAGGCGTTGTTACCGTTGAGGATGAGGTTATTCTTTGGGGGCAAGTAGGCATTCAGAAAGATTTGACCATTGGAAAAGGTGCAGTGGTTTTGGGGCAGTCGGGGGTGGCAAAATCCTTGCTGGGTGGGGTGGTTTATTTTGGCAGCCCAGTTCGAGAGGCAAGGCAAAAAATGAAGGAGTTGGCGCTAATCAAACAATTACCCAGTATCCTGGAAAATCTTCGACAAAAGTAGGTGTCATTCGTAGATAGAATTACGTTATATGTGTATTGGTCGCATGTTTTCTGCAATTGGTCTAATTCCTCCAAATCAACCGAGAACATCCGATACCTTTAGACCAAATTCGCCTCTTTATCTTGCCAAACGTGAGCGTAAATAGAAATGAGCAAATAATTCTTGAGACCCTCAAGATTGCAAATTCTGCGCTTAAATTGAAGAATTTGAAGCTGAATTCACTGTTGGAAATTACCAATGCCATCAATAGTAATTTCTCAAGCGATCAGCTGCTTAAGATTTTTGAATTCGTACTTCGCAATCAACTGAATATTGGTCGCCTCATGTTTTTTACGCTTGAGGAAGGTGAGTGGACAGTTGCAATGCGTCATGGATTAGTTAAAGGAGCGTATATTCCAGATGCTAGAATTGATTTAACTCCAATACAGCAAACGCGAGAGCTAAAGACTGGCGAAGATAAATTTCACGGTCAGTTTGATGTGATAATTCCAGTAATGCACAAGCACGAAGCATTGGCGTATTTACTTATTGGTGACATCAATGAGGATTTGATTGAGAATACGAAAACAAGACATATCCCGTTTATTCAAACCTTAGCTAACGTGATTACCGTAGCAATTGAGAACAAACGTCTGTTTCGAGAAAATATCCAACGGGCTGGAATGAAACGCGAAATGGAGCTTGCAAGCGATATGCAAGCCATGCTATTTCCAAGGAAATTGCCGCATAATAGTCACGTTGAAATGGCAGCTTTTCATCTCCCTCATCAAGAAGTAGGAGGTGACTATTACGATTTCATTGAATTGGGAGGTAATGAAATGGCATTTTGCATGGCCGATGTGTCAGGAAAAGGGGTTTCAGCAGCGTTGTTGATGTCCAATTTTCAAGCAAATCTTCGTGCACTTTTTCGCCATGAAACATCACTTACTGACCTTGTTCAAGAATTGAACAGCAAGGTTTTAGGAAGTGCGATGGGCGAGAAGTTTATTACACTTTTTATTGGGAAGTACAATTACGTAACCCGTGTGCTGCAATATGTCAATGCTGGCCAAACGCCACCTTTGATGGTAAGTGGCGATACCATAAGTGATTTAAGCACTGGCTGCCCTGGGCTAGGAATGTTGGACGATATGCCCAATATCCGTGAAGGAATCATGATACTTGAGCCAGAATCAATCGTGTTTTGCTATACTGATGGCGCGGTAGAATTGGAAGACGCTCGCGAGCGCGAATTCGGTCAGCGCAGATTGGAGTTGGTGATTCTAGACAACCAGTACAAACCAGTACAAACCATAAACGATACGGTTGTTAAGCAACTGCGTCAGCATAAAGGCAATATGCCTTATGTAGACGATATTGCATTACTCACAATCCGATTCAAATGAAGATAAGTTCCATTGATTGTCATCAACAAAAAAGGCCAGAAACACAGCGTTTCTAGCCTTTTTTGTGTAAAGCAAATTAGACTAGCTCTTCTTTTTGTCAGCTTTTATTTTTTTAACCGCAATTGTAAGTGCTTCGGCTTCCGGCTCGCGAGTCACTACTATAACATCACCTGCTTCGGCCGATGTACCTATAATTTCTTCGGCCAAGGGATCTTCCAAATACTTCTGAATAGCTCTTTTCAAAGGGCGTGCACCAAATGCTGGGTCGTATCCCTTATCTGCAAGGAATTTCTTCGCTTCAATTGAAAGGTCAACAGTAAATCCTATGTCTGCTATTCGTTTGAGCACATGGCGAAGTTCCAAATCAATAATCTGGTAAATATCTTCTTCTTTCAATTGCCCAAACAAAACCACATCATCAATCCGGTTTAAGAACTCTGGAGCAAATGCTTTCTTCAATGCTTTTTCTATAACTCCTCGTGCATGCTCATCGGAAGCTGTAGTTTTTGCTTGAGTAGCGAATCCAACACCTTGACCAAAGTCTTGCAATTGGCGTGAACCAATGTTTGACGTCATAATGACGATAGTGTTCTTGAAGTCGATTTTACGCCCCATACTATCTGTCATTTGACCATCATCTAAAGCCTGAAGAAGTAGGTTGAATACATCAGGATGCGCTTTTTCAATCTCATCTAGCAATACAACTGAATAGGGCTTTCTACGCACTTTCTCCGTCAATTGCCCTCCTTCCTCATATCCTACATATCCTGGAGGCGCTCCGATAAGCCGAGAAATGGCAAATTTTTCCATGTACTCACTCATATCAATTCGAATTAACGAATCTTCCGAATCAAATAGATAGCGAGAAAGAACCTTTGCCAATTCCGTCTTACCAACTCCAGTTGGTCCTAAGAAAATGAAACTGCCAATTGGTTTGTTTGGATCTTTTAGTCCAGCACGATTGCGCTGAATAGCGCGAACCACTTTCTTAATGGCTTCGTCTTGACCAACTACTTTCCCTTTCAGGTTTTCGTACATGGTTTTTAAACGCTCCATTTCATTCAGAGCAACGCGTTTCACAGGAATCCCCGTCATCATGGAAACAACTTCAGCAACATGATCGGCTGTTACAGTCTCACGATTCTCGCGTGTTGATTCTTCCCATTTTTTCTTCTCTCGCTCTAGCTCTTCGACCAATCTACGCTCTTTATCACGCAAATCAGCTGCTTCCTCGTATTTCTGATTTCGAACTACTCGGTTTTTCTCCTCTTTAATGGCATCAACTGCTGCCTCCAATTCCACTACGCGCTGCGGCACATTGATATTTGTAATGTGCACGCGGCTTCCTACTTCATCCAAGGCATCAATGGCCTTATCTGGAAGGAAACGATCTGTCATATATCTATTAGTAAGCGTAACACAAGCTTCAATGGCTTCATCTGTGTAAGTTACGTTATGATGGTCCTCGTATTTATCCTTTATATTGTTCAAAATCAGAACCGTTTCTTCGGGCGAAGTGGGCTCTACCAACACTTTCTGAAAACGTCTTTCTAAAGCACCATCTTTTTCAATGTATTGTCGGTATTCGTCCAAAGTTGTAGCACCAATGCATTGCACCTCTCCTCTAGCCAACGCTGGCTTAAACATGTTTGATGCATCCATTGAGCCCGAAGCACCTCCAGCACCTACGATAGTGTGTATTTCGTCAATAAAGAGGATAACATCGGGTGATTTCTCAAGTTCATTCATCACCGCTTTCATTCGCTCCTCAAACTGACCGCGATATTTAGTTCCAGCCACAAGAGAAGCCAAATCAAGCGTTACAACACGTTTGCCATACAACACACGACTCACTTGCCTTTTGATAATGCGAAGCGCTAATCCTTCAGCAATTGCAGATTTACCAACTCCAGGTTCACCTATAAGAATAGGATTATTCTTTTTTCTTCGACTCAAAATCTGTGAAACGCGTTCTATTTCCTTCTCGCGACCAATCACAGGGTCTAACTTACCATCTTCAGCCATGCGGGTTAAATCCCTGCCAAAGTTGTCCAATACCGGTGTTTTTGATTTCGGGTCTGTAGGTTTCTTAGTGGTTGATCCACCGCCACCACCAGTATTTCCTCCAAAATTTTCTTGATCCTCTTCATCATCTGCAGAATTACTGCGGTGACGGGCCTGAGGTGGCCTACTTTCTCCCATCATCACTTCCAATTCTTCTCTTACAAGTTGATAATCTACACCTAAATTTTTCAATGTTCTAGTCACCACATTATCCTCATCTTTTAAAATGGCAAGCAATACGTGTTCCGTCCCTATAGTGGGACTTTTAAAAACTTTGGCTTCTAAATACGTGATTTTCAATGCTTTTTCCGCTTGTTTTATCAGCGGTATATTCACCAAATGAGTCTTTTTGAAATTTGCTCCACTTCTTGTAGCGTTTTCGATGTCCTTGCGCAAATCGGGCATTTCAATACCAAGAGTATTAAGGATACGAATTGCAGTACCTTCACCTTCTCGAATTATACCAAGCAACAAATGCTCCGTACCGATGTAATCGTGACCGAGCCGAAGTGCTTCCTCTCGGCTGAAATTTATCACGTCCTTCACTCGTTGTGAGAATTTCGCGTCCATATTGAAATCTTTGTCCAAAGTTAATTTTTTTTTACCCTTGGTAGAAAGTAAGCAGTTTTGCTCCAATTCCAAGCCTCTCAAAATTACCGCCATCAAATAGGTGCTTTTCGTTGTATCAGCCTATTTATGCACAAAAATCTGTTAGTAACTGGGGCATATAAATAGCCTGTAACCGAACCTGAATAGTGTACTTTCGGCCTTAAGACAAGAATTAGTTTTTAGAAACCCCCAGGATAAAAAAAATCTAGGTAATTAAGTTCATTTCAATTACTGTAATAGTTAATCAATACTTACTTAAGCATTTAAATATCAGTGAATAATTAATTTAAAAAACCAATCGCAAAGCGTCTTAATTGAATTTAAGCGTCTGATAAATTGATAACCTAAAGATGGCAGAAGAAGCAAGTGGTTCACGGATAATTCCGATAAACATTGAAGATGAAATGAAAACAGCCTACATCGATTATTCGATGTCGGTAATTGTAAGTAGAGCCTTACCAGATGTGCGCGATGGCTTGAAGCCAGTACACCGAAGGGTGTTGTTTGGTATGAAAGACCTCGGTGTGTTACATAACCGTGCCCACAAGAAGTCTGCTCGTATTGTAGGCGAGGTACTAGGTAAGTATCATCCGCATGGTGACTCATCGGTATATGATGCCATGGTGCGTATGGCGCAAGAATGGAGTCTTCGCTATCCTTTAGTTGACGGTCAAGGAAACTTCGGTTCGGTGGATGGTGATAATCCAGCTGCAATGCGTTATACCGAAGCACGCTTGCGCAGAATTGCTGAGGAATTGCTAGCAGATATTGATAAGGAAACTGTTGATTTCCGACTCAATTTTGATGATACCCTTGAGGAACCAACAGTTCTTCCTAGCCGAATCCCTAACCTTTTGGTGAATGGAGCATCTGGTATTGCTGTCGGTATGGCTACAAATATGGCTCCTCACAACCTTACGGAGGTTATCAATGGAATTGTGGCCTATATCGATAATCGCGAAATAGATATCGAAGGGCTGATGGAATATGTGAAAGCTCCCGATTTTCCAACTGGAGGCTTTATCTATGGGTATGATGGTGTTCGCGATGCATTTGAAACTGGTCGTGGCCGCATTGTGATGCGCGCTCGTGCTGAGTTTGAGGAAATGTCAAGCGGTCGCGAGCAAATTATCGTAACCGAGATTCCTTATCAGGTGAACAAGGCCAATATGATTAAGTATACGGCCGACTTAATTAACGATAAGAAGCTTGAAGGTATTAGCGATATCCGCGATGAATCGGATCGCAAGGGCATGCGTATTGTGTATGAGTTGAAGCGGGATTGCATTCCAAATGTGGTGCTTAATAACTTGTATAAGTACACCCAGCTTCAAACCTCGTTTAGCGTTAACAACATTGCTTTGGTGGCTGGAAGGCCTGAAATGTTGAACTTAAAGGACATGATTGTCCATTTTGTGGCACATAGACATGATGTAGTAGTTCGCAGAACCAAATTCGAACTACGCGAGGCAGAAAAACGGGCACACATTCTGGAAGGATTAATCATTGCGGTGAATAATCTTGATGCTGTAATCAAGATTATTCGTGAGTCGAGAACTCCAGATGATGCCAGAGAAGAATTGATGACTACCTTCAATTTGAGCGATATCCAAAGTCGTGCTATTTTGGATATGCGTCTTCGCGCGCTTACTGGCCTGGAGATTGATAAACTAAAAGAAGAGTATGAAGAGTTGATGAAACTCATCAATCATCTTAAGGAAATACTTGAAAATGAAGATCTTCGAATGAAGATTATCAAGGATGAATTGATTGAAATTCGTGAGCGTTATGGCGATAAAAGACGCAGCGAAATAGTCTATTCGGCTGCCGATTTGAGGATGGAAGATATGATAGCAGATGAAGAAGTGGTGATTACCATTTCTCATCTTGGGTACATCAAACGCACTCCATTAACAGAATATCGTGTTCAAACAAGAGGAGGAGTTGGATCGCGTGCTAGCACCACACGCGATGAAGATTTCTTAGAGCACATTTTTGTGGCAACCAACCACAATTATATGCTGTTCTTTACTCAAAAAGGACGCTGTTTCTGGTTGAAAGTGTATGAAATTCCAGAAGGAACAAAAACGAGCAAGGGTCGCGCCATTCAGAATTTGCTTCAGATAGAATCTGATGATAAAGTGATGGCCTACATGAATACGCACGACTTGAAAGACGAAGAGTACATCAATAATCATTATGTGATTATGTGTACTAAGAAAGGTATTATTAAGAAAACTACGCTAGAAGCCTATTCTAGACCACGTGTAAACGGTATCAATGCAATTGTAATTCGCGAAGACGACCAATTGTTGGAAGCACGTCTCACCAGTGGTCAAGATGAAATAATGCTTGCGCTTAAAAGCGGTCGCGCCATTCGTTTTAACGAAAGTAAAGTGCGTCCAATGGGAAGAACAGCTTCTGGGGTTCGCGGCATAACGATTGAGCAAGAAGATGATGAAGTTGTAGGCATGATTGCTATTCACGATTCATCTACTCAAACCGTTCTAGTTGTTTCTGAAAATGGATACGGAAAACGCAGTTTCTTGAATGACCCAGAGGATGGTGAGCCTGTGTATCGCGTTACGAATAGAGGTGGTAAAGGTGTGAAGACCATCAATGTGACCGAAAAAACAGGGAAATTGGTAGCCATTAAAGACGTTAAAGACGATAACGACCTGATGATTATCAATCGTTCGGGCATTGCTATTCGTATGGCAGTTATAGATTTGCGTGTTATGGGCCGCGCCACACAAGGTGTGCGTCTTATCAACTTGAAAGGAAATGATACTATTGCAGCGGTTGCTTCAGTTGCTAAAGTGGAAGCAATTGAAGTGGAGCAAACGGATGCGATAGAAACTGGCACGGAAGGTGTAGAAGGGGAGGAGTCAGAAAATGAAAATCCAGAGGTTGAATAATCTGTTCATCCATAAATCCATGCGTTTCTAAATTTGTCGCCATTATAAAAAAATCACTAATTAACCCAATCATGAGAAAATTGACCCTTTTGACCGCTGCCATCGCAATGGCAGCTTCAGCAGCATTTGGGCAAGCTGCAAAGCGAACAAGTGCTAACAATTACATGCAATACGGAGAGTTGGACAATGCCAAGGCCGCTATTGATGAAGCTAGCGTTCACGAAAAAACTGCTCCTGAAGCGAAAACCTGGTTTTATCGTGGGCAGATTTACCAAGCCATTTATGAGACCCAAGATTCGAAGTACAAATCATTGTCTAATAATGCTTTAGAAGAAGCATATCAAGCTTTCTCTAAATGTAATTCTTTAGATGAAAAGAACTTCCATGGCGACATGACCTATAAGTACATGGACGTTCAGGGAAAGCAATTTGTGAACGAGGGAATCATTAACTACAACGAAAAACGCTATGACGCTGCATTGAAAGCATTTGAAAACACGATTGCTATTACGAATTTACCGCAGATTAAACGTGTTGACTCTTTAGCAATTTACTACGCTGGTGCATGTGCTGAGCAGGTGAAAGATTATGCCAAAGCTGAGAAATACTACCGCCAATCCATTGCAGTAGATTTTAAAGCAGAGCAATCGTATGTGCGTATTGCTAGGATGTTTAGTGATGCTGGTGAAAAAGATAAAGCTTTTGCAATTGTGAAAGAAGGCCGTGCCAAATTCCCAGATAACCAAACGCTAGTTACTGAGGAAGTTAACACGTATTTGGCAAGCGACCGCCATGCAGAAGCGATGGAAGCGTTGAAAGTGGCTATTGGCCTCGATCCAAAGAACTTTTCGCTGCATTTTGCCTTAGGTTTTGTTCACGACCGTTTGGCAGCAAAATCGCTTGAAGCAAATCCAAAAGGAGGTGCTGAATATGACGGGCATCTTGCAGATGCTGAAAAAAGCTACAAAGCATCCATAGAATTGAATCCTGATAATTTTGATGCGGTTTATAACCTTGGAGCGCTTTATTTCAACCGCGCAGTTAAACTGAATGAAGTTGCTAACGGCATTGACGATATGAAAAAGTTTGAGGCCGCTCGTAAAATTGCTGATGATGTGTTTGATCAGTCGATGCCAGTTTTGGAGAAAGCATATTCAATCAATGGTATGGATAAAGGAGTGTTAATTTCTTTGAAGCAGTTGTACTATCGAAAAATGACCAACGATGATAGTTACAAACCAAAGTATGATGTGGTAGTAGAGAAGCTAAAAACAGCTCAATAGAATAATGGAACGGGGATGCTAATTCCCCTTTCTTTCAAAATTTCAATTTAACATAATGTTAATTATAGAAATAATTCATTCTCGTAAAATAGCCCATATTAAATCACAGTAAATCGCGTATTCACGTCTATTCTATTAAGATTGATTCTTACTCACCAAATTCATTCGCAAATGCGGTGAAGGTCTCATAGTTATTAGTGGTTCTTTCTTAATAGTGAGTTCCTTCGATTTTCTTACCTGCACTTGCTGAACTATGGTGGCAACAATAATCTGCATTTCCATAATGGCAAAGCTATTACCAATACAGAGCCTAGGTCCCCCTCCAAACGGGAAATAAACAAACTTGTGTCGACCGACACTATTCTGTTTATTAAATCGCTCTGGAATAAATTGCTCTGGATTTTCCCAATGCAACGGGTCGCGATGAATATAATAAACTGGAATGATACAATTTGTTCTTTTGGGCACGTGATAGCCGCCCATCTCATCATTTTCAATCGATTGGCGGCCAATCACCCAAGCTGGTGGATACAAGCGTAAGGTTTCATCTATAACCATACGTGTATATTCCAACTCGCGTAAATGTTCCATACGCGGAGATGCGCCTCTGAGCACGCGCTCTGCTTCTTCCTTTAGTTTCGCTTCAACTTCGGGATTTTGGTCCAAACATAGCATTAACCAACTAAGAGCCACAGCTGTAGTTTCATGACCAGCTAGAAAAATGGTTATCACCTCGTCTTGAATTTGGTTATCGCTCATGCGCTCACCAGTTTCTTCATCCTGCACTTCCATAAGCATTGCAAGCAAATCATCATAGCGTTCTGTGCTTTTTCTTCGCTTATCAATGATGTCGGACACCACTTTCTTAATGGCATCATAGGTTTTTCGCTCTCTATAGTTCCCTAGCGTTGGCCAATGTATTGGAATTCTAACAGGCCCTTTAATACGGGTAATAAGCATTTCGTTTGCCTTGTCAAACTCGCGGTTTACCACATCCATGGCATCACTTACATCTGTTCCGAACATGGCTCGACACACGATATCGAGGGTCATTCCCATCATATCTTTTGAAACGTTCACTTCTGCCACATCTGGTAATTTTTTCCAATTAGCCACCATTTCTTCTGCCGCGGTGGCCATAATATTCACAAAAGCGGCCATCCTATCCTTATGAAATGCAGGCTGTATCAGTCTTCTTTGCTTTCGCCAGAAGTCGCCTTCGCTAGTTAACAATCCATGACCTAGCAGTATTTCGAGTACTTTGTATGAATGGCTTTTTACATAGTTTCGATTGTTATCCTGCATGATGTTTTTAACCATGTCGGGATTGGAAACTACCATTATCCAATCGAATTGCCGCATAACTTTGACAAACACGGAGGTAATTTGAAAAATCCCACCATACTTCGGAATGAACTTTTCGAAAAAATCTAAAGGATCGGCTACCAGTAAACGTGCACTGCCAATGGGCCAGCCACCTTCGGCCTTTGGTGGCATGGATTTTTGCTGGTGTAAAACGTTACTTTCCATGACTTAAAGGCTAGCTCTTTTAGTAAGTGTCATTTTCAAATGAGGGGATTGACGCATGGTAAGCAGCGGTTCTTTTTTGATTTCTTGTCCAGGGATTTTTGAGAGCTTAAATTCTTGAAGTATCATAGGAATTAAAAGCTGCATCTCCATCAATGCAAAGTTGTTGCCAATACACAATCTTGGGCCACCACCAAATGGAAAATAGACGAATTTGTGGCGCTTTTCATTGGATTCGGGATTAAATCGTTCTGGCAAAAATTGCTCTGGATTGTCCCAATAGCGAGGGTCGCGGTGAATGGCGTAAACAGGAATCATGCAATTGGATTTGGCTGGAATCCGAAATCCTGCTGCTTCATCATCTTCTAAGCTATGACGACCTATTAGCCATGCAGGTGGATAAAGCCGAAGCGTTTCGTCCACCACCATTCTAGTGTAGGTTAAACTGCGTATATCGGCTAAGGTTGGTACTCGACCGTTGAGCACTGCGCGGGCCTCATCAAGCTCTTCTTGTTCAACTACAGGATTTTCTTCCAGGGCAACAAACATCCAACTTAGTGCTACAGCAGTAGTTTCGTGCCCAGCCAAAAACATAGTAATAACCTCGTCCTGAACCTGTTGATCAGTCATGCGTTCGCCTGTATCGGCATCTTCGGTTTCCATAAGCATAGCGAGTAAATCGTCATGGAGTTGGACTCCTTTTCTTCGCTCGTTTATAATGTTAGCTACCACTTCTTTTATGGCAGCATAAGACTGTTTTTCGCGCTTATTGCGAGGCGTTGGAACCCACAATGGCAAGATTTGAGGATTAACAATTCTATCGTTTATAAGTTCATTGGCTACATCAAACTCTCTGCTCACCACTTCAATTGCTCTGCCCACATCGGTGCTAAACATGGCGCGACATACAATTTTCAATGTCAAAGCCATCATGTCTTTAGAAACATTGACCACTGCGCCATTTTCCAATTGACGCCACTCGTTCAACATTTCGCTGCAAGCATCGGTCATTATTGTGCCGAAAGCTGCAAGTTTATCGCGGTGAAATCCGGGTTGCATTAATCTGCGTTGCTTGCGCCAAAAATCGCCTTCGCTGGTAAGTAGGCCATTTCCCACCAAATTGCTCAGTACTTGATAGGCAAAACTCTTTACGTAATTGCGATTGTTGTCTTGCATTATATGCTTCACAGCATCTGGATTGGCTACAATCATAAAATGGTCGAACTGCGGCATAAATCGAAAAAACACCGAATCCAATCGATACATATCGCCATATTCCGTACTAGACCGTTCGAATAGTGCTAATGGGTCTTCCGCAAAATAGCGTGCGCTACCTATGGGCCAGCCTCCTTCTACCATTGGAGGAAGCGGGAGGTTTTGTTTTTCAGTTGTTAAGCTCATTGTTCAAAAGTCGAATTCAATGGTGAAAGGTAGAACAAGGATGAAATTGAATAGTGAGCATAATTGAGTCTAATTGAAGAGTATTCAATTTTTTTTTGCACAAGTCCCCTACCCTATGCGCATTCGTTAATGCTTAATTGCAATGTCAATTTTGGGGTTGTAATAAAGTAGAATTACTCCACCATTAGGGGATTAATCCGCCTTTTTCAACGCATTAAAAAGGTAAAGTTATGTTGTGCTCACTGCTGAAAAGGGTGATAACAATTATTGTTTTAGCTAACTAGCATCATTCCTTTAAATTATTGTGCTTTAGATATTTGCACAAACAACCTAAACTTAATTACCATAAAGAAATCATTACTTACTAATAGTGCGGCTTTGGTCGCAACATTTGCTGCATAAGCACAGAATCCAAACATCGGTTTTGAAAGCTGGGATGCAATGGACGGATATGAAAACCCTATGGGTTGAGCCACTGTGAATGGCGCTATTTCTGGCGGTGGATACTTTCCATGCATCATATCAAATGACCATTATCCTGAAAATGTTGGGAACTTTTCAATGCGGTTAGAAACCTACCTAGAGTGGGTGCAAGGAGGTTGGGGCATATCTGTAACCGATACATTTGCTTATCCTTTTTAGCCTGCATTTGCAATAATTGGTCACCCAACTAGCCTGCATGGCTATTACAAGTATGAGTCGCAGAATGGAGACGAAGCATGGATTACGATGGTTCTATTTTTTGAAGGAAATGTTATTTTCAACAACCAGTTTAGAAGCCCTACGGCTAATGTGGATGATTGGACCGCGTTTCAAATTGATTTCGATTCGTATGTCGAAGCAGATAGTGCCACGCTTATGATTTTTAATTTCTACCCAAGCACTCAAACCGATGGTCCGAATGGAAATTCTGTACTTTGGATAGATAACTTAAATTTCAACAGCTTAATCAGTGGCGTCTCAATTCTTGCAATGCCATCTGAGTTCGCCATATATCCAAATCCTACAACCGGACAGGTTAAGGTGAAGTTGAACGGAACCAACACTTCCAGTAGCACATTGGTTGTTTACAATGTTTTGGGCGAGGTGGTGCTATCCCAAGCCTTACAGCAATAGCGCCAATTGGATTTAACTGGCCTAGACAACGGAATCTACACCGTAGAGCTTAGAAGTAGCGAAGGCTTTGTGCAGCAAAAGCTGATTTTTCAACACTTAACTACATGGTTTTCAAAGCCATAAAGCGCGTTCTAAAAAACGATTGGAGCGCGCTTTACTTTTGAATTAAATGTAAATCAGCCCTTCGCTAGCATTACCAACTATTTGAGCGGTATGGTTTTGAAATCTAAACCCAGATAAAAAACAAAGCAGCGCATCGGCTTGATGTTTATTGATAGGAGACTGGATACATGTGTTTGTGAATAGCTTAGTAATTTCATAGTGAACCGTAAGCCAATCGGAGATACCTAATTCTCGTGCAATTGCCGAAGGATAGGTTTCATAAACAGCTATTCCCCGAATATTCAACTCAGCTTTTAACTTCATTCCTCTGGCTGTAAGTCCCCCCAAAAACATGGGCGACATAGCTGCTAATGCTTTATCACATTCCCGAAAGAAATAATCGCTGTGTTTGCTTGGATTTAGGTATGCTGCGGGCAGCGAAAGTGGCACATCAATAAAAACGGAGTCTGGATTTAACGATTCCACCAATTCAGTAATCATAGCATCAGCGTCCTGTTTTTTCCTACTTTGGACTATGGTTAAACTGTCATTTTGCAGAAAAGCCACAGCGGTTGTGCCAGCAAGTTTGCTTCCGTAATCAATACCAAGCCACGTCATTAAATAGCTCTTTTGAATCTATTAATTCGCTGCATTCTTTATATTCCATAGCATTGTTAACTAGGGTTTTGCATAACCAAAGCGGGCAATTTGCTTAGTGGAATGGTACTTTTCTAAGCCGGATACAGCAATTGTTCCAGCAGCTTCACTATCCACCATGCCATCGTATTCTAATACACTTGAAGGAATTTCTACCAGCACAACTGTGCCAATTACTAAAGCAGTGCCATTGTGCCGAATAGGGATTGTTTCTATCCATTTCAGGCCCAAACGAATGGTACTGGTTTTTACAAATGGTGCTGAAAAATTTGAAACGTAAGTTTTCTCTATACCACACGCTTCAAACTCAGATACATCTTCTGCATATTTCGCACTGGTTTGATGTGCTTGAGCCAGAAAGGAAGGCAAGATATTGTTTATGGAATAAAATCCTGTTTCTTCAATGTTTGCAAGGGTATGCCTAGGCACATCGCTGTTTGGACGAATCAATAACCCAAACAACGCGGGGGATGACCCCATGTGCATCAGGGAGCTGAAAATGGCCAAGTTATCTTTTCCTAGTTTGCTTTGAGTTCCTACCAGCACCGCGCTTTTAAATCCTCCAATAGAGTTAAAAAAATTAGCGCGATAACGGGTCTTCATTTTTGCAAAATCTTCTTGATGGAAGCGACTTAGGAGCGCATTGTTTTCGGTCATACAGATAAAAACAACATTGCTACTAAGAAGTTCTTCTAATGTGCCAGAATTAATAGCATCAACAGATAAGCCCAGTTATTTTGGCGGTTTGGGAGCAGCAATTTGAGTCAACATACCTTTAAATATAAACCCATGAAATGGGAATACGGCATACCAATACAATCTGCCCCATAACCCAAGTGGCCTAAAGGTGGCTGTTTGAATTAGCATATCCTTCTTATCGATTTTGAATTCCAACCATGCCTCTCCGGGTAGTTTCATTTCGGCATAAAGCAACAATCGCTTTTCGGATTTATCGGCCAACAGTACTCTCCAGAAATCAAGGGCATCTGCAGTGGTAATCTCGGTATCGCTCTTTCTTCCTCTCCTCATCCCTACTCCACCAACCAGTTGATCCAAAAAACCACGAAGTTCCCACAGCCAATTGCCATAATACCATCCTGTTTTACCGCCTATTGCCCAAATTTTATCCAACGTGAATCCCACATTTTCTACTTGAATCGAGCGCACGTCTTTGAAGCATCCGTTTACTGGCACTTCAATGAATTTCGAAATTCCCCCACTAAAAATATCGCTTGTTTGCGCGTCTTTCCAGCTTGATAATACTTGATTTTGTTCAATCTTATCAAAAGCCATTTTGATAGAAGTATCGTAATCAATAAGTGAAATGCCTAGAATGGTAGTTAGGTTATTCGATTGGCACGTAACCTCTATTTTCATACTATTTACTAGGTTCTTAGCAAGCTCGTAGGAAGTGGCTGTTACAAAATACAGCCAATACGATGAGATTTTGGGCGTCATTACAGGCACAATCACGATTCGCCTTTTTAAACCACGGATTTTCGCAAAATGCAACAGCATTTCTTTGTAGGTAAGTACATCTGGACCACCTATGTCATAACTACCGTTGTAGGTTTCGGTTCTTCCAATAACTCCCATCAAAAACTCGACTACGTTGCGGATAGCTATAGGCTGGCACTTGGTGTTTAGCCAACGTGGAGTAATCATAAATGGTAGCTTCTCTACCAAATCCCGAATAATTTCAAATGACGCACTTCCAGAGCCCACAATTATTCCCGCTTTGAGGGTGGTGAGCGCAAACTTACCTTCTGACAAAACGGCTTCCACATTCTTGCGAGAAGACAAATGCTTGGACAACTCATCTGCATTACTTATTCCACTCAAGTAAATCACCTGTTTGGCGTTTGTTTCGCTGATGCGTTCCTTGAAGTTTATTGCGCATTGCTGCTCCATGTTTTCAAAGTCGCCAGTTTGGGTAGACATGGAATGTATGAGGTAATACGCCACATCAATATCATTAGGAACAGTTGTTAGGCTATTCCTTTTTAAGAAATCGGCCTCAATTACCGATAGTTTTTCGGAGCGATACTTTTTTGAGTTAAACCGATTTTTATCGCGCACACAGCACACCACCTCATGGCCGTTTGCTAACAATACAGGTAGTAGCCGCTGGGCAATATAACCTGTTACTCCAGTGAGAAGAATCTTCATATATCAATAGCTGCACAATTTATGGATAAGGATACAATTGGTACATCTAAATTGTTTTGAAACAAAGAATTCTGACGTGATTTGTTTGTATTCGAATTAGATTGAAATTGCTTTTCTAACTGACGTTTAACTTAATCAACTGATCCCTTTTTGTTCACTTTCCGTACCCAGCAAGCTATGTAGAAACCTCCAATAATGCCAGGAATAAACCACCCATAAAAACTTGGCATGAAGTTGTTGACCACTATAAAAGCTGTGGTGGCTGCTATGATTCCACCCGTCATCTGGCCGAAATGGAGTTTTATCTTGTTCTGATACAGCTTTTCGGGACTTGCGAATAGCCGTAAATCGCGAGCCATAAACCAGCATGATTACTGATATAGTTTGGTCTACGGTTAAATTACTGGTCTTAGGTAGCAGGTCCACTACAACCACGGTTAGAGTATCCGCATTTTTTTCTTTTCTTGCAATGGTGTTGTATTCCAAAAAACTGAGGTCGTAAACTACGATTAGAACCAAACGTTACCGTTTCGAAATCTTATTTCCTGTTCCTCTTTGGCGGTTGCACTTAAAACGATTCATCACTTCACTTCGGAGTGCTTCGTGTTTGGTTTTTCGCGATGTCATTCGTTTGCGCCACATGCGAAAACTTGAGGCCAACGAATTTTTGCGCATAAACTCAATTACATCTTTTTCTTTTAGCCCAAACTGGAATTCGATTGCTTCAAATGGCGTGCGGTCTTCCCAAGCCATTTGGATAATTCTATCGGTATCTTCATTGCTAAAAACAAACTTTTTGGCCTGTTGCACTGCTGCTTCTTTTTTCTCTTGTTCGGCCAAATAGCTGGCTAAAGAAGGCAAACCACTGTATTCGCATATCACATATTGTTCAGCCATAGGTCTCTAAATTTTCTGTTTTTATCGTATTCTGACGCTTGCTTTTCAATGTTAAATACCCTGTTGCCCCTTGGGTCGTTGCCCACTCCTGCCAGATATGCCCAATTGCCCCAATTGCTGCACACATCATAGTCTATTAGTTGTTGCTCAAAGTAGGCAGCTCCATAGCGCCAATCCTCGCTTAAATCGTTGCACAAATAGCTGGCAACGTTTTGCCTACCTCTATTGCTCATAAACCCAGTGCTGTTGATTTCTAGCATGTTGGCATCAATAAAATCATTTCCTGTCGTTGCGTTTTTCCATGTTTCGAAGCGTGACGGGTTGTGGTTAAGTGCAGGAACTGTTGCGGTTTTAATTCCGTTTTGGAGAAAGAACTGATGCCGATACTTCTTCATCATAAACCGGAAGTAGTCTCTCCATAAAAGCTCAAACACAAGCCAATAGGTAGACTCATTTGCCCCATGCATGAGTTCATACTTTTTCAATTCCTCATAAATTTCTCGTGGAGATAGACAGCCCATGCTTAGCCAAGCAGAAAACTTGGAAGAATAACCTTGGCCCACCATTCCATTTCGGGTTTCCTTGTAGTTGGAAATGGCTTTCGATTCAAAGAAATAGGCATTTAACCGCTTTAATCCTTCTGTTTCGCCACCCTTAAATTGAACTGCAGCTCTGGGGTCTATAGTGGTGGGTTCTAACCCAAGCTGCGCTAAGCTTGGCAAATTTAGCGCCTCTATCTTGGGAGACTTTAGGGCTGCGGGCTTAGGAAGTGCAGGTCTAACCTTAGATTCTTTCTCTATTTGCTTTCTGAAATTTGTGAATACATCTGGTATGTGCTGCAACGAGAAAGGCAAATCTTGAGCATGATATAACGTGCTGGTGCTAAAGCTATCGAAGAGGCATTTTGTTTTCCATAATTCTGACTCAACGGCATCTTGAGTCTGTCTTTCCTCGAAAGCCACTTCTTTTTTTGCCACTACTTTTTGCGCGTCAAACGTTTTGGCCAGTTCAACAAGTTCTACTTCGGGTTTTCCTACTACGGTAACTAAACCCGAACCCATTTCCCTCAAATTCTGGTCTAAATCGGTTAGGGATTCCAGCAGAAACTGCGCACGTAGGCTACCCGTTTTTTTAAAACCAAATTCAGTTTGCTGAAAGTGAGCTTCATCAAAACAATAGACTGGAATTACAGCATCGCTTTGTTCTATGGCACGCACCAATGTTTCGTTGTCGTGCAATCGTAAATCAGTTTTAAACCAAACTAAGGTGGTTTTCATCTTCTGTTTGTTTGCTTAGGCATGCAACCCATACATCCAACGCCTGACCGTCTATGATTTTCCAGCTAAGCGGAGTGCTATCGTCACATTTGGATGGTATTGAATTAACACATGGCGCACCGTAATGTTTCCAGTTTGGCTTATGCCAGATAACAGTTTTGAAAAGCCACTGAAATTATTTATAGGTTACAGTGCTATCCACGTTTACCACCCTAGCTATATTTACAACGGTTTGGCAGGTGGTTTTGGTAGACTAACGTAAATGGGCATTTTTAACGGATTCATACCCATGAATAACTTCTATAACCAACCCAAGCCAGTGCAATGGATTGCGGCTATTGCATTGCTAATAGTAGGGTTTGTGCCAGCACTAGCCATTATTGAGAAGGGCTATGATTGCCCCTTGGCTTACGCTCTATTCCTGGTGTATTTGCCCATTGGGCAATTTTCGCTAACCCCCATTTTTAGGCTTAGTGGTGTTTACAAGTATTACTCCCACATGTTGCTGGGTTATATGCCAAACGATATCCAAATAGACTTGCACAGTGGCGGTAGTTTTGACTACCTCGTGGTGATGCCCAACTATAAAGCCGGGGTTGAAATGAGAAATCGGCTGTTGGTGTATCACCTAGAAAGATTGCTGCATTTAATTGATGAAATCTCGCACAAACGCATACCCGAAACCGTACAGATTGTAGGCACATCCTATTTCTTTAACACGCGAACATTCGCAAAAATGGGATTTGATGTGGTACAACCATCCTTGTTTTCCAGACTTAACCTCTTTGTTAATTGCATAGATTTAGTTTGGATGTATTCGCTTTCGCAAGGAAAGTTTGCACTACCCAAGGTATGGAATGTCAAAAAAGCAAGCATAACTGGTGCTAAACTGGTGGAACAAAAAGCGTAGGTAGCAGAACTGTATGCAAGAATGAATGCTAAATGGAATGCAAAGTAAGTTTTCCTACTCTAGCTATTGTATTCTTTGGAGGACTTGCCCCTTGTCTAATCAGTCTAAATTAATATTGCAAGTCCAAAACACGTTTATCTCATTAATAATATCGCTAATGGTGGCGATCAGTTTGTGACTTATTGAGATAAGCTAATACATCTGTGCCATCTATCACCGCAACATCATGAATGGCAAACGATAAGCTAATCCTAAAAGAACTCAACAAACACTGCCACGAAAAGGTTATCATTGGTTACAATTGGAAAGGTTACTGCCGTCAAAACACACAAGGCTTTTAGTACAGTGGTAGTAATCAGCCCATAAATGTCCTCTGGTTTGTGGCAAATGGTAACGGCCAAAGTCACCCTGTGGGCCAAAAAGAGCCTAACGAACGTGTTATCTATGATATGTGAGTGGCAAGGTGTGGGAATGTTGCAGCTACTGGTACAGCGATACCTCCTAAGTTCATCGCATAGGCGATACACTACATGGTTCACGCTCTGGAGATAACCGTGTAGTAAGGGGCGGTGCTTGGTATGTCTAGGTACGCAATTGCCGACTTCCCAACAGACGTAGTGCCAGACCCGATTTTTGCGATTATCACTTTGGGTTTCGATTGGCGGAGGATTAGATTCTAATATTGCCACTGCGTATCGTGGCTATTGTGAGGCTAATTCAAATTGGTATCTTCTGCTCCATGATGGCGAGTGATTGCTCATCTATCGGCAAAAAAAGGAAAAAGAACAAGCTTTAAACTACAGTGTCTAAAATTTAATGTATTTAAGACTTAAGATTATCTAAACGCATGGATGCTTGTCTTTTTTTAATTTAGAACCATTCTATAAAGGATACTGAAATGACAACTTGGCTAACCCATTGAAAAATAGAGATGATCCTTGGATTATGCATTAAATGTTTGGACGGCAAGCGATTTGAAGCACTATTCAAGATCTGTAGCGATATACAACGCCACTATCAGGCATATCTCTAAATCGAAAAACACACACTGGAAACGCAGCAAAACATATTGAAACTGCTTTCTTTAGTTTGCATAGCCAAATTCTTAATTCACAATTCCGCAATTCATCATTCTTCAATCGCCATCTTTGCAGCCATTCACAGTAACAGATGGAAAAAGACGAAATTCTGCGCCTAAGCCGCGCCATACAAGCATTTATTATCAGTACGGGCATAGAACGCGTTCGTCCCAAGGAGCTTATGCCCCACTTAATTGCCGAAGGTTTTTTCAAGAAAGACGAAAAATTTGGCAAGCCACTGCGGGATGTGCTCAATAAGTTAGACAAGAATAACCTCCTCGAATTCTTACCTCAAGTGCGCCCCGAACGCCAAGAGAAGGCGGTGTATTGGTATTTTGAAGCAGCGGAAATGGCTGCGGTAGAAGCCCCAATCGAAAAGAAGGTTAAGCCTGCTACCAAACCAAAGACAGCTCCTAAGGCTAAGACTGATTTGAAGTCTAAGGCGGATGTTAATCCAAAGTCGGAGAAAGTGATAAAAACAACGGCCGAGACCAAACCAAAAGCTGCTGCAAAACCAAAAGTAAGCGAAGAAGCAATAGCTATAGCCGAGAAGAAAGTAGCAGCAAAGAAACCCACATCCAAAGCTATAGCACCAGCCAAACCTGTTGCTGAAAAGAAAGCCCCATCAGCCCCGAAGACTAAGGCTGAGGTAAAACCCAAAACATCAGCAAAAATAAAGGCGGTAGTAAAAACTAAATAGATTGCTGCGTTTTAGTCAATAACGCTTCTACAGCCACCAAGCATCCTAAACCTTATGAAGTTTACAGGTAACTTGCTTAAAATGCGCACGCAGCTTGATTCCCCCATTCAGTATAGTCTAGCTATGGAACAAGGCATACTTTCTATGACGGGGCTACTGGGTAAGCAAATAAGTATTCATTTCTCGGGGCGAATTAACTGTATAGCCTGTGGCAAACGAACCAACAAGGCTTTTGGTCAAGGGTTTTGCTATCCGTGCTTTGCCACTGCTCCAGAAAACAGTGATTGCATTCTTCGACCCGAATTGTGCCAAGGCCATTTAGGATTGGGCCGCGATGTGGCTTGGGAATTCGAAAACCATGTGCAACCACATGTGGTGTACTTGGCCATTAGCAGTGGACTCAAAGTGGGTATAACACGCGCCACGCAACTCCCTACCCGCTGGATAGACCAAGGAGCGCAACAAGCAATAGTGCTTGCCGAAGTGCCCCATCGCAGACTTGCAGGCGATATAGAAGTTGCGCTAAAAGCCCATTACAGCGACAAAACCAATTGGCAGCAAATGCTTAAAGGACAAGTTACTCAAGATGATTTGGTAGCCAAGAAAACCGAAGCCGCGAGCATTCTTTCAAGTGAATTTGCGCCCTATATCGCTTCCTCAAACGCTATTTTAACATTACATTATCCTGGACTAGATACCCCATCTAAGATAACGAGCCTCAAATTAGACAAGCAGCCAGTTATTGAAGGCATCCTCACTGGCATAAAAGCACAGTACCTTATCTTAGACAACACCAATGTGATAAACGTGCGTAGCCACGCGGGCTATTACGTTAGTATAGAAGCATAGTAATAGCTTTTAGATTGTTGCTCGATTTGATTTCGTGTTTAATCGCCCAGAAATCATCATTTGCCGACATTTTACTACTTTGCACCGCTTTTTTCAAAGCAATTGAATTAAACCTTTTCTCCATATGAAGAGTACCCTGCTCTCGCTGTTTACGGTTATTTCACTTTCGTTAATAGGCTTCAAGGCCATAGGACAAATAGCTATTTGCCAAGACCTTACACTTCAATTAGACGCCAATGGCGAAGTATCCTTGCCCGACCCTTTGGTATCCTTACCAGAGGTAGATGTGCAAGTAGGCCCTTCGAATGGTGCACCCGAAAACAACAACTTTTGGCAGTCTTTCATTCCTACTACCAATGGTCCAATTGACCGCATTGTTGTAAACGCAGAGCAATTGAATGCTCCTACAGGTCTGGTGCTTAGCATTTACAGTGGAGAAGGTATTGGGGGAGCATTACTTCATTCGCAAGCCATTGCATCCTTGATTGTGGGCGATAACTCTCTAAGCCTAAATACCTCACTAGATTTAGTTGCTGGAGTGCAATACACCTTTCAGCTTACGAGTGCAACTGGAACCTTTTATCTACAACGTAATAATACAAACGTGTATGCAGATGGCCTAAGTAATCTTGGCGCAAACTTCGATTTGATTTTTAGCACCTTTATGATCACGCCTCCATCTGTAGATAATGGAAGCAGTGCTGCTGCCGGTATTGCATCCATCACCATTTCTCAAAACACCTTCAACTGCGATGATTTAGGCTCTGTAAACGTTATAGTAACAGTAACCGACAAAAATGGCAATACTGACGAATGTGTAGCTGTAATAACTATTGAAGACAACATTGCACCTGAAGCGCTTTGTGTAGCAGGCCCAATTACTTTGCCGTTGGATGCAAATGGAGACGCCACGCTTTTAGTGCTTGATGCGGATAATGGCAGCAGTGATAATTGCAACTTCACTTCCACCTTATCGCAAAGCGTTTTTAATTGTTCGGCTGTAGGTCCAAACACCATTACCCTATTTATTGAAGATGATGCCAATAACATAGCAGCATGCAACGTGCAGGTGGATGTGGTTGATACTAGTGCTCCAGATGCATTGTGCCAAAATATTGTGTTGCCTTTAGATGCCAATGGACTGGCCAGCATCGTGGTTGGGGATATTAATCTAGGCTCTACAGATGCCTGTGGAATTGCCACCTATTTCCTTGATATTACAGACTTTGATTGCTCTAACTTAGGAAGTAATCCAGTTATTCTTTCAATAGAGGACGTTAATGGCAATGCATCTTCATGTCCATCGGAAGTGGAAGTGGTGGATAACATAATCCCAACCATTACATGCAATGCACTTATCACTGTGTGCGCAACTAGTGCTTTGGGTGCAACAGTAACCTTTAATGCTCCAGTAGGCGATGATAATTGCGATTTCGTAATTACCCAAACAGACGGAACAGGTTTAGCTTCGGGCAGCACGTTTCCATTGGGCACCACTACTCTATCTTATAGTATTGAAGATGCTGCGGGCAATACCAACCAATGTTCCTTCGATATTACAGTAGAC
Organism: Chryseobacterium gleum; assembly: GCA_945903645.1. Lineage (GTDB taxonomy): Bacteria > Bacteroidota > Bacteroidia > UBA10329 > UBA10329 > UBA10329. The sequence goes on from CAMDOM010000008.1 coordinate 33,085, forward strand.
GCAGTGCCAGTTGCTGGTTTCAACTTCTCACCGGCATGTGTGGGCGATGCTATGTTCTTTACCAGTACATCTACCATTGCTAACGGGTATTCTATTGTTTCGTGGTCGTGGGACATGGGTGATGGAAGCGCACCTATCGGACAGGTTAATCCATTGTATCAGTTTCCACTAGCTGGCGATTATAACGTTACGCTTACCGTTACTTCTGCAAATGGCTGCGAGGATGTCATTACACAAACCGTAACTGTAACCCCATCTCCTGTTGCTAGTTTCACTGTAGCTCCTGTTTGCCTAGGTGCATCAACCTCATTTGTAAACACTACTTCTATTGATGTTTCCTATCTCGGTGGATTGAGCTATACATGGAATTTTGGAGACGGAACTGCCTCAAGCAATGATGAAAATCCTGTTCATACCTATGCCACTTCTGGTACGTTTACAGCAACCTTAAATGTGATTTCAGATGATGGTTGTACTAATCAAATTCAATTGCCAGCATTGGTAAGTGCCTTGCCACAGGCTCAATTTGTGGCGAGCGAAGAATGTGAAGGTGTTACAACCGAATTTACAGACCTAAGCTTTGGCACTGGGCTTACCTACGATTGGCAGTTTGGCGATGGGAATAGCGATACCGACCAAAACCCTGATTATACCTACAACGCAAGCGGCAGTTATTTGGCTACACTAACTGTGACAGGACTAGGCGACTGTCAATCAAGCATAACGAATAGCGTTACTGTGCTTGAATTGCCAATAGTAGATTTTACATTCACGCCAAACTGCGAAGGGCTATCTGTAGCTTTTGATAATAACTCCGATGCTGGAACATACGGTTGGGATTTTAATGATAACAGCAGCTCCATTCTTAGCAGCCCGAGCCATGTGTTTGTTGCCGATGGATTCTATGATGTTACACTTACAGTGCTATCATCAGACGCTTGTTCTGCGAGCCTTACCCAATCTGTAGAAATATACCGAAATCCAGATTTTACACTTACGCCAACTGATGTGCTTTGCTTTGGTGAAAACACAGGAAGCATAAACATTTTGGCAGTTTTACCATCAACAATGCCTTGGCAAGTTAGTCTTAATGGGGCACCTTCTATTACAGATCAAGACAACTTTACTAATTTGGAAGCAGGTGCGTATTCCATTGCAATTGTTGATGCCAATGGATGCACCAATACGGAAACAGTTTCAATAGCACAACCAAGCGCGCCATTAGCATTAAGCAGCCCAACACGTGCAGACTTACAATGCAACGAAGATAATTCGGGCAGCATTGCCATAGTTGCTTCGGGCGGCACAGCACCATACACTTATGCGCTGAGTGGTGGTAGTTTTCAGTCTTTCGGGCTATTCCAAAACTTAGCTGCTGACGATTATTATTTCGAGGTTATTGATGCTAATGGCTGCGCTATTTCCACAGGATTGTTCGCTATTAATGAGCCTTCTGCGTTAGAACTCGACTTGGTTTCGTTCTCCAATTTGCTTTGCAATGGCGACAATTCGGGCGAGTTGATAGTTGCAGCTTCTGGAGGAACTGCCCCGTATGCGTTTAGCAATAATGGTAGCGCATTCGGTTCATCACCCTCATTTAATGGCCTTGCTGCAGGCGATAACCTTGTCGTAGTTGAAGATGCTAATGGATGCGAACTATCTCTTTCAATTGAATTAACGGAACCTGGAATATTAATGGCTTCTGTAGTAAATAGCGAAGGCGCTCTTTGCTTTGATCAAGCCACAGGAACCGTTTTGGTATCGGCAGCGGCAGGCACAGCCCCCTATCACTACAGTATTGACGGCACGAACTTCCAAGTTTCAGGCGCATTCCAAGGTTTAGGAGCTGGCACCTACACCATTACAGCGCAAGATGCTAATGGCTGCCTCGACCCTGTGGAGCATATCGTTTTAGAACCAAGCGCGTTAAGCATGGAAACAACCACATCGCCAGTGCTTTGCTTTGGCGAAAGCACGGGCACAGCAACTATTAGCACAATAGGTGGAACTGCTCCTTATTCCTTTTCATTTGACGAAGGCGATACCTTCATCAATCAAAATGATGTTAGTGGATTACAAGCGGGGAACTATATTCTAGTTGTACGTGATGAAAACGGGTGCACCGCATCTCAAGGAATCCAAATCTCTGAACCTGCCACCGTGCTTTCCGTAGATGGCGATGTTACTGGAGTATTGTGTTTGGGAGAAGCATCTGGCGCAATTCAATTGCTTGCGGATGGAGGCACTCCAACCTACATATACTCTAGCAATGGCTCAGTCTTCCAAACATCGGGTCTGCTCAGCGGATTTACGGCAGGAAGTCAAACTTTTTACGCTCAAGATTTGAATGGCTGTGTGGCAGCAATTACAGTTGAATTTACAGAACCTTCCTCGGTAGCAGAAATAACCAATACTCTCGTGAGCAATCCTGGTTGTGGACTTTCTCTAGATGGTGCTATCACTCTAATTGTAAGTGGCGGAACACCGGGATACACTTATTCTTCCAATGGCATCGACTTTCAGAGCAGTGGCCTGCTTACTGGCTTGGGCGTAGGCGAATACACCGTAGTAGTGAAGGACGCCAATGGTTGTCAAATTACCCAAGACTTTTCGTTGGTTTCTGACCCTCCGCTTTTTGTAGTGGTAAACAACGTTGTAGGTGTTGAATGTGCTGGTTCGTTTACCGGAGCACTAGAACTTTCTGGCACAGGCGGAACTCCAGAGTATAGCTACTCTCTAAGTGGAAGTGCTCCTCAAATTTCTGGTTCTTATAGCGAACTCACCAACGGAGTTTATGTTGTCACGTTGACTGACAATAGTGGCTGCACTGCGACTGCCGAGGTAGAAGTGCCGTTCACCTTCCAAGTTCCTTTGGTAGACTTTAACACGGTAGTTTCTGGCGAAGCCGTTTTGTTTGATAACACTTCCGAATTTGGCGATACCTATCTGTGGGATTTTGGAGATGGCACCACTAGCACTGACGAGAATCCAGTGCATATTTATGCTTCACCTGGGTATTATACCGTTACCCTTTCCGTAACCAATGGATGTGGTACACGCACTCGCACTCGTGCCATCAACACTATTATGATTGGAATTGAAGATGCAGCATCCACTCAGTTTAGTGTGTTTCCAAATCCAACTGCAGGAATACTAAATATTACCAACACAAGCGACATTTCTGGAAGTATTGGAATAGAAATCACTTCTATTTCTGGTCAGCGGGTTATGCAAATGAGCCAAAATGGAGTTTTTGCCAACGGTAAAATAACAATTGATGCCACGGCCTTAGGTCAAGGCATGTACTACCTTACTGTTCAAACCTCCGAAGGTCGTTCAGTGATGCGTTTCAACGTAATACGATAATTAAAAATGAGAATGAGGAAGTTCACTAAACTCGCACTGGCTCTAGCTTTTTGCCCTTTATTGGGAGTAGCAAATACAGCCGATTTTACCCCTTTGGCTGTCTGTCAGGGTTCTCAAAGCATTTTCTCCAGTACTTCGGTAACCTCTGGTGGCGAATCGATTGTGCTTTGGGAATGGGACTTGGATGCTGATGGTCAGTTTGATAATGCAACTGGCCCTGTTGTGTCGTATCAATTCGACAATGCGGGTACCTTTCAAGTTGGACTACGCATCACAACTGACTTAGGCACCCAAGTGGCTGCCTACAAATTGATAACTGTCAATCCAGTTCCAATGGCTGCTTTCTCCGTTGCCGATGTGTGTAAAGGAAGCAATTCTATGATAGTAAGTTCGTCTATTGTAGCTTCTGGCAGCATAGCATCTTGGGAATGGGATCTGGACAACGATGGGCAATATGACGATGCCACGGGAGAATCTGTTTCTCACAACTTTGGCAATGCTGGTAGTTATGTAGTTGGTTTGCGTGTAACTAGCGATTTGGGATGTCAAAGCACTTCAACCGGTGGTGCCGTTGTAGACCCATCGCCTACTGCTAATCTCACAGCGCAAAATGTTTGTCTTGGCGATGAAACAACCCTAAATGGAATTGCTTCAGTAAGTTCAGGACTCATTGCAAGTTATGAATGGGAACTCAATGGCAACAACTTATTTGATGATGCAACTGGTGTTCAAATTAATAATCAGTTTATTAGCGATGGTAATTACCAAATAGGATTGCAGGTAACTACGGACCAAGGTTGTGTGGCAGACACCTTCAAATTAGTAACAATCGCACCATATCCCTACATCAACTTTAGCTTCAACACTGCATGTCAGGGCGAGGATGTTCAGTTCAATAACTTCACTGGTAATGTGGTTGGGACCATTGGTTACACTTGGACTTTCGGCACTTTTGGCGTAACTTCTGCCGTAGCACCATCTTTCTTATTTGCGAATAGTGGAACATTCCCAATCACATTGGTTGGACTTACTTCCTTTGGTTGCAGCGCTTCATTAACGCAAGAAATCACAGTTTCTCCATCACCAACGGCCGAATTTTCATTCTCAGAAGTTTGTGTGGGTGCGCAAACTTCATTTGCAAATACCAGTACGCCCAATGGCAGCACCATTCAAAGCTTCCTATGGAACTTTGACGATTCGAATGTGAGTGCCTCAGTAAATCCATTTCATAACTTCCTTTTCCCTGGTAGTTATGATGTGTCTCTGATTGCCTACACAACAGCAGGATGCCGTGATACGGCAACTCATGTAGTAAGTGTTTGGGAAAACCCCACACCTCAAATCACTGCATCTGGACCAGTTGCATTTTGCCAAGGTGGAAACGTGCTTCTTACTGTAAACCCTCCTGGATCAATAACTCTATGGAGCACTGGAGATTTGACTCAGGGCATAACCGCATCACAGGCTGGAACTTATACCGCTGCTATAGTGGATGGTAAAGGATGTCGAGGCGAAACAGAAATTGTGATTACTGTGTACGCGCTTCCAACTCTTATAGCAAGCAACGATACCATTGTGAGTCTTGGCGAAGATGTTCCGCTTTGGGTAGCTGGAGCTAACTCTTACTCTTGGGCACCAGAAACGTTTTTAGACTTTCCGTTGAGTGCAACTCCAATTAGCTCTCCAACAAGTGATTTAATCTATACAGTTACTGGTGAGGATTTGAATGGCTGTACCGATACCGAAGACGTGAGCGTAAGAGTAACCACAGACTACAATCTGAAACCCGTTAATCTGTTTACACCAAATGGCGATGGTTCAAACGAGCGTTTTTATGTCGGCAACATTGACCAGTATACCGATTGTGGAGTAACGGTCTTTAACCGTTACGGCAACCAAGTGTTTTCTGAAAAACCGTACCTAAACAACTGGACAGGAACTTTCAACAATTCGCCATTGCCAGAAGGTTCGTACTACTACATCATAGATTGTGATGGAAGACCAGAGCGATTTGATGGTTCCGTAACCATCTTAAGAGATAAATAAAACAGCGCATAGCCCAGTTGCCAACAGCTAAAAAGAAAACTATGAGAACACTATTTACAAACATATTGCTATTGTTTGGAGGAATGTTATTCTTCTCGAAGGCTACCCTAGCACAACAACTTCCGATGTCAAGCTTGTACTCTCAAAACAGGTTTATGATAAACCCCGCTAGCGCGGGCTACGAAGATGGTTTGGTGGCTCACTTAAACTTTCGCAACCAATGGGCTGGAGTAAAAGGCTCACCAACTACAGGATGGTTGAGTTTGCACAGCCCTATTGGAAAGAATACCAATATTGGCGGTATCGCGTCTTATGACAAAACAGATTTTATCTCAATAGTAAACATTCAATTGGCGTATGCACACAACATCAAGCTAACCAAAGAGCATTTTCTTTCGCTTGGATTGTCTGCTGGTGTAAATAGCGTTTCATTCAATTTGGATGAAGCCGTGGTAGAAAATGCCTCAGATGTCATTCTTGCCAATGGCAATGTTGCGAGCACCACAGTGGCCTTAGATTTCGGATTGCGTTACCATTGGAAAGGACTTGAAGTAGGCGCTGCTGCTCCGAACATTATCGGAAATGTAGGCCAGCTTAAGGGCAAAGACAATACGTTTAAGTACGATATCAATCGGCATTACAGGTTTTATGCGAGCTACGAAATGATGATTAAAAACATCTTTATTGCTCCATACGGTATGGTTCGTTTTCTTCCCAACACACCAGTATCATGGGATGTTGCACTAAAAGCTGGCTACAAACGCATAGTTTGGGCTTCCTTTATGTGGAGGGCAGAAACTGGCCCGGTAGCTGGAGTTGGCTTTAAGGTGGCTGATAAATTTAGTTTCGCTTATGCTTATGATTTTACACTCAATGGTTTAGATAACAGCCCATGGAGCAACGAAATCATGATTTCTTTCCACTTGGATGGCTTTAAGAAGAAGCTCAAAAAGATAGAGGAACGCATGGATGTGATGGAGCAAGGCAATTTGGCACTTGCATCGCGCATGGACAGCCTTCAAATGGCTCTAAGTGCTAAAATGGATTCATTGTCAAATGATGTAAACGTGATTCGCGAACAAGACTTAGTGCGTATTCAAGAAGATATTGACCGTCTCACCAAAGAGATTGAGGATATGGGCAAATCGAAGGTTGATACTGGTGACTTGAATGGATTGCTTCAACGCATTACACCAGTTTTGGATTCTGAAGGTAATTTGAGTATGACTAGCGAGAATCTGGAAAGTGGATACTACGTAGTAATCGAATCGTTCAGGAGTTTAGATAACGCGAATCGTGGAGTGGAAATCTGGAAGAAGAAAAACCGTGAGGCCATCATTGTTTATGACGAGGAGCGCAAATGGTATTATGTATACTCACAGCGTTTTGGAACTGATAAAGAAGCCCGTAAAGAAATGCGTGCTACTCGAAAAGCAGATGTGCCAGATGCTTGGGTGCATAAATACAGAGTACTGTAAGTAAATTAACATTACACGCACTTATTTAAAACTCTTTATCCTCATCCGTACTGATTTGGGAATGAGTTGGTTACTCTCTTTGCCAACAGTTCGAATTACCTGCTTTAAATGGATATGACTTCAAAAGCTATTACCAGTGAAGAAGAATACAATGCCGCCTTGGCACGCTTGGACGAACTCTTCGAAGTACAACGTAATAAAGAAGAGCAAGCAGAATTTGATTTGCTTGCAGAATTGATAGAAGCGTATGAAGATGAGAATTGGCCTTTAGAGGAATAGATTGCACTATTGCCAAAATACTTCTACCATTTTCACTTTCCACATTTCATAAATCAAAATGATTATTTACAACGTCACCATCAATGTAGACAATAGCGTACACAGCGAATGGCTTGCTTGGATGCGCGATGTTCATATTCCGGAGGTGATGGCTACAGGCTATTTTTTAGAGAATCGATTCTGCCGCATCCTGGTTCAAGAAAAAGAAGGCACCTCCTACTCTGTCCAATATTTGTGTAAGAATATGGAAGACCTTCAGGAATACCAACGAGATCATGCGCCTGCTTTGCAAAAGGCTGTGCAGGACAAGTATGCGGGCAAGTTTGTGGCGTTTCGAACGTTGCTGGAAGTAGTAAGGAGTAAGGCATAAGGAGTAAGCGATTAGGGTTCCAATCTCTCTTATCGTCAATCATTAACCATCTCCCGAAGTATCGGGACGCAAATCATCAATTCTACTTGGTACAACCTAAGAAACACCTCGGTCAGCATTTCCTTCGGGACGAGTGCATTGCCAGCGATATTGCCAATGCACTTACTGGTCATGGCGGCTACAATAACGTTTTAGAAGTTGGTCCTGGAACAGGTGTTCTGACCAAGTATTTAATGGAGCGCAAGGATATTACACTACATGCGGTAGAGATGGATCCTGAAAGCGTGGATTATTTAAGGGCGCACTATCCCCAGATTTCTGGAAGGTTGCAGTCTGGAGACTTTCTTCGCCTGAATTTGGATGCTATTGGCGATGGTCCGCTAGCGATTATCGGTAATTTCCCTTACAACATCAGTTCACAGATTTTTTTTAAAGTATTAGAACACCGCGACCATATACCCGAAGTGGTGGGAATGTTGCAAAAGGAAGTGGCAGAGCGGCTTGCTGCACCTCCTGGGTCTAAGACCTATGGCATATTGAGCGTGCTGTTGCAAGCTTGGTACGATGTGGAATATCTGTTTTCTGTTCCACCTGCGGTATTCTATCCGCCACCTAAGGTTGATTCGGGAGTAATACGCGTAAAACGTAATACCCGTGCATCGCTAGGTTGTGATGAGAAAGTATTTGTTCGAGTGGTGAAAGCTGGTTTTGGGCAACGAAGAAAGACGCTACGGAATGCATTGGGAAGCATTCAATTTACCACACCGCCTGATGCACATTTGCTCACTCTACGTGCCGAACGACTTAGTGTAGAGAACTTTATTTCAATTGCGAAGTGCGTGGGAAGTTGATTTCTACATATAAGTTGATTTCCATAAATCTCTGTTTATCGATTCACAACTCAACTCAATATCACTTTTGTGTTGTATAATCCCGCTGTCCAAAAATGGCACTACCTACACGAACCATAGTGCTTCCCTCCTCCACTGCCAGTGCATAATCTCCTGACATTCCCATGCTAAGCGTGGAAAAATGAGGTTGATTCGAAAAAAAATGCTGCTTCAAAGAATCGTTTATGCTTTTCAATTTTCGAAACTCATGCCTTACTTGCAAAGCGTTGTTGGTAAAGCTGGCCATACCCATCACACCAACTATGCGCACATGAGCTAAACGTTGAATTTGCTCTGAGCGCAGCATGGCTTCTGCTTCTTCTAGCTCAAACCCAAACTTTGTTTCTTCTGTAGCAATATGAAACTGAAGCAATACATCAATAATACGATGATGCAAACCAGCCTGTTTATCCACTTCCAAAAGCAAACGTTCGGAATCTATACCATGAATAAGATGAACAAAAGGAGCTATTTCACCAACCTTATTACGCTGCAAATGCCCAATTAAATGCCAGAAAATATCCTGAGGCATTTCTGCATGTTTGGCCACCATTTCTTGGACACGGTTCTCCCCAAAATGCCGCTGACCAGCCCCATAGGCTTGCATGATTAGCTCGACAGGATGTGTTTTAGAGACAGCCACCAATGTGACATGGTTGGGCAATTCTTGGCGAATATTTTTGAGTTGTTGTGAAACGAATGTCATGATGCTGCAAAGTTGTGTTAAAAGCAGAGAATTGGCGTACTTCGGGGAAGTTTTTAACGCAGCAACTCAAATAAAACTATAATCGTTTTGTCTCTTCCCTCGCTTGACACAAGTGCTATGGCACGCGAAAATTATTGGCTAAAGAGCCTTCAAGAACATGTAGCTTATGTTTTGGCACATAGTCCATTCTACAAAGAACACCTCAAATGGGCTGGAGCCGAGGCGCTTGCCATGCGTTCTTTGAATGATTTTCGTGATTTGCCATATACCGAAAAGGATGACTTGGCTCGCGAAAATGAAGCATTCCTGGCATTGCCAATGCGAGATGTGCGTGATATTGTTACTACGAGTGGCACCCTAGGCAATCCTGTATCGTATTATCTCACCGCACACGATTTGCAGCGTTTGGCGCAGAACGAAGCTGGCTCGTATCGCATTGCGGGATGTACTGCGGACGATACGTTTCAATTGCTAACGACCATTGACAAGCGCTTTATGGCTGGGCTTGCTTATTTTTTGGGAGTGCAAGAATTAGGCGGACGTATTATTCGCTCTGGTCCGGGCGCCTTGCAAATGCAATGGGAAAGTATTTTGAAGTTTAAGCCAACAGTACTAATCGCAGTTCCTTCATTTCTTCCACGGTTAATACGCTATGGAAAAGAACAAGGCATAGACATTAATGCCACTTCTGTTAAGCGTATTATTTGCATTGGAGAACCTGTGCGCGATGCCCAATTGAACCCGAATATATTAGCGCAACGCATCACTGGCGAATGGAATGTATCGCTCTTTTCAACGTATGCCAGCACCGAGATGGCCACAGCTTTCACCGAATGTTCGGCTGGATCAGGTGTGCATATTCAACCCGAGCGCGTATATGTTGAAGTCCTTAAAGAAAATGGCGAACATGCTGCGGATGGAGAAGCTGGTGAAGTTGTCGCCACACCGTTGGGAGTACAAGGAATGCCGTTGTTGCGTTACCGCACTGGAGATATTTGCCATTGGCACACCAAAACTTGCTCGTGTGGACGTAATACACCTCGGTTAGGCCCTGTAGTTGGTCGCAGGCAACAATTATTAAAGTTTAGGGGTACATCGCTCTATCCAAATGCAATAATTGACGAATTGAATACCATGCATGAAGTGGTGGCTTTTGTGATTGAGGTCTATAGCGATGAACTTGGACTTGACGAAGTTTTGTTGCGTATTGCTCTAAGAGGCGAAGATGCTGCCACCAAAGTCAAAGACCATTTAGCATCAAAACTGCGGGTTAGCCCTCGAATAATTTTAGCAGAAAAGACAGAAATAGACCGCTTAAAATTTGATGATAACGAGCGAAAACCTAGAGTTTTCTTTGATAAGCGATTGTGATGAACCGTAGGCTAAATTTCAACAGAGCATGACCAATCAATCTATGTCATCATCCTCAAGAATCTCTTGTCCCTTTTTAGGGTCTGTGGGGAGTTTAAAAGATTGTCCTTCCCAATAACATGCATAGCAGCGATACCGTTTTACTGGTAAAATACCCAACGTAAAAATAGGAACCCACTTATCTATACTATTGCGCTTCTTACGCCTAAGTCGACTGTTGCATTCTGGGCACGTTGTAAGTCTATAAAACTTGGACCAACGAAGAAACAAAAGAAGAGTTAAATAAATACTTAGGATAACTAACGTTTGAATCCCAACTGCCTTTAAGAGTGAAACGTAATCAACCATAGGTAGAATAAATGCGCTTCAAATATATTGGTTAAACTCTGCTTGAATCATGTAATTATGTTAGAAAAAAAACAAAACGATTCATACATGTTATTCGTCACTTTTACTTTATCGCAACCAATAGTCTTTTTTGCATATTTAGCAGGTCAGAACAAGCTTGTTTCTAGTGTGTTTAATAAATGAATAATTACTAATAGCGCATGCTAATCCTATTATCTCCCGCTAAAAAGTTGGATTATGCCAATCAAACCCTCACTGCAGATTTTACAATTCCAGAAAATCTTGTTCAGTCAGAAAAGCTAGTTAAATCTTTGCAAAAGCTCTCCGTAAAGAAAATTTGTGAGCTTATGGATTTGAGCGAAGATTTGGGGCAGTTAAATGTGCAGCGCTATTCTTCTTGGAATACGGATTTTACTCAGGGAGAATTGAAACAAGCCATCTTAGCCTTCAATGGCGAAGTGTATCAAGGTATGGATGCCAATCACATGACTGAGTCTGACCTAGAATTTGCCCAAAACAATCTCCGAATTCTTAGTGGGTTGCATGGATTGCTGCGACCTTTAGATTTGATAAAACCCTATCGATTGGAAATGGGGACAAAACTGAGTGTTGGAACTAATAAGAACTTATATTCCTTTTGGGGGGATAGTATTGCGGACAGATGCAACGCGGAACTTAAAACATTGGGCAGTAGCACAGTGATAAATTTGGCTTCTGCTGAGTACTTCAAAGCAGTGAACACCAAAAAACTTCAAGCCAATGTGATTACTCCATCTTTCAAAGACTTGAAGAATGGCCAACTTAAATCGCTTTTTCTGTATATAAAACAAGCCCGTGGTATGATGGCAGGCTTTGCTATTCGCAATAGAATTAACAATCCCGAAGAATTGAAAGACTTTAATGGCGGTGGTTATCGCTATACCGAAACCTTATCAGACGATACAAACTGGGTGTTTACGAGGTAGTTACTCTTGCGTAAAGTTGAGTCCAGCGGTGTATGGGCTGCTCTCAATAACCTGTAAGGTTTGTGAGGGAAAATATGCCGCTTCATAGGTGATTTCCGACCTTGAAGAGAATAACCCCAAACCGTTATTGATATTGGTAAAGGTTGGCTTGTCTTGCACAGCGCTGGTGTTGCTAGAATTGTTGATTGTGATAAAGTCAAAAAGACCTTGACCACCCATTCGCACAATGATATCTAAGTCACGATTTTGAGTTCCTGCTGGCACGCGCTCTATCCCTATGATGCGTAATACATCAGGGTTTTGCGGAACTAAAGCGCCAATTTTAGCAAGAATAGCCTCGCCACTTAGCGGAACTTGCGTGCTTTGACCTCCGAGTATTCCAGCTGGTTCGGCACGTGCTGCTAACCACTCCACCGATTTTTCGGTTTGAACCCCATTGATTATTTCACGGTAATGAAAACGCAACCACACTTCATACATTGCAGCATTATTGGCTGTTCTATACCGCAATGTGTAATCTTTATAAGTCTGAGAACTAGAGCTATAAATATCAATTTGCTGCGGAAGTGGAGATGTTGAAGATGGATTTTCGAAACGGAATGGCGACACATCAACTATAGCAGTTCGCGCATCAGCACTGTAAATGGTGTCTTGCGTAGTTAAGTCTCGCTTTATGATTTCAATTCCATATTCCAATTCCGAATCAATATTGTGAATTGATTTATACAACCGTTGTTTTGGAGCAAAAAAATCAAAATCCTCATCGCTTGGATCTCCCATATCCTTATTGGAAATGGTAATGGTATCCATTGGGAACCGCACTTCTCCCCCATCTCCATCATACTCTACTAAATTTACGTGAAGTGCCTCAACGGAGAAATATGAAGAATCTGGAACCAATGCCATGTCAAATGCCGAAGCTTGGCCAAGAAACATCTTTTGAACTCGAAATAGATGTCCAGTTCCACCATTGCTAGGATTATCGATCGGGTCGAGCAAGCCATACACAACTGCCCTATCCACATATTGACCAGCTAACTCAAACTCCGTGGAGCACGAATTAAACAACACACTAGTGGAGAGTACTAGAAACGCAAAACGCAACATATTTATTTTTTAAGGTGCGCAAAGATAACCTTTCATTTGCATGACAAAAGATGTCAATAGGCAGGTGGTTGGCAACAAACAAACGCTAAGAAATCGTCTTTTCCCCTTTCCTTTTATAGCTTTGCATCTTTAGATTCCAATTTAACACAGTTCTCCGAATGATTCGACCGTGCGTTTTGACTGTTCTTATGTTGTGCATATCATTTGCGTTGGCCGCACAAAACCCAATTGCTTTAGACTACAGTAGCTTGCAATTACGTGAAGAATTCTCTGACCAGAATGAGAATTGGACCTACATGACTACCGTAGAAAATCTCTACATGCCAGATAATGGTGACTTGTTCATGCACCGCAACAATGTTTCATCTGCCTATGCGTTTGTTACAAAATGGAAAAATGAACTCAAGGTGTTCAACATATTGGCCAAAATGAAATTGGGTCCATCAGAAGTGTCCGACCAATCTATTGGTATAATCTGCTTGGCGCAACGCGATGGAAAAGGTGCCATTGTGGTAGAATTCAACAAGTTTAAACAATACCGCATAAAACAACTTATTGGGGCGTATTACAGAAACATTACTGGTACACCAGAAGAGCAAGGCTGGGTTAAGTCAAACCTTTTGAACGCACGCGAGGACTACAATGAATTGGATATTCGTGTGGCACTGCCGCAAATAGATGTGTACATCAATAAAAAACTGGCGAAATCATTTGATGTTGCCGATTATGGACCAGGCGAAATGGGATTATTAGTTGGTCCAAACACTAAAGCCAAAGCCGATTTCTTCTATGTTTATTCTACCAACGAAGAACTTGGGGAATTGGAAGGCAGAAAAGAAAAACAGCAGGAAAAAATGAGCCTGTCTGAACTTTTAGCCAAACAACGCTATGAAACCGAACAGAAAGATCGCAGTTTAAAGGAATGTCAAACCGAGCGCCAAAAAGCTGTAAGCGTGTTGGAAGAAGAAGTTGGCAGACTAATAGCTGAAAACGAACGGATGGTTATTCAAAATAAGCAATTGGTGGAGTTTAGAGACCAAGTTTTGATTGATATAGACGAAGACGCCTTTCTTACGTTGGCTGAAAATCTGAAACTTGAAATTGTAAAGAATGAGCGTTTAGAATCTCAAGTGCAGGTATATCGTGATTCTCTAAAACTAACCCATGCCAATTACAATAAACTAAAGTTGGTACTTTTGGATAAATCCATCAAAAAAGCAGAAAAGGATAAAGTAGAACGGGAAGCAAAAGAAGCATTAACCACAAAAAAGGAAATAGAAGCCGAATTGCTGGATAAGAAGCTTACGGAAGAACAGCAGGAATGGGAAAAGAAGAATTACAATCCTAACAAGGCTTTAACTCCAACACCAGGAGCTAAAACTGAAACCGCCACTCCAGCAGAAGCTACTAAGCCAAAAGCTGAAACGAAACCAACACCAGTTGCTGCCACACCAAAAGCTGAGAAAAAAACTACAAATACTTCGAAGCCTTTGCCTGTTGCAGTGAGACCCGCAAAAATTAAAGCCGACTAATGTCTGTACATAAAAGTGTGAAACGGGTTACGACCCACGTATTGCTAGAAATGAAGCGCAATGGGGAGAAAATTCCCATGCTAACGGCCTATGACTACACCATGGCTCGTATTCTAGACCAAGCTGGTATTGACATCCTTTTGGTAGGCGATTCGGCATCGAATGTAATGGCAGGGCACGAAACCACCTTGCCTATTACGTTAGACCAAATGATTTATCACGCGGCATCGGTAATACGCGGAGTGCAGCGCGCATTGGTGGTTGTGGATTTGCCATTTGGATCCTATCAAGGCAATTCGAAAGAGGCCCTCACATCGGCCATTCGCATTATGAAAGAATCGGGTGCGCATGCTGTGAAATTGGAAGGTGGTCGAGAAATTAAGGAATCTGTAGAACGCATTCTTTCAGCAGGCATTCCAGTGATGGGTCATTTGGGACTAACTCCTCAAAGTATCTACAAATTCGGAACGTATACAGTTCGGGCAAAGGAAGATGAAGAAGCTAAGCGATTAGTAGAAGACGCCCATTTGCTTCAAGAATATGGTTGTTTCGCCATTGTGTTAGAAAAAGTACCCGCCAAACTGGCAACACGTGTAGCCAAAGAATTGGATGTACCAATCATTGGTATTGGCGCTGGAAATGGCGTTGATGGTCAAGTGCTTGTTTCGCATGATATGTTGGGTATGAATCAAGAATTCAGCCCTCGTTTTTTGCGCAGATACCTCAATTTGCACGAAGACATGACCATTGCGGTGCAGCGCTACATTGCTGACGTTCGTGCCAAAGATTTCCCCAATAGCAAGGAACAGTACTAGCAACTACTCTTTTGAGCATTGCCGAATTCGAGTTTTGAATTCTGCAGTAATTCATAGACCCAGTCGCATCACATCTCACCATCCTTTGTATCAGGAGGTTTCATCTCATCATTCCAACCAATTATGTCTGCCATTAGTATTGAAGTTCTCTTTGAAGACAATCATCTAATAGCCGTGAATAAGCCCAGCGGTGTGCTTGTACAAGGCGATATTACAGGCGATATAAGTCTGGACGAGATGGTGAAGCAATACATCCGCGACACCTACAAGAAGCCAGGTGAAGCCTTTTTGGGCGTGGTGCATCGCATAGACAGGCCCGTGAGTGGCGTGGTATTGTTTGCGAAAACAAGCAAAGCCCTCATTCGCCTCAATAAAATGTTTGCCGATAGAGAAGTGAAAAAGGTGTATTGGGCTATCACCACAGCTCGACCAGAAGTAGAGAACGGCAAACTGGTGCATTATCTGCGCAAGAATCAGGAAAAGAACATCAGCAAGGCATTTACTAAAGAAGAGAAATACACCAAGTATTGCGAGCTGAACTACAAGATGATTGCTGCATCAGACAATTATTCGCTGTTGGAAGTGTACCCAAAAACTGGACGTCACCATCAAATTCGGGCGCAGTTTAGCAAAATTGGTTGTCCCATTAAAGGCGATTTGAAATATGGCGCACCACGGTCTAACGTTGATGCATCCATTCATTTGCATGCGCGCAGGTTAGAATTGGAGCATCCCGTAAAAAAAGAACCCTTGGTAATAGAAGCCAACGTACCCAATGAAAGCCTGTGGAATGTGTTTGGCGATATGGTGAAGCAAGGGAAGTTGGATAAATAAGCCCTCAAGGCGGGCAAGCTCCTAGTCTTTCTAAACCTCTCCCATAATTTCCTATCAGTTGTTTCGGTAGACATTACAAGGCTTATTGAACTTACTCTGGCGGAACCTTTCCGACTCAACTTAGAATGCTACTTTGTTGTGGCGAAACCATTCCAAGCAGTACCCACACCGCCCGCGACAAGCAGTCCAGTGCTGGCACTAGGGTCTTTTCCATAGGGCCTCCCGAAGTCCCGAAACTTCGGAACGGGATATTTGGCAGCGTCTTTGCTACCATCCATACCCCAAAGCACCTATTCTTTCTGGGCCTCTGCTATCTTATCTCGAAGCCATGCCCTATCGTTTTCCGATGCCACTTCAAGGGCGAGCGCTTGTTTAAAATAAACCACAGCTTTAGCGTTTTGCTCGCGGTTCAACTGCAATTCGCCCAATAGTTGATGCGTAATGTAGCTCTTCGGATTGCTGGCCAAAAATGCCTGTTCCTCTGTTGGGGTTAGGTCTGTGCCTCTTCCATACACTAAGAAATCGAAAATGCGCTGTTTCGTTGCTTTGAAACGCAAAAACTGCTCGTATTCCTGCGATTCTAAAAAGGGGTCAGCTAGGATATTAAGCGAATCAGTGGACAACCCATTCAAAATTGCAGCACCATCTTGCTTAAAAATCCGATTCAAATCGTAGCACACCAATTCTCCCAATTGAAATGGATTGGCACTTACCCACATCAATCCTTTTTCTGGTTGAAAAACAACCCCATGATGCGCCAATAGTTGATTGATAGCCTTGGGATTGCCCATGCCGAGGTTTGCGCCATCCATGCCTTTTTGGTTGCGAAGCATGGCAGCCGAAGCAGCTGGAGTTATTGGCAGATTGGCCTCCAACAATTGGCTCATTCTTCGAAAGCGATAATTGGAATCGCTCAGGCGGATGTTTTGCACGTTGATGGAATCGCGAACAAACGGCTCACCCTGATAGTGATTGGAACTTACCAACGTGTTTCCCGATGGTGTAAACAACCCAATGGCATCAGGCGATTTTTCGATAATAGCCGCTCGCCCATCCGCAGCGCTTCCAATAAGAATAGACTCCGAAACAAAGGTTTGCCGCGATTTGGCAATGGCAAAAGCCTCATCAATAGTTCGCGCATACTGCAATATCTCGCGAGCAAGAATAGAAATAGGCGTTTTGGAACCCGTGGGAACGGACGACTTAGCCGCATTTAAGGTGACCACCAAACCATGTTCGTTCATTCCGCTCACCACGCCCATAAATCCAGCCCAGGTGACGCTCGCAAACGCATAACCGCTATCGGGCCTAAGAAATAAAACCAACTTGTCCTTGGCAAAATCATCTCCCATATAAAAATCGAAGTTGCGCCCGATGATTAGCGTGGAATCTGCGCTAGATGCGTCCCAAGCTGCGAACGATGTGCAGCCTACAATGCTCAAATCTTGCAGCGCATGGCCAATATCGTGGGCCGCATGATAGTTCATCACGCGAGCATAAGCAGGCGCTATCCAATCGTTATCAGTATTAAATGCCATGCTAATTCCCGAAATCTCTTGTTGATACTCCGAGGTAAAATGGTCATTCATGTTGCGATTGAAAAGCGAAACGCCATACTTCAACGTGCGAAGCGCCAATTCGCTCGGCACTAACCTGCGGATTTGAGCAATAAAATGCCCCTCTTGTTCTTGCACTTGGCTTTTGGCAAGCTTGCCAAGCTGTTCACCGCGTTCGTAGGGCGCACCTTCCACATACGCTTCCCATAAACCGAAGCTATTCTGTGCGTAATAGCTTGAATGATTCTGGTTTTTCTTCTCATCATGTTCGGTTTCTATTTCAGGTGAATCAAGAGCAAACAACCGAAACGAAACTTCAAGCACTGCAATACTTAGAAAGCAAAACACCAGAACAGAAAGGAAAACTGTGCGCAGTAGCTTCATAGAGAACTGCAAAGTTACTGGACTCTGTGTGTACAATTGGAAACCCTGTTGCGAATGCGTATCCCTTACTTTTGTCGTCCTAAGAAAATGACCTATGAAAAGTTGGATTGATGTTCCAGAGCAATCAGATTTCACCATTCACAATATCCCGTTTGGCATTTTTAGCGCGGGCAAAGGGCCTCGGGCTGGCGTGGCTATTGGAAATAAGGTGCTTGACTTAACTGCAATTCAAGCTGTTGGTTTGTTTGACGGCATTCGCTTGCCCTATGGTATTTTCGAACGGCCTGTGCTCAATGATTACATAGCATTAGGCAGACCAATGTGGACGGCAACGCGCAATCGCATTATAGAATTGCTGTCTGTCGAAAATAATGAATTGCAAGACAACGAGGCTTTAACGTTCAAAGCATTGATTCCAATGCGCAATGTGCAAATGCACTTGCCTGTGCACATTGGCGACTACACCGACTTCTATAGCAGCCGCGAACACGCTACCAATGTAGGCACCATGTTTCGCGACCCAGCCAATGCTTTGCTTCCGAATTGGTTGCATTTGCCTGTAGGCTATCATGGGCGTGCATCTTCTATCGTAATCAGCGGCACTTCATTTCATCGACCAAAAGGACAAACCAAAGCCGATGATGTTGCTGTCCCTACGTTTGGGCCTTCAAGCCAACTCGATTTCGAATTGGAGATGGCTTTTATTGTGGGCAAATCCAATCCAATGAGTGATTCTGTATCGGTTAATGATGCTGAAAATCACATATTTGGAATGGTGTTATTCAACGATTGGAGCGCTAGAGATTTGCAGAAATGGGAATATGTTCCATTAGGGCCTTTTCTTGCCAAAAACTTTGCTTCGCATGTATCGCCATGGATTGTGACTATGGATGCATTGGAGCCTTTTAGAACCGCAAGTCCAAAGCAAGAACCCGAAGTGCTGCCTTATTTGCAGAGCAATGGCAACCACAACTTTGATATTGCGCTTGAGGTTCAAATTGCTCCTGAAGGTAAGGAGGCGTTTACTGTTAGTCGTTCCAACTTTAAGCACATGTATTGGAGCATGGCCCAGCAATTGGCGCATCATACTGTAAATGGCTGCAACATGCGCGTGGGCGATCTGTGCGCATCGGGCACCATAAGCGGTCCAACACCCGATAGCTATGGTTCTATGCTAGAATTGGCATGGAAAGGCACCAAACCTATTGCTATGCCTGATGGTTCGGAACGCAAGTTTATCCAGGATGGCGATACCGTGATAATGAAAGGCCGTTGCGAAAAGGATGGCATTCGTATCGGTTTCGGAAAAGTGGCAGCAAAGGTGCTTCCCGCGAAGCCGTAGGTTAATCTACCGCAATCTATCGGCAGAGCGAACCAGGGCCTCGTCTTTTTTAATGGAGCGAATGGCCAACATGCTAAGAAATATAGCCACCACTGGTGCTGACAGCAAAGGACTGTAGGTAATTGTGGGCACTGCATCCACAAGCAATTGGGCAGAGGCTACTTCTTTTGCTTTATCCAAATAGAAGAACACCATAACGAGGAAAACCAATTGCGACAGAATGGAAACCTTGATAAGATTTAACTGAAAGCTGCGATTCTTAAACTGCATTATTGCGTATACCACTAGCAACAGCGCAATGGTAATGGATGCCAACACGGCAATGGTCTGCATCACTTCTACTCCGTTAAAAACCACGCTCGCTGGGTAAAGTTGGTAAGCGCCATCGGTCACAGTGAGTGAGAATAGTGGCATGCGCAGCATCATGGGTAAGGCGAGCAGCACTGCTGCTACAACAAGGTAAATGGTTTGAACACGTTGTATCATGGAATCTATAGTATAAAATTGTGCGTACAAAGGAACAGAATCCGCCTCAGATGCAGGAATACGGTTAAATTCAATTATTTTTTATAAAAAAGTGTATTACTCCGAATATTCGTAATATTGCAGCGCAATCCTTCTCCGGTCACTACTGACGATGTGGGTTGCAATCCGTTTTTAAGACGTACTGACTTATAATCCTAATTAGGCAAATTTTCTATTGCCTCCTTCTTAGTCTATAACTTATCATTCCTTAATGTTCGACAAAGCCGACCTGTCTAATATGCTCGTTTCTGAGCTAAAGAGTATTGCTGAAAAACTTGAGCTATCCAATGCCACTGGTTTAAAGAAAAATGACCTGATTCAGGCAATTCTTGCTGGCAATAAAGCTCCAGAAGCAGCACCAGAAGCAGCACCAAAACCAGCGAAATCTGAAGCTGTTGTGGTGGCAGAAGAAGCGCCAGCCAAGAAAAAACGGGTTCGCGTTGCTGTTGAAGCAGTAACCCCAGTACCAGTTGCGGTAGAAGCTATTGCAGCCGAAGCAATAGTGGTATCTGAACCAAAAATTGAACAACAAACTATTACCTCTGACGAACCAGCTGCTAGCGAACCGCAAGCACCACGCCCGCGGATACGTTTGGTGGTTCCAGGTGGAGGAAATAGAACGCAAAGTCAGTCCAACAGAGAACGGCCTTTACGCAATGCGGACGAGCGTCAGGATCAACCTACTGCATCAAACGAAACTCCTCAAGAAGCAAAAGCTCAAGAACCGAGACAGTTTGAGCCTAGGCAACATGAAAACCGTCAACGCGATGGGCGCGAACGTGAACCACGCAACACCAATGGACCACATGAGCCCCGTCAAAACGATGGCAGGCAGCAAGATAACCGCCAACGCGATGGACGCGAACAGCGTGAGCCACGTAACAATGGCGATCAGCGCGGAAATGGTGAAAATCGTGGAAACAACGAAAACCGCAACAATGGCGAAAGAGGCAACAACCAACCGCGCCAGCAAGAACGTACGCAAGAGGTGCGCGAACCTGCATATAGCTTTGATTCGGAGATAATATGTGAAGGTGTGTTGGAGTTGATGCCCGATGGATACGGGTTTCTACGTTCTTCCGACTACAACTATTTGGCTTCGCCAGATGATGTGTATGTGTCTACCGCACAGGTAAAAACCTACGGACTGAAAGTAGGTGATACTGTAAAAGGAGCGGTGCGTCCACCACGCGAGGGCGAAAAGTATTTCCCGCTTATTAAGGTGGAGCGCATCAATGGCCGCGACCCAGGCTATGTGCGCGACAGGGTTTCGTTTGAGCACCTTACACCTTTGTTTGCTAACCAGAAATTCAATATTGCTCCAAATGCGCGGGCCTCTATTTCAGCACGTATTATGGATTTGTTTTGCCCAATTGGCAAAGGTCAACGCGGATTGATAGTGGCCCAACCAAAAACGGGTAAAACTGTACTCTTGCAGGATTTGGCCAATGCTATAGCCGAGAATCATCCTGAGGTTTACATGATTATCCTGCTCATAGACGAGCGGCCCGAGGAGGTAACTGACATGTCGCGTAACGTGAATGCCGAAGTGATTTCGTCTACGTTTGACGAACCAGCCGATCGCCATGTTAAAGTGGCGAATATGGTTCTTGAAAAAGCCAAACGCTTGGTAGAATGCGGTCATGACGTGGTTATTCTGCTAGATAGTATCACAAGATTGGCACGTGCCTACAATACCGTTCAGCCTGCTTCGGGCAAGGTATTGAGCGGTGGTGTAGACGCCAATGCCTTGCAAAAACCTAAGCGTTTCTTTGGCGCAGCGCGTAATATTGAAGGTGGAGGCTCGCTCACGATCATTGCTACAGCCCTAATCGATACTGGTTCTAAAATGGATGAGGTAATCTTCGAGGAATTCAAAGGCACTGGCAACATGGAACTTCAGTTGGATCGCAAAATATCGAACAAGCGCATATTCCCTGCCATTGATATTGTGGCATCAAGCACAAGGCGTGACGATTTGCTTATGGATAAAGAGATGCTTCAACGCACTTGGATATTGCGCAATCACTTGGCCGATATGAACCCTGTGGAAGCGATGGAGTTTCTTAAAAGCCGCTTGATAACTACACGAAGCAATGAGGAATTCTTGATTTCGATGAATGGGTAAGCCTATCGAACAAAGACAACCTTTATTTTAGGCTTTAAGGGAAGCATTTTCCTTATCAAAAATGATTGGATAGCTAGTGTTGAAAACAACACTGGTCTGTTGGTTTATCATTAGCCCTCCTCCTACCTTTGCACTATGGAGAGCACTACCCCTATTATAGATTCCGAACAGGAGAAACGGGATATTCTTAAGGCTTATAGCAGGCTGCTGCGGGCTGCAAAGAAAAATGAGGCCAAAGGCGATCTAAAGTTGGTGCGCAAGGCATTTGATGTGGCTTTGGATGCGCACAAGGACATGCGCAGAAAATCGGGCGAACCATATATCTATCATCCAATAGCCGTTGCTGAAATTGTAACTAGCGAGATAGGCTTGGGCGCCAAGTCTATTATTTGTGCCCTGCTTCACGATACGGTGGAAGACACCGAACTTACCGTAGAGGATATGCGGAGAATGTTTGGCGACAAGGTGGCTACCATTATTGATGGCCTCACTAAGCTGAATGTGGTGCTCGACATGCAGGAGGATAAAAGCATGCAAGCCGAGAATTTTCGCAAAATGCTGCTTACCATGAGCAGCGATATTCGGGTTATTCTTATTAAGCTGGCAGACAGGTTGCACAACATGCGCACCCTAGATTCGATGCGTAGAGATAAGCAGCTAAAGATTGCTTCCGAAACACTTTACATCTATGCACCATTAGCGCATCGACTTGGTTTATATGCAATTAAGACCGAATTAGAAGATCTTTCATTTAAGTATATTGAGCCTGAACTTTACGAAGAAATTAACTCGAAACTAAAGGATACCGAAAAACAACGTAACCGCTTCATCAACAAGTTTAGCCTACCCATTATTCAATCCATGAACGAAACAGGGTTGGAATACGACATAAAAGGCCGAACCAAATCGGTATATTCCATTGCCCGAAAGATGAAAAAGCAAGGCGTACCCTTTGAAGAGGTTTACGACATTTTTGCTATTCGCATCATTATGAATAGTGCTTTAGAAACCGAGAAATCGGATTGCTGGAAAGCCTATTCTGTCGTTACAGGACATTATGTGCCCAGCCCTTCTCGCTTTCGCGATTGGGTGAGCCAGCCCAAAAGCAATGGCTACGAATCACTACACACCACTGTGATGAGCGAAACGGGTAAATGGGTT
Organism: Chryseobacterium gleum; assembly: GCA_945903645.1. Taxonomy (GTDB): domain Bacteria; phylum Bacteroidota; class Bacteroidia; order UBA10329; family UBA10329; genus UBA10329. The sequence goes on from CAMDOM010000008.1 coordinate 56,288, forward strand.
GAGGTGCAAATACGCACAACCCGTATGGACGAAATTGCAGAAAAAGGATTGGCAGCCCACTGGAAATATAAGGATACATCGCAACAAGCTGGTGCGGCTAAGACACCCGAGAATAGCCTTGACGGCTGGCTTTCGCGCATTCGCGAGTTATTGGAAAGCCCAGACCCTAATGCCATCGACTTTATTGACGATTTTAAGCTGAATCTGTTTGCCGAAGAAATTTTCGTCTTCACCCCCAAGGGAGAAGTAAAAACACTTCCGGTGGGTGCAACAGCGTTAGATTTTGCCTTCGACATTCACAGCGCTGTGGGAATGCGTTGCATTGGTACCAAAATAAATGGCAAGCTATTTCCCATTAGCCACGAACTAAAAAGTGGCGACCAGGTGGAAGTACTTACTAGTAGCAAGCAAAAACCTAAGGAAGACTGGCTGAGTTTTGTTGTAACAGCCAAGGCCAAATCGAACATAAAACAAGCTCTAAAAGAAGAAAGTAGAGCAGAAGCTGTAGAAGGCAAAGAATTGCTTGACCGCAAAATGAAGCAATGGAAAAGTAATCTCGACAACGACTTGACTAACAAGATTTGCAAGCACTTTCGCTTACAAACAAGTCAAGATTTGTTTATCAAAGTTGCCCGCAGAACAATAGATTTCAAAGACATCCGCGATTTTGTGGAGCAAGACAAATCGTCTGGCAAGTGGTACAACGTATTCCGCAAGAAAATTTCGGCCAACGAGGAGATTAAAAAAGCCACTACTGAAAGCAATTTGCCCCAAAAAGGGGATATGATAGTGATTGGCGATGCCAGTCAGCGTGTTGATTTTACCCTTGCAAAATGCTGCACTCCCATTCCCGGAGATGACGTTTTTGGATTTGTAACTATCAACGAAGGTATCAAAATACACCGTACTAGCTGCCCCAACTCCATCAACATTCACAGCAACTATGCCTATCGTGTAGTGCCAGCCCATTGGGCAAATAAGGATGATCACACTTCATTTGTAACCGCGTTGCTCATCAAAGGCATTGACGATGTGGGCTTAGTAAACTCCATTACCAAGGTGATTTCCAAGGATTTGAACGTAAACATGAAAAGTATTGCGTTTGATAGCAACGATGGCATATTTGAAGGCCATATCAAAGTGTTAGTAGACGGAGTAGCCCACCTCAACAACCTTATTGCTAACCTCAAAAAAGTGGATGGAATTAAAACAATAGTTCGCGAAGACGTAATAGCCAAAAGCTAATGGAAGTAATAGCCACTAATCGCACTGCCAAGTTTGAATATGCCTTTCTTGAAGAATTTACCGCTGGTATGCAGCTTTTTGGTACCGAGATAAAAAGCATACGCAATAAAGATGTGAGCATCAATGAGGCCTATTGCACCATGATAAACGATGAATTGTGGGTAATTAACTTGCATATTGGCCCCTATGAACAAGGCAGCTACAACAACCACGAGCCTAAGCGCGAACGCAAGTTGCTCCTCAACAAGCGGGAACTTAAAAAGCTAAACAACAAAATGAAAGACAAGGGATTGAGCATCATTCCAACGCGTCTTTTCATAGCAGATGCAGGCTATGCTAAGCTAAACATAGCATTGGGAAAAGGCAAAAAGATGTTTGATAAGCGCGACAGCATCAAAGACCACGATGTGAAACGCGAAATTGACCGTAACCTGAAAGGACGTGGATAAGTCCCCACGAATTCACTTGAATTTGCTTGCAATTTGGGCGCAAAAAAGGGGCTAGAGCAACCCCTCACTCTAGCCCCGCACCCAACCTATAGAATCTTATTCCTTCTCAGTTTTGCTTGATCCGCCAGATTTGGCAATGGATTCGCGCATGGCCGTATCGGCTTTTATGTTTTCAAACTTATAGTAGTCCATAATGCCTAGTGTTCCATTGCGAAAAGCTTCTGCCATGGCTTGTGGAATTTGTACCTCGGCTTCAATCACTTTGGCTCTAGCCTCTTGTGCTTTTGCCTTCATTTCTTGCTCTAAGGCTACGGCCATTGCTCTGCGCTCTTCTGCTTTGGCTTGGGCAATGTTTTTATCAGCTTCAGCTTGATCCATTTGCAATTCGGCACCAATGTTTTTCCCGATATCTACGTCAGCAATGTCAATTGAAAGAATTTCGAAAGCTGTACCCGAATCTAATCCACGAGCCAAAACCAATTTCGAAATGGAATCTGGATTTTCGAGCACCTGTTTGTGCGATGTAGCCGAGCCAATTGACGATACTACTCCTTCGCCAACGCGAGCCAAAATGGTGTCCTCCCCTGCTCCACCCACCAATTGTTTAATATTTGCTCTCACGGTAACACGCGCTTTAGCTATAAGCTGAATGCCGTCTTTGGCTACAGCAGTAACAGGCGGTGTGTCTATCACCTTGGGATTTACAGACATCTGTACTGCCAAGAGCACATCGCGACCTGCCAAATCTATGGCGGTAGCCATGTTAAAATCTAGCGGAATGTTGGCTTTTGCAGCTGAAATAAGTGCGTTAATCACCTTTTGAACATTACCACCAGCTAAATAGTGCGTTTCCAGTTGGTCGCAGTTTATTGGAAGCCCAGCTTTGGTAGCATTTATAAGTCCACCAACAATAACATCTGGTGGAATCTTACGAAACCGCATGCCAATCAATGCACCTATACCAACAGGAACGCCAGAGAAAATGGCAGTTATCCATAGGCCAATGGGTACATAATAAAAAAACAGCCACATGAACACAGCGGCAAAAACAACAAGCGCAATTAAAATGGGCAATGCCATAGTCTGGTGGGTTTAGATACGTTGAACTTGAATTCGGTTTTGGGTCACTTTCACTACTTCAATTGGAGTGTCACCATCTATAAAATCGCCAGAGGTGTGCACTTCCACTATTTGGTCTCCAAAGTTAGCCTTTCCTGAAGGATTTAGTCGGCCTACCGTAGTTCCTTTTTCACCAATAATCACAACATCCGTAGCCACTTGCCCCGAAACGCCCGTTATGGTGTCTTTTAAGGCCAAACGTTCCCATGTTTTTCCTTTAAGAAGTACAATGAGTGCTAAAACAACAACCACTGTGGACGATGACACTGCGATATGCCCCACGCGTGCTCCTTGGGTGGCATACGCAAGATAGATACCTATGGCCAGCAACACCAAACCTCCTATGCCCACAACGGTAGTGCCGGGCACAAACAAGATTTCGAGCAATAAAAGCAAAACTCCCAGTAATAAAATGGCAATGATTATTCCCAGCATTAGTTCATTTCGGGAATGTCCTCAATGGTAGCCGTAATTCCACGTTTGGTAATTTCTGCCCACAACGGCTGCAAACGCTTGAACATGTCGGTTTTCACTGCACACTTACCACTGTAATGAATGATGTAGGTGCATTGTTCTGCTTGCAACGGATTGTGACGGCAAACATCTATAAGTGTTTCAATCACAAAATCAAACGAATTGAAGTCGTCATTATGAATTATCAAGGTTTTGGCAGACTGCACAATCGCCTCCAATTCTTCGGCAATTAGTACATCCTCATCATATTGGTTCGGAAACAGGGTATTCAAATCCATAGTACTTTATTTTGCCGATGAAATTAGCTATTTATTCGAAGAGAATACAAAACTAGTCGACAAATAATACTTTCTTCACTTCTTCAAGAGAAATTTTATTTCCATCCAATTGCACAACAATTTTGCTGTTTTCAAAACCAATTCCTTTTAGAAACAACATTTCAGCATGGGCGTCCATTTGGGTGCGATAATGGCCAACTGACAAATCAAACGAAGCAACACTGGTAGCAACTCCTTGCTCAGCGCTCAATGCCTCTGTCACAGATTCGGAAAGGTTAATTTCGGCCAAGGCCACAGCTATGTGATAATCTACCCCTTTGCGTTTTCGCAGCGCATCGCGATTGAATGCTTGGGGTTGATATTCCTCGCGAGCATTTGAGGGTTTCATGGTGGCCATTACATCTTGCGAACGCTGGAATTGCTCCAGTTTTGACGATGCATTAGCATCAGTCATTTTGGCATTTTCCAATCTTTTTTGAACTGCAATGCGACCTTTGTCTTCGGCTGCCATTCGCTGAATTAACAGACGTTGTTCATTATCTTCAATTGCTTCAAAACTGGGCTTACGGTTGGAATAATTGCGCAATGCAGCAGGACGACCAGCAGTATTTGCTGCAACTGGGCGAGAAGAAACGGTTTCCGCTACTGGGACTGGGGCGATTTTTGGCTCTTCAATTTCGGACTGAGGCGCAACAGCCACTTCAGGAGTTTGCACCACCTGCTGTTGTTGCTCTTTGGCTTTGCGCTCTGCTTCTAACTTAGCCACTGATTCTAAGAAAACTTGAGTGGCGGTTTTGGTAGTAGTTGTGTCTACATCTGCTGTTGTTACTGGCTTTTGTTCCGTAACAACCGTACGTTCTACTTTAGATGTTGGTGTCGCTACTTCCACGTTTGGCTCCTCTTTCACCACCTCAACTTCTTTCACAACAGCAACGGATTCTACCACCATTTCCAACGGTTTTACCTCAGTTTTCACTTCTAAAGCTACTTCCTTTTCTGGTTCTGATACCTGCGCTGGCGCTGTCACGCTATCCTGCTTTTCCACTTGAGGAGCGGCCACCTGCACCACTTGTTTTCCTTTAGTAACAGCCTGGCGCTCGGCTTGACGCAATTCTTCTGCAAGGGCTTGGTCATGCAATCCTAGTGCTTCGCGGTCCTGTTTGATTCGATCGGCCAATTTCGCTTCTTCTACTTTTGCAATGGCTTGATGCTCATCTACAATACGTCTATCTTCATCAATTTTAGACTCCTTTACGATGATGCTACTTTCCACTTTTACCGCTTGCGGTTCCAATGCTTTAGTTTGCACCATTTCGGGCATTGATTTTAGGGTGTAATCTTTATTTGCAACTGTTTTCTTATCGTTAGCTATGGCTTGCTCGGCCTTTTGCATCTCTGCCAAATAAACATTCGGGTTGGCATCGCTTCTCAGTTTTTCACTTAACGCACCGGTATCAGCAGCGGCACTAGCTTCCTTTTTCTTTGTTTCTACAGCCAACTCAAGCTCTTTCACTTTGGCGGTATCACCCGAAGTTTTAGCCTGAATCAGGGCTTCATCCATGGCTTTTCTCTCGGCAAATGATTTCGCTTCGGTAACTTTAATGCGTTGGGTAGCCTCCTCATCGGCCTTCAACCTCACCTGTTCTTCCTTTTGCTTACGCTGCGCTTCAATTCGGGCAATGGTTTGCTTGAATATTTCAGCATCCGTTAGGGTTTCAGAGGAATCTTGCTCCGCAGCAACAGGCACAATTGCTTCGGTTTTAATCGCCTCACGCTCTTTGAATATGAGTAACTTGGACTCTATCTCGGCCAACGAATCTAAGCGCGCACGCTCCGTAGCTAAAATCGCTTGTTTCTTCTCTTTTACCAAAGCCTCCTCCTGTTCTTGTTTCTCAACAGCTAAGCGCAATTCAACACGGGCTTTTTCCAAATCGCGCTCAAAAGCTTCTTGTTCTTTTTGCTGTTTTTCAATCTCAGCTTTGTGTTCTAACTCAGCAAGCTCCTTTTCTTTAATGTTCAAAACGCTCAACTCCGCAGCTTTTCGTGCATCCTCTTCGGCCTGTTTCACCTCTGCAAGATTGGCAACGGTATCTACCGATTGTGCTTTCACGTCTTGCGCCACCAATTTGTTCATACGTTCTTCTTCAGCCATTCGCTTGGCCTCAGCTAAATCTTTGGCGTCTTGTTCACTTTGCTGCTTTGCTGCCTTCATGTTTAGCAAGGCTTGCTGCTGTTCTAATAGCAATCTAGTTTCTTCGAATGCTGCAGATTGCTGGGCTTTTTCAAGGTTTGCCTTTTCTTCTAATGCTAGGGCAGCCAACTCTAGTTCTTGCACTTTCAGCAACGAATCCATATTACTAAGATTTTGCTGCGCTTTCAGTTTGAACGCTTCAGTTTGTAGCTGACGTTCTTGATCTTCTCTTAGTGCTTGTACTTGTGCAATTCTTAGTTCTTCTTGGTAGGCCGCAACGGCTTCCATTGAGTCGTTGGCCAAACGAGCTTTTTCGGCAAGCTGCTTTTGAAGAACCAAATCTACCATTTCTTTGGAACGCTTTAATGAATCCATTCGTGCTAAAATGGACGCTTTAGCAAGCCAATCTATATTTTGTTGTTCTGCTTTTTGAAGTTCCTCTGCGGCTTTTCGGGCGGTAACTAGTTCAGTTTGGGCAATAGCATCTAAGCGAGCTTTTTCGGCAGCATTAGCCTGTTCTTCAGCAAGAATGCGTCCTTCTTCGGCTTTCTTAGCTGCAACTAGTTCAGTTTGGGCAATAGCATCTAAGCGCGCTTGTTCGGTAGCATTAGCCTGTTCTTCGGCAAGAATGCGTTCTTCTTCGGCTTTCTTAGCTGCAACCAGTTCAGTTTGGGCAATAGCATCTAAGCTAGCTTTTTCGGCAGCATTAGCCTGTTCTTCGGCAAGAATGCGTCCTTCTTCGGCTTTTTTAGCTTCCACTAGTTCAGTTTGGGCAATCGCATCTACGCGAGCTTTTTCGGCAGCATTAGCCTGTTCTTCAGCAAGAATGCGTCCTTCTTCGGTTTTTTTAGCTTCAACTAGTTGAGTTTGGGCAATAGCATCTAAGCGCACTTGCTCCGCTGCTTGGGCTTTTTGCTCGGTAAGAATACGCTCTTCTTCGGCTTTCTTAGCCGCGACTAGTTCAGTTTGGTTAATAGAATCTAATCGCGCTTGCTCCGCTGCTTGGGCTTTTTGCTCGGCAAGAATGCGTTCTTCTTCGGATTTCTTGGCTTGTTGCTCTGCTAAGAGCTTTTCTTCTACCGCTTTCTTTACGGCTAACTCTTCTGTCTTCATCTGTTTTTCCTTGGCTGCAATCTTATCTGACACTTGCGTGGTAATTGCAGGCATTTTCTCTGTCATATCGTCCAACGCCAACGATTTTGAAACTATCATAGTATCCAATTTACCTGCCTTATCGAAATAATTGGTTAATTGAACAGCACCTTCACTCTCAGACTTGTTGTAAGTGATATTTTGTTTTAAGGTTTTAGAGGGGTCTTGCTTCGGAACATCCAAGGAAAAACGGAAACCTTTTGCACCGCGCGGTGCGACATCCAACGTATAACCAACTTTTGGAGGGAGTATAAACATGTATTTACCCGTTACCGCATCGGAGCGATATTTACCAACCACCTCGTTAGTTTGCGGGTCGATTACATTGGCTTCCATATAGTTATAAAGTGAATCAGTCTTATCCTCAAAGCTTCCATCAATCACGGTTAATTCAACCAATTCTGGGTCGAAGAAAAGTGTTTTAAATACTTTGACCATTCCTTCTGGTGTTTGCCTTGTGGATGTAAAAAAAGCCGACTCATTGTCAGGATCAGATAAATAAAGGAAGTCTTCAAAGGGCGAATTAATAGGATGTTGGAGGTTTACAGGCACCGACCACTTCTTAGTGTTGTCATCAAAGCGCGAACTATACACATCTAAACCGCCCATAGTATTGTGCCCATTTGAAGCGAAATAGAGCGTATTGTTAACTTCATCAAGAAAAGCAAAGTCTTCGTCATACTTGGAGTTAATCACATCTGGCAAATGCTCTGCCAAAGACCATTCGCCATTGGGCAACTTCTTGACCCTATATAAATCTTTGCCATTAGCTCCATCTTCACCATAGCTCGCATATACCAGTGCTGTGGCCTCAAAATGCGTATAGATAAAGGATTCGGTCAGGTTTTTTTCATCATATTTCGTTTTGAAATTTGGTGGAGCAGGAATAACCTTGCCTTTCAATTTCCTGAAATCGTAAGGACGATAGAACTCGCTTTTGATTACTTCTTTTTCCATAGCAGGTACAAAAAGCAACGAATCGTTGTATAATACTCGACCATTTCGACTTATCTGAACTTCCCTATCTAAGTCGATTGCTGGGTTGTTCATTCCTTTTGTTTTGGCTTTAGCAAATGCATCAGCCGACTGGTCGAATCTATAATTGTAGCGATAAATCAATCCAAGAAAGTAATACGCCTCAGGATTAACTCCCTGGCTATTAGCCCCTCCTTCTATATACGGCAGTGGCTTGGCAGGATCAGCTTCGGTGTACATGATGCAAACACCAAACCGATAGTTGTAATCTGGATTAAGCCCATCTTGACTTAACAATTGGGAGAAGAGCGACTTGGCCTTCGCGAATTCCTTTTTCTGAAAGAGCTCGTTGGCTGCTTTTTCTAACTCAGCCTTACTTGCAAAGGTGGTTTGCCCAATAGCATGTGATGTAAAAACAAGAAAAAGTAAAATGAGCGAAATACGAAATAATTTAAGTACCGACATATAGAAAGTGTAAATCGAAAATAGGACTTTGCTTAAAGTGTCAAATCTATTGGTTTTCCTGCCCACAATTATTCGATTTGTCGGAGTTTTTCCCTTGGCCATTGTCGATAACTCTAACATCCGAAGGAACAAAGTTGAGGCGTGGATAAATCAACTATCCTATACCATCGGTTTACGTAATGGCAATTACTATCGGTATAAGTAATGACCAAAGGGAAATTGAAAATTAAATCGAGAACGTATAGCTTGGACTAATTAGCGGTTCATACAAAGCACAAAGTTTAAGCCGGACAACACCTGAAAATTTACCGTTTTATAATTCTGACTTATCTAATCTGATTGTTTGGAGTTTTGCTCTTTTACCAATGTTTACAGGAACTGAACTCAATTGCTAAATTGTTATTACGTTGTTTATCCTTACTTTCGTTCCTATGCGAATACCTTTCATAATCATTTGCCTCAACCTTGTAGGCATTTCAACTTTAGCCCAACAAAAACCTAATGTGATAATTGTTTTGGCTGACGATTTAGATGCCATGTATACTCCTGCGTATTTCCCTGAGGTTTTACCCATATTAGACTCACTAAAATCAATTGGAGTAGATTTTACCAACGCTTTCACGCCAATGGCTACGTGCTGCCCAAGTCGTTCCGCCACTTTAACAGGCAGTTATGCACACACCAACGGAGTGTATAGAAATGCATCCATAAACGGTGGATGGAGTGCGTTCAAACATAATGAACCCTATACTTTACCTGCTTATTTAAACAAATCGGGTTACCGCACTGCTATCATTGGTAAGTATTTAAATGGCTATGGAGTTGGCGAAAACGCAACACCAGTTTATGGATGGACAGATGGTTTTGTATTTACCCATTCGTCCTATTACAAGGGATATGATTACAGTGTTTTAAATTGGCAAGGAGGAAGTGCTAAAAACGATACGGTATGGAATGTGGCCCATCAGCAAACAAAACACTATGGTTCACAGCCCGAAGATTATTCCACGGATGTATTAACGAATGAAGCCATTTCATTTATTCAAAAAGCGGAGAAAGATGATGACCAACCATTCTTTCTGTATTTAACGCCAACTGCGCCACATAATCCATTGCAGGCAGCCCCGAGGCATACAAGAATTGCCGAAGAGCGCTGGGCAAAGGTGTCCGTTCCTTTTGCACCTAACTATAATACTGACTACGGTAAACTAGCCACTCCAGTTGAACACATAATACCCCTAGACAAATCCACTTTCCTTAAAGATACATGGAAGAAAAGAGTTAGACAAATGAAAAAGGGCGTATTTTTTTACAACTCAATTTTTGAAGGCAAAGTACCCAAGTCTATCAAAAGTTTTTTGCAGGCAGATTGGTATGGTCGTTTGGGTTCCTTGTATGCTTTAAATGATATGGTTAGCAGCTTGATTAAAGCGTTAAAGGAGAATGGAGAATGGGACAATACGTTGCTCATTTTCACTTCTGATAACGGATATATGCTGGGAGCACATGCTATGATGAATAAAGCCACTCCTTATGAAGAAGCGATTCGGGTACCGCTGATAATTACAGGCGGTGATTCTCTGCACCTCACCACACCTGGTAAAACGGAAGAATGGGTTACCAACCTCGATTTGATGCCTACCATTTTAGATATTGCCGGTGTAAAAATTCCAGAAAGGGTTGAAGGACTTTCTTTGGTTCCTTTATTACACACCGATACTAGTAAGTATTTGAGAGATCGGTTTGTAATGGAATATATCGGACCAAGCTTATCTAAATTCAGGTTATACGATAAGCCTACATTGAGCATGAAACTTTTGCCTCTGTATATAATGGATCATCCAACTTATAATGCAATACGAATGAAAGTGACGGGTATAGAAAATGGTGCTCAAAAAGAAACCATCTATAAATACATCGAATGGCAAAAGAATACCACCAAAAAAGTGCTGGATTTTAGCAACAAATTCAGGAAGAAAGACCCAGAACTAATTGGTTTAATCGCTTCAGGCGATAAAAAAACGTTGAAGCTAAAAGCACAGGCAGAAGAAGTGGAAACCGAACTATACGACCTAAGTGAAGACCCTTATGAGATGGATAATTTGTTGTATTACAAACCAGATGGGTATAAAGAACTGGCCGCACAATTGAGGTCCGCAATGAGGAAAGTTATTTCAAAAGAATAAAACACTATCCCGTATCTCTAGCGGGGGTCTTTCCTTCATTCGCGTTATTGGTAAGCTTACCGCTCAAATACGGCCATCCAACGCCCGTTTTAGGCCGTAATACGCTGCCTCAATGGTGTTTTAGCGATGCTTATTCTTAGGTCACCCTCGAACAAAAAGCAGTTAATTGCTGTTTATTAAACTGAGGGTGTTCCTTTTCAGCACATTTTTTGGGTCATGCGTTAAACCCACGGCCTAACATGGTATGTGGACTATTTGATGCCTGATGCTAAAACTTGGAAATAACCTTTATTCACCTCAGTATATTTCAGAAAAAGTGAGAATCGGAAGAATGCAATGCCTTCAGAAAAGTCTAAATTTACCGATATTTTAATTAAACAAATAGTATGTACGGACTTGTCAATAAAGCAATCCAGGATATGGTAATAAAAGACCATGGACCTGCCAAATGGAATGAGATAAGAACGCTCGCAGGTATGGAGGACGAGCGATTCGTGAGTCTGAAAAGCTACCCCGACAAGCTGACCTACGATCTCGTTGGTGCAGCGAGCAAGGTGTTGGGTGCCGATGCGGAGCAAATACTTATGGCCTTCGGTGAACACTGGGTGCTTTACACTGCAAAGGAGGGCTATGGTGAGATGCTGGATTTCACGGGAAGCACTTTGGTGGAGTTCCTGAAAAATCTTGATTTGCTACACCTGCGGGTAAAGAATTTGATGCCCCATCTGCAGCCCCCTAAGTTTGAATGCCTTACGGTGTCAGACCGCGAGGTTGAATTGCTCTACTATTCGGATAGGCCCGGGCTGTCGCCTATGGTGGTAGGTCTGCTTTACGGTCTAGGCAAGCGATTCTCCGTGAAATTGGAGGTGGTTCAAACTGCTCAAAAACAAGAAATTGGTGGGTCAGATCGTTTTTCCATCCGGTGGTAGTTTCGAAGCGCAGGCATTCATGGATGCCCTGTTGCCCTTGTCTCTCATCGTTTCTCACCAAGGTGAAATCATATCGGCAGCGCGCAGCATGCGCAAAAGTGTAGCGGGGCTTGCCCAAACAGGTACAGGGTCGTTTGACGAAATTTTTGAAAGCAGGCGACCAGCCGGTTTCGATAGGCTGAGAGACCTGACCGATTCTAACTTCTTCGTGGTCATAGCAGAACGTGCCACCGGCAACGCATTCAAGTGCACAAAGACAAATGGAGCCGATGGTTCTTTTTTTTTGGCTTGCACGCCTATGCTCAATGAGCAGAACTCGCCAGTGGATTATGGACTAGCAGTCAAAGACTTCTCCCCTCACGATATCATCGCAGAATACCTTTTCGTGATGCAGGCCAACCAAATGGGTATGCGTGAGGCGAATGAGATGATAGATTCCATGACCAAGAAGACCAGGGAACTGGAACAGGCCAGACAAGACCTTGTACGTCTTAATGAACGGTTGGAAGACCGTGCTGCACGCACAGAAGAGCACCTAAGACAGGCAGAGATTGAACTGATAGAAGGCGAGAAACTTGCCCTAATCGGAAGGCTGGCCGCAGGCGTGGCGCATGAGTTGAATACACCCTTGGGCGCCATATCGGCAAGTGCCGGCAATCTGGCTATCACCCTAAGTCAACTATTTCAGATGGACATGACGAGCGAAGATCGCGATATCCTGTTTAATGCCTTCAAACTTAGTGAAACACGTACCTCTCTTACCACTCTTAGCAGCAGAGAGGAACGTTTAGAGCGAAAACGTCTTGAGGTGCATTTGGAAGGCCATTGCGGGTTGCAGGCCGAGGCAGGCTACCATGCGCGAATCCTCATAGACAGTGGCGTGACAGCAGATGACCATAATGTGCTTAATCTAATCTACAGCGCTCCCGACAGGAATGTCGCCCTAGAGCTAACCACCTCCATCCTAAGGGCAAACAGGTGCGTCAGCACCATAAATATAGCATCTCAGAATGCTGCCAATGTGATTAGGGCACTGAAATCATACGTGCGCAATGATGCAGGTGATTTTGCAACGGTATTTGATGCCCGAAGAAGCATCGATAATGTGCTTCTGCTCTTCAATAGTCATATGAAACGGGGCGTACTGCTGCACACCGATATGCCATACGACCTTCCCATACGTGGCAATGAGACCGAGGTGAGCAAGATATGGGCCAATCTAATATCCAATGCCATCTATGCTATGGACTACAGGGGCAATTTGTGGATAACAGGCAAATCAGATGATACAACAGTTACCATAAGCTTCAGCAATGACGGCCCTAAGATACCTGACGAAGTGAGGACTAGGCTCTTCGAGCCGTTTTACACTACGAAGCCCATCGGTGAGGGGTCGGGCATGGGGCTTAGTATTATTTCCAATATTATTTCTGTATTGCACGGCAGCATTCAATTGGAATCGGAAAAAATCACCACTTTTACAGTGGTCTTACCAAAGGCTAAAGCCGACTGAACGATGGAGATGACAGCCATATTGTGTGTAGATGATGACAAGTTGGTGCTCGACAGCCTCCGAATGCAGCTTACAAGGCATTATGGCGCATACCATGTTCTTGAGTTTGCTCAGAGTGCAGAGGAAGCCATAGAGCTCATTGGAGAAATAGAACAGGATGGCATACGTACTGTGCTTATCATCAGCGATTGGGTGATGCCCGGCATGAATGGTGATGAGTTCCTCCTAATAGTGAAGCAGTTATATCCAGAGATACGCACAATGATACTCACTGGTCAGGCAGATGAGGTGAAAGCTGAAGAGCTCAGGAAGATGAATGTGACCAATGCCCTGTTAAGCAAGCCTTGGGGCGAGCAGGTTCTGATGGAAACGATAAATACGTTGCTAGCTCAAAGGTAAAAGGCACTTCATGGTTCTTTCACATCGGACCATATGCATAATATTACCAATCGCATAATTGCTTCAAACAATCAGATTTATGGACTTTAGTAGGTCCATCACGAAGCATTAAATCCGCCTCCTAATGCTGCTAACGCATTTGTAACCCGACCCAATCTAGGCTGTGCCACGCTGCCGAAAGGATGTTTTCCTGGTCTCCTCCTAAGCTTCTGTTCATTCGGTAGCAACCTGCTCTGAGCTAAGCTAGCACTCAGGTTTACCCCGTATTTATAGCTAGTACTGTTTATCTGCTGTTCGGACTTACGGCTTGGGGCGTATCGCCAGCACATGCCTGCCCACCATAGGCCTCAATGCATGCGTCCTCACAGCAATATCAGGTGTGGGGCTCTCATTATTGTGCCATTGCTCCATAGTGTCAGCGTTGAACAACAGCGGCATGCAAGGTTCATTGCCTTTTAACTGTTGTGCAGCGTGGTCATTAGTCCTTTGTTACTATGGCAAAGGAGCTTACTGCTTCGTCTGTCCGCACATCTGCCCTTTGGTTCCAATTGGCAGCCATCGGCATCGTGCATATGAAACCGGTATGCCGTACCTTTAAAATGATGATACTCATAAAACCCAGCTACGGCAATCACTCCCCGACCAAATTCGGTATGGAATTCGGGCTTTTAGTCCATCGTTTCGATGGGGTTTTTAAGGCATTGAGAGGTCAACTTCTGGGAAGTGGCCTCATCGTTGCGCCAATGGGGCACAAAACCCTATTGCATGGGTTGCTCAGCGGGCACTTGGGGAAATAGGTGTATCATCGCCATATGGGATGGGCAAATCCACTAACCTGATGGTGCACCTGTGGTAATTGGTTGCTACTTTCGCTAAGATGGTTGTGGGTGTCAATCAGCGCGTTGATTTGGTCGGTGGCCGAACCTTTGCGTTTAGCCTGGCGAATTTGCCGTTTCAATTAACCATCGATGATATAACACATGGTTAGTTAGGTAGTTGAAAGTATTAACAGCAGGAGTGCCGCAGTGTAAATGGGTTCACAGTTACAGAAATAACAATCGAATTGTAAACATAAAATTGCCAACCTTTGGCGCAACCCAATATCCATGCGCTATGCAAGCCCAACTATCGGGCTCTATTAAAACCAAAACTACAACCATAAGTCTAGTGAACTCTATGGGTACCGAATTCTGAAAACCCGACTTAAAAATCAAGTAATATAGTGAAAAAAACACATTTAATCTTATTGCTACTCTTATTTAGTAGTTTTTGCTTTTCTCAGAGCAGATATATTTCTGAAACAACAAAAAAGATTGTCTTTACAAGAGATAGTGGCGTTTGTCAGTGCTGTGGTGGTTCTCAAAGCTTAGAATACGATCATATTACGCCCTATTCGTGCGGAGGTAATGGTGTCGCATCCAATATTCAGTTACTTTGTCAAAAATGCAATCGCAGCAAATCAAATAGCTGCTACTGTAAAATTCATAATAAGAGAGTTGGAACAAACTGTTGCCAAAACAGTGTTACTAAAAAACCCACCACTACTGCAACACAATGTTCAGGAACAACAAAGAAAGGAGCCAGATGCAGAAATAGAACCACCAATACTAATGGCCGCTGTCATTTACATTGACAACGCTTAAACCAATTTAACAAGGAATAAAAATGAGTATATTATTTGCGATTGACATGAAGACGGAAGAAGTAATTGTCTCAACGTCTCCAAAAGGAAGTACGAAAATAACTTTTTTAGAGCGTATAGGACGTAAAGAAGATGAAATACTGTTCAATGCTGTTGGCACCTTAACAAGTATTTCCACCAATGTCAACTTTGATACTGCAATTTTTAAAGCAATGGATAAAGTTTGTCAAATGATTTATGACAAACGAAAAGAAAAAATATAGTTACTGTTTAGAACCACTCCAGCTTCTCCGCCAAGTTTTGCAAAAGAGGTTAGGCATAACATTCGTTATTCTTAACCGGCTCGATGCTTGGTTCTTGTTACGTAAAGCTTTGCCAAATTGGAGTATGGAGTCTTTTACTAATGCCAATAAAGATATCGTTTTTCATTCAAATCACCTTAACTCATTCCTTATGGAGTTCAATAGGTGTAAAAAACAGTTAGCGATATTTCTCTTTCGCAGAGTGAGGATTTAACATCCGTTTTGTTGCGTAAATACGACCCTCGAAACATCATACCCTCGCTCTCCCCATTTCGTAAGTAGTTCGTTGTAGAGGGTAGCGTCTAAGGTTGGAGTTCGGGAGAGAATCCAGAAACTTTGTTTGTCACCAGCTCCTACCACTGCCCATCCGTAGTCTGGGTCGAGATCAATAATCCAGTAATCAGCACCACCAGCACCGAAGAATGAGACAAGAAGCTTCGCATTTCCGCTATTTGGCACAATAGTAGCCGAACCCTCTACTCTATTCTGAAATCCGCTGGGAGAGAATAAATTGCACGCATTGATAACCGAAATTTCGGTAGCGGAAATGGCGGCATACTCGGCTGTGGTGCAATTGCATCCTGTTTGAAAAATCTGAGGTATGCTACCTATCTCATACCACAGTCCGACATAGCGACTAACAATAACGGTATCCACTGTTTCGCTCCACACTGCGGTGGTATCTTCTTCTATATTCAAAGTGTCGTTAGGTATACTATCCAAAGAATCGGTAGGAAGAACCAAAGTGGTATCCTCGATAGGGTCGTTAGTAGGTGGAGTTAATTCCTCTACTTCGTCCTTGGAGCAAGATGTCAGGATAGCCAAAACAAGTGAGGCAGCGATGAAGTAAGTGTTTTTATTTCTCATGCGTAGCTAACAAATGTTCAGCAATAATGTTCAGTCTAGAAATATAGTGGCTCGTCTCCAAAAACTTTGGGAAGACAATCATCAATCGTTAAACAAACAGCGCTTCAATTCGAAATAGTTGGTAATGTAGCTGGCGTTTTCCGGATTGTTGTCTCGCAGCAAGGATGTGCCCTGAAGAGTGACGTCCGTCAACCAAAGTTCGAAGCCTAAAGCAGCAAAGTTTGCCATTGTATTCCATTTCTTTGGATGGCCGACCATGTTAGTCAGATTCGAAAGATGCCAGTTGCTCGCTTTGCCCAAATACATGGGTGGAAAAGCCAATAATTGCGGCAGAAACCAGAAGCAAATACGTCTAGTCATGCTGCTTGGGGTTTACTGTGATCCAATACTATCAACAAAAGTGGTTAGCTGGGGAGCATTTGTTCGAATAGACGGCAAAATAGTGAATTGAAACAATCTTCTATGTGTGGCTCTGTGTGCTATTTTTTAGAACCTCCCACTCCTACTCTTCAGCGTTTATTGCGCTAACGCGCCATAACACGCGAACTTCGGCTTCCAACCGTCTCATGTATTCTTCCGAAAGCCATGTTCGGTAGTTTTCGGTGCTTTTAGTAATGCAATAGGAATACAATCGCACTCGGTATTCCACATCATCGCGCAGCAAACGCGCCAATTCGCGCACTTCGTCAAGCGATTCGGCATTTTCCATGCACATTGCAGCATGTTGAACAATGGATTTATCAATCACTACTTTGGGCCGCAATCCTTTGCGAAGCGCCTCTTGGTGCTCATAATCCACATCAAATGACATATCTAAGGTTTTCCCGAAACGTTCGCGCAAAAAGGGCGGCATTTTATACTTGAAATGGCGCTGTATTTCGGCATCATTGCGCACGTTTTGCAAATAGTTTTCTGGCGAACGGAATATTGCTTGCCAATCTATTTCTTCGTCCCAACGGCCAAAACGGGCGAGGTTGTTGCCCAAATCAATAACGGTAAAGGTGTCTTTATGCGGCAATATGCGCGACCCACGGCCAATCATCTGGAAATACAATGTAAGCGAACGCGTAGCACGATTTAGAATAATGGATTCCACTGTGGGTTCGTCAAACCCTGTGGTAAGAATGCCCACCGAGGTAAGAATGGCATCGGGAGTTTCTTTGAACCATTGCAAAATATCCTTGCGCTCGTTGGCCGAATTGGTATTGTCTAAATGGCGCACACCGTAGCCCACTTTCTTAAACATGGCCTCCACATAGCGCGAAGTTTGAATGCCATTGTTAAATATCAAGGTCTTTTTTCCAAAGGCATGCTCTTCGTAGGCCGCCAATAGTTTCTCTTGCATGGTTTGGTCAGAATACAACCGCTCGGAGGAACTAACGGTGTAGTCACCATTGATGCCCACTGTAAGCGAGCTCAAATTGATATCATAACTCTGCGTGGTGGCTTTGGCCAAAAAGCCCATTTGTATCAATTCGGGAATGCTATGCCCTACTATCAACTCACGGTAGTTTTCATACATCGGCAATGTGATGTTCGAACTTAGTGGAGTGGCTGTAACCCCAAGCACCGTGCTATCTTCAAAAAACTTAAACAGCTTGCCAAATGAGTTGTAGTGAGCCTCGTCAATAATTACCAGCCCAATGTTGTCTACAAAAAAGCGCTCATCATTTAAACGGTTGTTTAGCGTTTCTACCATCGCAACAAAACACATGAATTCATCTTGGTCGGGCAGTTCTTTCACTTCGCTGCGAATCACCTTGTTCTTTACCCGAAAGCCCGTGAGCATTTCTGATGTTTGTCCACACAGCTCAATACGATGGGTTAGAATCAACACCTTTTTGCCCGTTTGTAGAATATACTTGCGAGCAATTTCTGAGAAGATTACCGTTTTTCCTCCACCTGTAGGCAATTGATACAGTAAATTGTATCCCTGAGGATGAACGTCTAACCGTTCAAAGATTTCACTTATAGCTTGCTTCTGATACTCGTAAAGCTCCTTATCTGTTGGTTCTTTCGGGTGTTGCAAGGGGAAAATGATGGTGGGTTACATGCCCAAAAATCCTCGAGAATTCATCCATTCATAACTGAACGATAGAACCAACAAAGCTCCTTTTTGAGCAAGCCGCGAAATTACCAAAATTAAATGCGTTTGACAACGTGAACTGGGAAAAATCTAGGGGAAGTTGCGCCATCACTATCCAGCGTTTTAAGTGTAACCGGATGAAAAAATGATGCTGTGTTCAAAACAATAACATCTCTTAACACGGAATTTAGACCTCTAACGCCTATTTTTGCACAATGATTGAAATACGGGTAAATACAATCTGGGTGGCGTGGCTATTGATTGGTGCAATTGCCCTGTCCTCTGCTCTAGTCACCTTTGCTGGATTTCAAGACGGTAATTCTTCATTGTTCGATTTACTTACCTCCATTACGATTGAAGAAGAAACGGAGGAAACCGAGCGTTCGGAAACCGAAAACGAACTGGAGAAAGAGATTAGTTCTCCTCAATTGGTTTCGCTAAAATCGGCAGGCACTCTAACGCTAAGTTATTTGAAAGCCCACCCTATTGTGGTGCATCCCGAAATTACCCCTCCTCCTCCAGAAGCGTAATTTCCTCGACCAATACGAGTTGGTCATTGGCTCTATAGCCATTTTCTATCCCTGTTATTTCATCGCAATGCGTGGCACTGCTGCGTGCATTGCCTATTCCTATTTTTTATGAAAGATTCGTTTAAACATATTGGTTCCGACCTGCCTGCTGGTTTGGTGGTGTTTTTTGTAGCGCTGCCGCTAT
>CAMDOM010000009.1 GCA_945903645.1 Chryseobacterium gleum
GCACAGAACACATCGCCATTGGCTTTGATTACCACTGCCCACACGCCCTTGCTCTGGCTGGCATAGGTCAAGGCAAAAGCAATTTCGTTCGCCATCACTGGATGAAGCGCGTTCTTCTTTTCAGGGCGATTAAGCGTAAGGGCTAAAACATTGTCCTTCTCTACAACTTGAAGAAAAGCAAAGGTTTTATCGCTCAGAGTTAAGTCTTGGGAGTTGAACATGTAGGCTTTAATTATGAAGTAGTCCTCAAATTTCGAGTTGAAATCTTGTTTGATACTGTGGTGCAAAGAAACACATCAGCACCACTTTTCAATTGAAATGGATAAACAAGAGAAGATGTGTTTTTTACCAAAATATTGGTTTCAAAGTGTTGATTTTACTCAATCTGACCAAGGAAATAGACTAAGAATTGGAATACTGCTGATATTACCAAATGGAGAATTACTTTCGCGCTCCGTAAAAACCATTAAAATCATGAGTTATCTATTCTATTTAGTGCCAGTTTTCGGTGTGCTGGCCATGCTCTACACCGTTATTAAAGGCAATTGGGTTAGCAAGCAAAGTGCTGGTAATGCTCGGATGCAAGAGATAAGCACATATATTGCCGAAGGTGCTATGGCCTTTTTGAAGGCAGAATACAAGGTGCTTACCTACTTCGTAATTATTGCGGCTTTGTTGCTTGGCGTTATGGGCTTTGCAAACGAAAATTCGCACTGGTCTATTGCAATAGCATTTATCATTGGAGCATTTTTCTCGGCATTAGCAGGATTTCTTGGTATGCGTATCGCTACCAAAGCCAACGTTCGCACAGCAGAGGCGGCTCGTACTAGCTTAGCTAAAGCGCTTCAAGTATCTTTTACTGGAGGTGCCGTAATGGGATTGGGAGTAGCAGGTTTGGCTGTTATCGGTCTTGGCGGATTGTTTATTGTTTTGATAAACATGTTTGCTCCAGGCGTCACAGCTGATAGCAGCAAAGTGTTACTTGCTATTGAAGTGCTTACGGGTTTCAGCCTTGGAGCAGAGAGTATTGCATTGTTCGCACGTGTTGGTGGAGGTATTTATACAAAAGCTGCTGACGTAGGTGCTGACCTTGTGGGAAAAGTAGAAGCTGGAATCCCTGAGGATGATCCACGCAACCCTGCAACGATTGCCGATAATGTGGGCGATAACGTAGGTGACGTTGCTGGTATGGGTGCCGACCTTTTTGGTTCTTACGTGGCTACAGTATTGGCTACAATGGTTTTGGGTCAAGAAGTGAGAAATGCAACAGGCGGTGCACTTGATGATACTTACGGTGGATTTTCTCCAATTCTACTTCCAATGCTTTTGGCTGGTCTTGGTATTGTGTTTTCTATCATTGGCACTTGGTTCGTACGGATTTCTGAAAAGGCCGGCATCAGCACAGCGGCAGTTCAGAACGCATTGAACATGGGTAACTGGGGTTCCATTGTACTTACCGCTGTAACCTCTGTTTTCTTGGTAAAATATCTTCTACCAGAATCGATGTTCCTTCGTGGAAATGAATTCACAGAAAACGGTGTGATTGGAGCAATCATGGTAGGTTTAGCTGTAGGTACACTCATGAGCATCATTACAGAATACTATACTGCCATGGGCAAAGCTCCAGTATTAAGCATTATTCGTCAGTCATCCACAGGTCACGCCACAAACGTTATCGGTGGTCTTGCTGTGGGTATGGAGAGCACATTCCTTCCAATCTTGGTGTTGGCAGGTGGTATATACGGTTCGTTCCTCTGCGCTGGACTTTACGGTGTAGCTATCGCTGCTGCGGGCATGATGGCAACTACAGCTATGCAGTTGGCCATTGACGCTTTCGGCCCTATTGCTGACAACGCAGGTGGTATTGCCGAAATGAGTGAACTTCCAGCCGATGTGCGTGAAAAAACAGACGTGCTTGACGCTGTGGGAAATACTACTGCTGCATCGGGCAAAGGTTTTGCCATCGCCTCAGCAGCATTGACTTCATTGGCGTTGTTTGCTGCTTTTGTGGGTGTTTCGGGCATCAAGGGCATCGACATCTACAAGGCTGATGTGCTTTCAGGTCTTTTCATTGGAGGTATGATTCCGTATGTATTCTCTTCGTTGGCTATCACTGCAGTAGGTCAGGCCGCAATGGCGATGGTGGAAGAAGTGCGCAGACAGTTCCGCGAAATTCCGGGCATCATGGAAGGAACTGGAAAGCCTGAATACGAAAAGTGTGTTGCCATTTCTACCGAGGCTTCTATCAAGAAGATGATGCTTCCAGGAGCTATCGCTATCGTTTCTCCATTGCTCATGGGCTTCATCTTCGGCCCTGAAGTATTGGGAGGTTTCCTTGCTGGTGCTACTGTAAGCGGTGTGTTGATGGGAATGTTCCAGAACAACGCTGGTGGTGCTTGGGACAATGCCAAGAAATCATTTGAGAAAGGAGTAGAGATTAATGGCGAGATGTTCTACAAGAAATCTGAGCCGCACAAAGCCTCTGTAACTGGCGATACTGTTGGTGATCCGTTCAAAGACACTTCTGGTCCATCCATGAACATCCTTATCAAATTGATGAGCATTGTGGCGTTGGTCATTGCACCAACCTTGGCAGAATTGCACGACACCAAAGGACATCACACTACTGTAGAAGTGCAAGTGGAAGTAGATGCCATGCAAGAAACTATTGAAACTACGGTAACACAGGAGTAATCTTCCTACCGAACATATTCGTTCCTTAAGAAGAATAGGAGATGTCGCTCAAATCAGCGATTCTCCTATTCTTTTAGTTTTAGGAGGAGTGTATTTGCCTCCACGAACTGACCATCCTGCACATACACATCCTCCACCGTGCCATCCTCTTCGGCACAGATGGTGTTCTCCATCTTCATGGATGACAGAACGACTAAGCCTTGGCCGTTGGTCACTGCGTCTCCTTTTTGCACCAGTACCTTCACCACCTGACCGGGCATGGGCGAAGCATAGCCACCCGCCAGTTTTTCTGGTTCTTTGATGGGGAATCGGTCTTTGAGAATGAGTTTGAGGGAACCAAGCTGGGCATTCCGCAGAAAGAACTCAGCTCCATTTTGGGCAACATGGAATTCCTGCTGCACACCATCAATATCCAATCGCACCGAGCCATCCAAACATGAAAGTACGCGCACATCCCGCTGTGTTTCGCCAAAGGTGAAGTTTAGGGTACACCGCTCGTTGCGGTAGCTAACTGCAAGCTCCTCTTCACCGATGATGTAGGCCTCCATCTGTCCTTGATAGAAGCTGTTGCGCCAGCCCGATGGAAGATGGTGCAAAGTGGTTCGTTGCAATTCGCGCCCATGCCACTGATAGGTCGTGGCGGCAATGGCCATCAACTGCATCGTTTCGGCATTGGGCACAGGCAATTCGAGCTGCGCATGTTTGAGGAAATGCGTATCGTAGTTACCCGCTTGAAACTCATTATGCTCCAACAGTCGGATTAGGAAATCTTGATTGGTGGTCAGTCCCAAGCAGCGCAGATTGCGCAGAGTGTGTAGCATCTTGCGCTGCGCTTCCGCTCGGTCACGACCATGCGCAATGAGTTTGGCAATCATCGGGTCGTAGTGGACGGATATCTGCGAACCGGTCTCCACGCCTGTTTCGATGCGCAAGCCTTCCATGGCGGGCACGTGCCAATCTAGGATGGTTCCCGTTGCTGGAACAAAATCACGGTCGGCATCTTCTGCATAGAGGCGCACTTCGATAGCGTAGCCATTCCCATTCACCACTTCTTGCGTGATTGACAACGGTCGGCCTTCTGCCGAGGCGATTTGCATCTCCACAAGGTCAAGGCCCGTCACTTCTTCCGTCACGGGATGTTCTACTTGCAAGCGGGTATTCACTTCGAGGAAGAAGAACTCGCCCGTTTCGGTGAGGATGAATTCCACCGTTCCAGCATTGTCATAGTTCAGCGACTTTGCAGCGCGCATAGCCGCTTCGCCCATCTTGGCGCGGGTATCTGCGGTTAGTGCTGGGGAAGGACTTTCCTCCACGATTTTCTGATACCTGCGCTGAATGCTGCATTCGCGCTCCAGCAGATGGATGGCATTGCCGTGCTTATCACCAAAAATCTGGAACTCCACGTGGCGGGCCGAGGGGAAATAACGCTCGATGATAAGTTCATCGTTACCAAAACTGCTCTTGGCTTCGCGCTTGGCCGAGTCTATCGCGCTTTCCAATTCCTTCGCCTCATTGACGATGCGCATGCCTTTGCCACCACCGCCCGCAGCGGCTTTCAACAACAAGGGGAAGCCCACACCCTTGGCTTCTTTCACCAATGTGTCGGTAGTCTGGTCTGTGCCCTGATAACCGGGAATGACAGGCACACCGTGATTCATCATCAGCCGCTTGGCCTCCGACTTGCTGCCCATGGCGTCAATAGCCTCTGGATTAGGCCCAATAAAGGTGAGACCAGCAGCAGCAACAGCCCGCGCAAATCCTGCGTTCTCCGATAGGAAACCATAACCGGGATGTATCGCATCAGCTCCCGAACGTTTGGCTGCATCGAGCAGTTTTTCCACGTTGAGATAGGATTCCGCAAGGTTGTTTCCTCCGATATGCAGCGCAACATCGGCCATGCGGACAAAGGGTGCAGCCGAATCGGCATCGGAATAGACCGCAACGGAACGGATTCCCAACTTCTTGCAGGTGCGGATGATGCGGCAGGCAATCTCGCCACGGTTGGCAATGAGAATGGTATGGATAGTTTTCATGAAATGAGCGAATTAGATTTTAAGGAATAAGCGAATGTTGGTGATAGTATTCTGATGTCTGACATCTGATTTCTGAGGTCTACATTACATCCTGAACACACCATAGCTCTCCGCTCCTTTGATAGGTGTGTTGTTTACCACTGCAAGGCAGAAACCAAGATGATTGCGTGTTTCGCGCGGATCGATGATGCCATCGTCCCACAATTGGCCGGTGGCAAACCACGCATCTGACTCTTTGCCCGCCTCGTTTATCATGTGTTGGCGCAACATGGCTGCTTGTGCTTCATCATAAGGAAGACCGGCCTTCTGTGCTGCCTCGCGCTGGATGGTTTCCATAACACCTGCCAGCTGCTCAGGCCCCATCACAGCGATGCGCGAATTGGGGTAGGAGAAGAGGAACCTTGGCTGATATGCCTGTCCGTTCATAGCGTAATTGCCAGCACCGTAGCTCGCGCCCATCATTATGGTAATGCTTGGAACTTCGCTATTGCTCACTGCGTTGATGAGTTTAGCCCCATGTTTGATGATTCCACCTTGTTCGTAGTCTTTGCCCACCATGAAACCCGTGATGTTCTGGAAGAATAGGAGCGGAGTATCATTGCGATTGCAGAGCTGGATGAAATGCGCGCCCTTGTTCGCCTCCTCCGAGAAAAGCACACCGTTGTTGGCTATAATTCCCACTTTATACCCGTGGATTTCGGCCCATCCGCAAACCAACTTATCGCCCCATTCGGGCTTGAAAGGCGTGAATTTAGAACCATCTACAACACGAGCGATTATCTCGCGCATGTCGAATGGAGCCTTGATGTCTGGAGAAAGAATACCGAGCATTTCCTCCGCATCATATACAGGCGCTTCTACCTTGGGTTGTGGTGAGAAATGAATTCGTGGTGGACGGAGCGTGGCAACAATCTCGCGCGCAATGCGAATACCGTCCAATTCATCTTCGGCCAGATAATCGCTAACTCCAGATATACGGCTGTGCATCTCGGCACCTCCTAATGTTTCATCACCCACAATTTCATTAGTGGCCATTTTCACCAACGGTGGACCAGCCAAGAACACCTTTGCTTTTTGTTTCACAAAGACAGAATAGTCGCTCATGCCGGGGATATATGCCCCACCGGCCGTGGCATTGCCGAACACCACCGAGATGGTCGGGATTCCCTCTTTGCTTCTTCGGGTAATCTCGCGGAAACTGATGCCACCTTGATTGAATATGCGCGCCTGTTCGGGCAGATTGGCTCCCGCGCTCTCCACAAGGTTTACGACTGGAAGTCCATTCTCAGCCGCTATTTGCCCCAATCGCAAGCTCTTTTGCAACGTGGCATAGTCAATTGCACCGCCTTTGTTAGTGCCGACATTGCTGATGACCATCACTAGTCGGTTGCAAACTAGTCCGATGCCGCCAACCACCGTTCCTCCTGGGCCAAAACCTCTACCGCCTAAACCAGCCAATGGAAGTAATTCAAGAAATGGGCTATCGCGGTCAAGGAGTAATTCGAGTCTTTCTCGGGCCAACAGATTGCCTCGCTCCTTGGCGCGTGCCACGTGCTTCTCGTTTCCTTGGCTGCGGCCTTCGGCCATTTTTTCATTCAACTTTGCGAGATGAGCTAACATGCCTTCACGATTCTGTTTGAACTGGTCGGTATGCGGATTGAGTGTGGTGCGGATGGGTTGCATGTGATGTTCTAATTTGATTATTCGAACTGAAATAAAATTTTGAATTAAACGCGTATACCCCCTTCAAAAGCTGCCTTGCCCTTCTCCGACAACAACGGAAATACAAGATTCCACATCGACTCGCGGGCATCGTGGAGAAAACTACCTTCTAAATTGCGAACTGTGTGCTGTGATAACCAGAACGTCAGCATAAGGCAGACCGTTTCGGCCAATGAATCATATTGCCCGTTCCGCGATTCTGGAAGCATGTTGCCCGAACCCACAGAGTATTCAATGATGGCGCGGATGTAGCGTATCTGGTTGGAGATATGTTCGCGGTGACTACTGGCAATATCGGGAAAGGCACGCATCACCTCTAAAATGTCAAGATAGAAGAAGCGATATTTCTCGTAAAGCTCCATCAAGGGAAACAATTGTGCATGAATGTTGGCTATGCTTGGTGCAATTTGCACCGTTTCGAGCATGGAGTTTCGCTCTTCAATAAGTTGTTGATGAATAGCCTCAATGAGGTCGTCTTTTCGTTTAAAATGATAGGTGAGATTGCCAAGACTAATGCCAAGTTCTTGAGCCAAGTCGCGCATTGTGACATTCACAAAACCGCGCTTGTTGAAAAGCGAAACAGCAGAACTTATTATTCTATTTTTAGTGGTAATCATGCTTATATGGACAAAAATAGTACATATGTACTAATTTTAAATGTGCAGCAATTTTGGATGAAAAATATTTTGAAATTTTATCAAATGTCAGTGCTGGTTTTCAAATTGCTTCTACTTTAGCAATCCAAATGAAATCACTTTCGGAAATATTCGCAGAGTTGGACTTGCACGGACTAGCAGAGGATCCAACCGTTTATTTTATACCAGGATTTGTAGGTCTTATTTTGCTGGAGATATATCTTGGATATCGAGAAAAGCGCAATATCCACAAAGACAGTAAAGACAGTTTTGCAAGTGTGAGCATGGGTATAGGCTCGCTTATTATCGACATTGGGGTGAAAACTGCTGCCTTTGGAGTGTTGATGTTTTTATACCAGTTCCGGATTTATGATTTGGGTCCAAACCTTTGGTATGCTTGGGTTTTATTGTTTTTTGCGGACGATTTCTCGTTCTATTGGCATCATCGTTTAAGTCATCAAGTGCGGGTGTTGTGGGCAGCACACGTAAACCATCATTCGTCTGTTAATTACAACCTGGCGGTTGCACTTCGCCAAAGTTGGACGGAGCTTTTTTACAAATTCACATTTTGGATGTGGCTTCCAATTGTAGGTTTTCATCCCATCATGATATTGACGATGATGAGTTTTAGCTTGATTTATCAGTTTTGGGTACATACCGAAACGATAGGTAAACTTGGTCCTTTGGAGTGGATTTTGAACACACCATCGCATCACCGCGTTCATCATGCTAGCAATACCCGCTATTTGGATCGAAACCATGCGGGCACATTAATTATTTGGGATCGCTTGTTCGGTACGTTTGAACCAGAATCTGAGAAAGTGAAATACGGCCTCACCACCAATATTCATACCTATAATCTCCTAGAAATAGCCTTTCATGAGTATCGCAATTTGTTTAAGGATATGAAACGCGCACCCAAGCTTGGTGACAAACTGCGTTATATGATTATGCCACCTGGATGGAGCCATGATGGAACCACCATGACTTCGGATGAGTTGCGGAAAAAGGAGGGAATTGTTTAAATAAAAAAGGGCTTAGCAAAGTTCGCTAAGCCCTTTTATTTGAAGTAGAACTACTGAACCTAAGCCGCACGTAGCGTATTCAAAGTAGAATTCGAAAGTTTGTTTTCTGCGTAGCTTCTGGTAATGGTGATTGCTTTCTCATTTTGAGACGGTAATTCAAACATGGCATCAATCAAGATTGCTTCGCAAATAGAACGCAATCCACGTGCGCCTAGGTTAAATTCCATTGCTTTTTCTACCACGTAGTCCAAAACTCCTTCCTCGATGGTAAGTTCTATTTTGTCCATGCGAAATAACTTTTGATATTGTTTCACCAACGCATTTTTCGGTTCTGTTAAAATGCGTTTTAAAGCATCAGCATCCAACGGATTGAGGTGAGTAACCACAGGCAAGCGACCAATAAGTTCGGGGATGATTCCAAAATTCTTAATGTCTTGAGGAGTGATATACTGGAGTAAATTCTCTTCGTCAATGTGACCATGGTCAGACTTGGTGGAATAACCAATAGTCTGTTTTTTCATGCGCTTGGCGATAATTTTTTCAATACCATCAAAGGCACCACCGCATAAAAAGAGGATGTTTTTCGTGTCAATTGGGACCAATTTTTGCTCTGGATGCTTGCGTCCACCTTGCGGAGGAACATTCACAATGGCTCCTTCCAGTAATTTTAATAATCCCTGCTGAACGCCTTCGCCAGAAACATCACGGGTAATAGAGGCATTATCCCCTTTTCGTGCAATTTTGTCAATTTCGTCAATGAAAACGATACCTTTTTCCGCAGCTGTTTGATCGTAGTCTGCAGCTTGCAAAAGTCGACTTAGTATGCTCTCAACATCTTCGCCAACATAGCCGCTTTCTGTTAGCACGGTAGCGTCAGCAATACAAAACGGCACGTTGAGCATTTTGGCAATAGTTCTTGCAAGCAAGGTTTTTCCAGTACCTGTTCTACCCACCATGATGATATTGGATTTCTCCACTTCAATTGCTTCACCATCTTTCTCGGGCTTCTGCATTAAACGTTTAAAGTGATTGTAAACCGCCACCGAAAGCACTTTTTTAGCTTGATTTTGTCCAATGACAAACTCATCCAAAAAGGACTTTATTTCAATTGGTTTCAGCAGATTAAGCGAACGATTTGCGTTCTTGTCTTTAGAGCTAAATTCCTCGTTTACAATTTGATGAGCTTGCGCTATGCACCGGTCGCAAATGTGGCCGTGAATACCTGCAATGAGTACCGCTGTGTCTTGCTTATCCCTTCCGCAGAACGAACATTTGATGTGGTCTTTATCGTTGCTTGTCTTCATGTGCTTCATTCAATTTCAATCGCTAAGGTAGGTATGTGCCAATGATTAGCGAAAAGTGTTATGCATTGATTTCTACTTCACTCCAATATAATAGACCAAGGGTCTATTAAAGGGGATAGAACGAGATACTCTAACGCCAAAAAAGCCTTTTTATTTTATTGGCCGCACCAAAACTTCGTCAATCATGCCGTAATCTTTGGCCTCTTGCGAAGTCATCCAATAATCGCGGTCGCTATCTGCCCACACTTTTTCGTGGGTCTGATTTGAATGCGTGGCTATAATATCGTAAAGCTCTTTTTTCAACTTGGCAATTTCACGAGCTGTGATTTCGATGTCTGAAGCTTGTCCTTGAGCACCTCCCAAGGGTTGATGAATCATTACTCGGCTATGCTTCAATGCCGTACGTTTTCCTGCTGCACCAGCGCAAAGCAACACAGCACCCATACTTGCAGCCATGCCAGTGCAAATTGTAGCCACATCGGGAGCAATGTATTGCATCGTATCATAAATGCCCAATCCCGCATACACAGAGCCTCCAGGAGAATTCAAATAGATTTGAATATCCTTTTTGTTGTCAGCGCTTTCCAAAAACAGCAATTGCGCTTGAATAATATTCGCGATGTGGTCGTCAATGCCAGTACCTAAAAATATAATGCGATCCATCATCAAACGTGAAAACACGTCCATTTGCGCCACATTCAACGAGCGTTCTTCTATGATGTAAGGCGTCATGCTCTTTATCGCGCTATCAAACACATTGCTGTTTATTCCTCTGTGCTGAATAGCGTATTTTCTAAATTCGTATCCGTCCATGATGTTGTTTTATACTAATGTTTGTTTAAACAATGAATGCCGAAAGTTGCAATTTATTGCAGCGTCCGGCATCCATAGAATGTTAAAAGTTGTCAACCGTTAAATGTTCTCCTGAGAAAGGGCAGAATAGAACTCTTCGCTGTTCACGAGCGTCTCATTAAGCTTGAATTTGGTCTTGCAATACGCCATCACTTTTTGGTCGTAAAGCTGCTCATTCACTTTGCGCACCTCGTCTTCCCGTTTCATAAAATTGTCAACCATTCCGTTCATCATTTCGGCATCTGCTTGATGAATACCGTAAGCTGCAAACTGTTGAAGTAGTTGAGCGCGAATGCCTTCACGCAATTCTTCGTGGTTAACTAAAATGCTTTGTTCCTTGATAATGTTGTTTTCAATCAACTGCCATTTCAACCCTTTGGCGTAGTTGTCATACTCACGTTCTATGTCTTCGGCTGTTACTTTATTTTCGTTTGAAATAACCAACCAGCGTTTAAGAAAAGCGTCAGGTAAAGAGATATTTACCTCATTGAGTAAATGAAGTACGATGTCGTTTTTCAACTTACGGTCGCTCTCTTTTGAGAAATAATTAGAATAGTCCTCGGTGATTTTCGCTTTTAATTCATCCAATGATGTTACAGAACCATCTGGATACATCCGCTTAAAAAGGTCTTCGTTTATTTCAGCAGGAGTTAATCGCTGAATACGTTCAACTGTTATTTTGAAATTGGGATTTAAATTCCCCAAATCTTCTTTCTGAACGCCAAGCATGGCTGCATGATCAGCATCATTTTCGGAAAAATGATTGTGATTCACAACTTGACTTTCACCCACTTTTAAGCCCAACAATTGCTGTTTAGCCTCAGCATCTTTCACAATATCCATCGATATAGAAGAACTGTGCAACACTCCACCTTCTTTAGGTGTGCCATCTTCTTTCAATTCTACCCATTGCACTTTCACTAAATCCGTTTCACCAACAGATTCTACTTCCGTCATTTCGCCACTTCTCTTGGCTATATTTTCGAGTGAGCTTTCTATGTCTTTTTCTGTTGGACGAATAATGTAGAATGTAAACGAAGCATTAAAAGCCGAGTTTAGGTTGATTATTGGAGCCAATCCAAGGTCATAGGTAAACTCCATTTCCTTTGGATTTTCCCAATCCGCCTGAGGTTTTGAAGTTTCTGATGGTAGCGGACTACCCAATATGTTTAATTTTTCCTCGCGGATATATTCATACACCTTACGGCTCAAAATATCATTCACTTGGTCAATAAGAATAGATGTACCGTACATCTTCTTTACCATGCCAGCGGGCACCTTGCCTGGTCTGAAGCCTGGCATTTTTACTTTTTTGGCGTGCTCTCTCAATTTATTTTCCACCAAAGTTGTATAGTCTGAAGGAGCTAAATTGATAACGACCTTCGCATTTAAGTCGTCCACATTGTGCGTGCTAATGTGCATTTGTTAATCTCTATTTTGGTTAATTATTCTTTAGTTCTAAAGCAAAAAAAGGGAGATGCACTAGGCACCTCCCTCTAATTCAGTGCGGATGGAGGGACTCGAACCCACATACCTCACGGCACCAGATCCTAAGTCTGGCGTGTCTACCAATTTCACCACATCCGCAATTTTCAATCAACGTTCCCCTTTCAAAAAAGGGAAGACAAAAGTAAATAATTACTTGGATTGAGCAAGTTCAAAAAAAATGATTTGAATTAGTAACTCATCAACGAAAAACACTCTGATTGAATCTCAGGAAAGCCTTGGCGTGCGCTTAACTTTGAAGCCGATTGAAATTGATAATCTTATGAAAACGATTGACCCAAAGGAACTTGAAATTGCCAAGTTTCATGGCTTGTTGCTAGGAGCGGTTGCTCCCCGACCCATTGCCTTTGCCAGCACTATTGATGCTCATGCCAAACCAAATCTTTCGCCTTTCAGTTTTTTTAATGTGTTCAGTGCCAATCCTCCAATTGCTATTTTTTCTCCTGCTAGAAGAGTGCGCGGCAACACAACCAAGCATACTTTGGAAAACGTGGAGGTGGTGAAAGAAGTGGTAATCAACGTGGTCAGTTATGCAATGGTCCAACAAATGAACCTTGCCAGTACGGAGTATCCTGAAGGAGTTAACGAATTTGAGAAGGCAGGATTCACGCCATTAGCTTCTGATTTAGTGCGGCCATTTCGAGTTAAAGAATCACCAGTTCAATTCGAATGCAAGGTGCGCGAGGTAATTAAGTTAGGAGAAGAAGGTGGTGCGGGAAATCTAATTGTTGCGGAAATTCTACGCATGCACATTGATGAAAACGTGTTGGATTCGCATGGAAGCATCGACCCAAATCGTATTGATTTAGTAGCCCGAATGGGAAATGATTGGTATTGCAGAGCCTCTGGAAATGCCTTGTTTGAATTGGCTAAACCTGGCAGAGACCTTGGTATTGGCGTCAACGCACTTCCAATGCATGTTCGAAATAGTAGAATTTTAACAGGAAATGATTTAGGCCTTTTGGGTGGAATTTCTGAATTGCCAACATCTGATGAAATTAAGGCGTATCGCAATCAGTCCAGATTGGATGAACTGATACAAGAGAAAGGCGATAATCGCAGGGAAGTAGAAAAACAATTACATCTAAATGCCAAGGCGCTGTTGAGTGAAGGAAAAGTGAAAGAGGCATGTATGATGCTACTCCTACTGGATGAAAACTGAGAAAAAGACCCCAGACTTTAAAATGACCGCCACAACACTTGCTGGGTTGGAGGAGATTCTAGCGATAGAACTGCGCGACATGGGCGCGCGAAACGTGAAATTGGCCCATCGAGCAGTTCACTTCAGTGGAGATTTAGGTACCTTATACAAGGTCAATTTCCGGTCACGATTTGCAATTCGTGTGCTTAAACCAATAAAGAGTTTCATTGCCAATAGCGAGGAAGTTTTTTATCAGCTGGCCAAAACAATTCCTTGGGAAACCATTATCCAACCTGAAAGCACGTTTGCTGTGCACGCGGTGCTGCATTCTGAAGCTTTTACGCATTCGGGATTCATGGCGCTGCGATGCAAGGATGCTATTGTTGATTGTATTCGCGACAAGCGTGGAGAGCGTCCGAACGTGAATGTAGAGAGCCCAGATGTTTCCATCAATGTTCACATCAATGTTCACGATTGTACCATTTCTTTAGACAGTACAGGCGATTCGCTTCACAGACGAGGCTATCGAATTATAACTGGCCAAGCACCATTAAACGAGGTTTTGGCTGCTGGAATGGTAGAATTATCTGGTTGGAATCCTAATACTCCGTTTGTTGACGGAATGTGTGGTTCTGGAACTTTAGCTATCGAAGCCGCTATAAAAGCCCTGCAAATTCCACCAGGTATTTTTCGCAAAGAACCCTATGGATTCGAACGATGGGACGATTTTGACAAAGAGCTTATGGAGGCAATTGTTGAATCGTGCATGAAGCGCATTCTTGATCGGAAGGTGGATATCCGAGCGTCTGATATGCACAGTAACGTGATTTCGAAAGCGCGAAAGAATATCTATAATGCAGAGTTGGAGGATGACATTATGAGTGAAGTAAAGGAGTTTTTGGAGGTGATTCCACCGCCTGGGCCAGGTACTGTGGTTCTAAATCCACCATATGGCGAACGAATGGACAAGGAGGATATTGATGCGCTGTACAAGCGGATGGGCGATACGTTCAAGCAAAATTTTAAAGGGTACACCTGTTTTATTCTAACCAGCAATCTTGAAGCGTTGAAAAGTGTGGGATTACGTACCACTAGCCGACTTATCCTTTTTAATGGAGCGCTTGAGTGCCGCTTTGCGCGTTACGATATATATGAAGGCACAAAAAAAGTTAGAGAAATAGAAGAAAAATAATTTAATGTTTGAACATTGATGCGGAAATAGTATTTTTGTCGAATCAAATAATTACACCATTAACTACAAAATCATGAAAAAACCATTCAACGTTTTCGGAGGTATAATTGCCTTCATCGCTTTAGTATCTTTTACTCCAGCTCCAGTTTCTAAGTTTTACGGTATTGATGCTGCAACAAGCACAATTATTTGGAAAGCTGGCAAAGTTGTGGGAGGTGGACATCAAGGAACAGTAAAATTGAAAGAAGGCGGATTGCAAATAACAGATGGAAAAATTAGCGCAGGCAAGTTTTCTATTGATATGACTACTTTGAATTGCACAGATTTAGAAGGAGGGATGCGTGAAAAATTCTTGGGTCACTTGAATGCACCAGACTTTTTCGAAACAGCTAGCTTTAAAACAGCCAGTTTGGCCATAATTACCGCTGATGCGCAAGGCAATGTTAAGGCAAATCTTACCATTAAAGGAAAAACCCACGAAGTTGGGTTTATTGCGGTTGTAACCGAAGCAAATGGAGCGGTTACTGCCACAGCTAATATCGTAGTAGACCGCAGCAAATATGATGTTCGTTATGGATCAACAAGCTTTTTTAATGACTTGGGCGACAAGGCCATCAAGAATGAAATTGAATTTGTAGTTACCCTAAAAGGTACTGCCAAATAATTATAGTGAATAGGATGGTTGGTGAGGGAGAGTCGCAAGGCTCTCCCTTTTTTTGCGTCAAAACCTCCATGCAATTGCCCTAAATTTGCGCCATGCTTAGCCCACGCCAATTGATGCTGCGCCATCTAGCGCCCACATCTCAAAGTCCTATTGGCCTAATAATCGAACGTGCAGAAGGCATGTACATGTTTGCTCCAGATGGCAAACGATACATGGATCTGATAGCAGGAATATCGGTGAGCAACGTTGGTCATTGCCATCCTAAAGTGGTAAATGCAGTACAGCGACAGGCCGCAACGCACATGCATCTCATGGTATATGGAGAATATGTGCAAACGCCTCAGTTAGCATTTGCTGAGCAAATATGCGCGTTGCTACCCGACAAGCTCAATTCAGTTTATTTTGTCAATTCGGGAAGTGAGGCTATCGAAGGCGCAATAAAATTGGCCAAGCGTGTCACAGGCCGATTCGGGCTCATTGCTTTTGAAGATGCATATCATGGCAGCTCAAACGGAGCACTGAGCTTGATGGGTAATGAGGCATACAAAGGGCCATTTTATCCATTGTTGCCCGAAGTACAACACATTATATTGAACAATTTTGACGATTTGCTCAGAATTGACCACACCATTGCAGCGGTTTTTTTAGAAACGATTCAAGGCGAATCTGGTGTGCAGATTCCAACCAAGGAATTTATGCTAGCGTTGAGAAATCGCTGTTCGGAGCAAGGTGCGTTGCTCATTTTGGATGAAATACAATGTGGATTTGGCCGAACAGGAAAGATGTTTGCCTTCTCTCATTTCGACATCATTCCTGATGTATTGGTTATGGCTAAAGGCATGGGAGGAGGAATGCCAATTGGGGCATTTGTGGCAAGTAAGGCGCTTATGGAAACGTTGAGCCACAATCCAATTCTTGGTCATATCACTACGTTTGGAGGACATCCCGTCAGTTGTGCCGCGGGTTTGGCATCGCTTCAAGTATTGCAAGAAGAGCATTTGGTAGAACAAGTGGAGCGTAAGGAACAGCTGTTTCGAACCCATTTGAATCATCCATTAATTCGAGAAATTAGAGGAAAAGGACTGCTTTTGGCCATTCAACTCGATACCTTTGCGCAGCTAATGGCAGTGATAGATGTTTGTATAGCAAATGGAATTGTAACCGATTGGTTTTTGTTCTGCAACGATGCTATGCGTATTGCACCACCACTTACTGTTACTGACGATGAAATAATCACAGCCTGCAAAGTCATAAACGCGGCTATTGAAACCGTATATTCAAAACAGTAATTTATTCATGAAACGTTCACACCTGATTCTGCTAAATCTTCCTTTATTCTTCCTGCTTCCCTTATCGCTTTTGGCGCAGGAGGCCAATTCATTGCTTTGGAAGGTGACGTCACCAAGCAATGCCAAAGCATCATATCTTTTTGGAACACTCCATCTCTTGCCAGAAGACAGGTATTTTTTTACCGACAAAATGCAAGAAGCATTTGCAAGCACCGAAACGTTGGCTCTCGAAATTGACATCGATATTCCAATGGGCGAACAGATGAAAATGGCAATGCAGATGATGATGCCAGACGGAAAATCGTGGGCAGATTATATGACTGCAGAGGAATTTGCAGCGCTTCGTTCGGCCTATATCGACTCGTTAGGCGTGAAAGAAGCCAAGTTTGATAAACAGTATGTAAAAATAAAACCGATGTATTTATCTGCTTTGGTTTTATCGCAGCTTTTGGGAAAAACAAAGGTATATGAACAGGAACTTTCGGGTATGGCCAAAAAAGCCAAAAAACCACTTATTGGCTTAGAGACGCTTCAACAGCAAATGGATTTTATGGGTTCTGTTTCGCTCGAAGATCAGATTACACAGACCAAAGAGGCGGGTGCATCAATTTTGAGGGAATACAACAAAATGCTTGAAGCCTACTTGAAACAAGATTTAACTGCTTTGCAAACATTAGCCAAGGAAAGTGATGATTTTGCTGGAATTGAAGAGGAATTGCTTACTAAGCGAAACGCGGCTTGGATTCCACTTGTAAAGGAACAGGCAGCAAAGTCACCTACATTTTTTGCAGTAGGGGCGCTTCATCTTGTGGGAGAGAAAGGTCTTATTAGTCAACTTCGTAATGCTGGCTTTAAAGTTGAGCCTGTCAATTGAGTAACGTCCGAATTTTCTGAGTTTTACTTGCCTACCTTCGAGGCACAAAATTTTACCGAAATCAACACCATGAAAATATTCTTTTTGTTTGCATCAGTTCTTATTATGTCACTTTTTTCTGGCTGTAGTCAAACAGATACCACATCAGAAGATGCTGCCGCAGCAGCGCGCATAGATTCTATAATTGGAGGTGGCGCAGCTCCATCCATTGGTAGCGGACTTCCAAGTGGTGGTACTGTTCTTAGTGGTGCCCCTGCTGCTGCTGGAAATGTACAGTTGAATCCTGCACATGGCGAACCTGGCCATAAGTGTGAAATTGCAGTAGGAGCACCATTGAATTCTGCGCCTTCCGCACAAGCAACTCCTCAAATGCAAATCTCACCTCAACCAGCTGCAGCAGTGAAAGCCGCATCAGCCCCTGCTGCAGAAGTTAAATCTGCACCAACAGAATCACCAGCAGCGATGCTTGCCAAAGGACTTAATCCTCCTCATGGTTCGCCTGGCCATGATTGTGCGATTTCGGTGGGTGCTCCTCTAAAAAAGTAGTAGGGCATTTTTCGAAGTTTTTGGTATTCTGCACGTATCCTTTCTTAATTATTGGAAAAAAGTGCAAACCGAAGCTCTAAGGAACTAGCACTCGGATAACGAGCGTATCGTTTAGTTACACACCTACCTTTCCATTCTTGAAACGCGCTGAAATTTGGTTTAACTCTTCGCTTGGAGATAATTTGTGGATTGAAAAGAGCAAATCTCTAAAGTTGTCGTTCTTGAATTTTTCGCCTTCTGGTCCACCAAATTGGTCAGGGTATCCATCCGAAAAA
Source organism: Chryseobacterium gleum (assembly GCA_945903645.1). GTDB lineage: Bacteria > Bacteroidota > Bacteroidia > UBA10329 > UBA10329 > UBA10329. The sequence continues at coordinate 17,753 of CAMDOM010000009.1, forward strand.
ATGTAAATCATATCTCCACTTTGCAGACTAACTTCCTGATTGCTAAATTTCCACAGCAAGTTGTCTGTTGATATAATCCAATAGGAAATTTATTGCCTTTGGTTTCCAAAAGCTGGCCATTACGAATAATGTATAGTAGATTTTAGGCTCAAGCATATTCCCTCTCCATTTTAGTAAAGTTGAGGCTAATAAATGCGATGTCCATACCATCCTTAATTCCCATGGTATAGCCTGTTTTTCGCATTAATGGCCGAGAAATGATTAGATAATCCCGTGGAGTGAACCATTTTTTAATCCAAGAGCATCCACGCGTTTTTCAATTTCAGGGTCTTTTATCAGAGGTGGGGCATGGTGGGGCTTTATACGCGCATCGAAAACAAGTGGACCATTGCAGCCCCAATGCTTGTGTTTCACGAATGCTTCCACTCCATGAATGTCATGCGATGGATTGCAGCGAGTGAAAGTGACCCACAAAAAGTTGTTTATGCTATGCGCTAAAAAGGAGCTATCGTCACAAACAATGAGCATTGGAAAACCTTGGAGCACTTCCAATTGAGATTTTAGCTCATCTATAAGATTAGAAATATCTTGCCCGTCTCGGAAGGTTTGGGCTTCTATTGCTAGAACTCCTGGCATCACCAAATTTGGGTTTGAATAGCCATGGGGCAATTTCAATTCCGAAGATAGGGAGTTGGCCAATGTGCGAATTGGCTCACCTGCCGCAGCAATCACAACTTTAGAACCCGTGTTCAATCCATCTCCACTATAATCTAACGTGTCGATGGTGGTATTGGTATAAAAGTGTAGGTCTCGCCTAGTGTCAAGTCGTTCTAAAATGTGTTGGAAGTAATTCACGTAATCGTGGGTATCCAATTGTTCTGAATCTTGCCGTGCGGCAATAAAAAGAAACTTGGCCAGCGACATCTGATTGAATCCCAAAATGGCATTTGCTATGGTGAGAATTTCTTGAGGTCTGCGTTCGTTGCTGTAAGGCGTGTAGCGTTCGCTTCCAATGGCTAGTAAAAGTGGGTGAACTCCAGCAGCATCAACCGCATTCACTTCTTTTAATCCCGGAATAGTTTGCGGAATTATTGGGCCAGTAATTTCATGAATTAGCGCCCCAAAACTTGTATCTTCCTGAGGTGGTCTTCCCACCACGGTGAAAGCCCAAATACCATCTTTCTTAGCCAAAACACGTTTTACGCGCATCAGCGGGAAATCATGTTTCAAACTATAATAGCCCAAATGGTCTCCAAATGGGCCTTCAGGTTTATTCTCTTTCGGATAAACTTCTCCCAGAATCACAAAATCCGCATCAGAGGAAATAGTAAATCCATTCCAGTTTTGATAGCGAAACCTACGACCTCCAAGGGCTCCAGCAAAACTTACTTCTGGCAAACCTTCGGGCAATGGCATTACAGCGGCAAAAGAGTGGGAGGGAGGACCACCAACAAAAATGGCAACTTTAAGTGGCTGACCTAAGGCATTGCTCTTCGTTTGATGCACGCCAATGCCACGATGCAACTGGTAATGCAATCCAATTTCTTGATTTTGTTTGTAATCATTTCCACCAAGCTGAATCCGATACATTCCCAAATTGCTGCCCAAGATTCCTGGTTTATCGACATCCTCGGTAAACACTTGGGGTAGCGTTACAAACGGGCCACCATCATTGGGCCAGCATTGAATTTGAGGTAAATCGCTAATATTTATTTCGTCAAATCTTGCGTTGGTTTTACGCGGAAGCGCGTGCAAACCACCCAAGCCAGCATCTAAAATCCATGAAGGATTTTTAAACAACAAAGCAGGATCTCCTTTCAGTTGTACCAGTTTGCTAACACGGTCTATCGCATCTCTAAAAAGAAAGCGACTGCGCTCAATGCTACCGTATAGATTGGAAACTGCGCGGTATTTTGAGCCTTTTAGCCGCTCGAAAAGCAAAGCTGGACCATTGTTTTCATACACCCGAAGATGAATGGCGGCCATCTCCAAATGAGGATTTACTTCCTCTTTTATTCGAATTAGGTGACCGTTACGCTCTAGGTCGGTCACACACTGTTGCATACTGCTGTATCCCATGATGCTAAGTTAAACCGCTAGAATCGTTGGTTGTTCTACGAATAGAAAGTGAAAATGAAATTTTGATTTTAATGGAGATTACTAATCCCGCGCCTTTACGTCCAATGCATCTCGAAGTCCATTGCCCACTAACGTGAACGCCAAAACCATGAGCAGAATGGCAAAACTGGGAACAATTGCCAGATATGCTTTATCCATAATGATGTAACCATAGTGATCTTTAATCATGCTTCCCCACGATGGAATGGGAGGTTGCGCACCAATACCGAGAAAACTTAATCCAGCTTCAATAAGAATGGCGGAAGCAAAGTTGGCTGCCGAAATCACAATTACGGGCCCCATAATGTTGGGCAGAATATGGCGAACTATGGTTCTAAATTCTCCAAATCCTAGAGCTCGGCATGCTTCTACAAATTCTTTTTCGCGGATGGCAAGAATTTGACCGCGAACTATTCGCGCAACCTCTACCCACATGGCCATTCCTACCGCCACAAACACTTGCCAAAATCCTTTGCCCATTGCCAATGTGATTGCGATAACCAGCAATAGGAGTGGAATAGACCAAACTACGGTTACAAACCACATCACCACTTTATCTATCCAACCGCGAAAAAATCCCGCTAAGGCGCCCAAGGTGATTCCTATAAGTAGTGAAATACCCACGGCTATAAAACCTACGCTCAGCGAGATGCGAGCGCCAAGAACCAACCGACTAAGCATATCTCGGCCAAAGCGATCGGTACCAAGCAAAAAGGTTTGCGAAACAATGCTGTTGTGTTCTACCCATGCAACGCAATCATCTGTTCTAATTGGGCAAATTCGTTGTGCCTGAAAAGCAATTACTTCCCCATTATTGGGAGAATCCCCGGTGTAACGCTCAATAATCAACGAATCATTTTTCCAAGAATGCGAATGGATGGTTATCCATTGAAAATTAGTTTCGGTTCCAGTAAATAGATTTCCTATTGACCAAGACTCGTCAGCTTGACCAGTAGGAATTTTCAGAAAGGTGAACGTGCTACCAGGTTTTTTAGCCGCCAACTCTATAATTTGACGATTGGCATTTGGGCTATTGTCAGGAATAAAAGTATAAGCACCGATTGCTAGAAGCACAGAAACGATGATGACCACAGCACCAAACATGGCTGCCCCATCCTTTCGGAAACGGTGCCACGCTAATTGCCCCAACGATTTGCCGCGAAGATTTTTAGTCATCTACGGTTATTTTTCGCCCTTTCCATTCGTAGGTACTTACGTTGCCCAAAATACCCAATGTGGTGGTATAAATTAGAATGAAAAGTTGGGCAGGAATTATATCCCACAAGCCGCAAGTTGGCAACAACTCAGAGCTAACCATGCGGATGAAAAAATAGTCTACAATGGTTTTTAACAGAACTGCACCGAGTAAAAAATCAGTTGAACCAAGAGGAAATACAAGGTTTATCGCACAACCAAGCAAGGCAAGAACTCCTGAAAAATTCGCGAAATAGGTGATTAGTGCGGTCAATTTCACATTCCAATCTGAATAGCTGCCTTTTTTGGATAACCACCGTTTTCGTTGTTGCCAAAACGAACTGAAGCTTGACAATGGTTTCGAGCTAACAACCGCTCGTGCATTTTTTGCAAATACCACCGAGCCAAGTGCTTTTATTTTAAGCATCAAAAAAACATCATCGCCAGAAGGGTTACTCGACCCAGAATATCCGCCAGATTGCAAGAATGCTTTCTTACTAAACAACAAATTGGCTCCATTGGCCATTATTGGATAGCCAAGCGAAGCTGCGCCTCCAGTAATTCCCATAATGGCAAGAAATTCGAGTTGCTGAATGCGCTCAAACAAGGTTGTGGCAGGTGTTAAAACTACAGGACCCAACACCATAGCAGCATTAGCCGATTGTTGGCAAACAATCATGGATGAAATCCAACTTGGCGAAATGCGGCAATCTGCATCCACAGTGGCAATTAATGCGGTGGTCGCAAACATTATTCCTTGCTGTAAAGCTTGTTTTTTTCCGCCCGCGTTGGGCAAACGCAACACCTGTAAGTTGCTATGACTCCTCGATAATTCTTCAGCAATAGCAGCGGTTTCATCCTCCGAACCGTCATCTACCACAACTATGTTCAAAAACTGCTGCGGATAATCTTGATGGAGCAAATCATGCAGGCAAGATTGAACATTCGCAGCTTCATTCCGAGCAGGAACTATTACCGTTACTGATACAGGAATAGCAGTATTTTCTGCCTTTAGTATTCGTTTCCAGCCCATAGTAAACCGCAATAGCATAGCGGAGTACACAATCATCAGCACCAAAATAATGTAGCCGAAAATCATCATTTGCCTTTTAGAGTATTGGAAGACGCCTTAATCAAAGGCAAGATACCTTGAAATGGCTTGATGCTACCCATCAATTTGCCTTGCGGAAAAATTTGAGCCCAAAGATGCTAACCACTCCAAAAAGTGCAGGAATAACTAGGTTTATTAACCATAACACTGAGCTGGCCGAAACAATTCCTGAGACATTGTCTGAAATGTGAGATAGGAAATATACCGCAACCGAACCTCGAGTTACCATTTCAGTGATGGCAATGGTTGGAATTCCAGTCATCACAAAGTAGGTTAATGCAATCATCATCAGCGCGTCTGCATAACCAACTTCCACTGAAAATACGCGAAGCAAAAGGATAAACTGAAGCGTGAAAATGAAATAGCGCCCCATGCTGGCCAATAGCACGCGAGCCAGTGATTGGGGGCTATGCAGCATAAATACATTCACATGTCGCATTACCGATTTGGGCAAGCGCAATTTGCGCAACACCACGGTCAATAGGCGTGAATGCAGAAACAATACAATCATTATGGCGCAAATGATAAACACTCCAACGCGCACAAACTCGAATTGAATGGGGAAAATTGGGCCAAGTCCCTCATAAGCGGGCAAGTAAAACATGGCGGCAATTAGGCCTGCAACAATTGTTACGGTAAGCTGGGCGTAGCTTCCAACCACGGTTAATAGAACAGCATCAATGCGGTCGGCTTTGTCGAGATGAAATACCCGACCACCGTACTCTCCAACTCTATTTGGAGTGAAAAACGCGATGGTAACTCCTGAGAATATGGCTTTCATAGAGCGCCACATGCTAATGCGCTCTATCGAACCTATTAAAACACGCCATTTGTAGGCTTCTAGTCCCCAATTCGCAAGCATGGCGAAAAGCAATAATACTAATTCACTGTATTGAGGAACTTCAAGTAGAAATAGACTATCCGATAGTAAATCTGATGAATCGTCTTTGGCACGCAGTTCATGAATGATAAACCAAACGGCAATTAGGGCAATAGCTACCTTAAGAACAAAAGCAATTACGCGCTTTGGAGTCGAAAATGACATGGGGTTGAAATAGCAAAAAAAAAGGATGAGGAGCTCCCTCATCCTTTTTATAATTCATTTATGCTGGGCTTAGCCTCTGTGATTCATAGTTACATAAGGACGCTCTACAGCACCAGTATATATTTGACGAGGCCTTCCAATTGGTTCCTTGTTCGCAATCATTTCTTTCCATTGGGCAATCCAACCAGGTAGGCGACCCATGGCAAACATTACAGTAAACATATCGGTAGGAATACCAATAGCTTTATAGATAATGCCACTGTAGAAATCCACATTTGGATAAAGTGAACGAGAGATGAAATATTCATCATTCAAGGCCACTTCTTCCAATTGTTTCGCAAGGTCAAGAATTGGGTCATTGATTCCCAACTTTGCTAATACATCATCGCATGATTTTTTGATGATTGTGGCACGTGGGTCGAAGTTTTTGTATACGCGGTGGCCAAAGCCCATGATGCGGAACGGGTCGTCTTTGTCTTTTGCTTTATCCACCCATTTTTGCAATCCACCTCCATCTTTTTGAATTTGCTCAAGCATTTCAATAACAGCTTGATTGGCTCCGCCATGAAGTGGACCCCAAAGTGCGCAAGCACCCGCAGCAATTGTAGAGTAAAGATTTGCTTTGGATGAACCCACGATTCTAACAGTAGAAGTAGAACAGTTTTGCTCGTGGTCGGCATGAAGAATTAGCAATTGATCTAAGGCACGAACTACAACTGGATCTGGTTGATACTCCTCTGTTGGCATGGAGAACATCATGTTCAAGAAATTCTCGCAGTAGTTGTATTTGTTTTGAGGATAAACTACTGGATGTCCTACAGAATTTTTGTGCGACCAAGCTGCGATGGTAGAAATTTTGGCCATCAAGCGAATAATGGTCAAGTCTACAGCAGAATCTTCACGGTCTGGATCTAAACTTTCAGGATAAAACGTTGAAAGTGAGATAAGATTAGACGCCAACACTCCCATTGGATGCGCTTTGCTTGGAAAGGCACCAAAAAACTTGTGCATATCCTCATGAATGAGCGTGTGGCGGGTAATTTTCTCTGTCCAACGATCAAATTCTACTTTAGTGGGCAAGTGACCATAAATGAGAAGGAAAGAAACTTCCAAAAAGGTTGACTTTTCAGCCAGTTGCTCAATCGGATAGCCCTTGTAACGAAGTATTCCCAATTCACCATCTAGAAAGGTGATGTCGCTGGTAGTTGCACCAGTGTTTTTATATCCGCTGTCAAGCGTGATATATCCAGTCTTGGCGCGTAAGGACGTGATGTCTATTGCCTTTTCATTTTCTGTTCCAGTAACCACTGGGAACTCGAAAGTCTCATCTCCCAAGCGTATTTGTGCAGTTTCACTCATGTTAATCTAGTAATGTGGTTTGGGTTTGAAAATCAGCCGCGATAATACGAAAAATCACTCTGTACAAAGGGAAGAAAACATTCTAAATCTTCAGTTTTAGTTCTTTCGAAAATCATTGATTTTGATTGACGGCACCATAACGGTATTCCACGCCAAAAGTTCCCTACAATTGCATTGTTTTGGTGCTTTGCTTTCAAATTAACCGCTATGCGATTTCTGTTAATCTTTCTCTTCTTGCCAATCATCTCTTATGGGCAATCTAATCTAGTCGAAACGCATTGGACTGTGCTATTTAAAAACGGAACTTCCGAATTGGAGCAACAACAAATTTTGCGCTCGGCTGGATTGCATGGTACCGCAAAAGTCGAACACTTCAAAACAAGAGCCATAGCCGTTATTCCAATGCAACAATTGGACTTAGATGTATTGCGTCAAAACGAGCAGGTTACCCATTTCGCTCCGTTGTATTCCAACAGCAAAGGTCAATTCGTTACCTATCTATCCACTTTTTTTGTGCAAATGAAAAATGCTGGCGATATAGCCAAAGTTAAACGATTGGCCGCAGATTTAGGAATAACCGTAATTGGCCCCGACCGCTATTTGCCTTACGTCATCAAGCTACAAACTTCAAAAACCAGCATTACTGCAATCGAGGCCATTCAAGCATTTAGAGCTAGTGGACAATTCTCGCTGGTTTCGCCAAACTTGATGCATACCGTGTCCGATTGTTCTGTAGATGACCCCTTGTTTAGCCGTCAATGGAACTTGAAAAATGATGGTTCGCCACTTCAAGCTAATGGCATTCCCGGTGCGGATATGGATATTGAAGCTGCATGGAATACCACCACGGGAGACCCCAACATAAAAATCGCCATTCTTGATAGTGGAGTAGATACGCTGCATCCCGATTTGATGGGCAAATTGCTTCCAGGTTTTGATGCAATGGTAGACCCAGATAGTTCGGGAACGAATGGTTATCCAACTCCAACCTATTCTCAGGACGGACACGGAACTTCTTGTGCTGGAATTGCAGTTGCTTCGGGCGATAATTCCATTGGAATTTCTGGCGTGTGCCGCGATTGCAGCATTATTCCAGTTCGTGTGTTTGCCTATCAAGATTTGCTCGGAGAAATTCAACCCTTTTCCGATACAGAGAGCTTTATCCGCGGCATAAGCTGGCAATGGCAAGTGGGGCAGGCAGATGTCTCGAGCAATTCTTGGGGAGTGCCCGATTTTCTGTTGGCATTCTTTCCTGGTGGCGATTCGTTGGTCAACATTGCCATTGATGCCGCTATTACGCAAGGCCGAAATGGAAAAGGGTTGCCGATGTTGTTCTCCAGCGGAAATGACGGAATCACCGATAGTATTCCAATTTGGCCGGCTCGCTATTCGCCTTCCATTGCGGTAAATTCTACCAGCATGTGTGACGAGCGCAAATCAACTACTTCCTGCGATGGAGAAAGCTGGTGGGCGGGCAATTTTGGCAATCATTTAGATTGCGCTGCTCCTGGTGTGCGCATTCCTACTACAGATATGATTGGAACGAATGGCTTCAACAGCACTTCCTACTACAATACATTTAACGGTACTTCATCAGCTTGTCCCAATGCGGCTGGTGTTATGGGTTTGTTGCTCTCCGCCTATCCCGATTTATCGAAAACAAATGCCGAACGTCATTTAATGAATGGATGCGAAAAAGTGGGTGATTATGCCTATGACCAATGGAAACAACATGGACATTGGTCCAATGAGTTGGGCTACGGTAGGTTAAACGCCAATCTTGCGTTAATAAGTGCAGCTACTGTTGGTCTGGACGAAGTGCACGAAATTGCTCCGATAGTTCGCACCTATTACGATTATCATAGCATTGAACTGTCCAATGCCAATTCAGTGCAATGGATGCTCGTGGATATCAATGGCAAAACTTTGCGCGAAGGGAGAGACCAAGGTGGAATTACTGTAAACCACAATGGATTGGCAGCAGGTATTTACGCCCTTCGAATCACCGAAGGGAATGCGTTACGCACTATAAAGTTGGTGGTGTCTGGGGTCAACTAAACCCAGAAGCAACATCCTTTAGAACAAGCCATTCAACTCGGCATCTATCCGAGTAATAATCTGACCCAAATCTTCTTGGTTTTCCGAGAAGTTGTTGTTGTCCACATCTATAATCAAGATTTTACCCTTGTCATAGGTGCTAATCCACGCTTCATAGCGTTCGTTTAGACGTTTCAAGTAGTCCAATCGAATGGTTTCTTCGTACGCTCTTCCACGTTTTTGAATTTGTCCCACCAAGGTTGGTATAGAAGCCCTCAAGTAAATGAGCAAATCTGGTGGAGCCACAAATTGATCCATCAAATCAAATAAGGACAGATAGTTCTCGTAGTCACGCGTGGTCATAAGCCCCATGGCGTGCAAGTTGGGAGCAAAAATGTAGGCGTCTTCAAAAATGGTTCTATCCTGAATTACCGTTTTCGAACCTTTCTTGATTTCAGTAATTTGCCGAAATCGAGAGTTAAGGAAATAGATTTGAAGGTTGAAAGACCAACGCTGCATTTCCTCATAAAAATCGTTCAAATACGGATTGTCGTCTGCGGCCTCATATTGGGGTTCCCATCTATAGTGCTTCGCCAAAAGGCCCGTTAGTGTTGTCTTGCCGGCTCCAATGTTTCCAGCAATTGCTACGTGTTTAATCTTGTCCATGTGTGCCCAAAAATAGTAATTCGATGGTGCGTCAATCAGAAGTTTGTTCGGTCAACGCACTTATTTCGTTTCGCTGTTGAAAAAGTAAATAGAAACCCCAGTGCTGTCTAATATATAGAGGTGTTGTTTTTCCAAACGTACGCTTTGAAATGCTGTTTCAGGCAATTCAATTTCCGATTCTTCGAAGGTGAGCGGGTCAAACTGAAAAAATCCTGAGTCTTTCGTTAAGAATATTCCATTATCCCGCACTTGAATTTCTTTTACACCTTTTATGGGAATCATCTTAGAATAGGTGCCAAACACGTCAAAGCGAAAAATGCCGTGTTCAGGGTCGTTCAAATAAAGCCAATCGCTTTCTTCCACCATTTGCGTAGGGTCGAGCGAAGTATCCACCAGCTGATTGATGTTATTGATTTCGTTAGTCACATTCATTTGTTGGTCAAACCGCAATAGACGAAAGTTCACAGGGTCGTACACCCAAAATCCATTATCGAATGAAGTGCATACCAAATGAACCAAATTCAGTTGTAATCGGTCCAAACGCAGCGATTGCTCTCGGTTTTTGCTCAATGTATTATCTAGAAAAACAATGCGGCTAAAGTCGGAGTAGAACACCTGCACCTTCATGGGGTTTCGGGTGTCGATGCTGCTAATATGCCCGTAACTAAGGTCGCTGTAGCGGTATTGCAATTCTCCGCTTAGCGAATAAAGCATCACTTCGGGCCCACGAGTCACATACACCTGGCCAAGCGTGTTGGTGGTCATTTTATCAAACGCTCCCTCAATTTTACTCACTAATTGTAGCCCTTGACCCAAGGCCAAGTTGCACAACAGCACAAGTAATAGTGTGAGGTTTCGCATTGCGCTAAAGTACAGTCTCCTTCTAATTTGCAAACTATACGCACCTTCATAAAGTGAATTTGCTTCCAAATGGCTATGTGCAGGCTTTTGGTACTTTTGCGCAAACATTAAAACGCATTCATGGATTTAAGCGGAATTCTCTCAATTGCTGGCCACGGTGGTCTATTCAAAATGGTTAGCCAAATGAAAGGAGGACTAATCGTAGAATCTCTTACCGATGGCAAGCGCATGCCGGCCTATTCAACGCAGAAGATTCTTGCGCTTTCAGACATCAGTATTTACACCGATGCCGAGGATGTACCTTTGAAACAGGTGTTCGAAAGTATCATTGATAAAACCGGTGGAAAGGCAGCGATAGATACCAAAACTGCAAGCATCGATGCAATGCGCGATTATTTGGAATCGGTACTTCCTAACTTTGACCGTGTGCGCGTGTATTCATCTGATGTAAAGCGCCTTTTTCAGTGGTACAATCTCCTTTCTGAGAAGGGACTTACCGTGAAAGACGCTCCAAAAGATGAAGCCAACCCTGAGGCGAAAAAGCCGGTAATGAAAACAAAGGCCGAAGAAAGTGTTACTAAAACAGCGGCTCCAAAAGCAAAAATTGCTACTGCGAAAGCAAAAACAGGTGTTGCCGCTCAACGGAAAGCGGGTAAAGCCTAAATCCATTTCAAATCTTCTCGAATGAATGCATCTCAAGAGTTAGCGCTGCCTGTAAAACCCGCGCGCACTTTTCTTCCTGAAACGTTGGTGTTTGATAGTTGGATTACCTTAGAACCTCACTTCGAAAATCTTCTTCACCGCACTATTTCCTCTGCTGCCGATTTGAAGCAGTGGGTGGAAGACCTTAGCGAACTCGAAGCTGTGCTGAGCGAAGAAACCGGTTGGCGCTACATTCGAATGAATATCGATACTTCGAATACGGAGAACGCCAAGGCATTCGACTTTTTAGTAACCGAAATTGACCCTAAGGTTGCGCCATACTCTGATAAATTCAATCAGATGTTGGTGGATTCTCCTTTTCTAAAAGAGCTAAACACGGAAGGATATTCCATTTATCTGCGTGCAGTGCACATGCAAATCAAGCTTTTTAGAGAAAGCAACATTCCGTTAATGGTAACCATGCAGCAGCTTCAGCAAAAGTATGGTGTGCTTAACGGAGCCATGTCTATCGAGCACAATGGCAAAACTATGACCCTTCAAATGGCGATGAACCTCTTGAAGGATACCGATAGAAATCTGCGTAAACAGGTTTTTGATAAAGTGAATAGCGTTCGCTTAAGCAATGCCAATGAACTTGATAATCTGTTTAACGAATTGGTAGCCGTAAGGCATCAAGTTGCGCTGAATGCGGGCTACACAAACTTCCGCGACTACAAGCTAGATGCCCTAGGAAGATTTGATTATGGAGTGAAGGAATGCAAAGCGTTTCATCAAGCCATTGCATCAGAATGCACGCCATTAATGAACAAGATTGACCAAGAGCGCAAGCAAATGCTGGGTGTTGCTGAGTTGCGCAGCTGGGATATGGATGTAGACCCAATGGGGCGAGCTGGCCTACAGCCCTTCACAAATGATGTGGAGCTCATCGACCGCACTATTGAATGTTTTTACCGCATTCGTCCTGCTTATGGAGAATACCTAAGCATTATGCAACGTATGAAACACTTGGATTTGGGTTCTCGCTTGGGCAAAGCTCCTGGAGGATTCAATTATCCGCTGTATGAAACTGGCGTGCCATTCATCTTTATGAATTCGGTGGGTAGCGTGCGCGATTTGGTAACTATGGTCCACGAAGGCGGACATGCTGTGCATTCCTTCCTAAGCAAAGACCTCGAAATCACTTCCTTTAAAAGTTTACCATCCGAAGTAGCCGAATTGGCAAGCATGGGCATGGAACTCATCTCCTTGGACCACTGGGATGTGTTTTTCGACAACCCAGAGGAGTTGAACCGTGCCAAAAAAGAACATCTTTCCAAAATTATTTCTGTACTTCCGTGGGTTGCCACTATCGACAGTTTCCAGCATTGGGTGTACGAAAATCCAACGCATACGGTGGAAGAGCGCGATGCGCAATGGTCGGCCATTCAAGCTAAGTTTGGAAGCACAGTAGTTGATTTTTCGGGGCATGAAGTGGAGCGCAGCAAGATGTGGCAAAAGCAACTGCACATTTACGAAGTGCCGTTCTATTATATAGAGTATGCCATCGCTCAATTGGGTGCGGTGGCCGTGTGGCGCAATTACCGCAACAATCCCGAGCAAGCGCTTAACCAATATGAAGCAGCATTGTCGCTGGGATACACAAAAACTATTGGAGAAATTTATGCCACGGCTGGCATTCGCTTCGATTTCTCGCAAGAGTATGTGCATGAACTTATGCAGTTCGTTTGGCACGAATACAATAGCCTTTAACCCAATCTAACCTTAACACGAGTTATATGAAAAGATTATTACCCATCCTTGCTTTAGTAATACTAGGTCTCAATTCAAATACGGCCTTAGCCAACGACCCAATTCTCACATCTTCGTTTGCCAGCAGATTGCTTGCCGCAGACCCGGATACCACTCCCGATGGCTGGAAATTTGGCGGGTTCACCAGTCTTCAAATAAATCAAGTAGCATTGGTGAATTGGAATGCGGGTGGTGAAAATGCATTTTCTGGAACAGCATTGTTCACTGGTTTTGCCAATCTGAAAAAGAACGGATGGCATTGGAACAGCTCACTCGACCTTGGCTTTGGACAGTTGTATTCTAAAACATTTGGCTGGCAGAAAAATGAGGATAAGATAAACTTGCTTTCTACGCTCACACGTCCTATTGGGAAAAGCAATGTGTGGAGCTATGCTGCCGAAGTGAACTTCAAAACGCAATTTGCACCTGGCTATGCCTTGCCAGACGATAGTACGGTTATTTCCAAATTTATGGCTCCAGGCTATTTGGTGCTAACTATTGGTATTACCTACAAACCCATCGATTGGCTTTCCTTCTATCTATCTCCCGCCACAGGTAAGTTCACCTTCGTTACCGACCCACTTTTATCCGACCGCGGAGCTTTTGGCGTAGATACTGGCAAAACGGTGAATTCCGAGTTTGGAGCCTATTTCCGCTTAAACTTGAAGAAGAATATCATGAAGAACATCACGCTTCAAACCGACCTTACACTCTTCAATAATTACGCAGATAGTGACCCCGTTAACCAAACTAAAGTGGACGTGGATTGGCAAACATCTATCAATATGAAGGTGAACAAATTCATATCCGTTAGCATTTTTACCCATCTTATTTATGATTACGACATCAAGCAATTGGTGTTTGATGGTGAAAACCCCGTGTATCAAACCGATGCCAATGGGCAGTTTATTACCGATGATACGGGTGCAAAGCTTCAAAAGCGCGATGCTTTGCTTCAGTTTAAAGAAGTGCTAGGCGTAGGGTTCTCCTACAAGTTTTAAGAAAACTAGTGCAGGTAAAAGAGTGAAATCCCTTGTTCGGGGTTTCACTCATTTTTATTTTGTACAAAGTCGCTATTCCGTTTTGGCGTATTCTTGTAGAAGTCTAACGTGTAATTGCTTCTCATGCACATCCCATTTCCCAATAGCCACCCCACCAGCGAGGAACTGTTCATCCAATTCGATGCGCTGTCGGCTAATGATGCCGATTGGCGAAAGGGTCGCACCTTCAGCTTGGTGTTTTATCCCGGCCCAGAAGTAGAAGCCGTTCTAAAGCAAGCCTACACCCGATTTATTTTCGAAAATGGCTTGAGCCCCGCTAGCTTTCGTAGTCTAGGGCGCATGGAAAGTGAGGTGGTATCTATCACCGCTAGTATGCTCCATGCGCCAGAGAGTGCTGTGGGCAACATGACTTCGGGTGGCACCGAGAGTATCATGTGTGCCGTTCGCGCCAGTTTAAAACATGCCGAAGCGAGAATTCCTAAAGGGGAGAAAGGCAACATCGTTATTCCCGAAACCGCCCATCCTGCCTTCAACAAAGCCGCAGATTATTTTGGGTTAGAATTGCGCACGGTCAAATGCCATGGCGAGGCTTTGCAACTGAATGTGGCAGATATGCGCAGCCACATCGATGAATGCACTGTGATGCTGGTGGGTTCAGCGCCTGCATATCCGCATGGCATTATCGACCCGTTGGATGAAATTAGCGCTCTTGCCGTAGAGAAAAATGTATGGATGCATGTAGATGCTTGTGTGGGTGGCTATCTCATTCCATTTCTTGAGCAGATAGGCGAACCTGTTCCCGTGTTCGATTTTCGGTTGGCAGGCGTCAGTTCCATCTCCCTCGATTTGCACAAATATGGCTATGCCGCCAAAGGCTCTAGTGTAGTCATGTATCGCACTACAGCGTTGCGCAGTGGTCAGTATTACGTCTATTCCCAATGGCCGGGCGGCTTGTATGCCTCCCCTTCGTTTAGCGGGACGCGGCCAGGTGGTGCAATTGCCGCAGCTTGGGCCGTAATGCATTTTATGGGTAAGGATGGCTATGCCAATTATGCGCGCCAAACCTTGAATGCTGCACATAAAATTCAGCAAGCTGTTCGCGATATAAAGGAATTGGCCATTGTGGGCAATCCTCTGCTACCAGTGTTTTCCATCCAGTCCATTTCAAGCATGGACATCTACCAATTGGGCGATGCCCTGTCCGCTAAAGGATGGCACTTGGACAGGCAACTGAATCCGCCCAGTTTGCACCTTTCTGTTTCAATTTTCCATACTCGTCACTCGTCACACATCACTCGTCACTCTTTTGGTCAAAAACAGGATCCACCCCCAACTCGTGCCGAAACTTGCCTCCGTTGTTCACAAACAAGTTGTAGTACTTCTGATTGATTTGAAGTTGTTTCATTAAATAAAGTTTGTCGCCCTCAGATTCGGCTTCGAAGGCAGCATCAAAGGTTTTCTCGGTATCATCTCGCAACCAATCGAGCAAAGTGCGGCCATCTATCTCGATGTAGTTCATATCTACCCGCACATCATATACTAGGAAGAAGGCAATACTTAGGGCATTGTCGAACACTACTTTTCGCAGTAGCGTTCCACCCTCAAACCCGGGTTCGTCCACACAACGGATGCATTCGTAATGGTCGCGGGTCCATTTAAGTAGGCCAGCTAAACTTTGTTGACCACTGCGCTTCTGCAAATGGTCTTTCACCACAAAAGCCTTGTTGTTTTCCACTATGGTACACAAGCTTTTGGAAAACACTCCAGCCAACGGCTTGCAATTGACCGTAGCATTTTGCCCAAATGTCGGACTACCCATTAAAAAGGAAACCAGTAGAGGTGCAAAGGCGCGGTTAATACACATTCACTTCTTGCTCAAGTTGAACGCCAAATGTATCGAACACCGACTTCATAATTGCCTTCGAAAGCTGTAAAATTTCAACGCCTGTTGCATTGCCATAATTCACCAATACAAGGGCTTGGTCGCGATGGCTGCCAGTGTTGCCCACCACCTTGCCTTTCCAGCCGCATTGCTCAATAAGCCACCCTGCCGCCAACTTCATGGAGGTGCCTTCGTTGGCATAAGCGGGCATAGTGGTGTATTGTTGCTTTAAGCGTTCGTACACCGCATAGTCCACCACAGGGTTCTTGAAAAAACTGCCGGCATTGCCCAATACTTTCGGGTCGGGCAATTTGCTTCTGCGGATTGCGATAACTGCGTCACTCACATCTTTCACCGTGGGTTCGTGCACTCCCACGGCCTCTAATTGTTGAGCTATGGCACCGTAGGAGGTGTTTAACTTGCCCTGCTTGTGCAACTTTAGGCTAACGGAGGTTATCATATATTCTCCACGCAGGGAACGTTTGAACACACTTTCGCGATAACCAAAGCTGCAATCGGCTGCGTTAAACCGGTGCATTTCGCCTGTTTCGAGATGGATGGCCTCCAACTCATGAAACACATCTTTCAATTCCACCCCGTAGGCACCAATGTTTTGCATAGGAGCGGCACCCACATTTCCGGGTATGAGCGCAAGATTCTCGATGCCAAACAATCCTAACGCAACGCTGTGCATTACCATGGCATGCCAACCCACGCCAGCCCCAGCCTTTAGAATAACGCTTTGGTCATTGTCATCAAGGGCATCTATACCCAACAGCTCATTTTTTATTACTAGCCCATCCACGTTTTGCGTGAGCAGCACATTGCTGCCACCACCCAGAATGAAACAGTCCTCTTTTTTGAATACCCTATTAGATAATATATCGCTTAGATGGTCCAAATGCTGCACCCGAGCCAAGTGTTTGGCGCGTACATCAATTCCAAATGTATTGTAGGGTTGAAGGGATACGTTGTGTTCCATCATCATGGGCTGCGAAAATACTATTTACGCAGGCTTGGGGTGGTGTTTTACCGCTAGTTTGACAAAATGCATCCGCGCCATGTTCACCAGAATGAAGGTTGAAATAGGAGAATAGGATTGAATGACGCAAATTGACGTTCAAAGATTTCGATTTATCCTTCGTCTAAATGGGTTTATTAACAACCCTATTGTGAAAAGCTAAAATCGCCCTCGCTGAACCGCCCACTGCAAGAGGAATTCAGACTTTTTTTAGGCAATTGGACAAAATAATTTTTAAGGGCTTGGATATTCGCAAGAGGTTTATACCTTTGCCGACCCTAAAAATACGGGGTACCACTAATAAAATCAACGAAAGCCGCGACATGCCTACAATTCAGCAGCTGGTAAGGAAAGGACGGAAGACTCTTATAGACAAGAGTAAATCTCCTGCTCTTGACTCATGTCCTCAGAGAAGAGGAGTTTGTGTTAGAGTATATACAACCACACCAAAGAAACCGAACTCCGCTATGCGTAAAGTAGCAAGGGTTCGTCTAACAAATGGAAAAGAGGTGAACTCCTACATAGGTGGTGAGGGTCACAATCTTCAAGAGCACTCAATCGTACTTGTAAGAGGCGGAAGGGTAAAAGATTTGCCAGGTGTGCGTTACCACATCGTTCGTGGCGCTTTGGACACATCAGGTGTTTCTGATAGAAGACAAGGGCGCTCAAAATATGGAGCTAAGAAAGGTAAGCCAGGACAAGTTGCAAAGGGCGGAAAAGGCGCTCCAGCAAAAGGTAAAAAGAAGTAATTAAAGTAGTTCAATAGCGTACAATGAGAAAGTCAATTCCCAAGAAGAAACCATTAGCAGCCGACCCAAGGTTTAACGATACGCTTGTAACGCGTTTTGTGAACAGCCTTATGTTGGATGGTAAGAAAAGCGTTGCCTTCACAGTGTTTTATGATGCGATTGATATCGTTAGCGAGCGCACACAAGAGGATGGTTTAGGTATTTGGAAAAAAGGCCTAACCAATGTGATGCCGCCCGTGGAAGTGAAAAGCCGCAGAGTAGGGGGTAGCACATTCCAAATTCCAATTGAGGTTCGCCCAAAGCGCAAATTGGCTCTTGGCATTAAATGGATGATTGATTACGCTCGTAGACGTAATGATAAGTCGATGGCTAGCAAGTTGGCTGCCGAAATTATTGCAGCATCTAAAGAAGAGGGTGCAGCGTACAAGAAAAAAGAAGACGTTTTGAGGATGGCTGAGGCGAACAAAGCCTTCTCTCACTTCAAGTTCTGATATTAAGTTATGGCAGATCTTAGATTTACAAGGAATATTGGTATTGCTGCGCACATCGATGCGGGCAAGACTACTACAACCGAACGTATCCTTTATTATACTGGTGTCAACCACAAGATAGGTGAGGTGCATGATGGCGCTGCAACCATGGACTGGATGGAGCAAGAGCAAGAGCGTGGTATTACTATCACCTCAGCTGCTACTACTTGCCATTGGGATTACAAAGACCAACAATATAAGATTAACATCATCGATACACCCGGTCACGTTGACTTTACAGTGGAAGTGAATCGTTCATTGCGTGTATTGGATGGATTAGTTTTCCTTTTCTCTGCTGTTGATGGTGTTGAACCACAGTCTGAAACTAACTGGCGTTTAGCTGATAACTACAATGTAACGCGTCTTGGTTTTGTGAACAAGATGGACCGTCAAGGTGCCGACTTCCTTAAAGTAGTTGGTCAGGTTCGCGAAATGTTGGGTGGAAATGCTATCCCTTTGCAATTGCCAATCGGTGCAGAAGAAACCTTCAAAGGTGTTGTTGATTTGGTTCGCAACATTGGAATGGTTTGGAATGACGCAGACCAAGGCATGACCTTCACTGAAGTGCCAATTCCTGATGATATGAAGGATGAGGTGTACGAGTGGAGAGAGAAAATGCTCGAAGCCGTTGCTGAATTTGATGATACATTGATGGAGAAATTCTTCGATAATCCAGATTCCATCACTGCTGATGAGGTATTGATTCCGCTGAGAAAGGCCTGTGTTGCGAATAAAATTGTTCCAATGCTCTGCGGTTCTGCCTTTAAGAACAAAGGCGTGCAAACCATGCTGAATTACGTTATGGAATTGCTTCCAAGTCCAATGGACAAAAACGTAATTGTTGGTATCAATCCAAAAACAGACGAAGAGGTTAGTCGCAAGCCAGATGTGAAAGAGCCATTTACTGCTCTTGCATTCAAAATTGCAACTGACCCATTCGTAGGTCGTCTATGTTTCTTCCGGGTATATGCTGGAAGATTGGAGGCGGGTTCATATATCTACAATTCTCGTACAGCTGGAAAAGAGCGTATTTCACGTATATTCCAAATGCACGCCAATAAGCAGAATTCCATTCCGTTTATTGAAGCTGGTGATATAGGAGCTGGTGTTGGATTTAAGGACATCAGAACTGGTGATACCCTTTGTGACGAAAAGAACCCAATCGTTCTGGAGTCTATGAAATTCCCAGAGCCTGTAATTGGTTTGGCTATCGAACCAAAAACTCAAGCTGACATGGATCGTTTGGGAATGTCTCTTGGCAAACTTGCCGAGGAGGACCCAACATTCAAAGTGCGTACCGACCCAGAAACTGGTCAAACCGTAATTTCTGGAATGGGTGAGCTTCACTTGGAAATTATCATCGACCGTTTAAGACGTGAGTTCAAGGTTGAAGTAAATCAAGGTGCTCCTCAGGTTTCTTACAAAGAAGCTATCACTAAGAAAGTTGCTCACCGCGAGACCTACAAGAAACAAACTGGTGGTCGTGGTAAGTTTGCCGATATACAAGTTGAAGTTGGTCCAACGGACGAAGGAAGCACTGAAGCGTATGTTTTTGAAAACAAAGTTTCTGGTGGTAACATCCCAAGAGAATTTATTCCAGCTGTAGAGAAAGGATTCAAAATGGCCATGGAGAACGGTGTTCTTGCTGGTTTCAAATTGAATAACTTGAAAGTGACCTTGTTGGACGGTTCATACCACAACGTTGACTCGGATTCGCTGTCGTTTGAAATCTGCGCTCAAATCGCATTTAAGGAAGCATGTCGTAAGGCATCTCCAGTTCTTCTTGAGCCAATCATGAAAGTTGAGGTTGTAACTCCAGAAGAAAATATGGGTGACGTGATTGGCGATTTGAACCGTAGAAGGGGGCAAATGCAAGGCATGGACTCTCGTGGTGTTGCTCAAGTTATCAAAGCACACGTTCCACTTTCGGAAATGTTTGGCTATGTAACTACTCTGAGGACAATTACCTCAGGTCGTGCAACATCTACAATGGAATTTGATCACTACACACCAGCACCAAATAACGTGCAGGAGGATGTGGTAGCAAAAGTTAAAGGAGCAAAGGCATAAGTTAAAGCAGTCTGAAATAGAACCATGTCACAGAGAATCAGAATAAAGCTAAAGTCATACGATCATAATCTCGTAGATAAAAGCGCAGAGAAAATTGTGAAAACCGTAAAATCGACAGGTGCGATTATCAGTGGACCAATTCCATTGCCAACACACAAGAAGATTTACACTGTTCTTCGCTCTCCCCACGTTAACAAGAAATCAAGAGAGCAGTTTCAGTTTAGCGCTTACAAGCGTCTAATTGATATCTACAGTAGCACTGCAAAAACTGTTGATGCTTTGATGAAGTTAGAATTACCTAGCGGAGTTGAAGTTGAAATTAAAGTATAAGTAGCTGTTTCTAACAGTTAATTGAATCAAAGAAAAATAGCAGCCTTAATAGCTGTACAGAATTAATACTTAATAAAGAGAGTCATGTCAGGACTTATCGGTAAAAAATTGGGAATGACCAGCCTTTTCGAGGATGGGAAAATTGTGCCTTGCACTGTGCTTGAAATGAGTCCGAATGCGGTTACTCAAATTAAAACAGTTGAAACAGACGGTTACTCGGCTGTTCAAGTGGGCTATGGTGATCGTAAAGAGAAGCATACTACCAACGCACTCAAAGGACATTACGCTAAAGCTGGAATCAGCCCAAAACGCAAAGTGCTTGAGTTCAGAACTGAGAAAGGTCACACACAATTCCCGTCTATTGGATTAGGCACTGTGCTAGCAATGTCTGACGTTTTCGCGGAAGGCGAATTCGTTGATGTTATTGGTACTTCAAAAGGTAAAGGCTTTCAAGGCGTTGTTAAACGTCATGGCTTTGCTGGTGTTGGTCAGGCTACGCATGGTCAGCACAACAGACTTCGTGCTCCAGGTTCGGTAGGTGCATGTTCCACTCCAGCCCGTGTATTCCCAGGAATGCGCATGGGTGGTCAAATGGGAAATGATAGAGTGAAGATTCAAAACCTACGGGTGTTGAAAATTGATTCTGAGAATAACTTGTTGGTTGTGAGCGGTGCTGTTCCTGGTGCCAAAGGCTCATATGTGATTATTGAGAAGTGATTTGTTGAAAGTTAATACTGCCATGGAATTAAACGTAGTTAATCAAAAGGGAAAAGAAACCTCTAAAAAGGTTACCCTGAGCGATGATGTTTTCGGTATAGAGCCGAATGAGCACGCTATCTATCTTGATGTGAAGCAATACTTGGCCAATGGTCGTCAAGGCACACACAAGTCAAAAGAACGAGCTGAGATTGCTGGTAGTACCCGCAAAATCCGTAAACAAAAAGGTTCTGGAGGTGCCCGTTTCGGTAGCATTAAAAGTCCTCTTCTTCGTGGTGGTGGTCGTGTGTTTGGACCAAGACCAGTTGACCACAGTTTCAAATTGAATAAGAAATTAAAGCAACTTGCGCGTAGAAGTGCTCTTTCTACTTTGGCTAAGGATAATGCCATTATGGTAGTTGAAGATTTCAGTTTTGACAAGCCGCAAACCAAGAGCTACCAAGAGTTTTTGACTAATCTGAAAGTTTTAGATAAAAAATCTCTTCTAGTGTTGAGTGAGCAAGATAAAAACATATATTTGTCCTCCCGTAATTTGAAGGGGGCTAGGGTGGTAACTGTTTCAGAATTAAGTACTTACGGTATTCTGAATGCGAAATCTCTGCTACTGTCCGAGAGTTCAATTGCAGCCATAGAGAAAAGTTTGAGCTAAGAAAAGATGGAAGTTCTTATTAAACCACTTGTTACAGAGAAGATGACGGGATTGTCTGAGAAGGCAAATCGTTATGGTTTCGTTGTAAATAGAAAGGCCAATAAATTGCAAGTGAAAACTGCGATTGAAGGCATGTATGGTGTAACAGTTGATTCTGTGAACACCATGGTAATGCCAGGAAAGAAAAGGACACGTAATTCGAAGTCCAAGTTCATAGTAGGTAGAACATCGGCTTACAAGAAAGCCATCGTAACGCTCGCAGCGGGTAACACGATTGACTTCTTTAGCAATATTTAATAGGAGATGGCAGTTAGAAAGTTAAAGCCCACTAGCCCGGGTACACGTCATAAGGTAGCAAGTTCTTTTGAGCAGCTTTCAGGTGCAGCGTCACCAGAAAGAAGTTTGCTTTCAAGCATTAGCAAGTCAGGTGGTCGTAACAATACTGGTAAGATGACCATGCGCTACATTGGTGGTGGTCACAAGCGCAGGTATCGTATGATTGATTTTAAGCGTAGCAAGGATGGAATTCCTGCTGTGGTGAAATCAATTGAGTATGACCCAAATCGTACAGCTTTTATCGCATTGGTATATTATGCTGATGGTGAGAAGAAATACATTATTGCTCCAAAAGGATTACAAGTAGGGCAAACTATTGTTTCTGGTAAAGGAGTTTCTCCTGAAATTGGAAATGCATTGTTTTTGTCTGAGGTGCCTTTGGGTACTGTTGTTAGCAACATTGAGCTACGTCCAGGTCAAGGTGCTTTGATGGTTCGCAGTGCTGGCTCGTATGCACAGCTTATTGCTCGTGATGGTCGTTTTGCAACGTTGAAAATGCCATCAGGAGAAGTTAGAATGGTTCTTACAACATGCCGTGCTACAATCGGAGTTGTTAGTAATAGCGACCACAATCAGGAAATTTCTGGTAAAGCTGGTCGTACAAGATGGTTGGGAGTTAGACCACGTGTGCGTGGTGTAGTAATGAATCCAGTAGATCACCCTATGGGTGGTGGTGAAGGAAGAAGTTCTGGTGGTCATCCACGTTCAAGAAACGGTATTCCTTCTAAAGGATTCAAAACACGTAGCAAGAAGAAGGCTTCTAGTATGTACATCGTAGAAAAGCGTAAGAAGTAATAAGCAATGGCAAGATCATTAAAAAAAGGGCCGTTTGTGGATTTTAAACTAGAGCAACGCGTTCTAGATTCACAAGAGACTAAAAAGAAGACAGTAATCAAAACTTGGTCACGTAGATCTATGATTACTCCTGATTTTGTGGGTGTTACTGTTGCTGTTCATAATGGTAATAAGTTCATTCCAGTTTATGTAACTGAGAATATGGTTGGTCACAAACTAGGTGAGTTTAGCCCAACTAGAACATTTAGAGGCCATCAAAAAGGTAAGAAGTAAGGGTTCGTTGAACCTCCAAGTCTATAACAATGGGAAAGAGAAAAAGAATTAAAGCGGATCAAACCAAGGAAAGTCGGAAGACGCAGTATGTGGCAGAGTTGGTAAATGTACCTACATCACCACGTAAAATGCGCCTTGTAACGGATTTGGTAAGAGGAATGCAAGTTGAAAAAGCATTGCATACCTTGAAGTTAACATCCAAGGAAGCTGCTGGTAGAGTTGAGAAACTTTTGCTTTCTGCAATATCCAATTGGGAGCAGAAAAGTGGCAACACTGATGCAAGTACTCTTTTTGTGAAAGAAATTTCTGTAGACGGAGGTCGTATGTTGAAGAGATTGCAAACAGCTCCACAAGGTAGAGCTCACCGAGTAAGAAAACGTTCAAACCACGTAACGTTGGTTTTAGATAGCAAGAACTAAGATAGATATGGGACAGAAGATTAATCCTATTGGAAATAGGTTGGGTATCATCAAAGGTTGGGATTCTAACTGGTTTGGTGGTAAAACAACACCTCTTAAAATTGAAGAGGATTATAAAATCCGCAAGTATCTACGTGCACGTCTATCTAAGGCTAGCATTTCTAAGATAATTATTGAGCGTACGCTTAAACTTGTTACGGTTACTATCAACACTGCTCGTCCAGGAATCATTATTGGAAAAGGCGGTCAAGAGGTGGATAAGTTGAAAGAGGAAATGAAAAAAATTATCGGTAAAGATGTTCAAGTGAACATTTTTGAGATAAAGCGCCCAGAGTTGGATGCACGTTTGGTGGCGGAAAGTGTTGCTCGTCAGTTAGAAGGAAGGATTTCTTTCAGAAGAGCAATGAAGATGTCGGTTGCATCTACAATGAGAATGGGAGCGGAAGGGATTAAAATTATGGTTAGCGGACGTTTAGGTGGAGCTGAGATTGCTCGTTCAGAAATGTACAAAGATGGTCGTGTTCCATTGCATACGTTCCGTGCTGATATAGATTACTCTCACGTTGAAGCGCATACTACATACGGTCGTTTAGGTGTGAAAGTATGGGTTATGCTTGGTGAAGTATATGGAAAGCGTGATTTGGCCCCAAATGCTAATGTTGAAACCAAACAGCCAGCACGTTTGGCCAAACGGGATCGCAGAAGCGAACGTCCAGAGAGAAAATAATTCGAGTCGTAGGATAATTGTAATAAAGATTTAAGATGCTACAGCCAAAAAGGACGAAGTTCCGGAAGATGCACAAAATGAAAATGAAGGGACTTGCCACGCGTGGTAGTCAGTTAGCCTTTGGTTCATTTGGAATTAAAGCGCTTGAAGGTGCTTGGATTACTGGTCGTCAAATAGAATCAGCTCGTATTGCTGTAACGCGTTTTATGAAACGTGAGGGTCAAGTTTGGATTAAAATTTTTCCAGATAAGCCAATTACAAAGAAGCCTGCAGAGGTACGTATGGGTAAAGGTAAAGGTGCTCCAGAATATTGGGTTGCTGTGGTAAAACCAGGAATGTTAATGTTTGAAGTAGAAGGAGTTTCTGAAGAGGTTGCAAAAGAAGCATTAAGACTTGCTGCTCAAAAGCTTCCTATTGTAACAAAGTTTGTTACAAGGAGGGATCACGTAGAAGCATAAAGGATATAGATTATGGAAAACAAGGTAATTGTAGAGCTTTCTAATGATGAGTTATCTGAAAAGGTAGCTGAAGAAAGATTGAAGCTCGCGAAGATGAAATTGAATCATGCGGTTTCTCCTTTGGAAAACCCAATGGAATTGAAGAGTGCTCGTAAGTTGATAGCCCGTCTATTAACCGAGAAGACTAAAAGAAGTAAAGTTGCTAATTGAAATGGAAAACGTTGAAGAAAGAAAGCTCCGTAAAGAGCGTGTCGGAATTGTTTCAAGCAATAAAATGGATAAAACCATTACTGTTGCAGTAGACCGTAAGGTGAAACATCCGATATATGGAAAATTTGTTCACAAGACAAAGAAGTTCCATGCCCATGATGAAAAGAATGAGTGCGGTATTGGTGATACTGTGCGCATCATGGAAACACGTCCAATGAGCAAGTCTAAGTGTTGGAGGTTGATTGAAATAATTGAAAGAGCTAAGTAAGTTATGATACAGCAGGAGAGTAGATTGAATGTTGCTGACAACAGCGGAGCAAAAGAAGTTCTTTGCATTCGCGTTCTTGGCGGAACACGCAGAAGATATGCTGGTGTTGGTGATAAAATCATCGTATCGGTAAAGCAAGCGGTGCCATCTGGAAACGTTAAGAAAGGTGCTGTTGCAACTGCGGTTGTAGTTCGTACTAAGAAGGAAGTTCGCAGACCTGATGGTTCATACATCAGATTTGATGATAATGCTGTGGTGTTGCTTAATGCTGCAGGTGAGATGAGAGGTACTAGAATCTTCGGCCCAGTTGCAAGAGAGTTGCGCGAGAAGCAGTTTATGAAAATTGTTTCATTAGCTCCAGAAGTTCTTTAATAGAGTTTAGTAGTAAAGCGATGGCAAAATTTCATATAAAGAAAGATGATACAGTGATAATTATCGCTGGGGAGTCTAAAGGACAAAAGGGCAAAGTGCTTGAAATGAATTCTAAAACCAGCAGAGTGTTGGTGGAAGGAATTAATATGGTGAAAAAACACACTAAGCCTAATGCAGCTTATCCAAACGGAGGTATAATTGAGAAGGAGGCTGCAATTCACATTTCTAACCTTACATTGATAGACCCAAAGACGGGAACACCTACCAAGGTTGGACGGAAATTGGTGAACGGTAAATTGCAACGTTTCAGTAAGAAATCAGGAGAAGTAATTAAGTAATGGAATACACACCAGCATTTAAGACAAAATATCGCAGCGATATTGTTAAGGCGTTGCAGGAACGCTTCAAGTACAGCAGCGTAATGGAGGTGCCACGTCTTCAAAAGATTTGCATCAATCAAGGCGTTGGTCAAGCTACTTCTGACAAGAAGTTGATTGAATCGGCAGTGGCTGATATGACTTTGATTACTGGACAGAAGGCAGTTTCTTCTAAGTCCAAGAAAGATATCTCCAACTTCAAATTGCGCAAAGGAATGCCTGTTGGAGTAAGAGTAACACTTCGCGGAGATCAAATGTATGAGTTCTTGGAGCGTCTAGTTTCTGTTTCTCTTCCCCGTGTTCGTGACTTCCGTGGAATTAGCAACAAAGGATTTGATGGCAGAGGTAATTACACAATGGGTGTTACTGAGCACATTATTTTCCCAGAAATTGATATCGAGAAAACGAATAAAATTCTTGGCATGGACATCACATTTGTGACTACTGCTAAGACAAATGAAGAAGGCATGGCGCTTCTTCAGGAGTTTGGAATGCCTTTTAAGAAATAAGATAGGAGATGGCCAAAGAATCAATGAAAGCACGTGAGCGTAAGCGTGCAAGAATGGTAGAGAAATTTGCTGAGAAGAGAGCCAAGCTAAAAGCTGCTGGTGATTATCAAGCCTTGGCAAGATTGCCAAAGAATAGCTCTAAGGTAAGATTGCATAACAGATGCAGTATTACTGGACGTCCAAAAGGGTACATACGTGATTTCGGCATTAGCCGTATTCAATTTAGGGAAATGGCCAACAATGGCTTAATTCCAGGAGTAAGAAAAGCAAGTTGGTAATAGCATAGCGTCAAAAGAAATGGTAACAGATCCAATAGCAGATTATCTCACGCGTCTTCGGAATGCGATTATCGCAAACCATCGTGTAGTTGAGGTTCCCGCATCAAACATGAAAAAGAGCATCACTAAGATTCTCTTTGAAAAAGGGTATATCTTAAACTACAAGTTTGAGGAAGAAGGACCTCAAGGCAGTATCAAAATTGCCTTGAAGTACAACCCGAAAACTAAGCTAAATGCAATCAAAGGTTTGGAGCGATATAGTCGTCCAGGTCTTCGTAAATACGCAGGTGCCGAGGATTTGCCGCGTGTACTTAATGGTTTAGGAATTGCTCTAGTTTCTACTTCGCATGGTGTAATGACCGATAAAGAGGCTAGGAAATTGAATATTGGTGGAGAGGTTCTCTGCTTCGTATATTGATAATTTAGGTAAGCACACAAAATGTCACGAATAGGAAAAGCGTCTGTTGATTTGCCTGCTGGAGTAGAGGTAAAGCTATCATCTGACAATATAGTAACGGTAAAAGGTCCAAAGGGTGTTCTCACTCAAAAGCTTGCTGATGCTATTACGTTGGAAGTTAATGAAGGCAAAGTAGAGTTGGTAAGGAGCAATGAGTCTAAGCAGACTGTTGCCTTTCACGGATTGTATCGCTCTTTGGTGAACAATATGGTGACTGGTGTTTCAAAAGGCTATGAAAAGCAATTGGAATTGGTTGGTGTGGGTTACCGTGCAACCAACACAGGTCAACAGCTTGAATTGTCTCTTGGGTTTTCACACAACTTGGTGTTCGAACTTCCGAAAGAAATAGAGGTTTCAACAGAAACTTTGCGTGGTAAGAATCCAATAATTACCTTAAAATCAAACGATAAGCAGTTAATCGGCCAAGTGTGTGCAAAGATTCGCGCTTTCCGTACGCCTGAGCCTTACAAAGGAAAAGGTATTCGTTTTGTAGGTGAGATTATTAGAAGAAAAGCTGGTAAATCGGCAGGTAAGAAAAAATAAGATTTAAGTAAGCGAAAATGGCTATTGGTAAAGAATTAAAGCGGGCAAAAATTAAGGCAAGAATACGCAGCCGAATTTCGGGAACTGCGGATCGCCCAAGGATGTCGGTTTTCCGTAGTAACAAGGAAATCTATGTTCAGTTGGTTGACGACTTGACTGGAAGTACCATCTTGGCAGCATCTTCTAAAGAGAAGGGAATTGCAGAAGAGAAAGGCCCTAAAATTGAGGTTTCTAGAAAAGTAGGTAAGTTAATTGCCGAAAGAGCTAAAGAAGCTGGTGTAATTGCGGTTGTATTTGATCGCAACGGATATTTGTATCATGGAAGAGTTAAAGCTCTTGCAGAAGGTGCAAGGGAAGAAGGGCTACAATTCTAATTTTTGCTTTAAATTAAGATGATAAATAAATCTAGAACAACAACTACTGACCTTGAATTGAAGGATAGAGTTGTGGGAATTAATAGGGTTACCAAGGTTACCAAAGGTGGTAGAACATTTACCTTCTCTGCTATTGTTGTAGTAGGTGACGAGCATGGCGTAGTTGGTCATGGTTTGGGTAAAGCGAAGGAGGTAACGGAAGCAATTGCTAAAGGAATTGAAGACGCTAAGAAGAACTTGATTCGTGTTCCAATTATCAATGGAACTATTCCGCACAAGCAAGAAAGCAAATACAGTGGTGCACTTGTATTTATGAAACCAGCTTCACCAGGTACTGGTGTTATTGCTGGTGGTGCTATGCGTGCAGTTTTGGAAAGTGTTGGAGTTAAAAATGTGTTGGGCAAATCAAAAGGGTCATCTAATCCGCACAATGTGGTAAAGGCGACTATGCTTGCTTTAAGTGAAATGAGAGATGCCTTAGCGGTTTCATCTCAGCGCGGTGTAAGTATGGATACAGTGTTCAACGGGTAATCCATAATAAAAACTAGGATGGCTAAGATTAAATTAAAGCAAGTAAAGAGCGGTATTAATAGACCATTACGTCAAAAATTGACGCTGAAGGCATTAGGATTCCGTAAATTGAATCAAGTGGTTGAGCACGAATCTACTCCGCAAATTATGGGTATGGTTATAGCAGTAGGCCACATGGTGGTTGTAGTAGAGTAAAAGGTAGTATCGTAAAGAAACAAAGCAATGAATCTCAGCAATATTAAACCAGCAGCTGGTTCCGTAAAAAAGAAGAATCGTCTCGGAAGAGGTGAGGGTACTGGTTCTGGCGGAACTGCAAGCCGTGGTCACAAAGGCGCGAAGTCAAGGTCTGGTTACAAGCGTAAAGTAGGTTTTGAAGGTGGACAGATGCCACTTCAAAGACGTGTTCCTAAGTTCGGATTTAAAAATCCGTTTAGAGTTGAATACAACGGAATCAATTTGGATGTGCTTCAAGAGCTTGCAGATGCTCATGGCGTTAGCAAATTTGACCATGCAGTGTTTGTTGAACACGGATTGGCTGGGAAGAAGGATTTAGTGAAAATTCTTGGACGCGGAGAGGTGAAATCTAAAATTGAAGTTACCGCTCATGCATTTTCTAAAACGGCCCTAACAGCGCTTGAAGCTGTTGGAGGTGTAGCTGTAACGCTCTAATATCTATGAAGAAGTTTATTACTACCCTTCAGAATATCTTCAAGATTGAAGACCTGCGTACGAGAATTCTCAATACGCTTGGTTTCATTCTTATTTATCGGTTGGGTTCTTTTGTGGTTATTCCTGGGGTTGATCCAGCCAAGTTGGGTGGACTTCAAGCACAAACTTCTGACGGATTATTGGGATTGCTCAACATGTTCTCAGGTGGTGCTTTTTCAAATGCATCCATTTTTGCGCTTGGTATAATGCCTTACATATCTGCCTCCATTGTGTTGCAGCTTGCAGGTATGGCTGTTCCGGCTTTACAAAAACTTCAAAAGGAAGGCGAAAGCGGTCGTAAGAAAATCACGCAGTACACAAGGTATCTTACCATACTTATTACCTTAGGTCAGGCTCCTGGTTACATTGCCAACTTGAAAAGCCAATTGCCTTCTGATGCGTTTTTGACAAGTCCTTCTTTGTTTTGGATTTCATCAATTTTGATTTTGGTAACAGGTACCATGTTCGTAATGTGGTTGGGAGAAAAGATTACGGATAAGGGGATTGGCAACGGTATCTCGATTCTGATTATGGTAGGCATTATCGCTAGTCTTCCCTTCTCTTTTGTTGCCGAGTTCTTCTCACGTTTGGACCAGTCTGGTGGTGGATTAGTAATTTTCCTTATCGAAATGGTTCTGTTAATGTTGGTCATCGTATTCACAATTCTGTTAGTTCAAGGAACGCGAAGAATACCAGTTCAAGTTGCACGTGCCGCAATTTCTGGACGTCAGGCTTTGCCACAAGGTGGTGCTAGACAGTATATTCCTCTAAAAGTTAATGCAGCTGGTGTAATGCCAATTATTTTCGCTCAGGCAATTATGTTTGTGCCTGTTACTTTGGGAGGATTCGCTGGTGATGGAGCATCTTGGTTTGTCACTTCCTTTTCTGATTTCACAGGTTGGACCTATAACCTTACGTTCTTCTTTCTAATTATCATTTTCACGTATTTCTATACAGCAATTACGATTAATCCGAATCAGATAGCTGAGGATATGAAACGTAATGGTGGTTATATTCCTGGGGTGAAACCTGGAAAAAAGACAGCTGAGTATATTGATAATGTGATGTCTCGGATTACTCTTCCTGGTTCAGTTTTCTTAGGGTTAGTTGCAGTAATGCCTGCTATTGCGATGGTGTTTGGGGTTAATGCTCAATTTGCTCAGTTTTATGGAGGAACATCATTGCTTATTATGGTGGGCGTTGTTTTGGATACGCTTCAACAAATTGAAAGTCATTTGTTAATGCGTCACTATGACGGATTGATGAAATCAGGAAGAATTAAAGGTCGCTCGTCAATGAGCTTGGCCGGATAATATTGAAAAGGATTTGAATGGCGAAACAGGCATCAATCACACAAGACGGAACGGTTATAGAGGCGTTGTCAAACGCAATGTTTCGTGTTGAGTTAGAAAATGGGCATATAATAACCGCTCATATTTCTGGAAAGATGAGGAAGTTTTATATCAAGATTCTTCCAGGCGATAAAGTGAAAGTTGAAATGAGTCCATATGATTTATCGAAAGGAAGAATTTCTTACAGGTACAAATAATAGAAGCAATGAAAGTTAGATCATCGGTTAAGAAAAGAAGTGTTGATTGCAAGATTGTCAAAAGGAAAGGACGTGTCTATGTAATTAATAAAAAGAACCCTAAGTTCAAACAAAGACAAGGTTAATCAATAGAACATGGCAAGGATAGCAGGAGTAGATCTTCCAAGGAATAAGCGTGGCGAAATTGGGCTTACGTATATCTTTGGTATAGGGCGAGTTACCGCTCAGCGCATATTGGACACAGCAAGTGTGCATTATGACAAGAAAGTGCAAGACTGGAATGATGAAGAGCAAGCAGCTATTCGTGATGGTGTTGCTAAAATTAAAACCGAAGGTGAATTACGTTCGGAGGTTCAAACCAACATCAAGCGTTTGATGGATATTGGATGCTATCGTGGTATTCGTCATCGTGCTGGTCTGCCGCTAAGAGGTCAAAGCACAAAGAATAACTCCCGTACTCGGAAAGGAAAACGGAAGACTGTTGCCAACAAGAAGAAGGTAACTAAGTAATCCTCCAAAAGCAATAAATTAGAAATGGCTAAAACGTCAAAAACTTCTCGGAAGAGAACGGTTAAAGTGGATGCTTCAGGAGAAGCGCATATAAATGCCACCTTTAACAATATTATAATTTCACTTACGAATCTCAAAGGTGAAGTAATCTCTTGGTCTTCAGCTGGTAAAATGGGCTTCCGTGGTTCCAAGAAGAACACTCCTTATGCAGCTCAAACCGCTGCTATTGATTGCGCCAAGGTTGCTCACGATGCTGGCTTACGCAAGGTGAAAGTGTTCGTTAAAGGACCTGGAGGTGGAAGAGAATCAGCTATTCGTTACATCCACTCTAGTGGAATTGAGGTGTCTGAAATTGTTGACGTTACTCCAATGCCACACAATGGTTGTCGTCCACCAAAAAAGAGAAGGGTTTAATCCTTTTTAATCGCTAGAAATCACTGAGAAAATCGGTTGATATCTCATGAAAGTGTCGAAAGATATTACAGGGAGTCAGCACCAAATAAAAAATTGAAATGGCCAGATATACAGGACCAAAAACAAAGATTGCAAGAAAGTTTGGAGAGGCTATTTATGGGCCCGATAAATCTTTTGAAAGAAGAAATTTCCCTCCAGGACAACATGGTAATGCCAAACGCAGAAACAAGAAGTCAGATTATGGTTTGCAGCTCCAAGAAAAGCAAAAGGCGAAATATACGTACGGAATTCTTGAGCGTCAGTTCGAAAATCTTTTCGATCGCGCCTCCAGAAAGCAAGGGATTACTGGTGAGATTCTACTTCAGTATTGCGAAACTCGTCTAGACAATATAATTTTCCGTTTGGGCATTGCTCCTTCTAGAAGAGCTGCGCGCCAGTTGGTAACGCATTGTCACATCACTGTTGATGGTGAAGTATGTAATATCCCTTCTAGAGCAATGAAGCCAGGTGACAAATTTGGTGTTCGTGAAAAATCTAAGAGCTTAGAAGTAATTACAGAATCACTTCGCTCTTACAGCAAAGGAACTTCTTGGTTGAATTGGAATTCAAGCTCTATGGAAGGTGAATTATTGAATTTCCCATCACGTGATGAGATTCCAGAAAACATCAATGAAAAATTGATTGTGGAATTGTATTCTAAATAAAATGTTTGAGTCTAGTTTGGCTTTGGGCAATTAGATTCTTAAAAAAAAGTGAACCGGAGTATCCGAATGGATTTCCCTAAATGTTAAATAATATACAACTAATCTCATGGCAATTTTAGATTTCCAAAAACCTGACAAAGTTATTATGCTCAATTCTGACGAGCGATCAGGTGAGTTTGAATTTCGTCCTCTCGAACCAGGTTATGGTATTACAATCGGTAATGCTTTACGGAGAATTTTGATTAATTCTTTGGAAGGTTTTGCAATTACGTCTATCCGAATAGACGGTGTAGATCATGAATTTTCTACAATTCCTGGAGTTGTTGAAGACGTAGTGGAAATTGTATTGAATCTAAAGCAAGTTCGTTTTAAGCGTCAAATTGATACGCAAGACAACGAACGTGTAAATGTTGTAGTAACTGGTCAGGATAAATTTACTGCTGGTGACATAGGTAAGTTTCTTACCGGATTTCAAGTTTTGAACCCTGATTTGGTCATTTGTCATTTAGACAAAAAAACGAAATTGAGCGTGGAAATGACCATCGATAAAGGAAGAGGATATCTTCCTGGTGAGGAAAATAAGCAGTCAAATGCTCCTGTAGGAACAATTGCGATTGACGCCATTTTCACTCCAGTTAAGAATGTTAAGTACACGGTAGAAAATTTCCGCGTAGAGCAAAAGACGGATTATGAGAAGTTGGTAATTGAATTGGTTACTGACGGCTCTATTCATCCAAAGGATGCGTTGAAGGAGGCGTCTAAAATTCTTATCCATCACTTCATGTTGTTCTCTGACGAGAAAATTGCTCAGGAGCAAGAAGTCAAGAAGACGGTTGAGGAGTTTGACGAGAACGCAATGTATATGCGTCAGCTTCTAAAGACAAAGTTGGTTGATATGGATCTTTCAGTTCGTGCACTGAACTGTTTGAAAGCAGCTGACGTGGAGTCTTTGGGTGATCTTGTTTCTTATAACAAGAATGATCTTTTGAAATTCAGAAACTTCGGTAAGAAGTCATTAACTGAATTGGATGATTTGGTTTACGGTAAAAATTTGACCTTCGGGATGAATGTTGCCAAATACCGTTTGGACGAGGAATAATTAAAGGGCGAATTAGCCTTAGAAGAAAACAACAATGAGACACAGAAAATCATTCAACCATCTAAGCCGGAAAACTGGGCATAGAAGACTTATGTTGGCAAATATGGCCAGCTCATTAATAACGCACAAGCGTATTATGACAACTTTGGCAAAAGCTAAAGCCTTGAGAAGCTATGTTGAGCCACTAATCAGTAAATCAAAAGAAGATACTACTCACTCACGTAGAGTTGTTTTTAGTTATCTTCAAGATAAAGAAGCTACTGCTGAGTTGTTCAAGGAGGTGGGAATTAAAGTTGCTGGTCGTCCAGGTGGATATACACGCATCATCAAATTAGCACCACGCATGGGCGATAACGCTGATGTGGCTATGATTGAATTGGTTGACTTTAACGAGTTGTTGGTTTCTGACAAGAAAGTTAAGAAAGCTGGAAGAAGCAGAAGAGGTGGTGGAACCACTAAAGCTGCTGGTGAGGCTGCAGCTCCTGCTAAAGAAAAAGCTCCTAAAGCTGCTGCACCAGTAGCGATTGAAGAAGCTGTGGTAGAAGAAGAAATTCAAGCACCTAAAGCATCTGCAACGGAAGCTCCTGAAGCATCTGCTGAAAATGAAACTGGTGAAGAAGAAACGAAGGATTAAAATCTGTTTTTGTGAACAAGTTTAGGAAAAGGACGAATCCGGTTGGGTTCGTCCTTTTCTATTTTTGCGTCAATTTGTAGGAACTATGAAATATAAGAACTCACCTGATGCAATTCTCCTTTTGGAGGATGGAGCTGTCTTTAAAGGAAAGGCCGTTGGAAAGATTGGCACCACTGCGGGCGAGATTTGTTTCAACACCGGCATGACTGGCTATCAGGAAATTTTTACGGACCCTTCTTATTTCGGGCAAATAATTGTCACGGCTTCTGTTCATATTGGAAACTATGGAGTGAGTGACGAAGATGTGGAGTCCGAAGGGATGAAAATAAGTGGCCTAGTGTGCCGTTATTTTAGTCCTACATATAGTCGGACTAGTGCGGAAGAGGGAATATCCAGTTATTTTCTTGGACAAGAAATGGTTGGAATTTCCAATGTGGATACTCGTGCGGTTGTACGTCACATAAGAGCGAAAGGGTCGATGAATGCCATAATCTCTTCTGATGAGTTGGATGTTTCCGAATTGAAGAAACGATTATTGGAAGTGCCTTCAATGGAGGGTTTAGAATTGTCGTCTCATGTAAGCACAAAGCAGAGTTTTACACTTGGTGATGAAACCTCGAAATTTCGGGTAGCCGTTCTGGATGTTGGCGTTAAGAAGAATATCCTTCGTTGTCTTCTAGATAGAGGGTGTTTTATTAAGGTATTTCCTATGAATACTGAGTTGGAAACCATGTTGGAGTTCAATCCAGACGGATTTATGATTTCTAATGGACCTGGAGACCCATCTGTAATGCATGATGTAGTTGCCAATGTGAAGCGAATTGTTGCTTCTGGGATTCCAGTTTTTGGGATTTGTTTGGGACATCAAATCATAGCTTTGAGTCAGGGAATTGCCACCTACAAAATGCACAGCGGGCACCGTGGAATTAATCATCCTGTTAAGAACCTTTTAACTGGAAAATGTGAAGTAACTTCTCAAAATCATGGATTTGTTGTGAGTCGAGAGGCGTGTGAGAATCATTCTGACATCGAGATTACTCACGAGCATCTAAATGACAAAACCGTTGCTGGCATTCGCTTGAGAGGATTACCCGTTTTTAGTGTGCAATACCATCCCGAATCATCGCCAGGGCCAAATGACAGTAGATATCTATTTGATCAGTTTATAAAAGCAATGCAAGAAGTTTCCGTTGCCACTGTTTGATTTTGTTTCAACCGTTTCGATATGACACATATAGCTAAAATCACCGCAAGACAAATTCTTGATTCTCGAGGAAATCCTACCATTGAGGTGGATGTAATGACTGAAAATGGTCGTTTTGGTCGTGCCGCGGTTCCATCTGGAGCATCGACTGGCGAACATGAAGCTGTTGAGCTTCGCGATGGCGACAGTAAAGTGTATATGGGAAAAGGCGTTCTCAAAGCTGTGGACCATGTAAACACGGTTATCGCTGATGCCATAACTGGGATGTATGTATTCGATCAAGCTCAGATTGACAAAGAGATGATTGAATTGGATGGCACAGTAAATAAGGCGAATTTGGGTGCAAATGCTATTCTCGGAGTCAGTTTAGCAGTAGCTAAAGTAGCTGCTGAGGAGGCTGGACTTCCGTTGTTTCGCTATATAGGAGGCGTTAATTCAAACTTGCTGCCTGTTCCAATGATGAACATTATCAATGGAGGCTCGCATGCTGACAATTCAATAGACTTTCAAGAGTTTATGATTATTCCCGCGGGAGCCGATAGTTTTTCGGAGTCACTGCGAATGGGAACAGAGGTGTTTCATCACCTAAAGAGTGTTTTGAAGAAAGGAGGTTATTCCACCAATGTTGGTGATGAGGGTGGTTTTGCTCCGAACCTAAAATCGAATGACGAGGCTGTTGAGGTTATTCTTAAGGCCATTGAAAATGCTGGATACAGACCAGGCGAGGATATTTTTTTAGCTATGGATGCGGCTTCTTCTGAGTTTTATTTGAAAGATGAGAAGAAGTATCACTTGCATAAATCGTCTGGCGATAAATTGACAAGTTCGGAAATGACCCAACTTTGGAAAGAATGGGTGTCCAAGTACCCCATCATTTCTATTGAAGATGGATTGGATGAAAATGATTGGGATGGATGGAAGCAACTTACAACGACCCTTGGCGATAAAATTCAATTAGTTGGAGACGACCTTTTTGTAACGAATGTTGGCAAGCTTTCAAGGGGAATTGAAAGTGGAATTGCCAATTCAATTTTGGTTAAGGTAAATCAGATTGGAACATTATCTGAAACGATTGATGCCGTTCGGTTAGCAACAGCCAATCGTTACACCTCGGTAATGAGTCATCGCTCTGGAGAAACGGAAGACAGCACTATTGCTGATTTGGCAGTGGCGTTGGCAACAGGTCAAATTAAAACTGGTTCTGCATCCCGCTCCGATCGGATTGCCAAATACAATCAACTATTGAGAATTGAGGAATTGTTGGGAGATGAAGCGCGTTTCTTGGGTAAAAGCTTGCGTTGCATTAGCGCTCGGAAATAGATTAATAGGTTCCTGCACCCAGCATCACCAGAGTGCAAGCCTTTTCGAATTCAATTTCAGTTTTCCCTAAAAGCTTATAAAAGGCAGGATTTTCGGTTCCAGGGTTGAAAATGATTCTTCTGGGACGAAGAGCTATAATGGCTGAGTAGTATTCTTGTTGGCGGTCAGGACCTATATATAAGGTTACTGTATCAACATCTTTGGTGGGCCAGGTTTTGGTGATAGCGATATTCCCAATCAGCCCTTCTCGGGTTCCGAAGGCTATCACTGCATGCGAATAGCGAACTAGCTTCTGTACTGCTATATTCGAGTATCGTGATGGGTTTGCACTTGCCCCAAGCACCAAAGTTGTTTTTGACATGGTTGTTCAAAAAAAATCCCGAACCATTATAGTGGTTCGGGATGATAATTAAGTGGCGGAGAAGGAGGGATTCGAACCCCCGGTACCTCACAGTACGACTGTTTTCAAGACAGTTGCGATCGACCACTCTGCCACTTCTCCAGCGGCAAAAGTAAAAGAATTCAGCGCTCGCGAAAGCAAATTGTTTAGTTTTTTATCAACGTATTGATTTAGAGCCATTCTAGCAATTACTACCTTTATACCATGAAAAATTTGACCTCCCTTATTGGTTTGATTCTTTTGATAGGAATTTCAAACGTGTATGCATCAGATATCCGCGCTGAGTTTGGGTTTTCGCGCTTTTCTTCTCCAAAAGAAGGAGCCTATTTGGAAACCTATCTCTTGCTAAAAGGGCAGTCTTTGGCAGTTGTTAAAGATGAGAATGGTAAGTTTTATTCGGAGGTTGCAATCATCCTAAAACTTAAAAAGGGTAATGTGGTAGCATTTCAAGATGCGT
The DNA here is from genome assembly GCA_945903645.1 of Chryseobacterium gleum. GTDB lineage: Bacteria > Bacteroidota > Bacteroidia > UBA10329 > UBA10329 > UBA10329. The sequence continues at coordinate 55,470 of CAMDOM010000009.1, forward strand.
ATCGTGTTAAAGGGCCGTGGATGGATGCAGAGCAAGTCATTGATTTCATGGATCAACAGCGCATTCCATTGCAGGATGGCGCTTATGATATTGAGTTGGCCATTCATGATGTGAATCGTCCAGAGGCGCTTCCTGCGCTTGTTCAGCAGCAAGTTGTAATCAATCACAGAGGGCGTGTTGTAAATATATCTGACGTGGAGCTGTTAAGAAGTTTTGAAAAAACTGTTGCTGCGAATATGCTGAGCAAAGCGGGATTCGATTTGGTTCCATTTACCAGCAATTTCTTTCCTCAAACCATAGACGAGCTAAATTTCTACTTTGAGGTTTATAACACAGACAACAAAATAAAAGCTGACGAGGAGTTTTTGCTAAACATTTTCATTGAAAATGCTGATGATGGCAGTTTAGCGGGAGATTTGCGTAAGTATTTCAAGCGAAAAGGTGAAGAAGTAATTCCTGTTTTGCACAGCTTCCCATTGAAGCATATTCCTAGTGGAAACTACAATATAGTAATTGAGGTTCGAGATAAGAAAAATGAACCATTAGAAACAAAGCGATTCTTTTTTCAGCGAAGTAATACCGTTGAAGCCGCTTTGGTAAGTTCGGAAGAGTATAAAGAAGGAGAAGATGGGTTTTCGGATTTGAGCAACACATTTGTCGCTAAATACAATCGTCCGGAAGAACTAAAGCATCATGTGAAATGTCTAATTCCCATTGCTACACAGCAAGAGGTTACTCAAATAACCAAGAGAATCAACTATAATGATGCGGCCATGATGAAGCGTTATCTCTATAATTTTTGGAAATCGAGACATCCAGATACAGCTGAAGCAGAGTGGAATAAGTATCTGGAGCAAGTGAAAAAAGTGAATGCATCTTATGGCAATAATATGAATATGGGCTACGAAACAGAGCGTGGCCGGGTGTATTTACAGTATGGTCCACCAAACACAATTGCGGATAGTTATTTTGAACCTAACACGTATCCTTACGAGATTTGGCATTATTACAAATTAGAAAACCGCAACCTGAATGCATCTGATAGCAATAAGCGGTTTGTGTTTGCCAACACTTCTCCTGGTTCAAATGAGTTTATTCTGCTTCATTCTGATGCCGATAATGAACAGAATAATGCGCGTTGGCACTTCGATCTTCAAAAGAGAAATGAACCCAATAGAGATTTGGATGAAGAGCAGGGACGAAGCCACAATGGTAGCCGTGCTTTACAGTATTACAATAACCCGCGCTAAGGTTTGCCGCAGTCTTCTGCATCTTTGCAGCATATGAAGATAGCGGTTGTAATTCTGAATTGGAATGGTCTAAAGTTCCTTCAGCAATTTCTGAGTAATGTAGTGGCGCATAGCAGCGATTTGGCGCATGTGTATGTGGCCGATAATGGCAGCACGGATGTTTCTGTAGATTACGTTAGAAGCCACCATCCAGAGGTTCAAATAATTGAAACAGGTGGAAATTTCGGCTATGCTGGTGGTTATAATCGAGCACTAGCTCAAATCAAAGAGACCTACGCGGTGCTTTTAAATTCTGATGTGGAAGTAACGCCAGGTTGGTTAAAACCCTTGTTGGATTTAATGGGACGCGATAATAATGTTGCCGCATGCCAGCCAAAAATTTTGGATTTCTACCACAGAGGAAAGTTTGAATACGCTGGCGCAAGCGGTGGATTTATAGATTCTTGGGGGTTTCCTTTTTGTCGAGGAAGAATCTTTGATGCTCTTGAGGACGACAACGGACAATATCAGTCTGTGATGCCCATATTTTGGGCAACAGGCGCTTGCATGTTTGTGCGTATGAAAGCATTTAGAGAAGTTGGTGGATTGGATGCCGATTTTTTTGCGCATATGGAAGAAATCGATTTGTGTTGGAGGTTTCAACGCGCGGGCCATACGATTTATGTAGCTCCTGAATCTACCGTTTATCATGTGGGAGGAGGTACTTTGAGTAAGTCAAATCCACGGAAAACATTTCTAAATTTTCGAAATGGCCTGGAGTTATTGCTCAAAAATCTACCACCAAACCAGTTGGTACAAAAACTTGGCGTTCGAATAGTGCTAGATTGGTTAGCAGCTTGGCGATTTCTGTTTGCGGGAAATGGGAAGGATTTTTTAGCCGTGTTCAAGGCGCATCTAGCTTTTTATGGCAGATTTATTTCTACCATCCAAAAGCGTGGTGGAGCGTATCCCAAGTTGAACGGAATGCATAGCCGAAGCATTGTGCTCGATTATTTTCTTCGGAAGAAAAAAACGTTTAGTTCGCTTTGGTTAGAATAGCTCCCAAAGCATCGATGGCCAATCGATAAGAATCGAGCCCGAAACCTGAAATAATTCCTGCACACACCCCAGTGAATAGCGAAGTATGTCGAAATTCTTCTCGCGCAAGAATGTTCGAAATGTGAACTTCAACAACAGGTACTTTGATGGAGGCAATGGCGTCTCGCAGTGCCACAGACGTATGCGTGTAGCCTCCTCCATTTAGCACAACTCCATCGTAGCTACCAACTGCTTGGTGAAGCGCGTTAATGAGTTCGCCTTCTACATTTGATTGCAGGTGCGTCAATGCCACATTTGGAAACACTTTTTCGATAGAAGTGAAATATGACGCAAAAGTTTGGCTGCCATAAACGTCTGTTTCTCGCGTGCCAAGCAAGTTCAGATTTGGGCCGTTTAGGATTAGAATTTTCACTGGCTATTAATTTGGTTCCGAAGGTATAACTTCGGCCATGCACTGGCAACGCACTGCTTTAGGCTTCAAAACCTACCTCCAATTGGAACGGTCGCTTTCTGCCAACACGGTAGAGGCGTATTTGCGCGACCTAAATCATCTGCATCAATTTGCAACGGACATCCTCGGTGCTACCGATCTGAAGGAATTGAATACCGACAGCTTACGAAAGTTTGTGCGGCATTTGGCCGATTTAGGTTTGGAGGCATCCTCTCAGGGACGAATGGTTTCAGGTATTCGGGCGTTTTACCGCTATCTTTTGTTGGAGGACTTTATCCAAACAGACCCAAGTAATGTGCTAGAAGTACCCCGGCAAAAGCGAAAGCTTCCAGACACACTCAATCCTGACGAGCTGGCCGCAATGATAGATGCTGTAGATTTGAGCAAACCTGAAGGTGAGCGCAATCGCGCCATTATCGAAACCCTTTACGGTTCTGGTTTGCGCGTGTCTGAGCTCACCAATTTGTTGATTAGCAATATCTATTTTCAAGATAGATTTCTTCGCATTTTAGGGAAAGGCAATAAGGAAAGGCTGGTGCCATTAGGTTCGCTATCGGCCAAACGAATTCAGGGCTATCTCAAGCAAGTTAGGAGTAAAGCGGTTATTCGCAAAGGATTCGAAGACTTTGTATTTCTTAATAATAGAGGCTCTGCACTTTCGCGCGTTATGATTTTTAATATAATTCGAAAGGCAGCGGCAGATGCTGGAATTCGAAAAACGATAAGTCCGCATACTTTACGTCACAGTTTCGCAACACATCTCATTGATGGTGGAGCTGACCTGCGTGCTGTGCAAGAAATGTTGGGGCATGAGAGCATCACAACTACCGAAATCTACACCCATCTCGATAAGAGTTTCTTGATGGATAATATCATCCAGTTTCACCCTCGGGCAAAAACGGGGAAGCGAAACTTAGGGTAGAGGAATTATGAAATTGCAGTGAAAATCCGTGGTTCCATCATTCAAAAAGTAGGAAAATGCAATGGTGGAATCGCTTATAAATCCGGTGCCGTTCACATCTACTGCGCCACTTTGCACCACCAAATGTTGCTGAGGAATAGTGATATAATCGCCATTTAGTGTGGCATTAACACCAATTACACCATTTCCAAAATTGCCAATAATTAGGTCGCTCACACTTCCTTGTCCTGCTTCAATAAACATTTGATAGGTGAATGGCGCATCCTGATTGCAGTTTTGGGTGGCAACATATGAGCCTAAAATGCGGTCGCGACTTACGGTATCGCAAACTGCGCCTTCGTAGCCAGCTAAACAAAGGCATTCGCCATCGTTGCACAGACCGTAATTCAGGCAATCAATAGTTGAGCACGGATTAGGAGTGCTACAACCAACAAATAGAGCTATTAAACCAACTGAAACCAGAAAAGCGAAACGCACGCTTTTCAATGCTTAATGCAAATGAAAACCATCTCCTTCAACTGGAGAGATGCTCAACACTGGAAGTTTGCAATGATTCACGATTTGCTGGGCAAATGGTCCCATTAAGAAACCAGTGAGGTTGTATTCCTGCTCGGTCATCATCACAATCAAATCGCCTTTTTTCGACTCTGAATAATTCATCGTCATTGTTGCGAGGTTATCTCCAATCAGAATATTTTCTTCATGGGCAATGCCTTCTTTGTCTAAATAGTCTGTAATCTGCTTCACTTTCTTGGCGAAATCATAACGAACTTCTTCAGAGTCTTCAAGCAATAAACTCGCGATGTGAATGGTGGCACCAAACTTTTTGGCAAGCGTAGAAGCATATTGCACTTTCTGACGTGTTTCTGGTGTGCGATCTAGCGGCAGAATGATGTTTTTGAAACCACGCTTTTTGGCATGTTCCTGTATGGTTAGAACTGGACACGGTGTTTGAGTAACCACACGAAATGCATTACTGCCAGCAAAAAACTCTGCCCATCCAGACACTCCATGGGTGCCCATCACCACCAAGTCAGCCTCGGCCTCTTCTACCGCTAAAACAATTTCATCATACACACGACCCGAACGAATTACTTGCGAAACGCTGATTTCATGTTCCTTTTCTAAACGATGGGCTTCATCTTGTAAACGCAATTGCGCACGTTCTTTCTCTACATATTCGGTTTTGTTGCTTGGCGAGAAAATTCCAGCATAAGCCCCTTCTTCCAACACATGGATTAGCGTAATGCTTGCGCCAAACACTTTGGCTAATTCTACAGCATATTCCAACGCCACTGTGGCCGAAGCTGAATAATCAGTTGGTACGGCAATTCTTTTCATTTTAAAATCTTGAAACATATCAGTCGGTTTTAATGGATGAACTAAATGTGTTAAAAATCAGTAGGGAACAAATGAAGTGGTATCTTTTTTACGAGTTGGGGTAATGCTCAACACGGGGATTTCCGACCCATTAATTATTCCTTGAGCCGCTGACCCTATGAAATAGTCTGTAAAATCAAGCTCTTGCTGCGTCATTACCATGATTAAATCGCCCTTGCTTTTATTGGCATAATCGATAATGCTATCTGCAAGCGTATTGGATCCTTTGGTGTCGCGAACAATTTCGGCAGTACAGTTAACGCCACTTTTCTCGATGCTCTTTTTTACTTGATCTAACTGCCGCGTAAGACGATTTACAATGAACTCATCGTTGGTCATTAGCACCGAAACCACCCGAATCATCGAACCAAATCGCTTCGCAAATTCAATAGCCTTCGCTACTTTCTCCTTGGTTTCTTTTGTTAAATCCAAAGGAAGTATAATGTTTTGGCATCCTTTGCGGTGATGCTTTCCTTTAATGGTGATAATTGGAATTTGCGATTCACGCACAACGCGCAAAGCATTTGATCCAATGAATTTTTTCTTCAACGTAGATGTGCCAGTTGTTCCCATAACTATGAGCAACGCATCTAAATCGGTGGCGGTTTTAGCAATCTGCTCGTAAATAGAACCAAAAGCAATATGGGTTGAAATCTTAACTCCAAATGCTTCTTCTTTTTCCTTTACGAACTCATTCAATTTCACCTGAACCCGCTCTTTGACTTCTTCGTTATTGGCTTCGCCAAAAATTCGGCTCAGTGAAAAATCCTCTTGTATAACGCTTAGCACATGTAACTGACTATCAAATACCTTTGACAGGTTCACAGCTTGCTCTAATGCGATGGATGATTGTTCTGAAAAATCCAATGGAACGAGAATAATTCCGGGATTGACTTGGTTGTTCATAGATTTGGCTTAGATGCCGCGAAGATAACGTAATAGATGATAAAACCCATAGCAGAATCGGAGTTAATCCTCAACAAAGACGGGAGTATTTACCACGTAAACCTCTGCCCCGAGCATTTGGCGCATACTGTGATTTTGGTGGGCGACCAAGGTAGAGTACCCAAGATTTCAAGGCATTTTGATGAAATTCGTTTCGTTAGGCAAAACCGTGAGTTTCTTACGCACACGGGACGAATTGGCCAGAAAGAACTGTCGGTAATTTCCACAGGAATCGGTACTGACAACATCGATATTGTACTAAATGAGTTGGACGCATTGGTGAATATTGATTTAGAATTGCGAATACCGAAGGCGGAACACACCCCACTAACGCTCATTCGTTTGGGCACAAGTGGCTCGCTGCAAGAAGATATTCCTGTGGATAGTTTTTTGCTTTCAACGCATGGCATTGGGTTCGATGGGTTACTTAATTTCTATGCAGATGGCTCGGAAGTAGAAGACACCGATATGACCGAGGCGTTTATTGCCCAAACTCAGTGGCCGGACAATTTTGCACGTCCGTACATTATAGAAGGTTCTGCTTGGCTGCTCGAACTGCTGAAAGAGGGAACTTACCAAGGAATGACCGCCACAGCAAATGGATTCTACGGCCCTCAAGGACGTAGCTTGCGACTTGCGCCTCAGATTCCTGACCTCAACGATCGGCTCAATAAATTTGAACACAATGGACATCGCATCGCCAATTTTGAAATGGAGACCTCTGCGCTCTATGGTCTTGGCAAAGCTCTAGGACATGAATGTGCTACCGTTTGTGCCATTATTGCCAATCGATTCAAAAAGGAATACAGTAAGAACCACGACCAAGCTGTGGAGCAACTCATTGTTCATTTGTTGGATAAACTGACCAGATAATGAGAATTGGCATGGTGTGTTATCCCACCTTTGGTGGCAGCGGGGTGGTGGCCACGGAATTGGGACGGGAACTTGCTTTGAAAGGTCATGAGGTGCATTTCATTACCTACGATTTGCCCGTTAGGTTCGACCATTTTTTGCCCAATTTACATTACCATGAAGTACGTGTAAGCGATTATCCATTGTTCGATTATCAGCCCTATGAGTTGGTTTTGGCGAGCAAAATTGTGGATGTAGTCAAGCACGAAAAACTAGAAATCTTGCATGTGCATTACGCAATTCCACATGCGTCAGCCGCGTTTATGGCACGCGAAATTTTGAAATCAGAAAGTATTTATCTTCCGTTCATCACCACGCTGCATGGCACCGACATTACCCTTGTGGGCAAGGATAGTTCGTTTGAACCTGTAATCACCTTTGCCATAAATCAATCGGATGCCGTTACTGCGGTATCCGAAGATTTGAGGAGAGACACCTTCAAGCATTTCAAAGTAAATCGCGAGATTGAGGTTATTCCCAATTTCATCGATTTGAATCGGTATGCTGGCTGCTCTACCGAAGGCGTGCGCAACACTTTTGCGCCAAAAGGAGAAAAACTTTTGCTCCACGTTTCCAACTTCCGTCCGGTTAAACGTGTGGAAGACACTGTCCGTATATTTTCCAAGGTTCGAGAGAAAATTCCTGCCAAATTGCTTCTTGCTGGCGATGGTCCAGAACGGCATCGCATTGAGGCATTGTGCCGCGAATTGGGTACCTTTGCCGATGTCCATTTCCTTGGAAAATTGAAGTATATTGAGGAAGTATATTCAGTAGCAGATTTGTTTTTATTGCCCTCTGAAACCGAAAGTTTTGGACTATCTGCACTAGAAGCCATGGCCTCACTTGTGCCTGTTATTTCTACAAACACGGGTGGTATTCCCGAAGTGAATGTGCATGGCGAAACTGGTTTTACAAGCGCGGTAGGCGATGTGGACGATATGGCCATCAACGCCCTTCTTCTGCTTCAAAATCCTGAGATGCTAGGGCGCTTCCGTGAGCAAGCGTTTCAACGTGCCAAGCTTTTTAGCAAGGAGCACATCATCCCATTATATGAATCACTTTATGAGAAGGTGAGAGGATAAGTTCCTCTTAGCGGTAATTCAATCCTTTATATTTGCCGTTCAGCCAAATCCTGAGGTGAATCTGATATATATTGGCAAACTCCTCATTTTTAATTGTGTGAACAATGATTGAAGAAACCACTGCAATTCATCCTACCATTTCCAAAAAAGCGTTTCTGCAAGAAGTGCTTAATGATTATCGCATTGCCAACGAAAGCCGCCAAGCAAGCCTATTAGGGCGCAAGGAAGTACTCACGGGCAAAGCCAAGTTCGGCATTTTTGGCGATGGCAAAGAATTGGCGCAAATTGCCATGGCCAAGGCGTTTCGCAATGGCGACTGGCGTTCGGGCTACTACCGCGACCAAACCTTCATGATGGCTTCGGGCTTGGTGCAAGTGCAAGAGTTTTTTGCGCAGCTCTATGCTCATCCTGATTTAGCTGCCGACCCATCAAGTGCTGGACGCAGCATGAATGGGCACTTTTCTACCCGTTCCATAAATGAAGATGGAAGTTGGAAAAATCTTGCGCAACAGAAAAACAGCGCTGCCGATTTATCTCCTACCGCTGGACAAGTTCCTCGTTTGCTAGGTTTGGCTCAGGCCTCCAAATTCTATCGGAACAATTCCGCGTTGCATGGCCTTACCAACTTTTCTGTAATGGGAAACGAGGTGGCCTTTGGCACCATTGGCGATGCTAGCACCAGTGAAGGCCATTTTTGGGAAACAATGAATGCCGCCAGCGTGCTGCAAGTGCCGCTGGCCATTTCCATTTGGGACGATGGCTACGGCATTTCCGTTCCTAAGAAATTCCAGACAGTGAAGGAAAGTATTTCCGAAGCCCTCAAGGGGTTTGTGGCCGAAGACGGAAAACCTGGCCTTCACATTTTCAAAACCAAGGGTTGGGATTATGCCCATTTGGTAAAAACCTATACCGAAGCCATTGCGCTTTGCCGCGAAAAGCATGTTCCGGTTTTGATACACGTAGAAGAAGTTACCCAGCCCCAAGGCCATAGTACCAGCGGTTCGCACGAGCGCTACAAAGGCAAAGACCGTCTAGAATGGGAGCAAGAGTTTGACTGCATCCGCAAGATGCGCGAGTTTATTATTTCCTCAGCAATTGCAACTGAATCCGAATGTGATGCGATAGAAGAAACCGCCAAGAAATTGGTTCGCGAGCAGCAAAAGGCCGCTTGGGCAGCGTTCACTTCATCTATAAAAGTGGAAATAGATGCGTTGCAAGATTTGTTGGCAAAACTGACGGCTTCTGATGCGGTGAAAGCTCTATCCGACCGCTTGAGTAAAGCCATAGACCCGCAGCGCAAAGAGCTTATGGAAACTGCGCGCGAGGCACTACTTCTCATGGTAGGAAATACAACTCCCGAGGCCACCGCCCTGCGCCAATGGGTTAAGAAGCAAGCGGCCGTTAACCACGACCGCTATAGTTCGCACCTCTTGAGCGAAACTTCGGCCAGTGCGCTCAACATGAAAGGACAGGCGCCCGAATACGCTGCCGATGCACCGATGGTGGATGGCCGCGAATTGCTGCGCGATAACTTCGATTACATCCTCACCAATCGCCCAGAAGTGTTGGCCTTTGGCGAAGACCTTGGCAACATTGGTGGTGTGAACCAAGGATTTGAAGGCTTGCAACTGAAGCATGGTGAGCACCGTGTGTTCGATGTGGGAATTCGCGAAGTGAGCATCATGGGGCAGGGCATAGGCATGGCGCTGCGCGGATTGCGGCCCATTGCCGAGATTCAGTACCTCGACTATCTGCTGTATGGCCTGCAACCGTTAAGCGATGATGTGGCCTCGTTGCATTGGCGCACCAAAGGCGGACAGAAATGCCCGCTTATTGTGCGTACACGCGGCCACAGGCTCGAAGGCATTTGGCATAGCGGTTCGCCCATGGGGATGATTATCAATTCGCTGCGCGGATTCCATATTTGCGTTCCGCGCAACATGACCCAAGCCGCAGGATTCTACAATACGTTGCTCAATTCAGACGATCCAGGTATCGTTATCGAACCGCTTAATGGCTACCGCACCAAAGAGAAAATGCCATCAAATCTTGGCACGTTTCGAACTCCGTTGGGCATTCCCGAAGTGGTAGTTGAAGGCACGGACATTACGTTGGTTACCTACGGTTCGTGTGTCAATTTAGCGAGCAAAGCAGTAGCAAAGCTTAGCGCATTGGGCATCAGCGTGGAGTTGATAGATGTGCAAACCTTGCTTCCGTTTGACGTCAACCATACCATCGTTGAATCGGTGAAGAAAACCAACCGAATTCTGGTGTTGGATGAAGATGTGCCCGGTGGTGCATCGGCCTATATGCTGCAACAAGTGCTAGAGGTGCAAGGCGGATACCGCTACCTAGATAGCAGCCCGCGCACCTTGGCCGCAAAGCCCCACCGCCCTGCCTACGGCACCGATGGTGATTATTTCAGCAAACCGAGTGTGGATGATATGGTGGAGGCGGCTTATGAGATGATGAGCGAGGCGAATCCGAAGAGGTTTGCGGGGTTGTATTGAGAATGAAGCCTCCATAATAATACTTAACTGACTTCGAAAATTAAATCCTAGACTTAAGCTTAAGCGATGAATATAGAGATGTCTGAATGTCCAAATTGCGGAGCGAAGTTGAAAAACGGGCTTCTTTCAAGTATAGGAATTTCACCAAGTGTAACATTAATAGAAAAGAAACTCACTGATGTAATTAACTTGTATCACGATAAAAAAGTAGATGGCTACTGCACTAAATGTGTTGGCGATTTGGATACAAAATATTTGAGTCAATTACAGAAAGAACGTGAACATCTTCAGAATGAGATTCAAAGACTAATTGAGGCTATACCTGTGGTTTCAACTCATTCACCACTCAATTGGGACTATGATATTCTTTGTATGGTAACAGGTCAATCCACAACTGGTACAGGTGTAGTTTCTGAGTTCACGTCTTCATTTGCAGACCTTTTTGGTGCACAATCTGGTAGGTTCAATAAAAAATTAAAGGCAGGTGAGGATATGTGCTTTACTCAGCTGCGAAAACAAGTTCTTGATTTTGGAGGTAATGCTGTTATTGCTACCGATATTGATTATTCTGAAGTTGGTGGGGAGAAAGGAATGCTTATGGTCTGTATGGGAGGAACAGCTATCAGATTGAAAAACGTTTCGATACTGGGTGCCGACAGGGCAATTAAAATTGATGAATTGGCTAAACTTAATCAGCGTATAAAGTTTCTTTTCTCAATTATTGATTCGGAACAAATCAAGGCTATTCTCAATGATCTTCGCAATAAAAAAGCGTAGTGAATTTGTAAAATGCCAGCCCCTAATCAGCAGAGTATTTTACTAGAATCCAAAAAGAGTTCTGTAGGACTTCTTCAATGGAACATTAAACCCGCCTGAGTTAGGCTCTTTTACCCGAAGATACTTTGATGCCCAGGGTAACCCCATGCCCAAACCCGCTTACTACATCTAAAACTTACCCGATTAGGTTTTAAGATAAGAGCAGTTATCTTAAAGATGATAGTATTATGTACTTATGTCCTACTTACTCCGTACTAATATGAGGTTATCTCGATGTATTACTTATAGGACTTAGCTATAAACGTATCAATGTTTGTATATTTGTAACTACTATTTGTTTTAAACTAACATAGCTTATCTCAAAAATTACATGGCTCTCAAATTTCGCAACCCAATCCCGCCACAGTTCAATGTTGGTCCGTTGATACGCGCAGCAATGCGCGAAAAAGGCGCTACGCAGACCATTTTGGGCAAGAAAACCGACCGCTCGCCAGTCACGGTGATGAACATGCTGAAGCGAAGAAGCATTCAGGCAAGCATCGTACACGAATTCTCAATGGCCTTGGAGGTCGATTTGTTTCATGCCCTCAGTCAGAACCTTCCGGAACACTTTCGCAAGGATGCCCGCAAGCCCGAAGTGCAAGCGCTAATGGCAGAGCAAATGCGCCTTGCAGATGCTTTGGCAGCGGCCGAGGCGGAGATTGCACGCCAAAAGGAGGATAACGCTTATCTAAAAAAGATGATTGATATTCTGGCCAAGGACAGGTGAGGCGAGGTGTTTCCGTTCCTATCGGATGATTCCTGAAACAAACTGGAGGCTCAACTGCTTGATTTGAAAAAACCAAAGCTGCGCTGATTCAAACGAACCTCCTCACCTCGCGCTTAATCCCGTTCTTCACCTGTTCCCAAGTGATGTTTTCCAAACAGTTAGGGTCAGGGCTTTCATCGGCATCAACAAAATAGGTGACGCTCTTCAGAACGTGAAAAATGTCTTCAGTTCCGAATTTCTGGCGATAGAAGTCGAGCATTTCGGCAAATTGAAATTCACGGAACAGGAAGAACAGGTCGAAGAAATCCTTTTTGGCCGCTCTGCTCGAAATAGCACTAAGTTTCATAGCACAGATGTCCTGTCGGCTAATCATGCGAATGCCATCTACTGTGACGGGCTCTTGAAGTAACGGATAGGGATAATGGAGAATATCCACCTTTACATCATTTACTCGAAGGTTCAAGGTTTTGATTCCTTTTTCAGAAATATCTACCTGATAGTGCTCTCGAAGGGCATCGAGAACTGCCTCTGAATCAAACTTGGCTGTGCTGAACAGGTCGAGGTCGATGGATATGCGATGTCCAATTTGCAGGGATAGGGAGGTGCCTCCGACAAGCAGAAAACCTTCCAGTTCAGGAAGCCGCATCAGCGACCTCAGTAGTTCCAGTGTGCCCGATTCAACTGTTTCAGTTCGTAGCATGTGAAATTCTCGATAGGTGTGTCAAACAGGAATGCGGCAAAATGCAGAGACTTCTCGCTTAAGTAGCGCGTTTGCAAGAGCACTTCCTGAATCTTTGCCTTGCCATAGATGCGCATAGACTCCTTCCAGTCGTCCCATGTGCCGCGTTCCAGCACCCTCGGAATAATGGTGCGATAATCCCGCTCCAAGTCCAACTTACTCACGTCATAATCCCAAAAAAGTTCTTTACGTAGCAGCATACGGCTGTGCATAGTGCCAAAGGCGTATAAAGATAAGGGAAAAACCCGAATCCACGCGGGTTTCTATCCGCAAATCAAGGTCAAATGCGCAATTTTTAAAACTGAACACTGATGTAACTGATGTAACTGAAAAGAACTGATTTCGAGTATGAAAATCAGTAAAAATCAGTAGCATCAGTCCAATCAGTATTCCATGCTTCAAACAATGGACTTAATTCAAATGTCCTACCTTCATTTCGAGTGTCATGCGGTCATCGCTCATGAGGCGCTTAGTAAGGCCAATGCTCTTCGGTAGTTCGTATTCGAAGAAGTATTTGAACGCATACATCTTGCCTTCATAAAAAGCCAGTTCGTCACCTGATTGGCCTGCGGCAAGTTTTTCTTGAACCACGATGGCTTGTTTCAACCATTGCCACGCTACGCATAGTATTCCTGCATTTTCTAAATACAATGTAGCATCGGCCAAAAATACTTCTGGAGCTTCTTTTTGTGCTAATCCCATCAGTTTCATGGTCACTTCAGAGAATTTCTGCAACGAACCTCCAAGCTTTTCAGCGTATGGTTTTAGTTGGTCGTTGGCCATTCCCAATTTAACGGTTTCTTGCAGTTCGGCTCCAAATAACATCACCGCTTGCCCCATTTTCATGGTTACTTTTCTTCCTAGCAAGTCCATGGCTTGGATCCCCGTAGTGCCCTCGTAAATTGGGTTGATGCGCGTATCGCGGTAATACTGCTGCAAGGGGAAGTCTTCACAGTAGCCCACTCCGCCCAACACCTGCATGCCTTGGCTTGTGCTCTGCACACTCATTTCGGCTGGGTAGGTTTTACACATTGGCGTAAGCAAGTCCAACAACAGTTGGTATTTTACTTTTTCTTCACCTGTGGTCACTTTCGTGAGGTCTTCATATAAAGCACATTGGGTTACTAAGGCTAAACTTCCTTCTACGATGCTTTTTTGGAAAAGCAACATGCGTTTTACATCCGCATATTCAATAATGGTAACCTGAGGTCCATCTGCTCCTTTGTTAGACACGTGTCTTCCTTGCGGACGTTCGTTTGCGTATTGCAATGACGCATAGTAAGCCGCAGATGCCAATGCTGTGCCCATCATACCCACGCTAATCCGAGCACCATTCATCATTTGGAACATATAGCGCAGCCCTTGATGCGGTTCGCCTACCAACCAACCGTGGCAGTCTTCTTTTTCGCCCATAATTAAGTACGCAATTGGGCATCCTTTCATACCCATTTTATGTTCGAAGCTATTCGTAAGCACATCATTGCCTACGAGTGTTCCATTTTCTAACCGTTTTTTTGGAACCACAAACAACGAAATACCCTTAGACCCTGCTGGGCCTCCAGGAATTTTGGCAAGCATCAAATGCACCACATTTTCAACACCATCGTGGTCGCCTGCCGAGATGAAATGCTTTTGTCCTTTAATGCGATACGAGCCATCTTCGGCAATAGTAGCGCTGGTGGTAATATCGCCCAACGAACTGCCAGCATGAGGCTCGGTCAAGGCCATAGTTCCTTGCCATTCTCCTACATACATTTTTGGTAGATAGGTTTCTTGCAATTCCTTGCTGGCAAAGGTGCTAATAAGGTCGGCCGAACCCATGGTAAGTCCAAAATAGGATGCGGCAGAAGTGTTGGCCGCATGGAAAATGAAATTGCAGGCGTTGTAAACCGTAGCTGGCATACGTTGGCCGCCATGCTCGTAGCTCTCTTGCGCTACAATCCAACCTGCTTGCCCAAATTCTTGCATTATATTGCGCACTTGCGGGTGCACATTAATGATATTGTCGCCCATTTTAGGTTCGTTTTCATCCATTTCGCGATAGATTGGATACAACAGAGCATCGGCCATTTGCTTCGCGCTGTCTAACATCAAATCGAAGGTTTCCTTGCTGTGGTCGGCAAAGCGTTCGTATCCAGTCAATTGCTCTGTCTTAAATACATCGTGCAGCATAAAGCGCAGATTGCGCATGCCTACATATTCTTTCGCCATAATAGTTCGTATAATTTTATTTGGAGCACAAAACTAAGGGAAATGCGCACGGTCTAAGGGTTGAAACGATTGAAATAAATCGCACTGTCAGATAGATGTCTCACCTCACTCCGCGAACCTCCATTCTGACCATTTTTAACGAATCTCCGCTGGCGGTCCAAGGATAAAGTTTAATCACATCTTGCTTGCCTTTGCTAGGCTGTAGCGTGAAATTAAAAACCGCCCATCCCGATTCGCCTGGCGGCAATTGTGCTGCAAATGGCCGTGATTCCCAAGCAAAGCGGTCTTCTCCACTCACTTGCTCAAACACCATTTGAATATCGCTGATTGCGGAAGGCATGGTCACCTCTACATACACTGAAACGCTCTTCCAGCCTTGTTTTGCTAGCCTATCTAGTGAAACCATATATGTTGGGCCATAGGGCGCAGTGCTATTCAGCATTATCCATGTTCCAGCAAGGCTGTCTGTTTGCACTAAAGCAATATCGTAATTCCAGTCTGCCGTTTTCTTGAATGGAAAAGCAGAAAGCACATTACGCAGCACTTCGCCTTTTTTGAATAGCGTTATGGCTGAATTGAAATGCACTTCGGTTTTAACTACGATAGGATATTTTTCGCGAATAACGCGCTCTACTTCGGGGTTTTGATTCACTGTAGACCACGCATAGGCTAAGAATTCCGATTTAGAATGTTCCATTAACGCTTTCAATCGAAATAATCCGCCCTCATCGGTCACGCGATACAAGTGGAATTTCAACTCTGGAGTTTCCGTTCGTTTCAAATAATAGTTGAGATATGAGGGATGGTTTACATCGGCCACTAAGAGCACATCGTTGCCCAATTCTTTTTTCCAATCTGAAGCGAGAAACGCCAATTCTTTGAAAACGCCAAAATGCTCCTTTTTGTAAAACTGCTTTTCCTGGACTGTGCTGTAGAGCCCTATGCCCAGCAGGAGCGAAATTGCAGCTATGGTGAGCTTTGGTTTGGTGTCGTCCCATCCTGCAAATAGAAATGCTAAGAGAAATGGAAACGAGAACAGCAACACGCTATGCTGCAACACGGGGCTTACATATTTCGAGTAGAAAAAACCAATGAGTAATGGGGTAAGAAAAAAGCAAAGCGGTAGGACGATATTCGTCCATTTGCGCTGCGGGCGAAACACCGCCCAACCTACCAAACCTACAAACGGCAGAACCGCTATTACTACCATTGAATCGTTCATTATGTAGCGGAGATGGCCCCAAATCCAGTCGTTTTCGGGCACACCAATCCACACCACACCGCCAATAGTTAATTGATACAATGTGATAGAAAGATGCGGTAGAAACAGCACAATAGCCCCAGCCATGGCATAGAGATAATAGCGCAGGGTGTCGCCCTTTAGCATCAGCATTCCAGTGAAGGCCAGCATGGCAGCTGTGAGCCCACAGAAATAATGCGTGTAGGTACACAAGGCCAACGAAATGGCCAGCATGACGAGATTTTTGGAGCTATACGAACCGCAAACAACGCGCACCCAATGATACATGGCCATTGTGGCAAACAACATTCCCAAGCCATACGGCCGTGCAATGCGACTATAAAGCAACGGGAATTCCAGTGTGGCAAAGCATGCAGCCATCAACAATCCTGCACTCACGCTATGCCAAGCCCTTCCAATGCGATAGACATACCAAATGGCTAAAGTGCCCGCCAGCACAAACGGCAAGCGCACCATAGCAACGCTATCTCCAAAATACTTAGTGAGGTAATAGAGTAAAACTTGCGTGCCCGCTGGGTGCCCGTCTATGCGCACACCCTGTTGCATCAAATCGTGAAAGGAGTTGAAATTGAGCCGTGATATGGCACTCAGCTCATCGTTGCTTAACGAGAAATCCCAATAAAAAATAACGCGTAATGCAGCTCCTACAAGCAGGATAACCCCAAGCAGAATATGCCGCGTTGGTTTATCCATTGCCGCGCAACTGCCGCAAGCGCTCAAAAAGAAGAATACCTGTAGCCACCGAAACGTTCAGCGAACCCGTGGTGCCTACCATTGGAATTTTCACGTTGGCATCGGCCATGGCAACTAATTCTGGCGATACGCCATCTTCCTCCGAACCCATAACAAAGGCAATAGGGCCAGTGAGGTCGCAACCATAAATGGTATCTTCTGCTTTTTCGGTACAGGTTACAATGCGCAGTCCAGATGCTTGCAATTGCATTACGGTACGTTTCAAATCGTAGGTGCGGCAAATGTTGAGGTTGAACACTGCACCAGCCGAACTCTTTACTGCAAATGGATTTACCTGAGCACTGCCACGAGCGGGCATCAACATTCCGTGCGAACCAGCACACTCGGCACTGCGGCATATTGCGCCAAAATTGCCCACGTCAGATACGCGGTCGAGCACCAAAATGAGCGGGTCTTCGCCTTTGTCGAACGCACCTTGCACCACTTCCATAATATCGGTGTATTCAATGGGCGACACCATGGCCACAATGCCTTGGTGGTTTTTGGTGGTGAAACGGTTTAGTTTTTCTTGCGGAACTTCTTGCAGCGGCACATTGCGATTACGGAGTTCTTTCTTGATGCGCACAGCAACATCAGAGGCAAGTCCTTTCTTGATGTACACTTTCTCCAACTCTTTCCCTGCCTCAATGGCTTCGAGAACAGGGTGGATACCAAATATTATTGCATTCGATTCTTTGCGGGCTAAGGCCATCTGTACTGGAGTGGATAAGGTGCGAAGATACGGTTTCAAAATGCTGGCGTTTGCAGCATAAAATGTCCTTGATTTTTGACTGAATTTTTGATTACGGAAGTGATTGATTCACTGTTTTAGAGCCCACTCAAGCTAACGTAACATGACCCCGTAAAGAGGAAATTGCCAATTGAACTCGGGGAGTAACTTTGCCGCCCAAATAAAAAAACAGCATGGCGCTTCAATGTGGTATTGTCGGACTTCCAAACGTAGGAAAATCCACCCTTTTCAATTGCCTTTCTAACGCAAAAGCGCAGGCGGCCAACTTCCCTTTTTGCACCATCGAGCCCAATGTTGGGGTAATTACTGTGCCTGACGAGCGCTTACAGGCATTAGAAGGTTTGGTAAATCCAGAACGCGTGGTGCCCACAACTATCGAGATTGTGGACATAGCTGGCTTGGTAAAAGGAGCAAGCAAGGGAGAAGGTTTGGGCAATCAGTTTTTGGGAAATATCCGCGAAACGGATGCCATTATTCACGTAGTACGTTGTTTTGACGATGGCAATGTGGTTCATGTGGATGGTTCTGTGGATCCAGTGCGCGATAAAGAAGTTATCGACATTGAATTGCAGCTGAAAGACCTCGAAACCGTAGATAAACGCATGGTGAAGGTAAAGAAAGGTGCTGAAACAGGCCAGAAAGAAGCCAAGTTTGAATACCAAGTGCTTTCCATTCTTAAAGCTAC
>CAMDOM010000010.1 GCA_945903645.1 Chryseobacterium gleum
AAACCAAACGAGGCAATCCACTCTCACTTAGCATTCTATATATAATCCTTGCCCAGCAACTCGATATTCCTGTAGTGGGCATCAACTTGCCCGAACATTTCTCCTTGGGTTATCAAGACCTACATCAACCCGACCCACTAGAAATGCAGTTCTATATCAACCCGTTCAACCGAGGTGCCGTGTTTGGAAAAGGCGAAGTGCTCCGATTTCTCAAAAAAATGAATGTAGAACCCGAAGCCCGCATCCTTCGGCCTGCATCTCCCTTGGAAATGATTTATCGCATGACCAATAACCTCATGTTGTCCTACCAAAAAATGGGATACACTGCCAAAGCAGACGAAATCAAGCTGTTGCAAGAAGTTTTTTCGCGTTCGTAATTAGCGAAGTTCAGCCCGCTGATGACCAACAAGGAGATTTTTAGAAAATGGTGCGCCTCTCGGCACGACATTCCCCTATTTCTTCGTTCCGATTGGATGGAGTGCATCACCGACCAAAACCATTGGGATGTGGCACTTATTGGAAAAGAGAATGATATACAAGCGTTTCTGCCCTATTTCAGAAAGCGTAAAGTAGGGTTCCAATTGATTACGATGCCTCCGCTAACGCCCTACATGGGGCCATGGTTGCACTATCCCGAAGGACAAAAACATGCCACTCGTCTTTCTTTCGAGAAGAAAATGATGGATGGCCTAATCGAACAACTTCCCGAAACCGATAGGTTCATTCAATACTTCTACCCCTCAGTGTCTAACTGGCTACCTTTTCAATGGAAAGGATTTGAGCAAACTACCCGCTATACCTATATCCTTCCCGACCTCAATAGCTTGGACTCTATTTATGCGGGCTTGCAGAATAATGTGAAGCGCGAGATAAAAAAAGCGGAGTCCTTGCTAACCATTGCTCCCGCAGAAGAGATTGCAACGCTATTTCAGTTGTTGGGAAAAGACTACGCTGCCAAAGCCGAGAAACTACCCATCACGCAAGCCTATCTTACCCGTATATTTAGGTATCTTCAGGAGAAAAATTGTGGACAAGTATTTCATGCTGTGGATGCCAACGGACAAGTTATCGCCTCCATCCTGCTCGCTTGGGACAGTCACAGCGCCTATTTTCTTGCTGGCGCTGCAGAACCTACTGCCAAAACAACCGGTGCTATGAGTTTATTGCTTTGGACAGCCATTCAGCATTCGGCCTCGGTTACCAAAGCCTTCAATTTCGAAGGAAGTATTATAGAACCCATTGAGCGATTCTTTAGAGCATTTGGCGCGGAGCAAACTCCCTACTTCGAAATCCGAAAAACCAACTCGAAGCTGTTAAAGTTGCTTTAAAGATGCAATGCATTGAGGATTATCAACCTGCCAATTCGCGCAAAAAGCCAAGGTAGTGACACACTACTGCGGCCAATACTAAAAGATGCCAAATGGTATGCCCCCACACCAGGCTTTTCCATAAGTAGAAAATGGCCCCAACAGTATAGAAAAGCCCACCTGCAATAAGCAACACAGCACCATCACGCGATAATACCGTAAGAAAGGCCCACGGCTGAAACAATAATATATAGCCCATGAAAATGTAAATCATGGTGCTGAAAAAGTTGAATCGATGCGCATACTTGGCCTTAAACCAAATGCCCACAAGCGCCATAGCCCACAAGGCCACCAAAAAAGTATATCCCATTTCGGTCATCATTCTATTCAGAATAATGAAGGTGTAGCTACCCGCAATCAAAAAGTAAATGGCAATGTGGTCCATTTTCTTCATCACGAGCTTTGCCTTGGGTTCGTGAAGCGCATGATATACCGTGGAGCACGAAAACATCAACAATAGAGAAAAGGCGTAAATCATTGTGCCCAACATTCCTATTGTGGTGCTGCGCTCGTAGCTCACCACCACCAAAACTGGCAACGCCACCAATGCAAACAAAAACCCAACCCCGTGAGTAATGGCATTCGCCATTTCCTCATTCGCACTCAATACCCGTTGTTTCATGTTTTATGTAAGTGGCCAAAGGTACTCAACTGCCTATTCAAGATTCACATGGTGCAAGTCTCCAACCAAAGTACCCGCATAAAAAAAGGCCAGTGCGCTAGCACCAGCCTTTCCAAACCTCGATAATTTAGAATGTTAACTTCCTAATAGTCCCTTTTTCAAATCGGCATCTACAGGGTCTTCTCCCAACCAAATTCCAAAAAGCGCTTTCTTAAAGTCCAATCCTTCAATTGTACCCAATAGTTTTCCGTTTTTGTGGGTTTCAACGCCTTTTCCTGGCACATATTTCAACTCAAAAATGTTTCCCTCAGTGATTGGGTCTTTCTTAAATGTTGCAATAAAGCTATCCACACGTTTTTGCAGCGCTGCCAAATTACCTCCAGTCGATTTGCCAAATCCTTCTTTAATTGCTTCGCTCATATTATCGCTGCTCACCATGCTAGATGTGATTTGTAATCGCACAGCCAACGGAGCATCAGCAGCCACTAGCTCTTTTCCGCTCGTAGTTTTCTTAGCCGAGTAAAGACCAGCCACATACAATTTGAAAAAAGCCTTTTTCCGCATTCCAGCACCATTCAAAACGAGTTCTTTATCTCCAACTTTGGTTTTGGCAGGAACTACCACATCGTTCAAGGTTACTTGAGAAAAAGCTGGAAACATGAGCATTGTAAAAGCAAGAGTTAAGGCAGTTTTCATGATTTATTTAGGTTTATAGGGTTTAATTAACGTCCAAAAATAACAAACTTGATGATAAAAAGTTCGCTATCGGACTCCGATGATCAATCTTCGAACCAATCTGTAGCTTTATCTAATTCTACTTTATAAAATTTATTGGGCTGACTCCAAATCACGAAGTAAGCAGTGCTATCCTTGATTCCCAAACCAACTGCACCCCGCAAGGTTTCATCCCAAGGTGCCACCTTTGCTTGAGGCGACCAATCTTCTGCTTTGGCCGAACCAACCCAATTTACACTTAGCACAAGCAATGCGCCACTTACCAAAAGTGCCGAGCATCCAATAGTAACAGCCAGAATGCGTTGGCTCAAATGATCTTTAAACAACATGGTTTCGATTTTATGAACCATAAAAGTAGGCTAAATCATATTGCGACCAACTTCTTCATCAACTTTCCGTTACGCTCCAGCTTTTACAAACTGCGCAGCAAATGATAACCTGTACCCATCGGTCAATTCCTATTTCATTTCTTAACAAACCTTTTATCCGGGTTAAAATCTACTGGATACTAAATCCCTAGATTTGAGCTCTCAAGAAACCAATAGAAATGAAGATTTTTTTCCTCTCCAGTTTCTCGCTTTTGCTTTCTGTTGCAGTTTCTGCGCAAGAATTGATTCGCGGTCCTTACCTCCAATTCCCTACCTCAAGTAGCATGAAAGTGATGTGGCGCACGCAGTTTCCTACTTCGGGCAGAGTGTACTACGGAGCTTCCGTTGCTACCTTGATGGACAACTTTGTCGATTCCATTAACCCACTAACCGACCATACGGTAAACATTTCTGGACTTCAGCCTTACACCGAATACTATTATGCGGTAAGTGATGGTCAAAACATGTTGAGCGGAGGCGATGAAATGCACCGTTTCCGCACATCTCCTTTAATTGGAACCGAACAACCCATTTCTATGTGGGCAATTGGCGATTTCGGAAAAGGAAGCCCAAAACAAAAGGATGTGATGGATTCCTATAGAGCTCACATGGGCGAAGAAGTTTCGGACGTATGGCTTTGGTTAGGCGACAATGTGTATGACGATGGATTGGACGAAGAATACCAAGCAAAAGTGTTTAACCCAGAATGGGGCATGACCGATATTTTTAAGCGTATGCCATTTATGTCTATTCCAGGGAATCACGACTATGGTTCAATTGCCCCGCCTACTGCAAGCATCAATCCCTTGCTGCACACAGGTGCTTATTATGATATAGTTGATGTTCCAACCAATGGAGAAATTGGTGGAACGCCGTCAGGCAGCGAATTATATTACTCCTTCGATTATGGAAATGTGCATTTTATTGGCCTCAATTCTGAATTGGGTTCAATCTTAAGCACGAGCAATGACTGGATTGGTGCCAATCCATTTGGGTCGTTTGACGGTTCGCCCATGACCGAATGGTTGCATGCCGATCTTGCAGCTAACGATAAGAAATGGGTGGTAGCATTTTTTCATCAACCCCCTCACACAGGTGGGTCCCACTCCTCTGCCGACTTATGGGAAAGATTCATGCTGGCAATGCGCGAAAATATTTGCCCTATTCTAGAAAGCTATGGCGTGGACTTGGTGGTAAATGGCCATAGCCATGTGTACGAACGCAGCTACTTGCTTCACGACTTTTTCGGTGTTCCCGATCAGTTTAATGCCGCCCAACATGTGGTAGATGGTGGAAGTGGAAGTTTGGCCGCTGGCACACCCTACATTAAATATACCGAAGGACCCACAGCAGGAATTGGCACCGTTTACCTCATTCAAGGCAATAGCGGAAGTTCTGAAACAGACGCGCCACTCGACCATCCTGCCATGTACAGCACCGTGGGTTGTGACTCATGTTTTGGTTCGTCTTTGTTATATGTGCATGGCGATACCCTCAAAGGCCGCTATTTGGCAAGCACCGGAGAGCTAATGGATGAATTTGCCATTATAAAACGTATAGCTCCATCTGGAGTAAGCGAAACAACCAAACCGTTATTTGGCGAAGTGAAAGTGTACCCAAATCCTTTTAGAGAGGAGACGATGGTTACCTTCAATGTGTACGAAGAAATGAACGCCACTATTGAACTCGTTTCACTTACTGGCCAGATAATTCATGTGTTCAATTCGGGCACTTTAGCAAAAGGACAGCAGAACTATAAAATCAATGCTAGCGAATTGAAGTTGGCGAAAGGAGCATACTTAGTGCGCATCAATTCGTCTGTGCAGCCTAGCGTAACCCGCCTAATTAAGGTAGAATAACTCATGTTGAAATCCATTTTCACATGTATTTTAATCCTTTGTACTAAATCGTTATTTGCTCAGGTACTTATCACCGGACAAATAAGCGGCAATACCGATGAGAAGATAACCGTTTCATTCCCTAAGGATTTGTACAGCTCGAAATCCGAAGTGCAAGTTGGGCTTTCGGATGGTCGTTTTGCAATTACAATAGATTTAGCAAACTCTTCGTGGGTAACACTTACCTACAAAGACAAGCAACGTACCATCTACGTTTGGAAACAAGCCAAGGATATTGCTATTGCTTTTGATGCCGATTTTCTTGATGGTGAAGTGAAGATTACTGGAGATGGAGCAGCAACTCACACGTTTATGGAGGCCATTCAAAAGGACTTTGGCCAGCAATTGCATCCAAATTGGTTAGATGGACGGGCCAAAGAAGCCACCAACATTGACGGTATGGAAATGGAAGTGTTCAAACTTCGCAATACCCTAATCAAAGCCCTCAACGATTTCAATACTACCACTCCTCTACCCGAGTCTTTTGTTACTGCATTCAAAAAGCATTGTGGCTATTACTATTACCTATCTCTTTTTCGATTTTCTGCTGTAAAATCCGCTGGCAGTTCTATTCCAAAAGCCACCGAAATTCCCAAAGTGCTGATAGAAAACCTAACGTGGGATAAAATGAGTTCGGTTGCGGACCTCAACGGCAGCTTCTTCAGAAAGCTTCTGTTAGAATATGTGCATTATAAAGCGCTGGAGAGTTTCGATTTCATGAAATTCGCAAATCATGATGCAGCTGTGAATGAAAGTTGGAACACAGCCCGCGAGCATTTGCCCGCAGATATTCAGCGTTACTATTTGGCAAGCGTAATGCTGCAAGAGGCCGATACTATTGCGTCATCCTTATTAAGAAGATTCCATGCGGCATTGAGATCACTGCCCGATGATGGCCAAACTTATGCCATGGTGAGCACCAAACTTGCGGTTCAATTGGCTGCCAAGGAATCGGAAATAGTTGCTGAATCAAAATCTGCTGTGCAAAAGGATGACATTAGTTTTTCGGGATTGAATGGAAAATCCTTTAACTTGTATGACTTTAAAGGTCAAGTGGTTTACTTAGATGTTTGGGCCAGTTGGTGCGGCCCGTGCCGTCAGCAATTTCCTCATGCTAAAGCACTAAAGGAACAACTCAGCAAGAAAGAACTAAAAGATATTGTATTTCTCTACGTTAGCATTGATAATACCGAAGATGCATGGAAAAAGGCGATAAACGATTTAGGACTGGAAGGAACGCATGGTTTTTCTCCTGGTGGTTGGGGCGCACCAATTACCTCAAAATTTCAGATAAGCAGCATTCCGCGCTACTTGATTATTGATAAGCAGGGCAATGTGGTCATGTCCAATGCACCTCGCCCAAGTGACCCAAGTTTATTGGACACCCTGCGGATGTTGATGGCCAAGTAAACTGAACTAGCGCAGCTGGCTGATTTTTACCAAGGACACTCCCGAATAATAGTGTCCCAAAATTTCGCTAAACGTAAAGCCTTGTTGCGCCATTTTCATTGCGCCCTGTTGGCATAACCCCACTCCATGCCCAAATCCTTTTCCTTTGAAAAGAGCAACGTCACCTTTGACCTCCATATCAAAGAAAGCAGATTTCAACTTAAAGTTTCGTCTCACATCTGCAACTTTAAACGCCTTATTTTCAAGCATTAACTTCGATTGACGCGTGGATTGATTCCAGCTAAAACCTTCCGTTACAAGAGAATCAACTTCAGTTCCAACAAACTTCTTCAAGTCGGCAATAGCAATAGAATCAGTCCAAGTTGCACTTCGCTCTTTTAGGCAAAATGTATCTGAAACCGAAACTAGATATGTCCGCGACTCCACCCAAACATCTTGCGAATTAGCGGTTTGACCCCCACAATTAGAGTGATACGCTGCCAATATGGTACGAAAAGATGTGTCCGCCAACACTATTCCACTTGTGGCCGCTGTGGCTTTTACAATTGCTTCGTTGGGCTCCTTTTTACCTTCATACACTTGACAATGTTGATGATCGCACACATCAAATCCTTGAGCTTCATGGCGCTTGAGGTGCCCCATTACAAATGTTCTGCACAAGATGCTTTGCACGGGGTAATAGGCATCAACCGCACTATTTCCCACTTCGCTTTGCACCACACGACTCACATAGGTATCCAAATCAACGGTGTTTACTAATGTGAGTTTACCAGCCACACTTGTAATAGTCAAATCCCCTCGATAACGGGTTTCCTTTCCATCGCGACTCAGCTTTAGGATAAACGCAGGGAGCACACCAGAACCGATTAGCGTCATCGCATTGGTACGAATGTCCATACCATACACACCTCGAACCACAATGCTATCGCCAACTGCCTGAACGGATACCACATCGTCAGTTCGACATTGATACACGGTTATTCCAGCACCATCTTTAACTAAATAACTTCCAGCATGAGGTGAAATAAGCACAGAACTCTCTGATATGCGTTCGTTAAGCCCGACTCTAATTACCAAAATTTGTCCTTGAGAAGTATGAAAACAAAGAAACAATGCGCTTAGTAGGTAGGAAATTCTTAGGGGTTTGGTAAGGGGAAAAAGCATCATTCTGCAAAGGTGGCAAACTTCTATTCAAATGAAACCAATGGTTGATTAAGATTGCGCTGATTACTAGCATTTTCATCTTATCAGTTTTCAAAAAGGACAATACCTTCGAAGCATGAAGCAATTTGGATTATGCCTTTGGTTTTTGGCGTTCATGCTCTCCGAAAGTATGGCTCAGCAAACCATCACTATTGAGTCGCACGAACCAACGCCTGTGAATTTTCAGTACCTGTTGCTCGACAATAGTAGAGTGAGTAGTAACGACTCTATCAACGAAATTCTTGTGGATTTGGTGCAGCCAATGTTGCTCGATTCAGTCATAGAGAAGAAAAAGCAACACCACAAAGTTTTTCTTGTGGGTTGGGGTATTCATGCCTTTGGAGGATACAACTGGCGGGCGATGGGCATGAATAAACAAAAATTCGTAGGTACTGTAGCAAGAACTACGCGGAGCAGCGAAGAGCATTTTACGGAGTACGACATCAATTTCGATTTGTACTTCAAACTGCCTCATTATCTCAAGAAGATTACCCTCGCCTATGATAGACAGCGCGAACTTAGCCGTCAGGATTATCGCAAATCGCACCGAACAGATTACAGCAAATCGCCTTTTGTTCGGGATACATCAAACATTATCAATGCCCATTACAGGTTGCATTGCGAGCTAACTCCCGCTGAGCCATTTCGCGACCAACTGCACCACGCCTTCTATCCTACTCGACCAGGAATTACACTAGAACAACATCGAAACTTTGGTACCAATATGCCAACAATGGGCATGTACGGTGCATGGTGCCTAGACTGCAACCACAGTTGTCATCCCGAAGTGCATCCCTATGAATGGATTTGGTGGCTTAAAGCAACGGACACGGATACCACTACCCAGAAAGAATGGTTGATTGGACTGTTTCATGAGAGTAGCAATCGCCTTAAAAACTGGAGCAAAAACCCAATGACGGGCACAATCAGCATTCCTTTTGCCTTCAATGCCTTGGAATATAAAAATGAGGCATTTCCAATTGCGGTTGAGCATTTGGTATTCAATAGTTTTAAGGCCATTGATTCGACACTCACTTCGGGCTCTAGCAGCTCCTTCGCTTCAAGCGAAACAGGCCACGTTGTAAAACTAAATTCTGGGTCAAGCACGGCCCAAATAGTTGTTACCTTTAACCATACCCTTCCGTCCAAAAACCTGCAGTATTGGTTCAGTAGCTTGAATCACGATTTGGAAACGCATATTATTTCGGGATACTTGAATTTTGCCATTTCTGCTAACGACCTTTACACCGCGCGCATTCGAATGGGTAAGAGACAAACTTATAGAAACTAGATACTGTAATCATGAAACATCCCATCGCCTTATTTTTAATACTGATAATGACAGCGACTTCATGCGAGGAACATGAGCATGAAGGCACGAAGCTTGAAGATGGAATGTACACTGGCAAGTTTAACCGTTCGAGCCCTACGGGAGATTATATTACTTCAAACATCACCATTACGCTAGAAGATGGTGCATTTTCTGGGACCAGTGATGTTGAAAAGTATCCAGCAATTTGTAATGGAACTTTTTCTGGTAATCAGAATAAAGTTGATTTGGAAGACGTTTGTGTTTGGACTGCCGATTTCGATTGGACCCTTATTATGGATGGCACCTTTGATATTACTATCGAGGAAGACGAGATAATTCTTTCGCGCAGCTATGAAGGTGATGTGTTCGACCAATACCGTATTACCAAGCATCACTAACTGAAAAAGGTGAATGTTCGCAACGGGAAATCTCCCACAAAAAAGGAACATCCTTCTGAGAAAATTGAATTGCATTTGCGCAATGCCCATCGGCAGCGCTATCCGTTGGAAGAATTAATGTTGGGCTGCCCAGAGTTGTCGGCTTTCGTTCAACCGAATGCCTACAATGATTTATCCATTAATTTTCATGATTCCAATGCTGTTTTAGCACTGAATAAAGCGCTGATTCTTCATTATTACAGCATTACATGGTGGCAAATTCCGAAGGGTTATTTATGCCCCCCAATACCAGGACGTGCCGACTACATCCACAATGTGGCAGATATTCTCGTAACAAGCAATCATGGTAAAATTCCAACAGGAAACGCAATTACCTGCCTTGACATTGGCGTGGGAGCAAATTGTATTTACCCCATTATTGGGAATCACTCCTACGGTTGGTCTTTTATTGGGAGTGATGTGGATACCCTTGCATTGCAAAATGCAAGTGCGATAGTGGCAAATAATTCTGCCCTAAAAGGAAAGGTAGATGTTCGATTACAACCCAACGCTAATCACATTTTTCAAGGATTGCTAGCTAAAGACGACCGCATTGATATAGTGGTTTGCAATCCTCCATTTCATGCCTCGTTGAAAGATGCGCAGAAGGGAACTGCTCAAAAACTAAGTCGTTTGCACCAAAAGAAGGTCAGTAAGCCCGAATTAAACTTTGGTGGACAAGGCCATGAATTGTGGTGCACTGGTGGCGAAGCGCAGTTTATCGAGACCATGATAACTGAAAGCAAATCCTTTGGCAAAACGTGCTTATGGTTTTCTACCCTAGTTTCTAAATCAAGCAACTTGTCCAACATCTTAGAAAAGCTTGAAGCAACTGGCGCTGTAGAAATACGAACACTTCCAATGGGTCAGGGAAATAAAATAAGCAGATTGGTAGCTTGGACATTTCTGCAATCAGAGGAACATAAGAGGTGGGCTGAAATTCGGTGGTTTGGCGCGGAGAATTGAACATACTTTCGTGAATACACTTTTAACCTGAGATCAGGATAAGCATTGTCAATTATATTGTTTATATATAATTGATTATCAGTTAAATATCAGCATAGGTTTTGGGTATTTTAGAAGTGCAAACCAAACAAAAAACCTTTGACCCATGCTACTGAAAAAAGTATCTGATATTTTTCTAAAGATTGATGACTTCTGTTTGGAGTTCGGGACGGAGTTCAAACGTGCCCGTCTGGAAGGTTCCGAAGGGAAACCTTCGAGGGAAAGCTGGTCTTTGCGACTCTGAGGTAGGGAGTGTTCAACGAACTGTGCATCTACTATAATTGGCAGGAATCGCATCATGAGCCGCATTCTAAACTTTCGAGAGAAAATCACATTTCCGATTGCGAACAAACAGCATAATCTAAGAAAGTAGAATTGGTAATGTTCGCGTTCTTTGTCTGGTTCTAAATCTCAATCGATGACTATAAAAGATGCCCAAATGAATGTGGACAGATGGATTAACTCAGCTGGAATTCGATATTACAACGAGCTTACCAACATGACCATTTTAACTGAAGAAGTAGGCGAAGTGGCGCGAATAATGGCAAGGCGATATGGAGAGCAATCGGAAAAGGAATCTGACAAAGGAAAGGACTTGGGCGATGAAATGGCCGATGTGCTTTTTGTACTCATTTGTCTAGCAAACCAAACTGGTGTTGATTTGACTACTGCACTTGAGCGAAACATGGAGAAAAAAACTGCACGCGACTCGGAACGTCACGCGAACAACCCAAAGTTGAAATAATGGAAGAAGAGAAATCAAACTGGGAGAAATATCGTCCTTACATTATGAACGATATGACCTTCACTTTCGCTGTGATGGTATTGATGTTTATTCTTGCCGCGATTTTCGTTTTCTAAAGCAAGTTCAAACTCAACTATCCTTCTTCAAAGTTTGAAGGAAGTTAATCAGCTGAATCCAGTATTCGGTTTGTCCTTCGGTATCGCGCATCAAACACTTAGCGCCATGTGCTCCTCCTTTAGCTGGCATGTAGAAAATTCTTTTCCCTTCAGGAATACCGGAAATTAATTCGGCTACCCACTTTTTTTCGGATGCAGCGCATGCCACGAATGTAGGCTTGTTAAGTCCTGAAATAGCTTGTTGAACATTCAATTCCTTTTCAAAAAACTCCCCTGGACTAAAGGCGATTACTGCCTTAACCTCCTTGCGTTCTTTTGCCAATTTGAGCGCCAATGATGCGGAATACGAACTTCCAAGAATAATAACAGGCCGTTTTCCAATGCCATAAGCGCGCTCAATAGCAGCTACCATATCTTGTTCTGAATCGATGAAATCGTGGGGCAAATTAGCCTCCTTGGCCAAATATGCGGTTTCGTTTACACGAAAATTTTTCTCCTTGCCAGAACGTAAGTCGACCGCCATACAGTTCATTTCCAATTTATTGAGTCTTGCTGCTATATCTCGAAATTCACCTCTACTACTATTGGCTTGGTGAAACAACACAATCCAAGGATTATTAGCGTCTGTCTCATACAGATCTGCGGTGATTGTAAGTCCATCCTTTGATGGAAATACCACTTTTCGCTGCGCAAAAACTGAAAATGCGCTCATTACTAGCGCGGACGTAACCACTAAAAAACCAAATCGAATCATGGTTGAAAATTAAGAATGCTTTCGGCTTCTACCAAAATGTGTTCCATCATTTTTTAAAACTTCCTGAACACAAAAAAACCCCAATCGGTTGAACAGATTGGGGTTTTTATTTGCAATTCGAAAATGCTAAATTACCTTATCAGCAAGAACAATCACTTTATCATTATTAACTTCAACCACACCACCAGAAATCTTGAAGATTTGAATATCACCATCCTCTGCCTCCACCTTCACTTTGCCTTCTACCAAAGTAGAGATAATTGGAGCATGACCTTTTAAAATCCCAAAAAGTCCACTTTTTCCAGGAAGTTGCACATGACGTACTTCTCCTTCAAAAACCTTGGCATCTGGTGTTACAATTTCTACGTTCATAGAGCTGATAATTAGCGAATGGTGCTACGATTGTATTATTGACCTGCTTCGGCAAGAAGTTTTTTACCTTTTTCAATAGCCTCTTCAATGGTTCCCACCAAATTGAATGCAGCTTCAGGATATTCGTCTACTTTACCATCCATAATCATATTGAAGCCTTTAATGGTATCTTCAATACTCACATAAACGCCTTTCAAGCCTGTAAACTGCTCAGCTACATGGAACGGCTGCGATAAGAAACGTTGAACACGTCTTGCACGAGAAACAACCAATT
Organism: Chryseobacterium gleum; assembly: GCA_945903645.1. GTDB lineage: Bacteria > Bacteroidota > Bacteroidia > UBA10329 > UBA10329 > UBA10329. The sequence continues at coordinate 12,619 of CAMDOM010000010.1, forward strand.
TATCGTCCTCAGAAAGCTCGTCCATACCAAGGATGGCAATAATATCTTGCAATTCTTTGTAGCGTTGCAAAATTTCAATAACGCGTTGGGCTGTTCCGTAATGCTCGGCACCAACGATGTCTGGCGTAAGAATACGCGAAGTAGAATCCAATGGGTCTACCGCTGGATAAATACCAAGTTCAGCAATTTTACGACTCAATACCGTTGTAGCGTCCAAGTGGGAGAAGGTAGTAGCAGGCGCTGGATCGGTCAAGTCATCCGCAGGCACATAAACAGCTTGCACCGAAGTGATAGAACCACGCTTTGTAGATGTGATACGTTCTTGCATCAATCCCATCTCTGTAGCCAACGTTGGTTGGTAACCTACCGCAGAAGGCATGCGACCCAAAAGTGCCGAAACTTCTGAACCAGCTTGCGTGAAACGGAAGATATTGTCAATAAAGAACAAGATGTCGCGTCCTCCAGATTTCTCATCTCCATCACGGAAATACTCGGCAATAGTAAGTCCAGAAAGTGCCACACGAGCACGTGCTCCTGGAGGCTCATTCATTTGACCAAATACGAAAGTTGCTTTCGATTCTTTCAATCCTTCCATATCAACTTTAGAAAGATCCCATCCGCCATGCTCCATGCTGTGCTTGAATGCATCACCGTAGTTGATGATTCCAGCTTCAATCATTTCGCGCAGAAGGTCATTTCCTTCACGAGTCCGCTCCCCTACTCCAGCAAAAACCGACAGTCCACCGTGGCCTTTGGCGATGTTGTTTATCAACTCCTGAATAAGAACTGTTTTACCAACACCAGCACCACCAAACAAGCCGATTTTACCACCTTTTGCATAAGGCTCAATAAGGTCAATTACTTTAATGCCTGTGAACAGAATCTCGGCAGCAGTAGTCAAATCCTCAAAACGGGGAGGAGATTTGTGAATGGCATAACCACCGTCTTTTGGACAAGCAGGAAGACCATCAATCGCATCTCCAACAACGTTGAACAAACGACCGTGAACCTGCACACCAATAGGCATGGTTATAGGACGACCAATTGGACGAACATCAGTTCCACGGCTTAGACCATCGGTTGAGTCCATAGAAATGGCACGAATGGTATTTTCACCAACGTGCTGCTGACATTCTAGCGTAACCACTACCCCGTCTGGCCGAGTTACCTCAAGGGCATCTAGGATTTTTGGAAGTTCAGAACCTTCCTCATTGAAACTGATGTCAATCACCGGGCCGATGATTTGAGCTATTTTACCTGACTTAACGGACATTCTGCGAAAGGAATTTAGAGTTATAAAAGGCTCGTTTTTCGGGCTGTGAAGGTATGCCTTCTGCATTATTATCACAAGAAGGTATGAAAATTTGTTCACAAAGAAAATTGCAACTGTTGATAACGCACAAAACCTAATAGGACGGTAGCTGAAATGGATACCTTTGACGGCATCATTTTGCAAGTGAATTGAAGATATTCCGTTCGATAGAAGCGTTTCAACAGCCGAAGAATCCAGTTGTAACTACAGGAACTTTTGATGGTGTGCATTTAGGGCATCGCAAAATCATTTCGCGCATGAATGAAATTGCACGCAAGATTGATGGAGAAAGTGTTCTTCTGACATTCGACCCACATCCACGAATGGTGCTGTATCCAGAAGACCACGGCTTGCAGTTATTAACCACGCTGGACGAAAAAATAGCGCTGCTTGAAGAGGCAGGAATTGACAACCTTATTGTTCATCCCTTTACGCGAGAATTCTCCCGCAGTACCTCTATTGATTTCGTTCGGAATATTTTAGTTAATCAACTCGATACAAATCGATTAGTGATTGGCTATGACCATCATTTTGGAAGAAATAGAGAGGGTAGTTTTGAGCATTTGAAGGAATTTGGACCACTCTATGGTTTTGAAGTTGAAGAAATACCTGCAGAAGAATTAGAGGACGTTTCCATCAGTTCCACTAAGATTCGTCAAGCATTAGATTTAGGTGATGTTGCTGCTGCTAACAGTTATTTAGGAGCAGACTATCGTTTGTCGGGGTTTGTGATTGAGGGAAACAAACTTGGTCGACAACTTGGCTTTCCTACAGCCAATATTCGCATAGACGATATCAATAAATTGATTCCCGCAAATGGAGTTTATGCAGTTTTGACTGTAGTGAATGGTCAAACTTTCAAAGGCATGCTTAATATAGGTCATCGCCCTACTTTAAATGCTTTACAAACCCGCACAATTGAGGTTCATATCTTTGATTTTGAAGGTGATTTGTATGGAAAAACCATTGATTTGTACTTCAAAGAGCGGATTCGGGATGAACAAAAATTTGATGGCTTACAAGCACTTCAACAGCAATTGGAACTCGACAAATTGCAATCCCTTCAGTTGCTATGAAAATTTCCGTAGCCTTTCTTTTAGTGTTTTTTTCGTTTCAGGGAGTAAGTCAAAACGTATCGCTTGACCAAATTGAAGATTGGCACGAATTCACTTCAATGGAAGAAGCATTGACTAAACCAGACAGTGTAATTCGATTGCGACTTCGGGCTCGATTGACTGAGATTCCTGCAGAAGTGTTTACTGCATTTCCAAATCTTGTAGAGTTAAATCTTAGCAGAAACCAGCTAAAGACATTACCCGCGGCAATTTCGTTGTTAAAGAATGTTAAAAGATTGATTGTAGACAGGAATAAATTAGTCGCTCTACCACCCGAAATAGGGCAAATGGAAAGCCTTCAAGAACTGATTTTGAACAGAAACGAATTATCCACACTACCCAAAGAGATAGGCAAGATTACAAATCTATATCTCATTGATTTGTGGAGTAATAACATCGATAACCTTCCTAAATCGATGAAGGAAATGAAAAACTTAAAGGAGGTTGATTTACGAGTGATTGATATGTCTAATGAGCGGAAAGAGGTGTTGCGAGAAATGCTCCCAAATGTGAAGGTACACTTGGATAAAGGATGCGATTGCGGGAACTAACTGGTTGCAGATATAGTTTACATCAGTATCTTTCAACCGTATTAAACTTGAGCCCCATGAAAACGCAATTTCCCTCCTTATTACTTGTATGCTCTGTAATTTTTGGATGCATCACACTGGGTTCTTGGACTGGTGGTTCGACCAAAGATGCCAAATCGGACAGTTTGGCAATAGTGCGTGTGGTTAAACCCGTAAATGAAAAGTTTAATATCAATGCCGCTGTTTTCGTGTCGAAAGGATTGGGCAAAATATCAACTGTTTAAGTAAATAATCTACCTGTATTGAACAGCGAAACGGCCGTAAGCAGAGCACTTTCCCGTTTTTTGAGCAACGGATACACATTGGAAAACTCCACGGAATTAATGCAAGACGGAGTGCTGACAAATACGTTTTACTTAAAAAAGAAATTAATCTGAGTAGTTTCGGTGAGCTATTAGCATTCGTTTTGGATTGAAAAAATCGCTAAAATTTTACCGTTAGCATGGTCATAAAATTAAACCCAGCCTGAGGATAGTAGAAATTCTCGGTTGTAGTTTGACCACCTGCAACATAAGAGAAAGTATATCCATTCGCCTCATAGAGTTCGTTTGTAATATTATTCAGCTGAACGGCCAATCCAATTTCTTTAAAAAACATCCATTTGAACGTGTAACTCAATTGGATATTGTTCAAAATCCAAGGATCCAATTTTCGATTATCATCTGAAGTATTATCTAAATACTGTTCGCCTACATATTTGGTAATTAATGCAATGCGCAGCTGACGTATTGGGTTGTATGATAGCTGACTTCCAACCACAATATTCGGGGAAAACGCGATATCCGTTGTTCCATGATTCACCACAATTTGGCCGCCATTAGAATAATCATCAATAGATTCATCAAAATTCAAAATCTTGTTCTGGCTAAACGATGCGTTTACATTCCAGAATAGGCGTTTTACAATATTCCAAGTGCCGTTTAACTCAATTCCGTAACGGTCGCTTTGCGGCACATTGATTCGGGTATAAGCACCAACATCGTTGACTTTTCCAGACAAAACCAACTGATTTTGATAGTGCATCCAGTAGATATTTGCGGCAAGTTTATACTTGGTTGACTGCCGTTGATACCCAATTTCGGAATTGTAGAGTGATTCGTGCCTTGGTCTGGTTAGCTGTGTGCTTTCAGTTAAATCATTGCGCGTAGGTTCTCTGTTTCCAACCGAAAATGATGCATAGACTCTATCTTTCCCAGTAATCTCATAGTTTATTCCTGCTTTTGGATTTATGAAATTCCACGCCAAATTTTGCCTTTGAAAATCAACTGTTGTATCGTTTTGAACCACTGGTCCATTAAATAAATAGTCAATTCTTCGGTATTGAAAATCAGCGAATAAACTGACTTTGGCATGAACGAAATAGGTTCCTTTTAAATAGATATTAAAATCATTTTTTCGGGCAAAATCATCATAATAGTGGTCACGTATTTCACTATTTCCCGCAAACTGAGCCCATACAACCTCACCAAAGTGATTTCCTAAATACTGATTCCAACCACCACCAACGCTGACATTCAAACGTTTTCCATTGGTATAATTGACGGAAAAAGTCGCTCCGTAGAAATGATTGTCAAGCCAGCGCCTTCGAATAATATCAGAAGTTGAAATGGTGTCGCCTCCCAAAATCACATCGTCAATACCATAATCCGCTAGGTTGTCTTGAGCTTTGAACTGCTCAAAGTAACCTTTGCCTCTGGTGTAATGCCCTGCCAGATTTAGATTGAACTTGGAATTAAATTGATGAGAAAAAATTAGCTGATAATGATCCTGTTGGTAATTGTCGATTTCATTATCGTAGGTGTAAAAATTGTAGGTTCTACCGCTATTTAAGAGGTTATACCTATCGGTTTGACTGAGATAATTGCGGTCTGCATAAGCGTTCATTTCGTCCACATTTCCAGTTATTCTGCTTTCTGGAGTTCCATACCAGGCTTGGTAGGTTTTTTCCAATCCCGAAAAAATATTGAATCGTAAAAGGCTCTTTTTTCCATGAAATGCCGCACTTACGTACAATGATTTTAAGTCGGAAAAAGCTCTGTCGATATACCCATCAGAAGAGATTTTGGATAATCGGGCATCTAGTGAAAAGCGATTTGCAATAAGCCCAGTGCCCGCAGAGATGGTATGTCTCCACGTGTTAAATGAGCCAAATCCATTAACAACTGTGGCATAAGGAAAATTATTCAAAGTATTGGTTTGCATGTTTATGCTTGCGCCAAAGGCAGCGGCACCATTTCCAGAAGTACCTACTCCACGCTGTATTTGAATATTGTCGACACTTGATGCAAAATCGGGCATATTGACCCAAAAAACACCATGAGATTCGGAATCGTTAATTGGAATTCCATTTACGGTGACGTTAATTCGTGTAGGGTCAGTTCCTCGAATACGGATTCCAGTATATCCCACACCGGCCCCAGCATCCGAGTTAACTACCACATTTGGCTCCTGATCTATGATGTAAGGCAGGTCTTGGCCAAAATTTCGGGTTGAAATGGTCTCAGAATCAATTTCGGAATAGGTAGTAGCTGTGGATCTGTTAGCTCTCGAGGCTTGCAATACCACTTCATCCAATTGATGCAGGGAAGGCTCTAATTTAACCGAAATGGAGTTTTCAGAAGATGGCAATACACGCTTAGATACAGGCTGATAGCCAATGGCCGAGAAGCGGAGAGATACGGAATCCGCGGAATTTGACTGCAATTGAAACTTGCCGTTAATATCGGTGAAAGCACCACTGAAAGTTCCAACAATAACGACATTGACCCCAGGCTCAGGCAAACCTGCATTATTTAAGACTACCCCATTTATAGTTTGCGCCTGCAATAAATTGGCGCTTAAAAGGAACACACTGATAAAAGAAACAACTTTCATAATAGGTCAGATAGATAAATTTGACCAAGGGCCACAACTTGCAGCCTATACCGAATAATCCAAAACAAACTTTGGTTCTTCATTCTCCTTTCGCCAGCATTACCTGGATCAAGTAAGAGGGTATAATCTCAGCCCCAATTTAGAGCACCCCTGATGCGTCAAACGTAGACAATAAATTTAACCCTAGAAAAAAGATAAAAGAAAATATTTAGAAAAATGTCAAAACCAAAAAGACAATTGTACCTTTGGGGGATGAAAAAGTATGGGGAATTGGAAAATCGAACACCACCTTTGATGAAAGAACCTGCGGCTATATACTCTAGTTATGGACATGATATTGATACCACCATGACCATAGCCATAAAAGCAGCCGAAGGGCTAAAAGCCCAAGCCCTCAATGATTTTGAACGTATTTCTGGATTGAGCAAACAAATGGTTGCCAAGTTTCTTCATGTTACTTCGCGTTCGTTGAGCCGATATATAGAAGACGACAGGAAGTTGGATGCCTCCAAAAGCGAGGCGATACTCAAACTAATAGCCCTGTATAAAAAAGGAACTGATGTTCTCGGTTCAAAAGATGAATTCAATTCTTGGCTAGCTAAGCCTGCATTTGGTTTACGCAATATGGTTCCATTCCAATTGATGGAAACTTCGTCTGGAATTGACCTTATCGATGAAGAATTAGATCGCATTGCCTACGGAGACGTGCTATAGTTGCCGATGGAATTATTTCGGATTGCGCTGGCAAAATACAGCGATTCTTTGGTAGCATCTGGCCGCTCGGCTCGTTGGAATAGCAAGGGAAAGCAGGTAATTTATTGTGCGGAAAACAGGTCGTTGGCTTGCCTTGAAAACTTGGTTCACAGAAGTGGTGTTGCATTGCTCCAAGATTTCAGAACATTGACCATTGCAATTCCTAATGACGTAGCGATTGAAGAACTGGACCAAACGAAATTGCCCGATAACTGGCGCAGTTCCCTGGATTTCAATTACAGTCAGCGCATTGGCGATAATTGGCTAGCGCGGCAGCAAGCGCTGTTGCTCAAAGTTCCTTCCGTTATTATTCCAGAGGAATTCAACTACGTCATCAATATTCAGCACGCAGACTTCAAACACGTTTCCATTCTCAAGAATGAACCGTTTTTGTTTGACCCCAGAGTGGCCTTGCAGCACTAATCAGAATTTAGACCGTTGCCTTGTGCACTTTATTGCGAATTCGGCTTAGTGTTTCGGGGGTGATACCCAACATGGAAGCGATGTAGCGTAACGGAACGTTTTTGAACACATTGGGGTCGTCTTCCAGCATTTTTCGGTAGCGATCTTCGGCACTAAGGGTGAGAAAATCAACCACGCGATCTTCCATTACACCATAAATCTGTTCCATAATGAGGCGACCAAGGCGTTCCCATTTGGGATAGCGATCATAGAGCATGTACATGCTTTTGTGGTCTATCACCAGCAAATCGGTATTAGAAATGGCCTGGATGTATTCCAACGAAGGTCGTTTCATGGTGAAACTGCCATGCGAAGTGACGATGTGATGGCGCAACAGCACCGAACGCGTCACTTCCACCTCATTTATCTCATAATAAGCACGCATATAGCCTTTGGTTACAAAGCCAATATGCTCACAAACAGTGCCTTCGTCCACCAGATATTCACCAGCCGGAATGTGCATGGCGTGAAAGTGCGACAGAATATCGGTGAGCTCAGCTTCGGTAAATGGCACCAATCCGCTGATATAATTGCGGAGCGACACCATTCCATCTGGCATTTTTTTATCGCTTTCCATTTGTATGTCTTTACTTAGAATTAGGATAAGAATTTTGGGGTAAACCTAATTTGAAAGACAAAGATACGGCAAACGGAGCAATCGCTCCGCTTTACTTTTCCAGAAACGGCAACACGTCTTTCATGGTTCTTGCAGGGTCTTCTTCCATCGGCACATGGCCCATGTTATCATATACTATGAGCTGTGCATTGGGAATATCACGCTTAAACTTAGGTGCATCCTCAGGAGTCACCACCCGGTCGTGGTCGCCCCAAAGGATTAAAGTAGGGCATTTCACTTGCTTTACCGCCTCAGCGTTTTCGTGTTTCACTTGCTGAATGCGTCCCATAAGCGCACCTCTATTGCCTTCGCGCAGTAGCATGTCGGAATACAGATCTACCAATTCATCCGTAATTTTACTTTGGTCGAAATACACAGCCTCAACTGTTCTTCTCACCAAAAACTTTGGAGTGATAGAAGTGAACACAGGTCGCATGGATTCCATCATGGCCAACTTAAACCCAAGTGGCGTAGGCTGGTCTCCTCTAGGATAGCCACTCGAATTGAGCAAAATGAGCTTACTCACTTGGTCGGGATGCACCACAGCATAGCGCCACGCCAAAAACCCACCGAAGGAATTACCTGCCAAATGAAAGGTGTCTAAATCGAGGGCTTGAAATAGCTTTTCGAGGAATTGCAGGTAGTTCTCAGGCGAATAATCTCCGTTAGGAAACGGCCCCGTAAGCCCAAACGCTGGCAAATCCATGCTCACCACGCGGTAGTGCGGATTGAGCAACGTAGTCCACCCTTCCCAGGTGTGCAACGAAGACGAAGTGCCGTGCAGCAACACTATGGTTTGCGGGCCTGTTCCCGTGATGCGGTAATGCACATCCATACCATCCAGCGGCAAAAACTTCGATTCGGGATAGCTGTGTTTAGCCTTCAGTTCGGCTACTGGAATATCCGCTTTGTAGCTTGTGGCAAGGCCAATACCCAACAGGGCTATTCCAACAATTGAGGCAATGATGAGTGCTTTTTTCATAGTTCTTTGCGTAAGCGTGCTACTGGAATATCCAGTTGTTCGCGGTATTTGGCAATGGTTCTTCGGGCTATGTTGTAGCCTTTTTCGTGCAGAATGTCGGCAAGCTTTTCGTCTGCAAGCGGGTTGCGTTTGTCTTCGGCTTCGATGGCATCTTTCAGTATTTTCTTCACCTCTCGGCTGCTCACCTCTTCGCCACTATCGGTGGAAAGCGATTCGGAAAAGAACGTTTTCAGCAAGAACGTGCCGAATTGCGTTTGCACATATTTGCTATTGGCCACCCGCGAAATAGTCGAAATATCCAAGCCCACGATATCCGAAATATCCTTCAAAATCATCGGTTTCAGCTTGGTTTCATCTCCCGTTAGGAAATAATCGCGTTGGTATTCCATAATGGCATCCATGGTGCCCAACAGGGTCATTTCGCGTTGCTTTATGGCATCTATAAACCATTTGGCACCGTCCAATTTCTGCTTCACAAACTGAACAGCCTCTTGCTGGTCGCGGCTGGGGTTTTTCTTGTTTTCAGAATAAATCTGCAGCATTTCCTTGTATTCGCTGCTGATGCGCAATTGGGGCGTGTTGCGCCCATTGAGGCTCAGTTCCAACTTGCCATCTGCGCTTTGAATGAAGAAATCGGGCACCACGTTTTGCACCATTTTACTGGTGTCTGACGCGCTACTGCCCGGCCGTGGATTGAGCCGCAATATCTCATCCATCACGTGTTTCAACTCGTGCTCATCTATCTTCAACCGTTGGCAAATGCGGGTGTAATGCTTGCGCGAAAACTCGTCCATCATCTTATCGATAAGCTGAATGGCGTATTTCACATAGGGCGTTTGTTTGCGTCTGCGCAGCTGCAATAGCAGGCATTCTTGCAGGTTGCGCGCACCCACGCCTTCGGGGTCGAAGGTTTGAATAATGGCCAGCAATTGCTGCAATTCTACCTCGGTGGTAGTAATGTTTTGGGCAAAGGCAAGGTCGTCCACGATGGCATACAGCTCCCTGCGCAGGTAGCCATCATCGTCAATGTTGCCTATAATGTGGTTGGCAATAATCATTTGGCGCTCGTCTAGCACCTGCATGCGCAGTTGGTCCAGCAATATTTCCTGAAACCCCACACCACCCGTCAAAGGCGATTCGCGCTCTTCGTCATCGGGGCTAGTGTTGTTGGCATAGAGCTTATAGTCGGGAATGTCGTCTTCGTCAAAATAATCGGCAATGTCAAACTCGTCATTGGCATCCTTCACGTCCACTTCCACCTCGTCAAAGGTCTCGTCCGTGGTGTCGGTGTCGGCATCCATGGTATCGTCTTCCGAGTCTGGCCCTTCGTTTTGCATGTCCAATTCCTCCTGCGAAGCCTCGTCTCCCTCCTCGCCTTCTTCTAGCGCAGGATTAGCTTCCAGCTCCTCTTTTATGCGCTGCTCCAAGGCCAAGGTAGGCACCTGCAATAGCTTCATCAATTGTATTTGTTGGGGCGACAGCCGTTGCAGCTGCTTTTGATGCAATCCTTGTTTGAGAGCCATGGCGTATAAATTGCGGCTAATATCGGGATTTAGCGGCAGTGATACCGAGGCTTTTTGGCAGTACGCTAATGCATCCCGGTTCTAAGAAATACCCCCAAAAGGCCGTATGTTTGGGGTTAGAAAATTGAAAACAAACGATTAAACGGATAAGGCAAAAAGGAATAGGAGAAGTTGGTTTCTTATGTCCGATTGTTGTGTGTAATGTTGAGAATATTCCCACTTTATGATTGACTTAGAGCACAAGACCCAACAGTTTATCAGCCAAGAGTTCCCTTCACTGGCTAAGAAATACTTCGAGGAATTTGCCCTAGAGTTACCCTACCGATATAAACCGTTAGGGACTGCAACTTATGACGGTAAGAGATACAATACTTTCGATTTCATTGAATTAATGGTACAGAGTGAGTTCGGAATTCATTTTGAATTACCGAAATATTTTGACTTTCATTCACAATCAATTTTTCGCTCTCAGCCTATTGATTTCGGTTTTACTGCTGTCAACCAGTATCCAACTGCTTTCCAAAACCAAAAACTACTTGACCCTCCTTTTAATTACGTCAACTTTCACTTATTTGAAGGGCATCCCTTTGGAGGGCTATCTAGCCTATCTTCCAACATCATCAAAGACAAGATAAAGCAAGATGATGAGTTGTACTTCGAGTACAAACGACTTCAACTCAGAGCGCATTTAAAACGCTTTTTTCTATACGGTATGGTCGAGTGGAGATGGATTGTTTTGGATCAATTGGTATACCATGGAATCGATTATTTCCCAAACTGTCTGAATGGCGAGTTTAATTTTCTGGAGTATAGCATGGACTTCTTCTTTCGTTGCGGAGATTTGGGCATTCATAATTCTGGTATTCCTTACAAGGAAACAGATTATTACAAAATAGAGCTTGAGTTTTATAATGACTTGAAAACAAGAGTCGCAGAAGACTTCACTTACATTGATGTCCTCAAGCGGTATCAAATGGCGCGAAATATAAGAATGCCCCATGCGCTATCGGATAAGTTGGTAATAAATGCTAAGTGTGAAGCCTTGGGCAATGTTCTTCTTGTCGATGCTAATTCGATTTCAAATTGGAATATAGTGTCACCTGTATTTAAGATTGATTTGGCAGATGTAATAGAGGATGACGCGAGGATTCATGACATTTTAGCCACGTATAACGAACCTGAAAATGCTCTAAGACAAATGTTCAACCTTCCAAAAATAGGGGAAGGATGGATTTCCGAAACCAATTTATACTATGAAATAAAGGAATATTTCGCATTAGAAATTGTTGTTCAACATGGGAAACCCAAGTGGCTAGGCAAACAGCATTTGGATATATGGCTTCCAAAACTCAACTTAGGTATAGAATATCAAGGTGATCAACATTATTACCCCGTTGATTTTTTTGGAGGCGAAACTTCTCTTGTAAAAAACAAGGCGCGAGATAAAAGAAAAAAAGAGCTCTGTGAAGAATTCGGGTGTAAGCTTATTTATGTTCTACCTGGCTATAATATTAACGTGGTATTAAGCCAGATTAAGGAACTCATTTTATAAATCCATCCGAAGGCTGACGTTTGTAACGCATGCCAAATGTATTTCGGCTAAAAGCCACAAAACCTTAATTTTTAAAACTGTAAAACTTTGACATCTATTTTAAAATGAAGACACTTCGCGAAGTATTTACAGGTAAAGACGATTTAGAATTACAACGAAATGACCGCGAAACCGAAAAGCACGGAATAGAAAAAGAGTACTTTCTTAAATCCATGAAACACATGGACAATGAACCGTGGAGAAACCTATTATTCACAATCATTGGAGCAGCTTCGACATTGTTTGCAACACTTTTAGTATCTCAGAACGATGCAGTACAATCAGAACTGAAGTCAGTTCACCAAGAGTATAAATCCACTTTGATTGAACTCGAAAATTTTCGTAACGAACTCCAAGAATTGAAGCAACACGTTCGTCAAACGACTGAAATAGACACTACAAAAAACTAACACCAACACCAAAGTAGCCCTGCCGCAACCCCTCCCAAAACCAATTAATCCCAACTACTCACCAAGCGCGGAACAACCATTAGCGTAACTCCACCTATCCGTCCATATCAAAAAATCCCCACTGCACAGTTCGCGCAGTGGGGATTTTTCATGTTGAGTAGCTCCGTAAATCGCCCTACCGTATCAGCATCATTTTGCCAAAACCGCTTTCTATCCAGTTGTCGGCACCGCTTTCGCGCAGCTCCATATAGTTGCCGTCTAGCTTGGCCACCACGCGGTAGAGGTATACCCCATTGGCCAGCTGATCGCCATAGCGGTCTTTGCCATCCCAAGCGTAGGCAGTTACGTTGCGGCCTATGTTCATGGGGCCAATTTCGTCTGAGGTTATTTCTTTCACCACCTTGCCCGTAATGGTGAGGATTTGAATTTTGAAATAATCGGGCTGTTCCGATCCCGTCATGGTAAACACAAACTGGGTACTGGTAGAAAACGGGTTGGGGTAGTTGAGCACGTTGGTAATGCTCGGTTTGTTTACCACCTCAAAACTGATGCGGTAATACGTATCGCCCGATGCGTTGCTCGATTTGTCGTAGGCCTGCACCCATAGTTCATACACTCCGTCTACCATCAAGGTGGGGTTCCATTCCAAGCGGGCCTTGTTGTCGGGCAATTCGCCCGGGTAAAACTGCATCACTTGGTAGTTGGCAAACCAAATGCGGGTAAGGTTTTCGGCCTCGGGTTCTTTCAAAAACACCTGAAAATCGGAGGTATCGTTCAGCAAGCGAAACTGGCTTTCGTCCTTCACCTCCATCACTATCATGGGCCGCGATGACACAATATCGCCATCCAAAATATGCACGGCATCAAACGTTACATCCAATATGGGGTTGATGCGGTCGCCCGCCACCGAAAACTGCAAACTGCCAATGTTATTGAAATGGTATTGCTCCAATTGGTCGTTGATGGGGTTGACCTCTACCCAAAATTTGTTGCCGCCCACAAAGTCAATCGGGTTGGTGTATATGGTATCGATAAGCACATCGCCCACCAACAATGGGGCTTGCCGCGCGTAGGGGATGTCGTGCCGCACGCGGTTTTCATCCTCAATCCAATAATGCACCAGCAGGCTATCCATGTCATAGTCGCCAATGTTTTCGATGGCCACGGTAAACATGAGCAATTCGCCTTCTTGCAGCGTATCGCCCACAAATCCATATTGAATGTCGGGATTGAGGGCTGCTTCGGGCACACCTTCAAACAGCACTTGCCAGCGGTCGAGTTGCGGTGGGGTGCTCACCAGCGAATCATCAAGCAAGTAGGAACTTAACCGCAACCGTGGAAACTCGGCCGCATCTATCTGTGCTCCAAGGGTTACTATATCTTGACTCCAGCCTTGTATGCCGGTTATCACCACTTCTTGCGCACCATTGGGCCGCACTCCAATCACATTCACGGCTATGCTATCCAAATTGGGCACTTCAAGCGGGTTGGACCTCAAGTGCAGTGAATTCCATTGGGTGGCAGGGCCTATAAAATCGGTAGTTATTTGCCCGCTACCAAAGCATCCCACCATATCAACCGATAGGTTTATGTTGTCTGAAATAACCGAACCCGCTACTTCCATCGTGGTCGTATTGTCGCCTTTTCGGGTGTAGAATATGTAGGGAACGTTGGTCAATGTGGATACTTGCGTAGCACCCAAATCGGTGAATACTTGCAGATGCTGAGGTTGCATGGCGGTAAAATCCACACTCAACCAACTAAGGATGGCAATGTGGTGGCTATCGGGCACCACGTTGTTTACAAAGTTGGCAAAGGCATCCATAGATGTGGGGCTGTTTACCTGAAATGCATACCATTTCTCGGGACGTGTGCGGCAGTTCATTTGTCCATGAACTCCATTTCCGGGGAGAAAAATGTTGGTTACGGGTTCCACTCCCGGGGTTTGCCAAGGCACCAAACTGCAGGGGTCTACCACTGCTACCAAAAGTTGTGGCGCATAGATATTGCCCACACAACCGAGGTATTCCTCGCGGCCATTGTCTACAAAATAGTTGATGGCTTCGCCTTGTGAAAGCGTGGTGGGCGAACCAAAATTATTGACCGAAAGCTGCTTAAAGGCTTGCAGAAAATCGAAGGTGCGCGCGGGGCGGTTGTAGTTTAAACTCGTGAAATCGTCCTTCTTGTATTGGAAGAAATGCGCCTGTCCCCAGCCATATTTATCCGCGATGTATTGAAACGAACTCTCGCGCCATTTGTAGAACCCGTAGGTGGCCGAATCCACACTAGCACGCCAAAAATAAACGGTGCTGTCAGGCATCCCAGCCAGTAACGATGGCGTCCATGTCACCACTCCCCCACCCTGCGTTATGGTGGTTACTTGCTTCAATGGGCTGTTAAACAAATCGGTAGTATCTACCTCAAATCGGTAGGTTTTCTCGGCTGCAAACGGATTACCTGTGCTGGCTTTTAGCGTTATGCCTTGGTTGGGCATCACCGCAAATTCGTAGGGATAAACGGGTACGATATCGGGCGAAATCACGTTGACGCCAATGCACGCCTGATTGTTCATTTCGTTGGATTCGGCAATGGTGTCGGTGGCATCCACGTACACGCAAATGTTGTTGATGCCCAGTCCATCCACAAAATCAACAGGAATCATCACCTGCATGGTGTCTATGTAATTCACAGGGCGATGAATGATATTGGCGGTGAAATCGCTGGTACCATTGGGCAACGCCCTCACCACATCTACCACAAACGAATCGGTGAACGCGCGGCCTAGGTTCGAAATGATGATGTTGAGGGCAAACGAATCTTGCTCGGTGGTTACCTCCGTTGGGGTGTAAAACAGGTTTGGTGCAGTTACCTCCAAATCGGGCAGCGGACGGTTGGTAATGTTGAAAGCTGGGTCGCCATGCAAGGTGTAAAGCAGATTGTGAATCCGCGTAACCGGATTGTTGGGTTGGGCATTATCAGCAACCGTTTTCTTCATCGCCATACCCACACTTTGGCCATAGGTGCCATAGCTTAGGTTTTTCACAAAGCGCGTGGCATAGTTATTCAAATAGAACTTATTTCCAACGCTAGTTGTGCTTAAAAAAGCCATAGCACCGCGCGGGTACAATACCCATTCTTCAGAAATTGTGATAGGTGCAGTGATGGGCAAATGAATATCACCCGCGTTGCAAGAATTCGCCATCATCAACGGATATTTGCCATTGGCGTTCTCAAATTGCGATGGATGGTCGATGCTCACATCAAACCCAACACTAGAGCCATGACCAAAAAAGTTGGTCATCTGCACCCCAGCGTTTATCAAATTGCGAATGCTATCCACCTGTGTAATTTGAAACGGCTCGGAGCTCGTTTTTTGAAACGTTATCACATTGGCGCCTATCAAGGTATCCTCCAAAATGGTTTTGTACGAATCGATGTACGAACGCAATTGGGTTACTTCTGCTTGTATGCCACCGCCCGAAAAATGCAGCATCCGCTTCATCCAAAGCTCTGGATCGAGGGCTTCGTATTCCTGCATTTTGCTCAAATAATCGCTCACCTGTTGTGGGTTTTGAGCCGCCAAACGACCAGTAGCCAAGGCAGGTTCTTCTAAAACGGTGTTTCCCAAGCGGGAAGTGAACATCATATCGCTAGGTGGATAGCCATAGCTTGGCACCTCAATCATGGCATAGTTGGCCACATTGGTGCGGGCATCTTTGCTGGCAATAGACTTGCCCACCAAGAACAAATGCTTTGGGGCATCCAAGTTGGCAAGGGTCCAATTGGCGAAGTTGCGGATGCCCAACGGATGCTTTCGAATTCCCCATGCAAACTGCGAATACAACTCATCTACATCGATGGCAATACCTGTGTGTCCAGTGGTATTGCGATGCAGCGCATACGCCTGAGCCTCGGCAAGCATAGAGGCGTTGCTAATGGTGAAGTGGTCGGTAGCAGGATTCAGCACTGCAAAATCGGTGAAATACGGTGAGCCATTTGGTCCAGCAGGAATGAGCTGCGCAATGGCATTTCCATTTATGGATGTTTCACTGGTGATGTAGCATTCCTTTAGCGACCCATTATCAGGAATCAGGAAACCATAACTGCCTGGACTTCCCGAAACGGAGATGCGTTTGTGGGTAGTGAGGTCATACACGCGCGGTGTGCTTTCGTTATATCCGGCCAATTGCACATAGCTTTTGGGCTGCGTTGGGAAGTTTGGATTATCAGGTACAAAAAACTTAGCCGATGCAGCACCTCCAAGGTTTGGCGTCATCGGATATCGAACTTTTACGTAGGCCACCAATGCCCGAAACTGAAAATTAACCGGACTATTGGTAATATCAAAGGTGAAGTTGGATGTGGTTGCACCAAGCGTAGAAGCGGGCACCGTGTAGTTATAGCGGTAGCCGTTGAAGCCCTGCATCACGGTTGTGGTATTGATGCCTGGGCCTATAATGGTGAGGTTCTTATTATCGCCCGATAAGCCAACCAAACTTATTTCCACCTCGGCATCTGGGCCACTTGCTAGGCGGAATGATGTGTTTAAATTCCAAAAACTATCGGTGAATCCACCATCAAAGTAGTAGCCATAAAAACCTTCACCTCCCGTATATTCAGGGCTTGTAACTCCCTCCACTTGCACGTAGCCTTCACCATAATAATAGGTGTCGTGCAATTCGTCCACCTCATCTCGAATCACATACGGTGAAGCCACACTTCCTGTAAAATCAATATCCGCCTCCAATGTCATGCGGGCATTGGTAGTCGAATTATTCCATGTTAAGAAGTAGGAAATGGTATCATTAAAATGGCTGTAATAGGGATTTCCGTGGTTTGAAGGCACATCATAAATAGGCGTATCGTACGTGCCATCGTTGCCATAGGCGTAGAATTCCACATAATCGTTTTGGTCGAAAACCCCATCGCCTTCACCGCCAACAAATATGAACTGCTGCTGACCACGAGCAAAAATTTGAAGATTTCTAGGGTCTATCGTGCTAAGGTTAAACCCGTTTGCAGCAATGGCATCGCTCAGCACCTGATAGCTGATGCGATACACACCTTCACGGGTAATATCGAACTTGAAATGAGGTTGGTCGGCATTCACCCATTCGTTGCCAAAAGGCTGGGCAGTTGCGAATACCGATTGGAGAATAAGAACAGCGAGTACGAGTTTCTTCATGCCTTTGTGTTCAGTTCTACCTCTACTTATTGCTCCAATCTATTTGCCGCTCTGCAACTAAACATTCTAACCTGCAGTTTTCTTCTTGAACAAGTCTTTATGCAAATCCACTCTTAGAGAAAACACATTGCTGAATAGGGCAACACTTTGGTCTCCAATATCTGTGAGTGCATAGTCGATATAGAATCCTTTAATACGAACGCCCACACCCACGTTTGGCTGCCACGACCAAATGGCCTCACCATCATCATTGGTATAATCCTGAATATTGGTTACGCCAAACCGAACAAAAATGAAATCGGAATAAAACAGTTCCATTCCCCAATGCGGCTCAATGCTAATGGGATCGCCTTTAATCAACACAGACCGTTTGCCATCAAAAGTTAAGTCGAAATCAATTTCGGTGTAGAGACCGAATTTCTTGTAGATATCGAAACGCTTACCTGCTGCGAGTATCAATTTTGGCAAGGTGACCTCAAGCGAATTTTTTGGAATTTCATTTTTCGTTTTCAGCCAAACCTTCTTGGTAATATCATTCAAAGTGAAAATCCATGCATTGTAGGTGCTGGTTACATCGCGCGCCATCACTCCAAATTTCCATTTCTTTAAATCGTACTGCGCACCAGCATCAAGACCAAATCCCCAAGAAGTGGCAAAATCACCCACATGGCGATAGACCACCTTTACTGTCCCGCCATACCGTAATCCAGGAACTTTAGGACTTCTACGGGCAATGCTAATTTGGAAACTGTAGTCAGCAGCGGTAAACGAAGTTACCCTATCGTAGTCAATGTTCCCTTCATCATTAATAAGCTCGGTAGTATTCGGAATATCATCTATACCAAAACGAATAAAACTGAACGCCCCCGTAGTGTATTCGTCAATTATTGGTGCCGAAATGGCTGCGTAATCATATTTGGCAATGCCGGCAAAGTACTCGGCATGCATTAAATCAACTTGAAAATTTTGCCCAGCAAGGGCAATACCAGCTGGATTCCAATAACCTCCAGTAATATCGTCAACTCCCGCCACCATGGCGTTACCCATTCCAAAAGCCCTACCGCCAACACCTATGGCTAAAAATTCGTTACTAAACTTGGGAGCCTGAGCTTTAACGTCTTGAAAAAGAGTAGCTAAAACAATAAACAGGAAAAACGCGCGGGTTAGTGATTGCATACCTTTTATAGAGCGTTAAAAGTAGAAAAAAGACCCACCATAATATGGAAAGCAACAGTAACGTGGAATTGTTCTGAATATTTGGTTCAAAAAAAAATATTTTTGATTGACCTTCTCCAGCAAAAAACAACTTGCCAACATTCGAGGTATGTATAATTGCAATACATCCCGATTTTTCCTTTCATTCGCAAGCCAAATGACGCTACGGACGAAGATATATTTTGCCTCAGACTTTCATCTTGGGGTTCCCTATGGCGAACCAAGCCGTTTGCGAGAAAAGCAAGCCGTAGCATGGTTAGATGCAATTGCACCTGACGCCAAAGAAGTTTATTTGATTGGCGATTTATTTGATTTTTGGTACGAATACAAAACTGTTATTCCAAAAGGTTTTGTGCGCTTTCAAGCGAAAATTGCAGAATTGGTTGACCAAGGTGTTGCTGTTCACATTTTCACAGGCAATCACGACATGTGGATGTTTCGCTATTTCGAGGAAGAGCTTGGTGCTGTAATGCACCGCGATTCAATTACGCCCGATTGGGATGGTAATCGTTTCTTTATTGGGCATGGTGATGGTTTAGGACCAGGCGACAATGGATATAAAATCATAAAGCGCGTATTTGCCAATCCACTTTGCATTTGGCTATTTGGCTGGCTTCACCCCGATATAGGCCAGCGATTGGCAGCATTTTGGTCAGGCAAAAGCAGGGCTGTAAATGCACCGCTAGATGAAGTGTTTCAAGGAAATGACAAGGAGTTTCTAGTGCAATTTTGCAATCAAACGCTTCAAAAATCGCATTACGACTACTTCATATTTGGCCATCGCCACCTAGCGCTGGATTTGAAGGTGGGGCAGAATTCGCGCTACATCAACCTTGGGGCGTGGTTCAAAAATCCACACTATGCCGTGTGGGACGGCCATGAATTGAAATTAGAATCGGTATCGAATCTTCTTTCTCTCAAATAATTTTAAGACTACGGAAATTATTCCAATGCCTGTTCGATATCGCTAATGATGTCGGCAATGTTTTCCAACCCAACTGAAACACGCACCAAACCAAGAGTAATACCCACCGACTGACGTTCTTCTTCAGTTAATTTGGCGTGAGTTGTAGATGCAGGATGTGTTACAATCGTTCGGGTATCACCCAAATTTGCCGAAAGCGAACACATTTTCAACTCATCTAAAAATTGTTTCCCATGCGCTTTGCCTCCTTTCACTTCGAAGGTGATTAGTCCGCCTCCCTTTTTCATTTGCTGTCTGGCAATGGCATATTGCGGATGCGAAATGAGCCCTGGATAGCGCACATTTTGCAATTGCGGATGATGCTCGATGCAATTGGCAAGGGTCAATGCATTTTCGCAATGGCGGTCCATGCGCACGGCCAAAGTTTCCAAACTCTTGGACAAAATCCAAGCATTAAACGGAGATAGCGCGGGTCCAGTAGAACGGCAAAACGTATAAATAGAATCAATCAGCTTCTTGTCTCCAACCAATACACCACCCATCACTCTGCCTTGTCCATCAATCCATTTTGTGCCTGAATGACTCACCAAATGAGCACCAAAATCAATGGGGCGTTGTAAATAGGGCGTTGCGAAGCAATTATCTACATGAAAGATTAAACCATGTTTTCGGCAGATGTTGCCTGCCCACTCCAAATCAATAATATCCAACCCCGGATTGGACGGAGTTTCGATAAAGAGCATTTTGGTATTGGGTTGAATGGCTTTTTCCCACGCATCAGTATCGTTGGCATCCACATACGTGTGGGTAATCCCAAATCGCGGAAGGATTTTGGTGATTACCGTATGCGTAGATCCAAAAATGGACCGACAACATAAAATATGATCTCCTTGACTTAGCAGCGCTGCAAAACCAACATACATGGCGGCCATTCCTGTGGCAGTGGCATAGCCAGCTTCTGCGCCTTCCAAAGCACACATTTTGGCTACAAACTCATCCACATTGGGATTGGTGAAACGGCTGTAAATGTTGCCTTCCATCTCATCGGCAAACATGGCGCGCATTTGCTCTGCGTCATCAAACGTGAAACTAGAGGTGAGATATAACGGAACACTATGTTCGCGCTGCTGAGAACGCTCGGCTTGAATGCGAATTGCGTCTGTTTCGAACTTATTACTTCTCATATAGAAATCCAATGATTGGGATGGTCAAACTTAAGAGCAAATACGAGAACCGTTTTAATGAGGCGAAGTGCAGAATTCAAATTACTATTCACCATTCACTGTAAATCCCCACGTTATCTTGGCTGTTGGCTCCAATATTTTGGAAACAGAACAATATTTCTCTGCCGATAATTCAATAGCCCGATGCACTCGTTCGCGGTCTAAAACTCCTGTAAGCGCATATTGAATGTGAATTTCAGTGAAAAGCG
Source organism: Chryseobacterium gleum (assembly GCA_945903645.1). GTDB lineage: Bacteria > Bacteroidota > Bacteroidia > UBA10329 > UBA10329 > UBA10329. Next base: position 33,604 of record CAMDOM010000010.1, read on the forward strand.
AAGGCACTTTCCCTTCTTCGCGCTGCGCCTCTACCACCACATCGTAGGTATCAACCTGCTGTTTCATCTTTTTCAAAATGCTCACCACATCAACAGAAGTGCAACCCGCAAGTGCCATCAGTATCAATTGCATAGGGCGCGCACCCAAATTTTCGCCCCCAATATCAGGCGAACCATCCATTTGTACTGTATTTCCAGTATCGTTGGTGGCTTCAAAATGATACGCAGTGTTCAATCGCGTTAAGGTGACTTTCATGGCTAGGTTTTAGAAAAACAAAGGAACGGAAAAGGATTATGTGATGCATTAAAAAGGCTGATGCCAACTTGCCAACGCAAGAATCATAAAACCTATCTTTGACCCTTGATGAGTTTTGTTTATCCCGGGTTTCTTTTTGCCCTCGCGGCCATCTCCGTCCCCATTATTGTGCATCTTTTCAATTTCCGAAGGTTTCGGAAGGTGTTCTTCAGCGACATTCGTTTTCTGAAAAATGTGGAAATGCAAACCCGCAGTCGCAATCAGCTGCGGCATTTGCTCATACTGGCATCCCGCATTTTGGCTATCATCTGTTTGGTTTTAGCTTTTGCACAGCCTTTTATTCCAGCAGATGGAAACCGCGCCAATTCGCCATTTGAGCAAGCCACAATTTATCTCGACAACTCTTTTAGCATGAATGCCGAAGGCGAGCAAGGCAGTTTGCTCGATGAGGCCAAGGCAAAAGCGTTGGAAGTAGCCACCGCCTATTCCAATGGCAGCAATCTTCGGCTATTAACCAACGATTTCGACCCGAAGCATCAGCGCACCATGAGCCTAGAGGAGTTCAAAAGCGAAATTGCTGGGGTATCCGTTTCTCCCGCTGTGCGAAAAATGAGTGATATTACTTCTCGCGCCCATGCCGATGATAACGAGGGAAATGGGCACGACATCTTTCTAATCACCGATTTGCAGCGCAATGCCGCAGATATAGCCGAAGTGAAAATAGATACGCTTGCCAACATTTTCATCCTTCCTGTTGCGGCTTCATCCGTCAATAATATCTACGTTGATTCGTGTTGGTTCACAAGCCCAGTGCGCCTTCCAGGGCAACCCGATGTACTTATGGCGCGTATTCGAAACACTTCTGAAAATGCCATCGAAAACCTCACGGTTAAGTTGACCATCAACGGCACGCAACGGGCCATTGGAACCCTGAATCTGCCCGAAAAATCGTTTGAAAACGTAGAACTGGCCTTCACCAACAATGATAGAGGAGTGCAACTGGCCGAGATTCAAGTGGAAGATTACCCGATTGTATACGACAATCGTTACTTGCTATCCTACAACGTGGCTAAGTCGGTGGCCATTTTGCACATTAAAGGCGAAGATGGAGATGATGCCATCAGTCGTCTATTCAAGGATGATGCGTATTGTGTTTTTACCGAAACAGCCGCTTCAGGTGTTGATTACTCTGCGTTTGCGCAGCAAAATTTTATTGTGGTTAATGGATTGCGAAAACTATCGTCTGGGCTAAATCAGGAGTTGGCGCGGTTTGCAAACAATGGCGGTCATATGCTTTTCATTCCATCCGAAAAAGCTGATAAAACCGCCCAAAACGAGCTCCTAGCTACTTTGGGAGTTGAGTTATTCACCTCAATAGACAGTACCAATGTGAAAGTGGAACGCATCAATTTGCAAAGTGCGCTAATGCGAAATGTGTTTGTAGAATGGAACGAGCGCATCGACTTGCCCAATGTTAGCAGTCATTTCCGCACGTCAACAAACGCAAAAAGTGGCAGAGAACCCTTGATGACCCTTGCCAACGGTGACCCTTATCTAAGTCGATATGCTGCTGGAAAAGGAAGTGTGTATGTGCTTTCATCTTCTTTGCAAGCCAGCATGTGTAATTTTCAGCGGCATGCGCTATTTGTGCCATCCCTTTACAACATGGCGTTGAATAGCAGTGCCAATGGCGTTAGTTCCGAAACGTTAGAAAGCGACCAACTTATCCCCGTAAAGCTGATTTCTGAACGGAAAGAAAACCTCGCGCTTCAAGCCATCGAAAATGGCGAACGATTTATTCCAGAACTTTTGGTTCAAGGCGATTTAACGGGAATTATGATACACGGTCAGGTTAAAAATGATGGCCATTTTCTGCTGCTATCTAATAAAGACACCTTACAGCCCATAAGTTTCAATTACAATCGCTTGGAAAGTGCATTGGAGTATTACTCAGAAGATGAGTTTAAAACGTTGGCGGGAAATGTGGGAATAACACAGTTGGAATTCGTTTCCGAAAAAGTTGGAAACATTGCCAATTCAGTGAACGAAATTCAGGAAGGAAAACGACTTTGGAAGTTGTTTTTAGTGCTTGCACTGCTTTTTCTTGCCGCTGAAACCGTATTAATTCGCATCGTCAAATAGCCATGAGAATACTAATCCGCAACGCCTACATTATAAATCCAGCTTCGTCCCATCATGCCACTAGTAAAGATGTGTTGATTGAGGATGGAATAATCACCAAAATTGACAATTCCATTGATGTTATTGAAGTAGATGAATTGGTAGAAGGCGAAGGCATTTATGTTTCGGCAGGCTGGGTTGACCTCTTCGCCACTATTGGCGATCCTGGTTTGGAACATCGCGAAACCATAGCTTCTGGATTAGATGCTGCTGCAAATGGTGGATTTACTAAAGTTGTGATTTCGCCCGATGTGTTGCCCACTGCCGATAGCAAAAGTGGAATCGAATATCTGCGGAAACAAGCTACCGGGCACATTGTAGATGCCTTGCCGCTTGGGGCTATTACCAAAAAGCTGCACGGCAAAGAATTGGCCGAGATGTATGATATGGTGAATTCAGGAGCAGCGGGTGTAAGTAACGCCAAACACACCATTGCTGATGCAAAAGTGATGCAAGTGGCCATGCAATATGGCAAAGGGTTAAACGTGCCATTTTACAGTTTTACTGAAGATGAACGCTTGGCGCATGGCGGCCAGATGCACGAAGGTGTGGTGAGCACCATGCTTGGCTTGAAAGGAATTCCCGCTTTGGCTGAGGAATTGGCCGTAACCCGCGATTTGTATTTGGCGCGCTACACCGAATCGCCCATCCATTTTTCGCATATCACTACTGCTGGTTCTGTTGCCCTAATTCGCGAGGCAAAAGCACAAGGAATAAGTGTTACTGCAAGTGTGCCAGCACATCATCTTGCCTTGCTAGACGACAGCATTCAGGATTTTGATAGCAACTATAAAGTTCAACCGCCCTTGCGCGATGCCAGTCATGTCAATGCATTGTTGGAAGGTTTGAAAGATGGCACGTTGGATGCCATTATCTCCGACCACGAACCTTTAGAGTCGGAAGTGAAAATAATGGAATTCGGTCAGGCAAAACCAGGAATTACCACCTTAGAAACTCTATTCCCATTAATAATAAAAGCAGCTGCAGGAAGAATTCCCTTGGAAGTTTTGATAGAGAAACTAACCACTGGTCCGCGTAAAGTTTTGGGGTTGAAACAGCCCGTAATTGCAGAAAACGAACCCGCTGAACTCACCTTGTTTGCCCCAGAAATGGTCTGGAACTACAACGAAACTACTGCCAGTTCGTTATCATCGAATACTCCATTTTGGAATACAGAAATTGTAGGACAAGCCTTCGCAGTGATTAACCACGGTGCCATTGCATTCTCAAAAGCGTAACGGATTTAGCACCGTTTAACCGAAAAGTAGGTTACGACAACGCTTTCGTTTTTGCCTTTAAATTGCTTGCATAGTATTTACAGAAAGCGGTAAGTCCGCACGCTGTGCACTTTGGGTTTCGAGCCACGCAAGTGTAGCGCCCATGCAGTATGAGCCAATGATGGGCCGTGGCAATATACTTTTCGGGGATATGCTTCACCAACTGTTGCTCGGTAGCCAACGGTGTTTTGGCATTTGCAGTAAGTCCCAATCGCTCTGAAACCCGAAAAACGTGGGTATCTACGGCCATTGTTGGTTTATCGTAAACAACCGAAGCAATCACATTGGCTGTTTTGCGCCCCACACCTGGCATCTTTTGCAATTGGTCCACATCCGCAGGAACAACGCTCCCAAAATCATGCACAAGCATGTGCGCCATTCCGACCAAATGCTTGGCCTTGTTGTTGGGATAGCTGACACTTCTGATGTACTGAAAAACCTCATCCACCGAAGCATTTGCAAGGCTTTCGGCATCAGGAAACTGCATAAAAAGTTGGCGCGTCACGATATTCACCCGTTTATCGGTGCATTGTGCCGAAAGGATAACCGCCACAAGCAACTCAAAAGGATTACGGTATTCCAACTCCGTTTCGGCAACGGGCATGTTCGTAAGGAAATACTCTATTACCCGTTCGTAGCGTTCTTTCTTGGTCATGGGTGCAAAAGTCGGTTATTGCCCAATGAGAAAGTGAATTTGGGAAATTGAAATTTCGAATACGGCTTTGTAATTACCTTCACCGTTGCAATGGATTACAAGAGAAAAAGGCGGCTATCGTGGTTGGATTATCTCCTCTACTCTATTCGAAAACGCGGCCTTTTTCGGACGTGTTTCATGGGCTATAGCGAATGGCGAAAAGAGCAGCAGCTTGGCATTCATACGTTTGGGACTGCATCTTCCAATCAACTTTCTATAGTGTGTGATGGTGGCGAAGGAGGCCACTTATACCAACCTTCAAGTTCGGTTTTGTTTGTTAAAGCCATTGCAGCATTGCCTATACAACCAGAAGATTCCGTTTTTCTAGATGTTGGTTCGGGCAAAGGACGCGTGCTTGTGTTGGCAGCAGAGGCTGGATTCAGAAAGGTCGTTGGCATTGAATACGCAGCCGAACTTTGCGATATTGCCCAGGTCAACATTGAAAAAGTACGTTCCCGCTTTAGCAATACCACCTTCGAACTGCACGAAGGCGATGCCATTGCATTTGGATTACCCGAGGATGTAAACGTGGTGTATTTGTTCAATCCTTTTGACGAAGCTACTTTGCTGCGGTGGATTGCAATAATCATCCAACAAATTGAACGAACCGTGCATATTATCTACATGCATCCCGCTTTTCATGAAGCGCTAATTCACTCAACCCCTGTCTTATCTATAACTCAAAGTTCACCCGACAAGGAGTTTGTCATCTATTCCTTAGATCCAAAAACTACTCTGCAGGAACTTGCATAATTGCGGCTTGTTCCATCTGCTGCGCCAAAGTCCAACTATCAGTTACCGTAGTTTCGAGCCAAAGCTTTCCAGAAAGGCGAAACACTTGCGCATACAGGCCAAACTTATCCTGAAACGCGCTTTCAACTTGCGCTACGGTCATATCAGCTGTGATTACCAAATCGCCACTGGTGTGTTTGGTGCGCAATGATTGAAGTGATGTGTTGTTTGGAATAAGTTCACTCTTATTTGAACCTTTTCCCGATTTGTGTGGCGCAACAAAAAACTCAAGCTTCAAAAACTCAAAAGCTACCATAAACTCTTGTTTTACATGGTTGATTGTGCGGGTATCATCAATGTGAATTTTCATTTTGGTAAGTTGTTTGAAGTTTTAGCAAGGATAGTATGCCCTTGGGGATAGCAAACTGACAAACACCATATGTAAAAATGACCAAAGTCACAGTTTCAAATACAAACCAGCAATTACGTAGCGAAAGAAGCCCTGCCAAAAAGGTAACTTTGCCCGGAAATCAATTCAACGCTGAATGTCGAACATCCTTCTAGTGCTTTTAGAAATTCTGAAATATGTGTTGCCCGCAGCTATTGTTGCTGCCACGTCCTATTTTCTGATCAAACAGTTTTTGGATGCTAAAAGCAAGCAAACTCTGCTTGAACTTCGACTTAAAAATAGGCAAGACCTCCTTCCTACCAAATTCCAAGCGTATGAACGGTTATTGCTTTTTCTAGAACGCTGCGAACCTGCTAACCTCCTTTTGCGCGTACATCGTCCTGGCATGAGTGCAGAGTTTCTTCAAGCAGAACTTTTACGCACCATTCGCGAAGAATACGAACACAATTTGACGCAACAACTGTACGTGTCTACCCCAACGTGGAAAATGGTGCAAGAAGCCAAAGACACCACCCTTCAATTGGTGCGCATTGCCAATTCGCGGATGGGAAAAACCTCTACAGGAATTGATTTAAGCAGTGTGATATTTGAGATTATAGAGAAATCTGGAGCATCACCCACCCAAGGTGCTATTGATGCCTTGAAGCAAGAAGCCCGAGAGTTGCTTTAACTATTCACCGCAACGCATTCCACGTTTTTACGAGTTGTTGCGCGGCATCAAAAGGACTCATTTTACCCGTATTCACCAAAGCTCGCAGTAAAGTAAGTTTGCTCTTCACCTGCGTTTGCTGCATTAGCGAATGCAACAGTTCTTCTTCAATGGCTTTATCCAACCATTGATTGCTCTGCTCCTTTCGGTGCTCTTCCAAATAGCCATTCAGCGCTATAAGTCGAAAATATTCGTCCATTTTTGAAGCAATCGCCTCGAAACCCTGTGCGTTTATGGACGAACAACTCAACACTGGAACTGTCCATCCGCTTGGTTTTGCTGGAAACAAATGCAAGGCATGATGATACGATGCTTTAGCAATAGCAGTTTGTGTGGCATTATATCCATCGTCTTTATTGATAATCACCAAATCGGCCATTTCCATAATGCCACGTTTTATTCCCTGCAATTCGTCACCAGCAGCGGCCAGCACAAGCAGAATAAACATATCTACCATGGCATGCACCGCAGTTTCTGACTGACCAACACCCACGGTTTCGATAAGGATGGTATCGTAGCCCGCAGCTTCGCAAAGGGTTATGGTTTCTTTGGTTCTGCGCGCCACTCCACCCAACGAACCACTAGAAGGTGTAGGCCGAATGAAGGCATTGGGATGGGCTGACAGGCGGTCCATTCGCGTTTTATCTCCCAAAATGCTGCCCTTTCCAATTTCACTGCTTGGGTCCACGGCCAACACTGCCACGTGCTTTCCCGAATCGGCCAGTAGTGTTCCAAACGTATCTATAAACGTGCTTTTCCCCACTCCAGGAACGCCTGTAATTCCAATGCGTTGGCTGCTTTTAGCACTACCACCACAACGGCCCATGAGCTCTGCTGCAAGGCTGCGATGCTGTTCCAGATTACTTTCTACCAACGTGATAGCGCGACCAAGGGCCACTCTATCGCCTTGGCAAAGTGCTTCATATAGCTTCGAAATATCTACGCGTTGCATCTCTGCGAAATTAAAAGAAGGAGCGTATTGAATTCTAATCTGGATGGGTTGCAAAAAGAAAGGGCACGAAAATCGCGCCCTTTCCAATCAAACAGATTGTATAGCTGCTTATTTCTTCTTCAATTCTTCTTCAATCATACCAAAAAACTGATCGAGTTTTGGCATTATGATGATGCGTGTTCTGCGATTGGCCGAACGTCCTTCTGCAGTTTCGTTGGGTTGCAATGGCACATACTCGCTGCGACCTGCTGCGGTCATTCTGCCGGGAGCAATACCGTAGTCTTTTTGCAAGGTGCGCACCAAGGCTGTTGCTCTTTTCACGCTCAAGTCCCAGTTGTCCAGCAAATCGCCTCTGCGGAAAGCAACATTGTCGGTGTGACCTTCAATCATCACTTCTAAGTCTGGCTTGGCTTCTACTACTTTGGCCACTTTGGCTAGCACTTCTTTAGCCCGTGCGTTGATATCGTAGCTACCGCTTTTGAAAAGGAATTTGTCGGAAATAGAAACGAATACCACTCCTTTCTCCACATTGATTTCAATGTCCTCATCGTTCATACCAACTGCTCCTTTAAGGCTAGTAACCAAAGCAATGGTTACCGAATCTTTGCGGGTAAGGGCTTCACTCAACGATTTGATGCGCAAGTCCTTTTCTTGAATGTTTTCGAGCGATTTCTCCAAGTTTTCAGCTTCTTTTCTGGTCAATGTGGCCATTTCGCCCATGCTACCCGTAAGCCTTTCGTTCATTTTGCGCAGATATTCGAGCTCTTCTGAGGTGCGCTTTTGCTCCGAAAGACAGCTTACCAATTCGCGCTGGGTACGGCCTAGGTCAGACGAATTTTTGTCGTACAACTCTTGCAAAGCTGCATAATCAGTGTCCAATTTCTTAAACTTCTTGGAAGAAACACACGAAGAAAGTGCCACTAGTGGAAGAATGGCGATTAACAAATACTTATTCATTTCAAATTATTTTAAGGTGAGCCTATGCGTAGTGACGAAAAGCGAATTTACGCTCGAAAATTAGCCATGTAACAGTAACGGGACTTATTTATCAATACATCAATAAATTGATTTACAATGATTTACGATTAATAATGTCAATATCTTAGTGCTCTATGCTATTTTCTCTTCCTTAGCTAATCCGTAGTCCTAACGTTTACATTGAATGGGAAAGCAGGATAAATATTGCGCAATGGAAATACGTTTTGAAGTTACTTTTAGCACGTGAAACAAGCGCTACCGTTCTTCTTTCTGCTTATGCCGTTCACTGCTTTGGCGCAAGAAGAAGACGACTATTACGCCCCCGAACAAAAACGGGAAGTAGTGACCAAAGACCAAGTGCGCGATATATCGCGTTGGGGCCCAAAATTGGGCATTGAACTGCATGTAGCGATCGACTACAATCATTTGATGGTGCCGGGCACTATAGCAGGCGCTTTTAAGAAATCGATGGGTGGTGTGGGTATGGATGCCGGTGGTGGTATTCGGGTGCGGCTCTACCATAAATTGGCTATGGCAGGCGGTTTCAATTTTGCCATTCGCAACTTTAGTCTAAGCTATGAGGCCACCAATGGCGACACTATAAACCCCCACAATTTGGCGGTAGATGAAGATGTGACCATGTACTTCATGGGTTTTTATCACAAAACAATCTTTGAGCTCAGCCGAAAAATTCATTTGGCCTTGGCGTTTCAATACACCTGGATAAACCAATATAAAGGCCACGCTGCCGTTGAAGATTTGACCGACCCCACTATTATATATGCTCCTATGGACTTAGATCGTCCGCTGTTGGATGGATGGGAATCGACCACCGAGCAAGCCGAATTGGGTATCGAATTTGCGTATAAACTCCATATAGCCCCCGAGCTAATTATCAAGCCTTATCTTGGCTTGGGGATGGTATTTAGTCCTGCTGTGCACACGGGCTATTCGTTAGTGGGTTTATTTGGCGAAAGCGAGCAAAACCCAAACTTTGTCAACCTGCGCTTAGGCGTAATTATCGAAACGGGATTGTGGTTGGATAAACTGAAACTCCAAAGCGCTGCCCGTTAGGCGCAAATTAAATTAACATTCCACAGTTACTAATTCCTTTTTACCGCTCAAAAAGGACATTACCCTTTGGAGGATATTGTGCTGTAAATGAAGCGTGCTGAAATTGCAAAATGAGTCGTGGCACATTTCGGAAGTAATGAGAGGTATTTTGGCTTGAATGCCGAAAAGTAATTTTGTAAAACGAATTGAGCTGATGACTAAACCTTCACTAGCAATCTGCGTATCAGTTCCAACAAATTTCCTTTTTAACACGGATTAATAGTCGCCCATGTTCAGTCTGAACTCGGACAGTCGCCAACAACTAAGCGATAGGGAACTGGTAGAACGCTACCGGTATTCGTATGACACCACCTATATGGGTGTGCTTTTTCAGCGGTATGCCCATCTTTTGTTTGGCGTGTGCATGAAGTACTTGAAAAATGATGAGCGCGCGAAAGATGCTGTAATGGAGGTGTTCGAAAAAGTGCTTACGGACATGCGCAGGCATGATGTAGAAGATTTTCGGCCTTGGATTTACACGGTTACCAAAAATCATTGCCTTATGGGGCTTCGCAAAGAGAAGGTCCAAAACGTAAAACAGGAAGATTACACCCGATTTACACAAGAAATTATGGAAACCGAGGATGTAAGGCATCTGAACGGTATGTCGGCCATTGAAATGGATAAAAACTTGTTTGCCGCCATAGAAACCCTCAAAAATGAGCAGCAGCAATGTGTCAAATTGTACTTCTTCGAAAAGAAATCGTACGAAGAAATACAGGAGCAAACTGGATTTACCTACAATGAAGTAAAAAGTCATCTTCAAAATGGCAAACGGAATCTTCGACTACAGTTGACAAAAGGACATGAGTAACGTGATATTCATAAATGACTTGAAAGGCAACAGCGTAGCGCTAATGGATGGCTTTGGCAACCTTAGCGAAGAGGCAACAATGCTTTATGCCGAAGGCAAATTGAACGAGGCCGACAAAGCCACTATTGACGCCATTGCCGATGCTGATGAGATGACGCGCGATGCAATTGATGGGTTTATGGCCATGCAGCAAGGAAGAAGATTGGCTGTATCTGAACTAAAAATAACACTGGCCGAACGCACTGGCACGGCAATTATCTCCACTTCGAGCGCTTCTAATTTCCCCTTCTTTCGAATAGCTGCGGGCCTTGCTTTGCTTATGGCACTAGGATTGGGCACTTATTTTGCTTCGAAGTATATTAATGAACACCAAATGGCCTCCACAGATACCCTTGAAGTGGAAACGCCAATGATGGAGCCCGCTTTGGCCCCAATTGTTGAAGAACGAGTAACTGAAATCTTAGTTGTGGATACTGCTGCGATTTCTCAAGAACCATTACCACTAGCAGTTGCTCCTCAACCCGCAACCCTTACTACTGCTGCACCCGCAAAACCAGAACCAAAAATTGTAACTGCAGCAGAAAAGGCACAATTGGCCAAAGCAAAGGCTACACTTGCTGATGCAGAGAAAAAACCTGCTGTTGCTGATACAAGTTCTAAACCAAAAAATGATCCCGTGGATATGGCTGGGGCAGCTGCACCAGCCCAACGGGATAATGATGAAGTAAATGTAATTGTGCAGTCTGCTGCAGTGCAGGAAACAACAGATAGCAAGAAAAAAGGCAAAGCCAAAAAAGAAGAACCTGTGCCAAGCGCAAGCGCAACCAGAAATGCTGCAATGCGTGAAGCATCGTCAGCTGAGGTGGTATCACAATCCGAAAAAACTCAGAAAGAATCTGTTTCGTTCGATTTGGTTGAAAATCCTCCGCGTTTTCCGGGAGGTGACTTGGAAATGTTTCGGTTCATAAACCGCAACAAGAGTTACCCAGAAGCGCTAAAGAACGAGGGTGTTTCAGGCAATGTATTCGTCAATTTTACGGTCGAAAAAGACGGAAAACTTACTGGAATTATAGTAACGAAAGGCGTTAGCACCGTTTTGGACGAAGATGCCAAGCGTGTGTTGCGAGCAATGCCCAAATGGAACCCAGGAGAGCAAGGTGGAGAACCTGTGCGCACCTCGCGTACCTTAGTTATTAAATACGAATAACGCTAGTCTATATTTCGCGATACGAAATCGTGTCCAGACGGACGCTGAAACACGTGTAAATCGAATAAGGGCGCTGCCGCAATAAGATGGTCGAAAATATCGCTTTGGATGTTTTCATAATCCACCCAAACAGTGGTATTTGCAAAGCAATAAATCTCCAAAGGAATTCCGTTTTCAGTTGGATTTAGTTGACGCACCACCTGACTTACCTCTTTGCTGATATTCGCATTGTTTTCTAAAAATTGCTCTATATATTTTCTAAAAACGCCAATATTGGTAAGGTGCCGGCCGTTTATGGGGTAGGTTTTATCAATCTCGCGGTCGGCATTGTATTGTTCAATTTCCTTAGACCGTGATGCGATATATTCTTTCAAAAAATGGAACTCCGAGAAGCGCTCTAACATTTCCTGATCGCAGAAACGCACAGTTGACGTATTGATGAGCAAGGTGCGCTTGATGCGTCTCACTCCCGAATCTGTCATGCCCCGCCAATTCTTAAACGAATCGGAAACGAAGGCATAAGATGGAATGTGCGATATGGTTTTGTCTGAATTTTGGATGGTAATGGTATTGAGCGTAATCTTCACCACATCGCCATCTGCATTGTATTTCTCCATTGTAATAACGTCACCCACACGAAGCATATCGTTGGCCGAAATTTGAATACTTGCAACCAAACCAAGAATAGTGTCCTTAAAAACGAACAATAAAACTGCGGCAACTGCTCCAAATGCACTGAGTACTACTAGCGGAGACTTGTCGAATAATGTGGAAAAAATAAGAATACTCGCTAGCATATAGGCTATGAGCTTTCCTACTTGAATGTAGCTCTGCATAGGTTTATCTTTGAGATAAACAGATCGTTTTGAGAACTCCAAGAGCGCATCGAGAAAGGCACTGATAAACCAAACCAAAGTACCAATGATATAAACCCCAACAGCCTTGGAGATGAATGGAACTATGACTGGAAGATCATCAAATACAATAGGTGCACCTGCTTGAATTACCAAAGCTGGAGCAATGTGAACTAAGGCATTGAATACACGATTTTCGAAAAGCACATCGTCCAAATCGGTCTTTGATTTGGAGACAGCCTTTTGAATAGCTGGCAAAATCAACTGTTTTGCAACTAAATCGGCCAAAAGGGCGATGACCAAAAGTATGAGGATGTCGATACCTAAAGCCGTTAAGGAAACTAAGTTTTGAGGCACACCACACTCCAACAACCAATCTCCAATCCAATGATTGGCATTAAACTCCGCTAAACGGTCCATAGGAATTCTAAATTTTTCGCAAAAGTAACCTTCTTAAAAAGGAGGTGAAAGGAAATCTGGCCTCAAATCAGAGACTTATTCAATCGCGAAGTAGGTGAACAATGCCCGATACTTGGTACCTGTCGAGGTCGGCAAACTCCCTAAATGTGATGTGATAGGAATAGATTCCTTGCGGAAGAAGTTCGAGCGAACTCATGTGAGTGCCGTCCCACTTTTTGGAGAAATTTCCTGTTTGCCAAACGATTTTACCCCAACGGTCATAAATAAACATATCATAACTATCCAATTCAATTCCTTCTCCTTGTGGATAGAAGTAGTCGTTTATGGAGTTGATACCCGGGGTAAAGGCATTAGGAATGAACAGCGTAAGCAATGGGTCGATATTCACATAACCATAGGCTGTATCGTTGCAAAATCCATTGGAAGCCAACAATTGAACGAGATAATCGCCTGCCCTTGAATACCTATGGCGGGGTTCTTCTACAAAGGCGGCATCTCCATCTCCAAAATTCCATGCCCAGGATATAGTACCGCTCGAATTATTAACGAATTGCACTTCTTGTTCCAGTACATGTTCGCCTTCTATTCTGCTTTCAAACGCTGCCGTTGGATAGGGCAAATCATCTAAAACTGTTACTTCGACCGAATCCATGCAACCATTTGCATCTGAAACAATTACTTGATAAATCCCCGAGTTAAGATTGTCTTCTCGATAAGCTGTTCCTGCATTAGCTGTTTGCCACAAATAATTGTAAGGAGGCGTCCCTAATGAAACGTTGACCACGGCCGCAGCTTTTCCTAAACCACAAGTATCTGTAAAGTATTCGCCTTGCAAACGCATTTCGAATGGCTCGGCAAGCTGAAAACTGAGCACTAATTCGCAGCCGTTGGCATCAGAAACCGTGGCAGTTACATTACCAGCTTGCAAATTAGTGGCTAAACTCCCTGTTTGAGTTCCGGGAAGCCAAACTGTAGCTGGATAAGGTGTTGTTCCACCTGTGACTGACGTAATCTGAATTTGCCCATCATTTGCTCCAAAACACGAAATTTCGGTTACCAATGCCTCGGCAACCAAAAGGCTCGGTTCGGAAATCAGAACGGTATCGATATTCTGACAGCCGTTATTATCAATGACCGAAACGAAATAGGTATCGGCATACAAGCCAGTAAAAGTGTGCGCACCAGCTGCAACTGCAATGCCCACGGGTGTTCCGAATATGTCTGAAATAGAATATTGAAACGGAGACAACCCATTTTGTGATGCTGTAACCTCACCATCGCCCGACTCGAAGCACTGTAAATTTTGAGGAGTAAGCGTTAGGTTAAGAGGTTGTGCGGGTTGGGTAATGGTAACCGTGCTCACATTAAGGCATCCTATCGCGTCTTGAACGCTTACATTATATACTCCAGTTGGAAGCCCTATTAGGGTCGATAAGCCATTGCTAGCGGCATTCACTTGTATGGGAGCACCAAAGGCATCCGTCCAAATAATATCGTAGGGTTGAACACCATTGGTGACTGTTAAAGAAGCCTGACCTGTTGAACCTCCAAAACATACGTTATCCGTGATGTTGAAGGTGAAGATTAGGCCCGTTCCTGGAGCTATCACGAAATTCTCCGTAACTACACAGGCATTGTCGTCTGTTACTGTTACAGCATACTGACCTTCAGCAAAGGTTGTAGGGTCAAATCCAGCCCAATCAGTAACGTAAGGTGCTGTGCCACCCGAAATAGTTACTGTGGCTGAACCATTTGGAATTCCCGGACATGAGGTATTTACTTCGTTTGCAATCACATTTAGGCTATTTGGCTGGGTTACAATCACCGCATCGGTTGCAGTGCATCCATTGGCATCGGTGGCGGTAGCGGTCAAGTTTGCTGGACATAGGTCAATTATTGGCGACCCAACTCCGCCATTACTCCATGCGATGTTGATTGGCGCTGTTCCTCCAACTACTACGGCATCAGCTGTGCCATCGCAAAATCCAAAACAGGTTACATTTGTACCTGTAACAGTAAGAGTGGGCAAAGGATTAACGGTTATTTGCTGGGTTGTTTGATGCACGCAGCCCGCAGCTGTAGCCACTCCAAGCGTTACTGGAAACGTTCCAGGCGAGGCAAACGTGAAAGTTGCATCGGTAGAAAGCACAGGTCCTGCTCCAAAATCCCATGCACTGCCTGCAATAGCGCCTGTGGTTACTGTGGAAGTATTGGTAAAAACAGTGGCATCTCCCTCACATTCGGTTGTAAACGTGAAATCGGCCACAGGATTTGGCGAAACAGTTGCTATCACAGCTTGTGTTCCTGAGGCACATCCATTTTCCGTTACTTGAAGGGTTAAGTTCTTTGCGCCTTCTGCAGTCCATCCAACCGAATAAGGTCCTTGAGGGCTTCCAGATGAACTAACCCCACCATCAAAAAACCATGTATAAGTAGCAGCAGAAGTTCCTGTTCCAGTATAGGTTACTGTGGCTGGGATATTCACACAAATGTCCGCATATACCGTAAAAGTAGGCGTTGGAATGGGGTTCACTGTAATCGTAACATTCTGTTGCACAAAGCATCCGTATCGATCGGTAGAAGTAACGGTATAGGTAGTAGTTACTAACGGAGAAGCCACAGGATTTGCCACATTATCAGCACTTAAACCCGCAGCAGGCGACCATGAATAGGCATAGGGAAACGAACCAAGAATGGTAGACGCGGTGAGCGTAACACTTCCACCCGCACAAAACGTTGTTGGACCCGATGGAACTACCGTAAGCTGCGGACACAAGTTAACCTCAATAACCGACTTCGAATTGCCTGAGGTACACGAAAGGTCGTTCCATTGCCCATTTGGAAAAATCTGCGTGCAATCTTCATTGCCACTATTGTTGGGTTCTCCGCCCGCCCAATTGGTATAGCCAGCAGGACTTTGGTCATACCACACATAGCTTCCCTCTTGAATTTCATCACTGTATCCAATCCAAATGATGCCACCAAAACCATTGGCAACAAGTGCATTGGCCAAGCAGGCATTCTCCGCACCTGATTGTACGGATACAAGACTAGCCCCAAAGTTTTGAGCAAATGCTTGCGCTTGCACACCCGTTTGTCCTACAGGATTGTAGAAATACATGCTGCATGCATCGTTGCAAACAGAAAGAGGTGTGCATCCTGCTCCGGTAAATGTTTGGGTTATCAACGCTTGGTCGCAGCCCTGCTGCGCATTAACAGCTTTTGGCAGCATGAACACTCCAATGAACAAAACCACCACGCTCCCCAAGCTCACACTCCATTGCAGGACAGCATCCATTGCTCCGAAGGGTCTCACTGGGCTTAGGGATTGGTTGTTTAAAGTGTGCTTCATTAGAAACCTCAAAAATACCGTTGGAACTGTCCCATTCAACATGAAACGAAACGGGTTAATCCCATTAAGTTGCTTCAAAGAGGTAGCAGAATGACCAAAGTGCAGATATTTGGAATGCCTGCAATGTCCTCCGTATGTGGTTTAATCTGTTCATCTGCGGTTCATAATTCATTCTGCACGAGCGCCTTTGGCGGTATCGCTCCAATAATTTTGCTCCATGCAAGCGACTACCTCCTACCGCCTTATTTATCAGAATCCCCATCGCCAGTTTCTTCATGTAGAAATGACGGTAAACGATATTTCTGGAAGCACACTTCAATTGCAACTGCCCGCATGGAGGCCCGGGAGATATGAACTTGCCAACTTCGCCAAAAACATCCAACAGTTTAAAGCCTTTGGCGATAACGGACAGGCATTGGTGTTTCGTAAGATGACCAAAGACTTGTGGGAAATTGATTGTGCGGGGTGTTATAAGGTTAAGATTGACTACAACTACTATGCAGCCATTATCAATGCGGGCAGCACTTACGTTAGCGAAGGCCAGCTGTATGTGAACCCCGTAAACTGCCTATTCTACGTACCTGAGCGCATTAATGCCCCTGTAACGGTGCAGCTTTCAGTTCCAGAACATTGGCAAGTGGCGTGTGCCATGCAGCAGCCGAAACGCTTTGAATTTATTGCTGCCGATTACCACGAATTGGCCGATTCGCCATTCATTGCCAGTCCTAGTTTGCAACACAATAGTTTTGAGACAGGAGATGTACTTTTTCATGTGTGGTTTCAAGGGCAGTTTAAGCCCGATTGGGAGCGCATTTTGCGTGACTTCCAGAAGTTTGCGGCAAATCAGATTGAAGCCATGGGCGATTTCCCCGTAAAGGAATATCACTTCATCTTCCAAATACGCACCTACCCCACCTACCATGGCGTGGAGCATCAAAACTCAACGGTTATAACCCTTGGCCCGAGCTACGACATACTGAAAGAGGTGTTGTATGATGAATTTCTAGGTATCAGTTCGCACGAATTATACCATGCATGGAATGTGAAAGCCCTGCGCCCTGCCGATATGTTGCCCTACGATTATACCCGCGAAAACTACACGCGGTTGGGCTATGTGGCCGAGGGAGTGACCACATACGCGGGCGATTTGTTCCTCTATCGCTCTGGGGTGTTTAGCGATTTCGATTTTTTTAAGAATGTCCACAAGCTGTTTCAGCGGCATTTTCACAACTACGGACGCTTCAACCTTTCTGTGGCCGATAGTTCGTTTGACACTTGGCTGGATGGATACGACAAAGGAATTCCCGACCGTAAAACATCTATCTACACCGAAGGCGCAGTATTAGCCATGATGATGGATATCTCCATTCGCAGAGATACTGCTAATCGCAGTGGACTTATGGATGTGATGCGCTTGCTGTATGAGCGCCATGCCAAGCAAGGAAAGGGCTACACCGAAGCAGACTATCAAGCAGCCATAGAAGAACTGGCAGGGCGCTCGTACGCTTCGTTTTTCACCGATTTCTATTACGGCACCAAGGACTTAGACCCGTTGCTCACCGAATTGCTCGCCTATGTTGGGCTATCCATTCGCAACATTCGGTCAAGGTTGTATTTCGAGAATCGCTTTGGATTTAAAGTGAAATACATTCGCGAGAAATCTGCTGAAATAACGGACATTGCCCCCGACTCTATTGCCGACAAAGCAGGATTGAAAGCAGGCGATGAGATTACGGCCATCAACGACATTCGCCTATTGGGCAACTTGAAGGAATGGTGCAAGTATTTTATGGAAGAAACCGTCATCTTGACTGTGAACTCGGGCGGAGATACTACTAAAATAGCCCTTACACCAACAGACGAATTCTACTACCGCACCCGCTGGCCCGAGAAAGACCGCACTGCCACCGATGCCCAGAAAGCAAATTACTTGGCGTGGACGGGGAGGTAGTTTTGAAAATAAGGTTTTAGGTACTGGGTAATAGGTTTTAATTGGAACACTTCGATTAAACCAAGGAGCTGAAGCCAAGCACCAATTCCTTTGGCGGTAATGCAACGGAGCAAAATATCATACATAAATCCCCATTTTCATGCCTTCCAATTCTACCTTTGCTGTGCATGTACAAGCTCCTCCTCCGCCCAATTTTCTTTCTTTTTGCTCCCGAAAAAGCCCATCATTTGGTGGTTGGTCTGTTTAAAGGGGTGATGAAAATACCCGGAATCCGCAGCCTAGTGGGCAGTCTATTTCGGGTGAACGACCCTCGATTGCAGCGCAAAGTGTTTGGCCTCACCTTCCCCAATCCTGTGGGTTTAGCCGCTGGGTTCGACAAGGATGCCGCGTTTTACGAAGAGTTTTCGCACCTTGGGTTTGGGTTTATAGAAGTGGGCACCATTACCCCCAAAGGGCAAGAGGGCAACCCGCAGCCGCGCATGTTTCGCTTGCCCAAAGATGGTGGACTCATCAATAGAATGGGGTTTAACAATAGCGGTGTGGCGGTGGCCAAAGCACGCCTCACGGGGCGCAATCCGAAGTTTATTATTGGTGGAAACATTGGCAAAAACAAGCTAACGCACAACGATGATGCGGTGAACGACTACCTCATTTGCTTTCGCGAGCTGCACGCTGTGGTCGATTATTTTGTGGTGAATGTGAGTTCGCCCAACACGCCCGGCCTGCGCGAGCTGCAAGACAAAGAACCACTGATGCGCATTCTAAACGCCCTGAAAATCGAGAATCTGAACTTCGCCATCCAGCGGCCCATTTTGCTCAAAATTGCCCCCGACCTTACCGATGCCCAGCTGGACGACATTATAGATTTAGTGCGCCAAACCAAGATTGACGGCATCATTGCTACCAACACCACCATTTCGCGCAGCGGATTGCAAACCTCATCCGCAGAAATAGAACAGATAGGTATGGGCGGACTTAGCGGCAAACCTGTGCGGCAACGCAGCACCGAGGTGATTCGCTATTTGCACAGCAACAGCAAAGGCGCATTTCCCATTATTGGCGTGGGCGGCATTCATAGCGCTACCGATGCGTTAGAAAAGCTAGAAGCAGGCGCCACCCTTGTGCAACTCTACACAGGCTTTATCTATGAAGGACCAAAGCTTATCAAAGACATTAACAACAAGCTGCTAGCAGTTAAAAGCTAACAGCCAAAAGCATTTGTATCATGCCCAATCTTCACCTAACCGAATGCCCACGCGATGCGATGCAAGGCATTCACGAATTTATTCCCACCTATAAAAAGGTAGAATACATCAACGCGCTGCTGCAATGCGGTTTTCACACACTCGACTGTGGCAGTTTTGTTTCGGCCAAGGCCATACCCCAAATGCAAGACACTGCCGAGGTGCTAAGCCAGTTGGATGCATCGCCCACCAAACTATCGGTAATTGTTGCCAATGTGCGCGGTGCGCAAGATGCCGTTGCCCACCCAAGGGTGGATGTTCTTGGCTTTCCCTTCTCCATTTCCGAAACCTTTCAGCACCGCAACACCAATAGCACTATCGAAGAATCGCTGGAAAGAGTGAAGGAAATCAGACAGCTATGCGCTGCCCAAAACAAAGGCCTTATCATCTATATGAGCATGGCGTTTGGCAATCCGTATGGCGACAAATGGAACCAAGGCATAGTTGCCGAATGGGCCGAGCAACTGGCTGCCATAGGTGCCGATGTGATTATGGCATCAGACACGATAGGCTCCTCAACTCCCGATAGCATTCGCGATGTGTTTGAATTGCTGAATGGTGCGTTTCCAAAAACCGAAGTGGGCGCCCACCTGCACACCACACCCCTCACGTGGGAACCGAAAATTCGGGCTGCATGGGAAAGCGGAGTGCGCAGGTTCGACTCGGCCATCAAAGGGTTTGGCGGTTGCCCCATGGCTACCGACAAACTAACGGGAAACATGCCTACCGAGAGAATACTCGAATTCCTCAAAGACCACCACATCCCATCGGGCATCGACCAAGCAAAGTTTAATGCAGCTATGGTGCTTGCTGGAGAAACGTTTCCATCTTAAAACATAAAGTGACATGAACTTTTGTAGCTCCTGCGGCTCTTCCGATATACGTTTGCAGGTGCCTGCTGGCGATAGCAGCGAGCGGCATGTGTGCGGTCAATGCGCTACCATCCATTATTCCAATCCAAAAATGATTGTAGGATGCTTGGTAGAAAATGATGGTAAAGTGCTGCTATGCAAACGCGCCATAGAACCCCGCTATGGCCTATGGAATTTACCCTGCGGCTTTCTCGAAAATGGCGAAACCATAGAGCAAGGTGCCTTGCGCGAAACTTGGGAAGAGGCCCTTGTGAAGGTGGCGAACCCGCGATTGCACTGCATTTACAACATTCCCAAAGTCAATCAGGTGTACATCATTTTTATAGGAGGACTGCTGCATCGTTCAGAAGGCACCACCACCGAGAGCCTTGAGGTTGAGTTCTTTGCCGAAGAAGATATTCCATGGAAAGACATTGCGTTTACCAGCACTGCATTTGCCCTAGAGAAGTACTTTGCCCACCGCGAACAGGAAAACGTACCTGTGCATGTGGGAACATTCCATAATTTCGCACCCCGATGAGAGAACTACCATTACCCGGAAAAACATTGACCATTGCTGTAGATTTTGACGGCACAATTGTAGAACATAGGTTTCCAGCCATTGGCAAAACCATTCCGTTTGCTTTCGAAACCCTGCGCGAATTGAACAAACGCGGTCACCGCTTGCTATTATGGACCTACCGTCATGGCGAAACCTTGAATGCAGCCGTTGAGTTTTGCAGGGAGAATGGAGTTGAGTTTTATGCCATAAATGCTAGCTATCCAGACGAAAAGTTTGACCCTGCCACTGCTAGTCGCAAGCTAGACTGCGATATGTTTATTGACGACCGCAATGTGGGTGGTTTGCTGGGTTGGGGCGAGGTGTTTCGCCTAATTCATCCCGAAGAAAGTGGCGAGCGCCCCGCAAAAGAATCCAAATCTTCGGGGGGCTTGCTGGGTAAATTGTTTGGCGGCAAATGATCATTACCAAAACTAGAGAACAGATTGAACTGATGCGTCAAAGCGCGTTGGTGGTATCGCGCACTTTGGGCGAAATAGCTAAGATTATTCGTCCGGGAATCACTCCGCTAGAGCTGGATAAAGTTGCCGAAACCTACATCCGCGATCAGGGTGCTGTGCCGTGTTTCTTAGGCTATGGTGGTTTTCCAAACACGTTGTGTACTTCGGTGAACGAACAAGTGGTGCATGGTATTCCTAACAATCGTCCATTGCAAGAAGGCGATATTATTGCTGTTGATTGTGGCACAATACTTAACGGTTGGGTAGGCGATCATGCTTTCACGTTTGCCATTGGAGAGGTGAAACCCGAAGTGCAAAAACTGCTAAAAGTGACACTCGAATCGCTCTATCTCGGCATTGCCGAAATAAAAGCGGGCAACTATACAGGCGATGTAGGCTTTGCAGTGCAGCTGCATGCCGAGCGGAACGGCTACAGCGTAGTGCGCGAATTGGTTGGTCATGGTCTAGGTCGCGATTTACATGAAGACCCTGAATTGCCCAACTACGGCCGCAGAGGTCATGGCAAAAAATTGCAAGAAGGCACAGTGCTTGCCATCGAACCTATGATAAATATGGGTAGCCGCAACGTAATCACGCTCAACGACAAGTGGACTGTAGTTACCAAAGACGGCAAACCATCGGCCCATTTCGAACACGATGTGGCAATTGTGGATGGCAAACCCGAAATATTGTCAACGTTCGAATATGTTTATGAAGCGCTAGGAATTGCAGACCCTTTTGCAACGTTAAATTCCTCTGAGTTGGCTACTAGTTAAGGAGTTAACTAGAATCGCGTTATTCGTAATTCATAATTCGTAATTCATAATTACCCTTGTTTCACTTCCTCCTCCGCACCATTCCACGTCCTATCCTTATCCGACTGAGCTTCGTGTTCAGTTGGTTTGCCCCAGTGCTATTGCGCGGCAATATGGTAGAATGCCCGGTATGCGAAAAGCAATTCCGCAAATTTCTCCCCTACGGATACGATGGATTGGCCAAACGAAGTAATGTGCTTTGCCCCTCTTGCCTTACCTTAGAGCGCCATCGAGTGTTATGGTTATACCTAAAAGAGCGCACTGACTTCTTTTCCAAGTCCAGAAAAATGCTGCACATTGCTCCCGAGCAACCTTTTCTTGGTCGCTTGCGCAAAATGAGCCATTTGCAACTTACCACGGCCGATTTATTCTCGCCCCTTGCTGATGTGCGTTGCGACATAATGGATATGCCTTTTGAGGCCAACACCTTCGATGTCATTTTTTGCAACCACGTGCTAGAGCATGTTTCCGATGACCATAAGGCCATGCAAGAGCTTTTCCGTGTGATGAAGCCTGGTGGTTTTGGCATTTTTCAAGTACCTGTAGACTATACCCGCGAGCAGACATACGAAGATGCTTCCATCACCACGGAAGCTGACCGCGCCACTCATTTTTGGCAAAAAGACCACGTGCGCTTGTATGGAAAAGACTATCTCGCCAAGCTAGAAGCCGTGGGGTTCAAGGCACAACGTATAGATATGGCTACCGAAGTGGGCGAAGCGCTTTGCGAACGGTATCGCCTTGGCCACGCTGACAATATCTATCGTTGCGATAAACCTGCCTAATTGTTTTTAGTGCTGAATAAGCACCTTTCGGCTGCTTGTGGCTCCATTCATTTCTACTTGCAACTGATACAGGCCATTAGCAAAGCCCAGCACATCTATGGCTTGATTGGCAAATTGCTGTTGCATCACTACCCGACCCAAAGCATCTATCAACCGAATAGTGGCCATTTCTCCTAAAGGGAGATGTACATGCAGTTGCCCATTGGTTGGGTTTGGATAGGCACTAAACTGAGGCATAGCTAACTCATCCGCCACCCCTACCAACTGATAATTGCAATCGTTGTAGGAAGTGACAACTGTAGAAGTATCCACCACAATATTCTCATCGCCTTGAGAATAAAGCGTGTAACTAAAATAAATGAGCATCATTTCATCCGTGGTAGCCTCTCCTAACGTTACCAATTGAGGAGGATTATTCGGATTCCATGGGTTGGCCGTTGTGTTGTCGTACAAGGCTTCGCTGTAAAGTACACTACCTCCTGGAATCCTGAGTGGCTGACGAAAATCGTAGAACCCTTGCCAGTGGAAATTCCAACTGGGAATATCAATAAGTGGTATGGTCACGTTAGATGGGGTAACTGCCCATGCCTTTATCGACCTTCCAATAAGGTGCATGTGTGGCGCCACATCCAAGACGGTGATATTCGCATTTGATGGCACTTGATATGTGGCTGTAAACGTGCGTGTTTGATTTGCGGGTATTATGAGTGCCCCTTCATTCAAATCACCATGATTAAGGGCAGAAGCTATAGAAACCTCACGCACCGTCCCTGTGGTGTATTTGATATTTACTTTGGTTTGATCAAATTGCCCATTGGCGTTCGCTGGGTAATGAACTTGCATAATGATATTAGCCCCAGCGGGAATTTTAACGCCCATAATTCCAGGATACACCTTTACTCCTTGACCTGGAACCCAACCACCAACCAAAGTAGAAGCGTTGCTGCCTGTACCACCAAAACTCACATAACCCGGTAATGGGTCATTTGCATCCAACTGTACTGGTGTGTTTGAAGCATCAGTATACAACAACACATGATGCACCGCTTCCCTATTTCCCGGCACTACTTCAATTTCTTTGATAAACACATCTTCTGACAATCCTGTGGGAATTACAAAGCAGCGGTATACATCATTTCCTACAGTTGAAACAGTATAATTGGGCATGGTTAAAACCAAATCAGGATCTGTAATTACCTCCGAACTGGTATAAACAGGAGCCATTGGAGCTGTTCCGTTTCCTTCGGGCATTCCACTATTTACCCATTCGTTTATTACAGCAATCTCTTCGGGTGTAAGCACCCGCTCGTGCGCCAATGAGCGGTATGTTGCATCGGGTGGCCATGGCGGCATGGTGCCAGCATTTACGGCATACTGCATTCCAAATGCCGCAGAAGAAGCATCTTGATAGGTCATTAATGAAAACGGACCAATTCCGCCTTCATGATGGCACGAGGTGCATCTGGTGTATAGAATACACGCCACATTGTCGTTCCAAGAAGCTGTCTGGGCTTTACCATTCGAAAGAAAAAATAGCGATATGAAAATCAGTGAAGTAAAACGTAGCTTCATAGTTGTACGGATTAGGCTGGGAATTTTTTAAAACGAAAGTAGTGGTTATCAGACAACTGATAACCAGATTGGTTTAAAGCCCAAAGAGCAATCAACACTGCGTTCCGAATAAATTACCAACTTCGCGGCCATACGCTTATCAACATATCCCAATGACCAAGATTCACAATTTTAGTGCTGGACCAAGCATTCTTCCGCAAGAAGTGTTTGAGAAGGCAAGTGCTGCCGTTCTAAACTTCAACGGACTAAACTTATCTCTTCTTGAAGTATCGCATCGCAGCAAAGATGTGGTAGATATGACCGACCATGCCATTGCCTTGGTAAAGGAATTACTTGGCGTTCCTGAAGGATATTCAGTAGTTTTTCTTCAAGGAGGAGCCAGTTTGCAGTTTTACATGAGTGCGCTTAACTTCTTGAAAGTGGGTGGCAAAGGCGGCTACATTGACACAGGAGTGTGGAGCACCAAAGCAATCAAAGAAGCAAAACGTATCGGCACCATTGATGTTGTTGCAAGTTCGAAAGACCGCAACTTCTGCTATATACCTAAGGACTACAGCATACCTACAGACTTAGATTTCTTGCATTACACCACCAACACCACGATTTTCGGAACTCAGTTCACTGCATTTCCGATGCCAGTTGTTCCACTTTTGGCCGATATGTCGTCTGACATTTTTAGCCAACCTATAAACGTAGCCGACCACGCACTTATCTACGCTGGTGCTCAGAAAAACATGGGGCCAGCTGGAGTTACCCTAGCAATTGTAAAAGATAGCTTACTCGGAAAAACAGGCCGTGATTTGCCCGCCATGCTCGATTATCAAGTGCAGATTAAAGGCGAGAGCATGTTTAATACGCCTCCTGTTTTTAGCATTTATGTTTCTATGCTTACCCTCGAATGGCTGAAAGCCAAAGGTGGAGTGGCTTGGGCCGAGAAAAACAATAAAGCCAAGGCGGAGCTCTTCTACAATGAATTGGATCGAAATTCACTATTTGTTGGCACAGCAGACAAACCAGATCGTTCACGAATGAATGCCACGTTCTTACTGAAGGACGAAGCTTTGGATGCTGATTTTAGCGCATTGCTAAAGGCTGCCAATATTAGCGGACTAAAAGGCCATCGCGATGTAGGTGGCTACCGCGCCAGCATGTACAACGCCCTTCCATTGGAAAGCGTGCAAGTTTTGGTAGATGTGATGCGCGATTTAGAGAACAAAAAAGGTTAATTCATGGCGCTGATTCTTGCTAATGACGGATTAGATGCTGCTGGCAGAATTTTGCTAGAGCAAGCTGGGCATGAAGTGCAGACTAATAAGGTTGCTCAAAATGAATTGGCCGTTTTCATTGTTCAGCATAATGTTGCCGCCATTTTAGTACGTAGCGCAACGCTAGTTACTGAAGCTGAACTGCAGGTAGGAACGCTCAAAGTAGTTGGTCGCGCTGGGGTTGGCATGGATAATATCGACCTAAAATGTGCCGAAAAACTTGGGATTCCTGTGGTTAACACACCCGCTTCTTCCTCTCGTTCAGTGGCAGAACTCGTAATTGCCCACGCTTTGAGTTTATTACGTTTTTTACCCGAAAGTAATCGTGGCATGCCCGAGTTTGGGGCTACAGATTTCGAGAGGCTTAAGAAGCAGTTTGCAAGTGGGCGCGAGTTACAAAATCGAACTATGGGCATTATTGGTTTTGGGCGCATTGGTCGCACTACGGCTGAGTTGGCCTTGGGATTAGGAATGAAAGTGGTGGCATTCGACCCGTATGTCTCCCAATGCACTGTAAGTTTTCATATCCACGGGTTTGGGGATGTGGCCGTACCCATTACCCCAATTTCGTTTGATGATGTGTTGGCGCAAAGCGATATTCTTTCGCTTCACGTGCCCAAACCAAAAGATGGTGCGGTCATTAACACTGAGGCATTTCTCAAAATGAAACAGGGCGCAATAATTATCAATGCATCACGAGGTGGAGTAATTGACGAAAGTGCTTTGATTGATGCCCTAAACGCTGGTAAAATTGCTGGTGCTGGCTTGGATGTATTCGAAAATGAACCTACTCCTGACGCTCGCTTACTGCAGCATCCACGCATTTCTCTAACGCCACACATTGGGGCTGCCACCGAAGAAGCCCAAGCACGCATCGGGATTGAATTGGCCGTAAAGGTGCTCGAAGTATTGCATTTAAATTGAGTCGAATTTAGAAGTACATGGCAAAGGTTCGCCCTTTTCTCGGAATACATCCTCATGCAGCCAATGCTGCTGACGTGGTTATTCGCCCGTTTGATTCGTACTCAAATCGTGAACTCACGGAGATTTTAAATGCCAATGCACACTCGTTTCTGCATGTCATCAAGCCCGAGCATGGCGAATCCAAAAAGAGCCCAATCAACTCGCATGCCCTGTTTCAAAAGAGCAAAAACAAGTTTAATGAGCTGCTTACAAATGATACTCTTTCAGCCGATAAGAAGCCCTCATTTTACGTGTACACCCAGCATTTTGGGAACATAAATTTCACGGGCATCATTGGCTGTGCAGCAGTCCAAGACTATGATTCTGGCGTAATTCGAATTCATGAGCAAACCATTTCAAGTCGCGAGCGCCAATTAAAGGAATATCTCAGCGTTTGCGATATCAATGCAGAGCCGGTTTGCTTCACCTATCCACGAACAGGTAGCCTTGAATTACTTACGGAAATAGTGAAGCAAAATCCGCCTATGCTCGATTTTGCTCATGGCGATGGCAAGCGCCATCAACTTTGGCCCGTTAGTGACCCGCATTGGGTAAATAAATTCATTGAGAAGTTTGTGTTGCTACCCCATGTATACATAGCGGATGGGCATCATCGATCGGCATCTTCCGTTTTGCTTGCTCACGATAAATGGAAAGAAACGGGTGGAAATTCGACTCCAGATGCACCATTCAACTATTTCTTAGGTATTTTCTTTCCAGACGATCAGCTGAAAATATTCGAGTTTAATCGCGTGGTTAAAAATCTAGGAGCCCACGGAGTCGCCTCATTTCTAGAAGCATTGAGTAGCGATTTTGTGGTGCATCCTCGCGATAGGCATCCCATTAGTCCTGATGAACGCGGATTGTTTGGAATGTATTTGGCTGGCAAATGGTATAAATTGCGGTATAAGCACCAGAAAAGCTCGGAAGTGGTCAACGCATTAGACGTGTCTATTCTCTCCGATAAAATTCTTGGGCCGATTCTCGGAATCACCGATTTGCGCAATGACACACGCATTGGTTTTGTGCCTGGCACATTAGGAACTTCCGCATTAGAAAAACTGGTGAATACAGGGAAATACGATTTAGCTTTTTCTCTTTTCCCAGTTTCTGGTGAAGAGTTTTACGCCATTTCAGACCAAGGAAAAACTATGCCTCCAAAAAGCACCTACGTAGTACCAAAATTACTTAATGGACTAGTGGTGTATAGCTTAAGTCACGGGTAGAAAAGCAATAGTT
This sequence comes from Chryseobacterium gleum, assembly GCA_945903645.1. Lineage (GTDB taxonomy): Bacteria > Bacteroidota > Bacteroidia > UBA10329 > UBA10329 > UBA10329. The sequence goes on from CAMDOM010000010.1 coordinate 61,257, forward strand.
TCGAAACTCGCATGCTTCTTATGCATTTCGCCTTGCTACTTAAGACTCATTTCTTCCCTACCCTTCTGGTCCTTCTCCTACGCTGCTGTAACCTCCATCGTGAAACAGGTTTTGCATGGTTACTTTGCGTGTAAGGTCAGAAAATAACGTGACGCAATAATCAGCGCATTCCTCTGCCGAAGCATTGCCCAATGGCGAACACCTGTCAGCATTTCCAATAAAATCCTCAAAACCAGCCACTCCACTTCCTGCGGTGGTCACTGTGGGACTCTGCGAAATGGTGTTAACCCGAACCTTTTTGGCATACCCATAATGATAACCAAAGCTACGCGCGATACTCTCAAGCATGGCTTTAGCATCGGCCATATCTCCATAACCAGGATAGGTCCGTTGGGCAGCTATGTAGGTAAGTGCCACCACCGAACCCCATTCGCTAATCGCATCAGCTTTCATACATGTTTGCAACAAACGATGCAACGACATGGCCGAAATATCTAGGGTTTTGTGATAGAAATCGTAGTTCAAATCATTATAAGTACGACCTTTACGCACGTTGGGCGACATGCCTACTGAATGGAGAACGAAATCGACCTTACCGTACTTCTCTTTAGCGGTGTTAACCAACAATTCCAAATCTTCCATCACCGTCACATCGGCAGGAACAATTGTTGCCCCAACTTTCTCTGCCAACGCATTTATAGTACCCATACGCAATGCTACGGGTGCATTGGTTAGAATAAATTCAGCGCCTTCTTCATGGCACTTTTCAGCCACCTTCCATGCTATACTTCTATTGTCTAAAGCACCGAAAATGATGCCTTTTTTACCTTTCAAAAGATTGTATGCCATAGCCTAATGCTTTTGTTTTAATCGGTGAGATTATTCTTGCAAAGCAAGTGAATTCTATTTTACTGTTCGGTTAATTGTGAGGAACCTTTGGTTTTGGCACCGTATTAATTACGAATTGCAAGGCTTTTGGAAGCACAGTGAAGCGTGCTGGTGTTTGTCCAATAGACTCTCCATCCGCTTCTACTAAATCGGGTTTACCGATGCCATCTACTTCCAATTCGGCAGTGCGAAACCAAGTGATATTAGGATTGGAAAAGAACGTGCCCTTACTCAGTTTTGGAAGGTCGCGAACGGTCATCCAAAGCGGCATGGCTCCAAAAACGGTTACATCCAATTTACCATCTGCTGGGTCGGCATAAGGCGTGGGCATCATGCCACCTCCATTGAAACGACAAATACTGATGGCCATGTTAAAAACGGGCTTCTGCGTTACATTTCCATCATAGCTATACTCCAAAGTTGGAAGTTTGTAGGAAAGCAATTCGCTAGCAACTACCATGTCATAGAGCATTTTGCCTTGAATAAAGCCATGCTTCATGCGTTTATCATCAATCTTTTGCACCACATGACTATCGTAGCTCATGCCCACTATGTTTATAAAATACTGTCGATGAGGAGTACCTCCGCGCTGCACATCAGCCACACCTGCATCATGTGAAAAGCGCAAATCACGCTCAATCATTTTAACCCAAGTGCTAGCATCTTGAGGCACTTCAAACGTTTTGCACCAATCGTTGCCCGTTCCGCACGACAAATGGGCCAATACTATTTCATGCGTAGGGCAGATAGTTTGCGTCATCACCCCATTCACGAGTGCATTTAAGGTTCCATCTCCTCCATACGAAGCGATTTTTCGAAAACCTAATTGAACAGCTTTGTGCACCAATTCTTCAATGTTACCAGGTCGAGCCGAAATCCAAACTTCAGGATGAAGCCCTGCCTGCTTTAGTTCAGCAAACTTTTTATCCCATGACTTTTGTCCACGACCATTGCCCGAGGCTGGATTTACAATGAATAGCCATTTATCTTCCATTCCTTTCAATTTCGATGGCGATACTAGCTAAATAAGTGTTGCCCAATTCATTCCAAAGGCTCAAGTTGTTCACTTACCCACACTGGCTTTAAACGCCTCAATGCGATGTTTCACATTGGCGCGAATGTCCATGTAAAATAGCCCGTAATCAGCCACGTGCAGGTTCTTCATCACCTGAAACCATGGTGCTTTGGTGCGCACCCAAAGTATTTCCATTTCTCCTACTTTGCGATGAATACGGGCCGAAGACGCTTGTTTTTTCACTCTTCGTGGGTTAAACACGACCGAACCTAAATTCGAATTGCGCCCCACTTCTAGGGTATCTGTTCGCCAAGATAATGGATTGACACATTCAGTTGTTAGGTGATACTCCCAATCGGGCAAGGTTCCTTCTTTGTAGCTCATCCAACTGAGGTAACAGCCTGTTTCATCAGCCGACTGGCACATGTGTAAATCCTTATACATGCCTTTATTCACCGTGAGCCCAACAATATAACCTGCTACAAACTGACTGCGTAAAGTGGTAGTATCAACAAACTCGGCTAGCAGCCTCCGAGCGTGGTGCGTGCCTTGGCTGTGGCTTGCAATCACAAATGGTCTGCCTTGATTGTAGTGCTTCAAAAAGTAGCGAAATGCTTCGCGAACATCATTGTAGGCCAAATCTAATGCAAGTACACCATCGGGGCTGGGATGATAAAACACATCTACCACCGCTTGCCTATAGCGCGGAGCATAAACCCTGCAACTGGCGTTGAACACACTGGCCTGCAACCGCACAGGATAGTTATCAACCAACCTATTTTGCTTGCTATTGTCTAACGAGGCATTCCATAAATCTCCTTTTTGGTATGTGGTAGGATGCACATAAAACACATCCACATCTTTAAGCGAATCAGACACCCAATATTCGTTCTTGGGCAGAACATCGGCCAAATCGCTACGAAATGGCAAAGCCGACCAATGAGACGAATTGGAATAATCTGGCTTTGGTGCGTGGGTTTCTTGATTAAAAGAGGTTAATTGAGCGCACAACATAAATGGCAACACAATTAACCCCATAAGACAATACAATTTCATGTATACAAACCTATGCTATCCTCTGCGTTCTATTTAGTGGGCAAGAATAACTTTACCTGACTTCAACAGTTCTCCGTTTAGGTTGCTAACTTGCCAAAAATAGGTGCCGTTAGCCAATTCTGAAGTGGCGATTGATTTTTTCGCCAAGCCCAATCGAGACTGAGATACTTTGCAGCCCAGCACATCAAACAACGAAACATCCACTGCCTGCTCATTTCCTAAATTAAAAAATACGTTGTCGTTAGCTGGATTGGGATATAAGCCTATCAAGTCATTTTCATATTCCAAGGTTCCTACCATTGGATCAGTATAATAACCAAGGTCGTCAACAGTGAAGGTGCTACCAACAACGGGGTTAACATCATCACTTGGAAGCAGAATAATTTGCAACGTTGTTGGATTTATGGCAGACGTCCAAACAATTGGTGCATCAAACATGGTATATGTTCCAACTGTTGCAGTACCAGACCATTCCGAAGTGCCTATGGTAGCACCATTAGCATCCATAAATATTGCCCCAAAAGAATAATTATCGCCCCCAACTGGTGATGCCAAATACCACCCTTTAAAACCTGTAGGACGTTCTGTGAAGGCAACACCACCCGTTACACCACCCCCGCCAGTGGTAACTATAGTTCCATTGGTAACAAGTCCTGGTGCTATTTGATTGATTGGAAAACCAATCAAGGCGGTACTCATTTTTAAAGCAGATGTTCCCCCGTGCACATTACTAGTTTCGCGCTCGGAAGTACAAATTCCCAAAATAGCGGTGTTTGAATTCAGCGTGTTCCATGAGCCTGGGCTTGTGCAACCTTGAGCAGGTGGCAACCATGTTTCAAAATCTCCATTGGCTAAGACCTGCGCATTCAACTGTACGATTGTTAAACACACCATACCCATTGTAAAAAGTAGTGATTTCTTCATATTGAAAAGATTTTAAGAGGTTGAACGTTCATTTGGCTTCCGCTAACGAACGGTCGAATGTACAGCATTACCGCAGAGTAGCATCAATTATTTTGATAGGTTTACCGAATAATTAATGCTAAATACTCATGCATAGTTCTCACTTGACCACGAAAATTGTTTTACTAGCACTTAATTTAATAGCTGTATTTTCCAATGGCGTAGCGCAATCTACGTATCAGGAGGTAGCTATCGTGTTGCAAACAGGTTGCACAGTTGGTTGCCACAGTGGCGCTAGTCCGTCTGCACAATTGGATTTAAGTGGAGATCTTGCTACAGTGTATCAGAATTTAATTAACGTTAATCCATTAAATCCAGAAGCCTTATCAACAGGGATGAAATTAGTGGACCCTGGCTATCCAGAACGTAGTTTTCTTTTCGCCAAAGTGGCTCATGATATCGATCCTATAGATTACCTTACCCCAGCTATGGGCAGCGACATGCCTAGTGGTCAGCAAGCGCTGGCATATAGGGATATTGAGCTTATTCGCCAGTGGATTCTATTTGGAGCCAGTGAAACTGCCACATACTTAGATTCTGACATTCTAACCAGCTATTATGATGGTTTGGGCATGAATAGAATTGAACCGCTTGCACCGCCTCCAGCAAACGAAGGCTTCCAAATTCATTATGGCCCGTTTTTTCTTTTGCCTTTAACAGAAGTGGAATACTTCTACAAGTATGCTACTAAATTACCCGAAAATAGAGAGGTAAATAGAATGGAAACCAAAATCAATGAAGAATCGCACCATACTGCCATTTACCGTTATTTTCCTGAACAAGACACTAATTTTCTTCCAGGACTGCGTCCTGTAACCAACGTATTAGTTGCCGCTGGGGTCTATTATACATCCGACATTCTATCTCAGTTTCCGAATAGTCAAGACCTAGTTTTGCCCGAGGGCACTGCGTTCACTCTTCCTGCCAATGTAGTAATGGACGTTAACTATCACATCCCAAATTACAGTGCTGATTCTATTTTGCCAGCTGAGTTGTATTTGAATGTGTATACCCAACCTGCCGGTACTGCTCAACAAGAAATGATAGCTGGCCCAATTTATTATGGTGGAGAAGACCCTACCACCTTAATGATTCCACCCACGGGAGAGGATTCCACCTATACCATGCACCAATTTGATGCCGACTCAAATTATACGTGGTACATTTGGTCTATTATGGCACATACGCACCAACTTGGAAAGGATTATCAAGTATATCGTAGAACGGCTGATGGAGAAAAAGGAGAGAATGTGTACAATGGTTTTTACAACCCAACATACAGCTTTAACACTGGTGCTTACGATTGGTCGCATCCTCCATTTCGCATTTTTGATGATTTCTTAGAAGTAAATTTTGCCGAAGGACTTATTCATGAGGCGGTATTCAATAACTCGGGGACAGACAACGTCTATTTTGGATTGCAAACTACGGATGAGATGTATGTGAGCTATATTCAGTACATACGGGAACGTGTTTCTATAGGTGTGGAAGAAAATGGTGTTGCCCAAACTCCAGAAATAAGCGTTTATCCAAACCCAGCAACTGGCCCAATTCAAATTGTCGTGCAATCGGATGTTAACGAGCATGCTATCCTGTCGTTTTGGAACGAATTGGGGCAAATGGTATATTCAAGCCCTATAGACCTTACTATTGGAAAGCAAACCTTGCCCATCTCCATTTCAAATCAGCACTTAAGTAGCGGTCTGTATGCAATACGGTTGGCTTCTTCCTCTCAGCATCGCACGGTAAAACTAATGGTACCTTAATTCTAGGTGCACGAATTTCTACTCAGCTGTTCTGTCAAAATGAGAATTCTTTGTTTACTCGTAATACTATGTGGGTCAATTTTGGCAAACGCCCAACAGCAAACACCCAAGCTTACCGAAGATAGTCATGTGAGCCTAATAACATGCGGGCCTGGCGAGGAACTTTATGAAGCTTTTGGCCATACCGCCATATTGGTTTACGACCCCAATTTGAAGATTGAAACAGTTTACAACTTCGGCACATTCGATTTTGGTCAGCCAAATTTTTATCTCAATTTCACACGAGGCAATCTTCTTTATATGTTGGCTACCAGTAGATTCGGGAGATTTACGCGTGCCTATGTTTCCTACAATCGCAGTGTGACTGAGCAGATATTGAATCTAAATCTTGCACAGCGACAAGCCATATTCGATAAGTTGGAATGGAATGCGTTAGACGAGAATAGAGATTATCTCTACGATTACTTTTTCGACAACTGCTCTACTCGTCCTCGAGATGTAATTGAATACGCACTTGGGAGGATAATTGTCTATGATTCTTCACATGTGGCGGTGCCTCGTCTCACCATTCGCGAGCTGGTGGATAGCAAGATAAAACGCGAGATTCCTTGGGGTGATTTGGGCATCGATATTTGCCTTGGCGCAAGACTAGACCAAAAATCCACCGCTCGAGAGTACATGTATTTGCCCAACGAACTTGAAAAAGCTTTTGATAATGCAAGCATTCCAACAGAAGAAGGATTGCAACCCCTAGTGGCTAAAAAGCTACTATTGTTTGAGGCCACACCAGTAGCACTAGAAAAAAGCTGGTTTGCTCCACAAGTAGTGTTTGTGGCCTTGCTCCTTCTCATTGCTATGGTTGTTACTTTTTTTCGCGCTTGGCATTTTAATGTTCGCTGGATTGAAGGTTCTATTTTTCTCCTTACTGGACTATTGGGCTGGCTGCTTTTACTGCTTTGGTTTGGCACAAATCATACTGCAGCGGGTAACAACTGGAACTTGGTGTGGGCTTTTCCTCTGCACATTTTCTTTGCCATTGCCCTCTATCGCAGGCAGCGGCCAACTTGGGTACGTTGGTATGCACTATTTGTAATTGCGCTAAGCTTGGCTTGCCTATTGGGTTGGAATTTCCTACCGCAAATGCTGCACTATTCACTCAAATTTATTGTGCTTTTACAAATGTTCCTCGCAGTAGGCATTTTCCGCATGAGCCGAATGCCACAAAAATTTTAGGCGCTTTGCATCAGTTTTATCTGCATTACAGTAGCAATACTTTGAGCGCGGGTTTTCATCATTTCGGCTTTCTCGCCTTAGAAATACATATTTACAGGGAATGTAAAATATCCCAACCATAGTTCGAAATGGCGTTTAGTAAGCGGATACTGCCGATTCAAATGAATATGAATCGCTACAGGATTATCAGCAAATTGCCCGTGCTGAAAAGAATTAATTCCTAAAAATCAACTAGAACTGGCAAGTGCGTTTCTAAATCGACATGGGCTATTTCGGTAAAAATAGGACGGAGTTCATCATCGTCTAGCATTGCCACATGAAACTCCGACATCAAGAAAGCTAAATCATCTCGTGTGATAACATCGGGCATGGCGTGTGAATCAAAGTTCTATATTTGGGGAACAGGAAGCACAAATGTGGCGATAGAACGCCTCCAGCTCATGACGCATCTCATTCCATGAAAAAGAAAACGTGGCTTATTGCTTTCAACTTCATTACGCTACTGGCGTGGGGACTATTTACGGTAGTTTTCGTTTTGGACGATTTTCAGATAACCGCCCGTGCTGCCGTTGTGCTTGCTTTAGCACAAGGATTGGCCATTATTGAAATAGCTCATGCGATTATTGGTATAGCTGGTAGCAATTGGATGCTTACGCTATTGCAAGTCTCCTCACGCTTTTTCATCACCTTTCTGGTTGTAATGATGGCTGCTAGTTGTCCTTGCTCAGGCATAGAAACCTATGGCTATCCGCTCATTGCCATTGCTTGGAGCCTTACCGAAATGGTGCGAGCACTGCACTACCTTAACGACTTACTGCACCAATCATGGAAACAGTTGCTTTGGTTACGCTACAGCCTCTTTTTGGTGTGTTATCCTGTGGGTGTGGCAGGCGAGTTTCTTATTCTCTATGGATTTTGGCAATGGCGCGGTTCCAACGTAGATTTTATCGCCCTATTACTAATGGCAATTGGAGTGAGCTATGTGGTGTTTTTTCCCAAGCTATTTGGACACATGCTTCGCCAACGCAAGAAAAAACTTAGCGCTTAGACTAGCCCTCCTTGATTAATCGTTCCTTAAACGCTTCAATGGCTGATGGTATTTGGTCGGCTACTTCAAAGAATGCTTTGAGTTTAACGGCACTTATATCCTTTACAATGGCTTTCTCTAAGCGATACACCGCTTTGAGGGCTATGCCCCGCTTTTCTTTGCCTAATGCAGTAAGGCATACCAACGACACCCGCTTATCCCCAGCACTTTTTTGCTTTTCAATCAACTGCATTTCCTCCATCGATTTCAGCAATCGCGATAGGCTATTGGGTTCCATGCCAAATCGGGGTGCGATATGCGTGACGGGCGTTCCATCTTCTTCGTTGATGGCCAGCAAGACGAAAGCCATGCTCATGGTTCCATCGTGCTCGGCTGCCATATCGTTGTACAACTTGGATATTTGAAACCACGAAGAGCGCAATCTGTTGATGACCAACTGATCGGCCAATCGCGAAAATTCATCCATGGGGCAAAAGTAGTATTCCGAGAATAAGCGAAAGCATCAAAACACAAATGCGCTATTGACCTGAGTTCGGGATAAGACAATCACAGCTATTTGTGAATAAATAGTTGATATACAAATAAATAGCAGCAAAGGTGTTGGGTAATTTAGTGGTGCGAACTGCTAAAAACCTGAACCGATGCTGCTGACCAAAACTACTGAGATATTCGTCCGTGTTGACGATTTCTGTCTTGAATTTGAAAAGGAGTTCAAACGTCTGAGCCTTGAGCAGGGCGAGAAGAGCCGGACAAGGCAAAGGAAGGCAGGTCTTTGCGAATCCGAGGTAATCACTATCCTCATCCTGTTCCAAGGCAGCGGCCACCGCAATTTCAAAGCCTTCTACACAGGGCTTGTCATGCACGGCATGAGGGATTGTTTCCCAGGAGTTGTATCGTACAACCGCTTCATTGAACTGAGCCAACGCTGCGGCATACCGTTCATGCTGTTCATCCACCATTGTTGTCGGGGTAAGTGTACAGGCATCAGCTTCATCGACTCCACGGTGCTGCGCGTGTGTCATGCCAAGCGTGCCAAACGCAACCGGGTGTTCCGCGATGTGGCCCATTCCGGAAAGT
>CAMDOM010000011.1 GCA_945903645.1 Chryseobacterium gleum
TCAAAATTGGTGGTGCCAAATTCGCTTTCATAGTCATTCACCAAAAAGCGAATAGCCTTGTGTGTTGTTCCGTTTTTGAGTACTACCCGTTTCATCGTTTCAAAATCAATGTGCTGGCGCAAATACGTGTCTTCATAATCCAACAGCAACGGCATTTTGGTAGTGGCTATCCAATGGTATTCTCCCACTCCAGGATGATGATCGAGATAAAAATTGCCCAATGGAATAGTATTCACTTTGGCTATAGATGCGCTGAACCCCTTGGGAAAATGCATTAAACCAGAACTGATGTAACGCTGACCCGATAAGGAAAGGGCACATAAACCTCCTACCAACACAACCATTGTAATAGGTCGGATGCCTATAGTTTTCTGAACGAGATGATGGCCCATAATGGCTAGGGGAATCATCATAAGGACCATGTAATAGGTAAGGTAGCGGTATTGAGGAAAGAGGCCGAACGTGGCGTTCTTGTATATAAATGGAAGGCAAAAAAGAAAGACAAACCCTGAAAAAGCGATATATACTGAGTTCTTTCTAAACGTAAAAATTGAACCCAGAAAAGCCACCAATGCCAATGGCACCCACGCTGCCCTGTAGCCATTAACGAACACCGCAAGTTGCTTGCCCGATTGAGAAAAACAGTAGGCCACTTGCTCATCGCTATACAAAATGCCCCGCAACGGATGAAACCCTTGCTGCACAAGCAAACCGCAAATGCCTAATGCGGCCAAACCCGAAAATCCAAAAAGCACCAGATGTTGCAAACGAAATGGCCGCACCGATAGCACATATAGGAATGGATAAATGCCACAAAGGGTCCAGCCTTCGTAGCGCAGCGAACTTGCTGCGTTTATCCAAATAATAAGTGCGATAAGATGCTGGCGTTGTCCAGACTTATGCAACAGAAGAAAGGAATGAATGGAACCCAAAACCACGAAAAGAAACAACGGTTCGCTCATTACTTGAGCACTTACAACTGCACTTGCAGGATACACCAAATAAACCAAGGCAGCCAATAGAGCTATGGGTCTGGTGGTGAAATGCAGGGCAACTTTGTAGAGCATCGCGCTGACCAATACGCCTACAATGGCATGAAACAGCCGGACTGTTTCAATGCTTGCACCCAATTTTAGCAACGACCCTGCAAAGAAAAAATGCAACACTGGCCAATCGGGATTCGGGTTGAGAATGTGCGAGACATTACCATCTGCTAAATAATACTCCGACCAAATGTGGGCAATGAGAATGCGACAAGCAGCATCTGGTTCGGACGAATTATCCGTAAGCCACACCAAGACAATGCGAACAGCAGCAGCCACAAGCATTAAAATGCCAATGGGTTTAACAAATGCTTCAATCGCGATGGGATTTATGCTCCAACGGATTGCATACAGCGCTTTTTTTCGCCCATTAAAGCCTACTATGCTTACTACAAACCCAATAATGGAGGGCACAGGACCAAAATGGTTTACAGAAAGCCAAGCAAGAATGAAGGCCAAAATAGCTGTGCTACTGGCAGCTGCAATTTGCAAGGATTTTGATGCCACTGACATTATCCAAGTCGCAAAAAAGAATGGCAACACAATGGAAAGCCCTACAAAAACTACTACAGGAAAATTGGGATACCACAACTGAATTGCATGGAAATCTGAACCAATAAGGTGAAAAAACTTGTTTTCGGGCCTGAGTAGGGCAAGCATGAAAAAAGCAAGAATTGCCACAACTGCAAATTGCTCCAAATAGCGTAGCATCGATTTTTGTCGCAACGCCATTAGAATTGATGCAAACTACGGAGTTTGTAAACCACACCATCAACAAGCCATTGCGGACGAATGCGTAGCAATGCAATTTGTCGCAACACTTTGGGCAATCTTCCCCATCCATATTTGGAAATACCATGCGTTCTGGCCGCGTGACCTACAGGAATTTCGCGCACCTGAAACCCCTGCATTTTGGCTATAACAGGAATATACCGGTGAAAACCGTTGAAGTAAACCATCTTAGTCAATACTTCCCTCCGAAACACGCGCAACGAGCACCCAGTGTCGGTCACGGAAACGCCCAGCCATTTGCGAATAATGAAGTTAGCACTCCGACTAGGCAATCGCTTCTGCCACGAATCGATGCGTATTGTGCGGATGCCTTGCACCATTTGAATTTGTGCCCCTTGCTGACTTTGTAGCAATTGAATCATGGGCAATAAATCCTTGGGTAAATTTTGCCCATCGGCATCCATAGTGGCTAAAAGAATTCCCGAGCTGCAATCTATTCCAGCCTTTATAGCCATACTTTGGCCGTAATTGCCATCGAGGGCAACTACCTTGACAGCATCGTTTGCCAAGGCAAGCGCAACTTTCAAGGACGTATCAGTTGATCCATCATCCACCAAAATCAATTCATGTTTGAGTTCGGCCAAACACGTTTGAATCTCCTTAATGAGCGCTTCTAGATTATCCTGTTCATTGAAAAACGGAACAATAACCGAGATAGACGGAGAAACAAATTCAGACATTGGCGGTAAAAATACATTGCCACATCGCTGACTACACGCCAAAGGTTGCAATCCGTCAACCGATAATGACCTTATGATTCCATATCTTGCGACCTTTGCCGCGAATTCAACCCCCAATAATGGCAATCGAAATAGTTTTAGTCTATGGCGTTATCCTTTTTCAAAAGTAAATCGAATAAGCAATTGGACAACGGTGCTGCGAATGTGGCGCGTTTCTATGATGCCACTACCGATAAGTTTCTTGCCGTTTATGGCGAAGTCATTCAAGCTTTCCGCACCAAGAACGTTAACACCTACTTGGATTATACAATTGCCAGTGCGCAACTATTGCCCGACCTACATATCATTGATGCGGGCTGTGGTGTGTGCGGACCGTCATCCTATTTCGCGCAGCACGTTAGTGGTTTGAAAATAAACGCTTGCACCATTAGTGCTGTTCAGGCCGAAAAAGCCCGGGCAAATGTGGCGGAAAAAGGCGTTGCAGACCGTGTGCAAGTAACACAAGCCGACTATCATCTCCTTCCAGAAGTGTTTGGTGGCGGTACTTTCGATCGGGTCTTGTTTCTTGAATCGTTCGGGCATTCTAAGAACAAACCGTTGGCTATTGCTTCTGCATGGAGTACGTTACGTCCTGGAGGAAAACTCTACATAAAAGACCTTTTCAAACGCGAAAGCAGCGATGCTTGGGAGCAATTGCACATCGACCATATCTGTGGACAAATAAATGATGCATACGAATATGAAATTGGCGATGTGCATCAGGTGCTATCTGCCATTCGCAAGCAAGGGTTTATTTTGGAATTCTTACGACCTCCGCAAGTTGCCCTAGATCAGTTTGAGCATCTCACTATTTCAAACGATTTCCAAAATCTATTCGACATTGGAAAAATAGATTCGTGGAATAATTATGTGTTTCCAATAGATTTCTTCGAGATATTGGCTGTGAAACCGGCATTCGACCTGCAAAAGGATTTGCATTTGTATCACATGAATAAATAGGCGTATGGTTGCATCGCTTGCACGAATAGCGCATCTGTTGCGGTCTAAAGACTGGCGCTTTACGTTCATCCCATTCATTTTGGGCTGTGTTTATCTGTGGCTGGTTTGGTTTCGCACTCCATTTTCGATGGAGGCATTGACACTAATTGCTCTATCGCTCATTACAGCTACAGGCTTTGCTGCCTTGGGTTATGTAATCAACGAATATTTTGACCAAAAAGATGACGCGCGTGCTGGAAAATTAAACCGCATGGCCCTTGCTCCAATACATGTGCGCATTGGATTACTGATTGCTGCAACTTTCATGGCTTTGTTGCCATGGATGTGGTTGCCATCAAATCCATTTTCTTGGCTCCTGATCGCATCCGAATTGAGTTGTTTCGCCTTGTATTCTTTCCCGATTTTTCGCCTGAAGAATGTTCCCTTTATCGCAAATAGCATTGACATGGCGTATGCTTATACCATACCAATGCTATTGTCCCTCCACACCTATAGCTTGTTTCATGGGCAATCTTGGCCAAAATGGCTGTGGCCGCTCGTAGCTTGTGTTTCGCTCATTGGGCTGCGCGGAATAATTATTCATCAAGTAGATGATTTGTTTAACGACAAGCGCGCAGGCATTCGCACATTGCCATTGACCATAGGCCCAAGGCTCACTTCCCTCCTACTCGCTTGTTTGATGTTTGCCGAAATCCTTTCGTTTCTCATGTTCGCTTTTATGTTCAGTTGGGTTATGCCATGGTGGGCGGCTTGCATACTTGTTTCGTATGCAGTTTATCTAGCATTTCTTACCCAAGGTGAGAAAGGTTTACTCCTGGCTTTTCTTCCCTTAGCTCCACAGCGCCACGCCACCGACCAGTTTTATCAAATCATCTTTCCAATGCTGATGTTGGTGTTAGTGGCGTTCAGCAATCCGTGGTGGGCCATTCTAATTCCGTTGCATATTGGTGTTTTGGTTCCATTGCATGTGCAACAACAGATATGGCACAATGCGAGGAATGCTGCAAATGGCGTTTACTACATTGGTATTCGCAAACCAATGAATGCGACAGTTAACTACAGCATTTACTATGGTTTTCTAATTGTTGGTGTGAATTTGAAAAAGGAAAACACCTCCGCTGCGCAATACCTTAAATCTAGATTTCAACGCTGATGTGCGGCATTGCAGGGTGGATAGAATGGAATGGACAGGTGAACAGACCATTGTTCAACCAGATGCGCGATACGCTTGCACATCGTGGGCCTGATGGTGCGGGAAGCCATTTCACAGCCGATGGTCGCGTGGCTTTGGGTCACCGCAGACTGGCTTTTCTCGATCTTTCAAATGCCGGGCTACAACCCATGCGCTTGCCTAATCGTGAGTTGTGGATTACGCTCAATGGAGAGATTTATAACTACAGTGAATTGCGCACAGATTTGTTGGCGTTCGGCCACATTTTCCAAACCCAGACTGATACCGAGGTCTTGCTTCATGGCTATGTCCAATGGGGTATGGATGGACTGCTTGCCAAACTGCACGGCATGTTTGCTTTTGCGTTGTTCGATGGCGAGGGTCATAAGCTGCACCTAGTCCGCGACCGCTTTGGCATCAAACCACTGTATTACCATCAGGTGAATGAGCGACTCATTTTTGCCAGTGAACTGAAGGCCATCATAGCTTCCAACCTTGTGTCTAAGGAAGTGGACATGGCGGCATTTGCAGATTATTTTGTCTATCGCTATGTGCCTTCACCGCATACCATCTGGAAAACCGTGAAGAAACTACCGCCAGCGCATCGCTTGGAGGTAAACACTGCCGATGGCACATCTCAATTGCATCAATATTGGTCGTTGAGCTATGGTGCGGAGCAAGGAAATCCAAAAGAACTTGCAAGCGAGGTGGGCAAGATGCTGGCCACTTCGGTAAATGAGCATTCGCGCAGCGATGTGGAGATTGGGGCATTCCTCAGCGGTGGATATGATAGCAGCGCGATTGTGATGCACTTGGCGCAGCAGAAGGCAGGTGTCAAGGCTTTCTCCATCGGTTTTAAGGATTGGGAGAACAGCGAAGACCACCATGCGGTCATAGTGGCAAACCATCTTCATGCCGACCTCACTACCATGAAGGCCGACAATACTATGATAGGCATTTTGCCGCTGATGCCCAATGTGTATGACGAACCCATTGCCGACATCTCCATCCTTCCTACGTTTCTCGTTAGCCAGCTTGCCGCTCAAAAAGTGAAGGCTGTAATGAGCGGTGAAGGCGCTGACGAGCTCTTTGGGGGTTACAATTGGCAAAAGGAGTATTACGCCCGATGGCATCCCAACGGTTGGAAAGACAAACTGCGCCTTCTGACCAAAGACCCTTCTGATACGGCTGTGGAAGACTATGCAGGCTACATGAGCATGGGCCGATTCAACACAGAGAATCTGAGAGAAATGCTGTGTGAGAACCATCATAAAGCAATACGTGGTGATGTTGATTGGTTCTACCGCCAGCATTACAGACCCGAATTGACACCATTGCGGTCATTTCAGCACATGGACATCAAATGTTTCATGGGTGAGCTTGTGCTCACCAAGATTGACCGCGCAAGCATGGCGCATTCGTTGGAAGTACGTGTGCCTTTTCTCGACCATCATCTGTTCGAAAAGGTTTTCAGCTATAAAGAGGAAGTAACTTACTACCCAAGTACGACCAAGTATTTGCTTTATGAGAACATCAAAGACCATTTGCCCAAAAGCATCTTGAATCGCGGTAAGCAAGGATTCGTTGGACCCGATGATGTATATATGGATGTGATGTTCTACCAAGAGCTGCTCATTGGTGGCAAACTCATAAAAGATGGCATCATCCAACACCGATTTGTTAATCGACTTTTAGTGGATAAAGACCATTGGCGACTGTGGAAGCTTGCCGTTATGGAACATTGGTGGCGAAAATGGATGATTTGAACACCATGAAAAAACCACGAGCGTTTGTGTTTGCGGTGTGCGGCAGTGTGCAACATATTACGCGATTTCATCAAGCTGCAGAAATACTAGCCGCCAAAACCTCGCATCCCGTTTGGGTGGTCACAGATGTTCAGCGCAATGCAGTGAAACTACTACATGATAATATGGTAGATGTGCGTGTTCCTGAAGCTCTTGACAACCATCAGGCCTCCATTTATCTCAAGACCTCGCTGTATCTTCATCTGCCCCAAGGCACATTGTATTGCTATCTCGATACGGATGTAGTTGCCCTTTCGTCCGATTGTGATTTGGTATTTAACGCATTTCATGCGCCAGTAACCTTTGCTCCAGATTTTGTGCAGATGGACGCCTTCAGCCGATTTGCTGTTAACTGTGGTTGTGAAAATCAATTGACCCAAGCCACTCTAGCTTACAATCATGCCTCGGATGTATATGACACTACGCTAGCAAAATCATACAACCAAGCCTGCCAAGAGATTGATGCACTTACAGCAAATAATAAACGCACATGGATTCATAGCGCGGCTGCGTGGATGAAGTACTACTTTGGCAATAGTCAATACTATGTGCTAAACGAGCAATACAAACAAGAGAAAAGCACAGGCCGCTGGACTGACAAGGATGGTATTTCGTTAGAGGAAAAATATGACCGCATTAAATTTTTGGCACGTGAAATTGGATTACCTTGGGATGATACTCATCAAGATTTTATGCTCAATGGCTCACCTTTAGGCACCTACACTTGCCAACATCTGCATCAGGCAATCGACCAAAAATTTGGTGTTGATTCCATTCCCAAAAATTGGCAACATTGGAATGGTGGCGTGTTTCTGTTTGATGAAAGTGCATATTCATTCATGGAATTCTGGCACAATGCCTCGTTGTCCATTATGAAAGATGATGCGTGGAAAGTGCGCGATCAAGGCACTTTGGCAGCTGCCGTTTGGTATTTTGGCTTGCACCATCATGCTACCCTTGCCTCAGGATTCAATAGGATTATCGACCTTGCTGCCCAATACGTAGCCGTTATGGACGATGGAACTTTGATAGTTAATGGTGAAATGGAACATCCCGCATTGCTGCATGCCCTTGGCCTCGATACTCATGGCATACAGGGAATTAATGCATTTATCAGCAAATGATGATATATGTTGTCCTAGCCGCACTAATCGTGGTGCTACTCTTGCTGCGCAAAAGGCTAGCATGGGCCTACAGAGTGTTTTTGCGGCCAGTGCTGTCGCTTATTGCCAACTATGGCGTGTACTATTTCAGAAGATTTATCCTGTTACAATCAGCAGAAAAGGCGCGTAGAAACGAATTTACGGCCTACGCTGAGAATCAGGCCAACCTCCATTTACGCAAATCTCTACCTAATATCGTAGTAGCAAACTCCAACCTCGACAAATACACTGAGACCTTTGTGCGCAGGCACATCAATGGCCTGCGAAAGAGTGGTTTTTATGTGCATCAATTGTATGGTGGTGATCTGCCCATTGCTGAGGAACGTTCGGGCATACTGCTATCCAACAGCTTTGCATGGCGCACCTTTTATACTTGGGTTGAAGCCTTCTTCGACCTACCATCACGCCATTTTGAGCGCAGGGCATTCAAGAATTATCTAATAAGGAATGATATCAAATTGGTAGTGGCAGAGTTCGGCACGTGTGGAGCGCAAATCTTCGACTTATGTGAAGAAGCAAACATGCCATTAGTGGTCATTTTTCATGGTTATGATGCGCATCATGAACGTTTTGTGACTGAGAATATTGAACACTACAAACGACTATTCCAATCAGCAGCGCAGATACTGTGTGTGTCTGAGGACATCCGGGCCACACTTTCCAGAATGGGCTGTCCTACGGAAAAGTTGGTGCATCTGCCTTGTGGTTTTGATGCTGAACGGTTCGCCTATTCGGATCATTCCACCAGCCCTGCCGTGTTCCTTGCCGTTGGACGATTTGCCGAGACCAAGGCACCTCATATCACCATTCTTGCTTTCAACGAAGTCCTTCAATCAATCCCAGATGCCAAATTGGTAGTAATTGGAAAAGATGGTGGTGGAGAGCTTTTCGAGGCCTGTCATATCCTTGTGCGTTCGCTTGGAATTGAGAATAATGTGCTTTTCAAAGGTGTGCTTTCTCCAGATAAAGTGCTTGAAGAAATGCGAAATGCGCGGGTATTTGTGCAACATTCGGTCACCACACCTATCCATCACGACCGCGAGGGCACGCCAGTTTCCATCATGGAAGCTATGTCTTGCGGACTGCCCATAATTGCCACCCGTCACGCAGGTATTGCTGAACTAATTGAACATGGCTGCTCTGGCATTCTGGTAGAAGAATACGATTATAAAACAATGGCCTCGGAAATGCTGCAAATTTGTCAAAGTGACGAACTGGTCTTTACTTTTGGCAAGCAGGCCTCAAAGCAAATTAGAAACCATCAATTGGTGATGAACAGCGACCAATTATTGGCCGAAATAGTAGAGAAGTACAGAAACAAAGAATGAAAAAGGCGATTGTTTTCGGGGCAGGAGGTTTCATTGGTTCGCATTTAGTGAAACGATTAAAGCAAGACGGCTTTTGGGTGCGTGGTGTAGACCTGAAATTCCCAGAATACTCCCCAACGGAAGCGGATGATTTCATCATTGGTGACCTCCGACTTATTTCTGTAGTTGAAAATGCGATACTTCCCGACACGGATGAACTGTATCAACTTGCAGCCGACATGGGCGGGGCGGGCTATATTTTCACTGGCGAACACGATGCTGATGTGATGCACAATTCAGTCGCAATTAACCTAAACACGGCAAAGGTGGCTACCGAAAAGAAGGTAAAGGCTATGTTCTACTCTTCTTCTGCTTGCATCTATCCGGAATACAACCAGATGGATCCTGCCAATCCGAAATGTAACGAAGACTCGGCCTATCCTGCCCAACCCGACAGCGAATACGGTTGGGAAAAACTCTTCAGCGAACGGCTCTTCATGTCGTATGCACGCAACTATGGCTTGAATGTAAAAATTGCAAGATACCATAATGTTTATGGCCCAGAAGGTGCTTGGAACAATGGGAAGGAGAAAGCCCCTGCTGCTATTTGCCGCAAGGTGGTTGAAGCTGAAAATGGAGGAAGCATCGAAATATGGGGCGATGGTATTCAAACACGTTCTTTTCTTTTCATCGATGATTGCTTGAATGCTACCACAAAACTGATTCGTTCAGGCCACTCTGGCCCATTTAATATTGGCTCTGAAGAAATGGTTAGCATCAATGATTTTGCCGAGCTTGTTATCGGACTTTCTGGCAAAAATCTAAGCATAAAGAATATCCGAGGGCCAGAAGGAGTGCGTGGCCGTAGTTCCGACAATCATTTCATTTCCACCCAATTGGATTGGACGCCAACCATATTGCTTACAGATGGTACACGAAGACTTTATGGATGGATTCAGCAGCAGGTTGAGGACAATTAGCCCTCCTGAACGAATACATTCTAAATAGATGGATTATTGGAAGGCCTTACGTCTTTATGCTAGCTTAAATTTCCTGTATTTATTGGGATTGTTAGCCTATCTGGCTTTATGGTTCCATTTTGGAATGCTTTACGATTTATTTCTATTTTATTTCGATGCACCATATTCAGATTTTGTACTCTGGTTTCCTCGGCATCATACTTGGTTGTATACAATAGTAATAGGACTTAAAATAAGTTTTCTTGCCTGCATAGCTGGCATGATTTGGTTGGTCTTTAAGAATCGATTTAAGTTAGCCCAACTATTGAATTTCAATCAACGTAAATACTATCTTCAATTCATTTCCGCTGAGGCTCTTATTCTTTTTATTGCGCTAGCGTACTATCTCTTTCTTTATTTCATTGCAATACTAACATTAAACGACCCAATTTACGGCAATGTTCAGGTGCTAATAGCACGTGGATTTCTTCTCCAAATTGGCTTCCAGATTTCAACCGTACTTTTTTCACATGGCACTCGGAGTTTAAACTATTTGTGCAATTTTTTCCTCGTACCTCAGCTGCCCTACAACATTGCTGTTCTGAGAATTCTTTTCTTTTCTTACCTCGCTTTTCTGTATTTCGCTAAGTGGAATTCTGCACTCGAAATGGTTGGTCTCGATAGCAGGGTTGCTTTACCTGGGATAGGTTGGCTAATAGACATTCTCCCCATTAGTCCAGAGATTTATATCTGGGTAGTAAAAATTGGTATCCTTTCGTGTTCTTTGGTGGTACTTGGGTTCAAAACACGGTTCTTTCTTGTGCTCAATGCTATCCTG
Organism: Chryseobacterium gleum; assembly: GCA_945903645.1. GTDB lineage: Bacteria > Bacteroidota > Bacteroidia > UBA10329 > UBA10329 > UBA10329. The sequence continues at coordinate 10,758 of CAMDOM010000011.1, forward strand.
TGCTTTTACATCTTTGCCACTCCAAATTTCTTTGGCAAGCTTTGGCACGAGCAGTTGGTGATTTGGATTACATGGTTTATGGCCCTAAGTCGTTGCTATGATGTTTTTTCCATAGATGCACTATTGGGCAATACCCCAGTAGAAAAACGTTCGGACTATACATTTCCAATACGTCTAGTTTGGCTACAATTTGGAATCATCTATTTCTGGGCAGGTTTTTACAAACTTTGGGATTCGGGATTCGATTGGGCTCTTGGCCAATCAATGGTGAATCAAGTACAGTTAGAGTGGCTTCAAAATTACGACCAAGCGCCTAGCTTCAGAATTGATAAATGGCCTTTGTTACTGCATATTGGCGGTATGGCAGCCATCCTTTTTGAGTTGAGTTACATACTGCTCGTCCTCCGCCCACAACTCCGTTGGATTGCCGCAATTGCTGGTTTGGCAATGCACAACATCATTGGGTATTTCATGTACATCTCTTTCTCCATGATGCTCCAGGCATTTTATGTGTTTTATATCAATTTCAACCCATTATTCCAAAAGCGGAGCGGGGCTAGTGCGGCACCTATCGTGAATAATTACTCTAGAGTGGCTCTTGGATTCGGACTCTTAATAATTGGATTCAACTTTTTCTGTGGCATGTTTTCCATTGATACCTATCCATTTTCTAGCTATCCAAAATATTCTGCACTCATACCCGCTAGTGTTGATGTGATTCGTTGGAAAGCTCACCAAAAGGATGGAACAGTACTTGATGCACATCAAATAGGCAAAACCAACGATTTTCGATGGGAAGATTATGGTTGGTTGGAACACAACCTTATCCGCGATCACTTGGCAGGAATAAATGTGGATAAACGTCTAAATGATTACTGGAAAATTTGGACGAATAGAAATCCTGAACTTATGCAATTTGATAGTGTCGTGGCTACTATTATACATCGACCCGTGTCACCCGATGGCATTAACCAAATACGCACGAAAAGCACCTTTGCCACGGTACGTTCTTCATCCAATCCCTAATGATTGAAGAAAAATTAATTGCCTCGACTAAATTATCCATCGTTCTTACAGGGCGAAATGATAATTACGGTGGAAATTTCAGTATGCGCCTACAAAACTGTATTAACGCTCTGCACAGTCAGTTAAAACAAAACAACATTTCTTCAGAGATAATCTTTGTTAACTACAATCCTCTTACTTTTCCACCCATTGAGGCTTTTATCTATTGGCCAAAATCTGATGATTTGATTAAGATAACTATAATTACGGTGTCTCACGAACACCATGTTTCATTAGTGGAAAGTAGTAGCAAGAAATATTTGCCTATTTTGGAATTTTTAGCAAAAAATGTTGGGATTCGACAAGCCTCTGGTGAGTTTATACTTTGCATGAATGCTGATATCATTATACCTGAAGGTTTTTTTGCACTCCTCACCAATCCGAATCCCAACTATTATTATCGCGCTGACCGGCACGATTTTGACATGCAAATCGCACAAAATGTTGGAATGAAGCATGCTGTAATTCGCGTTCTATCCAAAGGATTCACATACACATGTAGCCCAAAAAAAATTGATAAAAAGACGCGTTTCAAAATGGACGCATGGAAACTCCTCGACTTCCTTTCATACCATTTCTTCACCTTTCTTGGTCCTTATTTCAGAGTGCCGTGGAACACCTATTTCACTCCTAAGGCAGAAATGCATTTTCACTGTAACGCAAGTGGAGATTTCTTCATAATGCACCGAGATATTTGGCACCTCATTCGTGGTTATAATGAAAGCGTAAGTGATGCCCTTCATGTTGATTCTCTTTTGGTTATTCAATCCGCAGTTTGTGGGTTGAAAGAATTCATTTTACCATTACCCATCTACCATCAAGACCACGAAAGGCGCTATAATCCTAATGTGCAATTTACCAACTACAACTGGTTTCAAAAAGAAGCTCAGCAAATGCTAAAATCACGAAAATTAACCATCCACAACAGTGCAAACTGGGGAATGGCTAATTTCACCCTATCAAAAACCGTTTTATGAGTGAGCAAAATTCTGGGCACTATTTAAGCATAGTTGTAACCAGTAGAAATGATAATCACGGAGGCGATTTATTGCAGCGAACGTCTGTCTTTGTGAATGGGGTTTACGCCCAATCACTTCGATGGAATCTTCCTTTAGAATTGGTAATTGTTGATTGGAATCCACCTTCTGACAAACCTTTACTTCAAGATATTCTTCCAAAACCAACCGCCAACTGCAAGGTAGCGTTGAAGTATATCATTGTTCCAATTGAGTTGCATCAGAAATACAAAAACTCAGCGGCAATTCCACTTTTTCAAATGATTGCTAAAAATGTTGGCATCCGAAGAGCAGAGGGAGACTTTATTCTTTGTACCAATATCGATATTCTGTTCTCGGACGAATGTTTCAAAGAATTGGCAGCAAAGCGTTTAAAAAAGGGAATATTTTATCGTGCAAATCGCTGTGATGTACCTCGCGAAGTAATGAAAGAGTCAACTTTAGACGCGCAATTGGCCTACGCAAAGAAAAATATTATTAAACGTTTAGGTAAATCCAAAGGACATGAAACCCTTACACTACCAAGGTTTATGTACTTTTTTCCAAACATGGCTCGCCTATTGAATCTGCTTGTCTTAAACGTTTGGAAACGTGTGCACAAAGATGTTTTTCCTCATTTCATTATTGACTTTGATGCCTGTGGTGATTTCACTTTAATGAGCAAAGAAGATTGGGTGGATATCGAAGGTTATGTTGAGTTAGAAATGTATTCCATCCATATTGATAGCATGGCGCTGTGGGCAGCATCAGCTCTTGGTAAAAAACAAGAATTATTCCCGTATAACTCATGCATTTATCATATTTATCATGAAGACGGATGGGAAAGTGATGATGCGTTAAGAACAATACAGTTCCTTATGAACAAACCGTGCTTAGACTATACCATTATTTTCAAAGCAGGTTCCCAAATTGTAAAAAACAAGACTCATTGGAAAATGAATAAACCAGACTGGGGTATGGCCAACCTTCAACTTGAAACAGCAGAATATACTGCATAAATGACGAAAATCGGGGTTATAGGTGTTGGAAAACTAGGTATCTGTTTTGCATTGAATGCCGAACAGAAAGGATTTGACGTGATTGGTGTTGATGTCAATATAGACCTAGTGGCTGCCCTTAATTCGCGTGATATAATTACCGATGAACCGTTGGTCAAAGATTTTTTGGCAACAGCCAATCAATTGGAAGCGCACACATCTCTGCAATCTGTAATTGACGATGATATTTCACTTTTATTCCTTTTCGTTGCAACCCCATCATTAGCTGATGGTGGCTACGACCACGGTCAAATAGACCGAATTGCTGGCCAATTAATTGAAATTGGATTACGGAACAATCCCATTCAACTTATAGTAGGTTGCACTACTATGCCAGGATATTGCGATTTACTGGCAAACCGATTACTATCCTACAATTATCATGTGAGCTATTGTCCAGAGTTTATTGCGCAAGGCAGCATCATGCGTAATCAAGTCATGCCAGACCAAGTGCTTATAGGTGAAGCATCTTATAACTCTGGTAATATTATTCAGGAATTTTACACGCAATTCTGTGATAACTCGCCTGTTTTCTGCCGTATGGATCGCATAAGTGCGGAAATAGCAAAAATTGCTACCAACTGCTTCCTGACCACTAAAATCTCATTTGCCAATTCCATTGGTGATTTGGCCGTCAAGGCCGGGGCAAATCCAGAGAAGATATTAGCCGCTATTGGTTCAGATTCTAGAATTGGCTCGAAATATCTAGGCTACGGGTATGGTTTTGGTGGACCTTGTTTTCCGAGAGATAACCGAGCATTAGGCAAGTTTGCTGATGAATCAGGCTACGAATTGCTACTAAGTAAGGCTACAGACGAAGTAAATCGAAGACATCTAGATTTTCAAGTAAAACAGGCTCTTGACAACAATGACGAAACCATTACATTTGATTACGTGAGCTATAAAAAAGATTCTACCATACTTGAAGAATCGCAACAATTGGCTCTTGCAATTCAATTAGCTCGCGCTGGTAAAAAGGTGATAATAAGAGAACGCGCTAGCATTATTCGTTTTCTTGACGTAGAATTCTCAGGACTATTTATTTTGAAAGAAGGATTGCACCAGCACTAATTTATTCTTCCCTACTACTATGACATTTCCTAAGCTCATTCCATTGGATGGTTGGCGCATCTGGATGGCAATGCTCCTGCTAACGCTATTATTGTTTGGTAATACTCTACCACATGGCTACAACATGGATGATGAATTGGTAACCAATGGTCATCGGTTTACATCAAAAGGTTTGGCCGGTGCGAGCGATATTTTAAATTCTCCCTATTATTCGGATGATATGGGCTACAGTTATGAATACCGTCCCATTACGCACTTGTCATTTGCCCTTGAGCACCAACTATTTGGCGAAAATCCGACTGTGAGCCATTTCTTAAATCTTTTTATTTATGCGCTTAGCGCAGGGTGCTTGTTTTTTTTTATCCGAGGGTTGTTTCCATTCGCTGGACTGGTTTTTCCATGGCTTACCACACTAATTTTTATTGCTCACCCCCTTCACACAGAAGTAGTAGCGAGCATTAAAAATCGAGAAGAACTATTATCCTTACTCGGAGGATTATTGGCTGCTTTAGCACTAATCAAACATATCAATTCTGGTAAATTTCTCTGGATTGTGGTTATGATTGCAGCTTTAGTGACTGGTTTATTAGCTAAACTCTCTGTTGTTTCATTCACACTACTGCTTCCGATAATTGCGATATATAAATCGGTAAGTAATAAGACATTCGCTTCTGTAGTACTCCTTTGCACTCTAGTGCTTGCCGCAACAGTGTTATATCGCACGGAAATTCTATTCCCATTGTTACCTGTAGCTGTTTGTGGGTTAATAATTACTTCCTATGGTTTGAGAATAATCTACAATGCCAAATTAGACGATTCATTTGCACAGGGTTTCCAAAAGCATCTCCATAACGTGAGTAATAACCTAGTGCATCCAGGAATGAGTTGGATGCGAAAAGATAAGCTCAATGTTGCCTCAATAGTATTGTTGCTTATTGCTATCTCAATGGCTGTATATGGAGAAGTAACTCAATTAAAATGGGTTACATACATATCCACAGTATTATTGCTTGTACATCCGCTTTTACTTCTTCGATTTCAACTCGTCATCGCCATATGTGGCGTATTGATTGTTGTGTTCTCACTGATGAATTTTGATGAACGAGACGTAGAGCCAATATTGTATCTAGCCCTGCTGAACTTAGGAATGTTTCGACTATCAGGAGCATTAAAATTAAAGGAACTTGCTATCCTACAGTTGACTATGGCGGTGGCTTTGGTAGTAAATTCATTCCTTAACAAGTGGGAGCTTTATTTCTTTTTGCCAACCATAATAGTGCTTAGCATCATTCATATTCCTTTCTTGTTCTCGGATGACACTAAGTTTCGAAAGTACAGTTATGCTGTTGCTGGATTTCTATTTCTATTTTTTCTGATAGAACTGTTTTTTGAATTCAACCCCTCTTACGCCACTCTTCTCGCAATTGCAGTATACCTGATTTTAATATCTTTTTCCCCGCTTTCAAAGCACGCAAAGCCCCTGATAATTGCATTGTTTTTTCTTCCATTGATTCCGAATACGTTACTAATAGCTGAACAAATCTATAATCCAAAGACTGTTGAAGTTCCAACAGAATTGGTAAATCTAGCTCCACAAAATCTCCGAAAATCGTCCATCCAAAAAAACAATATAGACCGACCTCTAAACTTTGCCGAATACCCATTGGGATTTGATGCCAGCCTTGAAGAAAAAATAGCCACAATCAGCACAGTTGTTGTACATTACATTCGACTTACCATAATTCCCTATCCACAGGCATTCTATTACGGATTTAGTTATTTCTCCAAAGTTAATTTAGCCAAGGGAACTGCTCTTGCAGCTCTTGTTGTTATTTCAACACTCATTATAATTGCGTTTTATTTTACCTTTTTACAATCTCCTGTTGGACTTAGCCTTTGGATTTTCATCCTTTCAATTCTTGTGTTCTCCAATATCTTGGAGCCTGTAGCAGGTATGGCAGGCGACCGATTGGCATATGTCTCATCCGTGGGTTTCTGCATGGCGCTGGGATATCTGTTAACCAAACTTTATAATGCTCAAAAAGCATCCGCACCAAAAAAAGCAATAATATTAGTTATCGCTGCAATGCTAATTTCATACTCTGGGATAACTATTGCCAGAAATTTGAATTGGAAAGATGCCCTAACATTGATGCGCCACGATATTGAAAATATCCCCAATTCCTCACAGGGGCACATGGTGCTCGCTTCCAATCTCATGAAATCTTCTTTTGAACCTCAATACACCAAAGAATCAAATCAAATGCAGCGCGAAGCCTTGGAGCATTTCAAAAAATCTGCTGCAATAGACCCGAATTATCTAAACGTATGGTTTGATATGGGACGTACTTACAGAATTCTAGGTGAACCGAAACTTGCGCTCTCGTGCTTTCAACAAACTCACGTACTCGATTCTACTTTTTACCAAGCAACATTTAATGTGGCCACAATTGCTGAAGAGCTAAGAGATACTGCAACCGCAATCACCTATTATAATCGCTGTATTCAATTTAATCCTGGAATGCTTGAGGCGTATACTAATCTCAGCTATTTGTATTTCCGCTTGGGTCGTTTTGAAAAGTCGATTGCTGTAAACCAAAAAGCAATTGCTTATAACCCCACTTGGCTAGAACCCTACGATAACATAGCAAAAGTGTATTCCGCGCTAAATCAACCTGAAAAAGCTGCCCCATTTATAAAGAAGTTTCAAGAGTTGCGTTGATTTGTTGTAATTAAACCAGGCATTTCAAGTGTGATTTAGTTTATCGCTCCTACGCAAACGTTCACACAAGTTACAGTCCATCCCTTTACATATTTGCTACCTTCGCAGATTCCGCTACTGCTATGTTATTCAAAGGTCAGACGTTTAAGAATATCGGTCGTATCCGCGAGATAATCGGGGTACTGGTGAAATACGGTTTCGAGGATATCGTTACTAATTCCACGCTCCGAAATTTTGTAAGCGAAAAAGTACGTATTTCCTGGGTGCGGCAGGATAAACCTGTGTTTCAATACTCGCGCTGGGAACGTATTCGCATGGTTTGCGAAGAACTGGGTCCAACGTTCGTAAAGCTTGCCCAAGTACTTAGCAACAGGCCTGATATGCTTCCGGCCCCGCTTATCGAGGAGTTTGAGAAGTTGCAAGACAACGTTCAACCTTTTGCTTTTGCTAAGGTGAAAGAAATAATTGAGCGCGAAACAGGCAAAAAACTTGAAGAGGTATTCGAGGTTTTTAATGAGAAACCACTTGCATCTGCATCCATTGGTCAAGTGCACAAGGCTAGGATGAAAGATGGGAAGGAAGTTGTGGTTAAAATTCAACGTCCCGAAGTGCGCGAACAAGTAGAAAGCGATTTAGCAATACTTGTTGATGCAGTGAATCGTGCCGACCGATATTTACAAAAGCAAGGCATCACCAACGCTCCAGATTTGGTTCGCTCGTTTGAGCGAAGCATGCATAAGGAGCTAGATTATCGCAATGAAGCGCGAAATCTCGATAGGTTTCGAACGTTATACAAGGACTACAAAAACTTCTATATCCCCCGAGCATTCCGCGAATTCTCGTCCGAGAATGTGTTGATTATGGAGTTTGTGAGTGGCTGCAAAATTTCTGATGTGGCTCAAATACGGGCTTGGGGATTGGACCCTCGCAAAGTGGCTGAAAATGGAATGGACATCTACCTTACTCAGATATTTGAGTTTGGGATTTTCCATGCCGACCCTCATCCTGGTAATGTGCTTGTGCGAAAAGATGGAGTTATTTGCCTCCTCGACTTTGGTATGGTGGGCACCATGATGAAGAAGGATAAGTTTGCTTTTGCGGGCATTTTCATTGGAATGGCTGAAGGTAATGCCCATAAAATGGCTACCAGCATGAAAGCCTTGGCCATTGACGACCGCGTGGAAGACATGCGTCAGTTCGAGTACGACCTCAACGAAATTATTGAGGATTTTACCGCTTTGGATGTGGACGAAAGCAGTATTGCTGATGTGGTAGAACGCCTTCAAAAGGTGATGTACGACTATCAAATACGCGTTCCTGGCGGTATTTTTCTGGTATTTAGGGCTTTTGCAATTCTTGAAGGAATTGGAAAAACCATCCATCCTCATTTCAATACTTACGATTTTATTCGACCATACGGTATAAAAATGATGAAGGAGAAATACTCTCCTCAAAACATTTTTACGGACGTAACCGACCAATTCGGTCAGATTAACTCGTTTCTCACAGCCTTTCCGAAGGACATTAAAACCCTTCTTTCAAAAGCGCAACGTGGCAAGTTGCACTTTGAAGTAGAGTTGCAAGGCTATGGCTATTTGCTAAAGAAAATGGACAGTGTGGCGAACAGAATTTCGCTCACTTTCCTAACGGTTGCCTTTGTTATCGCTTCGGCCATTTCAATGACCGCCAATTTTAGACCAGACATGAAATACATATATGGTTTGCCCCAAATAAGCGTTTATGGCTTATGGACCGCAGGCTTCTTTCTGCTGCTGCTATTCATTTCGGTAATGCGCAGGCGCAAATACAAGTAAGCCCTTACAGTAAAAGGCTACGTTTTTCTATCATTTCGGCAGTAATCTTGGCCGAAAGCAAGCACAATGGAATACTGCTTCCGGGATGAACGCTTCCTCCAGTGAAATACAGATTCTTAATTTTATTGGTGAAATTGGGATGCCTCAAGAAGGCGGAGAAAATCCCATTCGAGCTATTTCCAAATACCGACCCCATAGCACTTGATATTTTCTCAGCAATATAGCGTGAATCCATTACCGATTCGCAGACTATAAAGGGTGCTACATCCGCTTTTAGCTGTCGACTAAGCTTCGAAATAATATCTCCCCGAACCTGATTTATTAAAGCATCCCAATGCTGGCCCGTATCGTGCGGAACAGAAACCATCGAAAACCAATTTTCACATCCATAGGGCGCATCCGAAGGATTTTGTTTTGCACTTATGTAGAGGTAAACGCTCGAATCCGAATAAACTGTCTCTTTTTTGAATAGATGATGATACTCCTCTTTCGGGTTGGCGCTCAAAAACAAATTGTGAATGCCCAATTGAGAAAATTCTCCTTTCATTCCCCAATAAAAAACAATTACTGAGCTTGATTTCGGCCTATCCAAGGTAAGTGATGGACGTTTTTGCTTAGGCATTAAACGGTCGTATGTGGTTTGAACATCTGCGTTGCTCACTATAAAATAGAATGCTTCCTCCATTTCATTGACAACCACCGCGTTCGCACTACCATTAACCACCACAATCCGCTGCACCTTGCTGGCGAAACGAAACTGAACGCCCACCCGAGTTGCCAATCCTACCAATGAATAATTGGCCGTTTCATGGGACAATAGATGTAAAAGATGGGAATACATATTATTTTCATATAAACCCTTCGGGAAAAAATAGCCCAATTGATGAGGCAAAAGGCAAGGTTTTGTTTTCTAAGAATACCACCACACTAAAGGCAGAAGAAAGATAAAAACAACCCTGTGGTCGAAATACCTATAAAAACCCCAGCTCACGTGAATGTTCCGAAGGACCACTCGTGCGGAACATAACACGCACAGTCTATGATTGGGCATAAAAATGTTTCCTTTTTAAGCCCCGCCCCAACCAAGGCGGGGCTTTCTTTTTTCCCGCCCCATTCCCCGTATTTTTGCCCTCATGCTACTACGCACCTCTTGTTCTCTCGCTTTTGCCGTCCTTTTGGCAGGACCGCTGCGCGCGCAAAACATGGACTATGCTCGCGAAGTGATGGCTGAATTGTGTAGCGATGAAATGGCCGGAAGAGGCTATGTAGATGATGGCGACAATTCCGCTGCTTTCTACATCGAATCGCAGTTTAAGGCCATGGAACTGAAATCGTGGGACTATAATTTCTACCAGTCGTTTACTCTTGGAGTCAATACGTTTCCCGATAAAGTTTCCTTGGCATTTGATAACCATCCATTGGTTCCTGGACGCGATTTTATTGTAGCTCCCGATGCCCCATCGCTTAAAGGCAGTTTTGCCCTCACCTATCTTCAACAGTTGCCCAAACTGGCGCCCTCTGGCCGATTGATGGACACTTCGCTGGCATATACTGATGCCCTTGTAGTTCCCGACAGCCTGCTGCGCACCTTACCCGCATCCATGCGCAGCACACTTCTAAAAGGATTGCGCAAAGCTGGCGCTAAAGTGCTTATTCGGTCTACCGAAAAGAAACTCACTTGGCATGTGAGCACCCACCAAGCCGACCTGCTGGAAGCTACCGTGAATGATAGTTTGCTGCGCGATGCACCGCAACAACTGCAACTGAATGTGGAAAGCAAAATGGTGCCGAAACATCGCACGCAAAATGTGTTGGCTTATATGCCAGGCACTACCGACACGGACAGCACCATAGTGTTCACTGCGCATTACGACCATTTGGGCAAGATGGGCAAAGAGGCCATATTTCGTGGGGCAAACGATAATGCCAGTGGCATTACTATGCTGCTCACTTTAGCCAAACACTTCTCTTTGCCCGAGAATGCTTCAAAGTTTAACATCGCTTTTATCGCTTTTGCTGGTGAAGAAGTAGGCCTTTTGGGCAGCTCACACTATGTAGAACAGCCTGTGTTTCCGCTAGAGGATATTCGTTTTCTCATCAACTTGGATATTGTAGGCACGGGCGAAGAGGGCGTGAAAGTGGTGAATGGTACGGTACATATTCCTGAATTTGACCGATTGCTCGCACTAAATGCCAGCAGCAACTATTTGCCAGCCATACAACCGCGCGGTAAAGCGGCCATATCCGACCATTATCCCTTTTCGGAAAAAGGCGTGCCCTGCTTCTATTTCTACACCCTTGGTGGTTCGCCCGCCTACCACGATATAAACGACCGTCCAGAAGGACTTTCGTTGGCTGGATTCGAAGGATTGTTTAAGCTCTTGGTTGACTTTACACACACATTTTGATGGGAACGCTTTATATGGTGCCCACACCCGTTGGGAATTTGAAGGATATGACCTTTCGAGCTATCGAAGTGCTGCAATCGGTGCAAACCGTGTTGGCCGAGGATACCCGTGTAACGGGCAATCTGCTTAAGCATTACAGCATTGCTACCAAGTTATTTGCATTGCATCAAAATAACGAACATCGCATGGTGGAGCGCATTGTGGAGCGCTTAGCGCAAGGCGAAGACATGGCCATGGTGACCGATGCGGGAACTCCCGGCATTTCTGACCCAGGATTTTTGTTGGTTCGAGAGGCTGTGAAAGCAGGAGTTACCGTAATCACTTTGCCCGGAGCCACTGCCTTTGTGCCAGCATTAGTCAATTCGGGCTTGCCCTGCGATAAGTTCTTTTTCGAAGGATTTCTTCCTCAAAAGAAAGGACGAGCCACGCGCATTACGGCTATATCCGAGCTTCCGTGCACAGTAGTCCTCTACGAATCGCCCCACAAACTGCTAAAAACACTGGAACAACTGAAGGAAGCTTGTGGCTCAGAACGTGGAATTAGCGCATCGCGCGAAATCTCGAAGTTGTATGAAGAAACCGTTCGGGGAACGCTGGCTGAAGTGATTGCGCACTTCACGCAACATGGTGTGCGAGGCGAGTTTGTGCTGGTTCTTTCAGGTGCAGACGCGATGAATCGCGTCTCTACATCAAACAATGAATCTTGAATCTGTAGGCATGGAACTCACGGTATTTTCGGATGTGCATTTTATGAAGGAGGCGTTGAAGGAAGCCCAACGCGCCTTCGACCGCGATGAAGTTCCCGTTGGTGCTGTTATTGTTTGCCAGCAGCGCATAATTGCCCGAACGCACAATCTGACCCAAACCCTAAATGATGTGACAGCCCATGCCGAAATGCAAGCTATTACTTCAGCAGCAGATTATATTGGAGGCAAATACCTGAAAGATTGCACGCTATACGTTACGCTAGAGCCCTGTGTGATGTGCGCTGGTGCACTGCAATGGGCGCAAATCACCAAGGTAGTTTTTGGCGCTTGGGACGAAAAACATGGTTGCTCCAAAACAGGCCAATTGTATCATCCTAAAACAGTGGTAACTGGCGGAGTGCTAGAAACCGAATGCGGTGATTTGCTGCGCGCTTTCTTCCAAAAGAAACGCAAATAGCATCTCTTTAACGCAAAAAAGCGGGAACACCGCTATGATGTTCCCGCTTCTTCACTAATTGTATTGCATTACTTTTTCTCTTCCTCTGTTGGAAGGCTGCGCACTTCTATTTCGTACGGTAGCTTGGACAATCCTTCGAGTATAGTGGCTTTATCGCCCACAACAACAATTGCCATCTTTCGCATATCCACATACTTTCTGGCCAAAGCGTCTATTTCTTGCTTGGTAATGGCATCCAACACTGCTGTTTGCTTTTTGGTATAATCGCTATCTAATCCGTAGGCCAAAATGCGATTGAGGAATCCTGTTTTTTGGTAGCCTGCCTCGTATTTCAATGCATCCTGCTGCCCTATAGATTTCTTGGTAAACTGCAATTCTTCTTCGGTGATGCCAGAAGTTGCATATTTCTCAAACTCTTTTACAAACTCTACCAAAGCACTGTCCGTAGCTTCTTTTTTCACTCCTGCTTGTGCGCCAAATGGCCCAGCATGCTTGGTACCGTTGAAATAACTGAATGCTCCGTAGGTCCATCCTTTGTCTTCTCTCAAATTCAAGTTTACACGGCTGTTGAATGCTCCACCCAACGGGAAATTCATAAGGTTGGCTTTGTAGTATTCGCCTGTAGCATCGTATGGAAGTGCGAGATAGCCCATGCGTATTTCGCTTTGTGCAGCACCGGGCTTATCCAATAGATATATCTTGGTTTTTTTAAGAGATGACTTCGCAACCACTGGCTCTGTTGGTGCTTTCACCACACGTTTTTCCCATTTCTTCAAAAACTCCAATTTGGCAAGAATAGCATCCCTCTCTATATCGCCTACAATTACCATGTTGGTAATGTTGGGGGCAAATTGATTTTCGTAGTAAAACTGGATATCCTCCAAACTTACATTGTTTAATGTGGTAGTAGTGCCAATGGTAGGAACGGCCATCACGTGGTCGGTTCCATAAAGCACTTCGTTAAATAAGTTATTGGCCAACGTGGTAGGCACGTTCACTTGATTGGCAATGTCTTCTAACTGTTCAAACTTCTTGCGTTCAAATTCTTCTTTGCTAAACACGGGGCGAAAGAGCACTTCTTCCAACAACTTCAAAGTTTTATCCAAGTTCTTCGTAAGCGAACTCATGTTCACTACCACTTCTTCGGATGCTGCATAAACTCCAATAGAGCTACCCAGTTTTTCCAATTCGCTACCCAACTGTTCTGGCGTGAAGTTTTTGGTGGTTTCGGCCATGAGCGAAGCAAACAAATTGGCAATCCCCGCTTTAGATGGGTCGCAATAGCGATGGCCTGCTTTTACAGAAAAACGTAGGAATACCTCTGGAATCTCATCGTTTTTGGTGCCAATAATGGACAATCCATTATCGAAGTTTGCTTTCCAAAAATTCGGGATTTCGATGATGGGATTGGGTCCTGAAGCTGGACGTTTGCTACGGTCGAAACCATCTTCCTTAGCTGTAGGCTGCTTATTTACTAGACCTTCGTATTGCGAAAGATTTGGTTTTAGGCTCGTGTCGCGCTTGTACACGAAGTTGTCGGGTTTGGCAACCAACTCAGGTTTTCCTTTGGGATAAACACTTAGAATTACAGCTGGTTTGTTTTTGATGTAAGTGTTGTATACGCGGATGATGTCTTTTTCGGTCACATCCATGTAGCGTTTCATATCGGCAGCGAGGTTGTTTGGAGTGCCTAACATAAAGTTGTTTTGCGCCAACTGACTGGCTTTTCCACTAACGGTTTCGAGGCTGCTTATTACTCCGCTTTCATACGAAGCTTTGTAGCGCTCTAAGGCTTCGGGGCTCACTCCAGTTGTTTCGAATTCGAGCAAAGTGGCGCGAATCATTGCTTCTATCTCTGCCAAGTTTTTGCCGGGATAAGGCAACACTGTCATAGAGAAATAGCCACCCAATTCTTGACATGGATTGGAAACATTGGCTTGAATGGCCACCTGCGACTTTTCGAAATTCTTGTAGAAAAGCGAGTTTTTGCTTCCTCCCAAAATATCTGCTAGCACATCCAAGGGAGCTTCATCCGGATGGTAGTTGGGCACCGAAGGGAAGGTCATCATCAACAATGGGAAACGAATGTTGTCCTCGTAGGAAATGTAGCGGTCGGCATCCAACTTCACTTCCATTGGTTTTTCCTTTTCCACCTTCGCTCCGCGTGGAATGGTGCCAAAGTATTTCTTCACCAAAGCAATTACTTGCTCGGGTTTCACATCGCCCGCCACAGTGAGCGAGGCATTGTTTGGACCATACCACCGCATGAAAAATTTCTGCAAATCTTTCACGCTCACGCGGTCCAAATCTTCCAAATATCCAATGGTAGGCCAGTGATAGGGATGATTTTGCGGGTAGAGGGCTTGTGCAGTTTTTTCGCGTACCAAGCCATACGGACGGTTGTCATAGTTTTGGCCGCGTTCGTTTTTCACGGTGGCGCGTTGCACTTCAAATTTTTCTTGCGTAACAGCATTGAGGAAAAACCCCATGCGATCGGCTTCTAGCCAAAGGGCTGTTTCAAGCTGATTGCTGGGCAGGGTTTCGAAATAGTTGGTGCGGTCGGCATTAGTGGTTCCGTTTAGATTGCCTCCTGCTTCCGATACCATTTTGAAATGTTGCTCATCGGCCACGTTGTCTGACCCTTGAAACATCATGTGTTCAAAAAAGTGGGCAAACCCCGAGCGCATAGGCTCCTCGCGGGCCGAACCCACATGGTAGGTCACATCCACATGCACAATTGGGTCGGAGTGGTCTTCGTGAATAATGAGAGTTAAGCCATTTTCTAACTCATATTTCTGGTAGGGAATAACGAGCTCGTCACCTTTTTTGCCTGTAGATTCGATGAGCCTTATGCCAGAAGAAATGGTAGCAACATTTGTTTGGGCACTGGCAGAAAGGGTAAGCGCCAAGAGGCCGAGGGTAAGCGTTTTGTTCATGTGGTTTGCGTTTGGGGGTCAAATATAGGGCGCAGGACACGGGTATGGATTACGAATTGTGTTAAACTGAGACAGAACCTGTCCACTGGGCTTTTTGGTGATGGAACAACTAATTTCTTTCATCGACTGACAAAATTGATCAGACTTGTAAACCATTTACCTCCATACAGTTAAGAAAACGGTTTTATCAGCTAAAATTCTCTATGTTCCTTTTTGCTGGTTAACCTTTTTCTATAAATTTGTCCCTATTGAAAGAAATAAACCCGTAAGAAGTAATTGCTCTTTGATTGTAAAAACGAGTATTCCCAATTAACAACCTTAAAAACAAAAAAACGATGAAAAAACTAATTTTCCTTTTAATGATGATGCCATTTGGGGTGTTGAACGCTCAAAATCTAGTACCCGAATTCAAAAATCAACCAGCTGCAATAGATGGAGATAAAATGGTGAAACTTGAAAAAGTAAGTGCAGAAGTGAAACAAAAAATAAATGGCATGGGATATGGCGGAACTTCTCAAAATATTCAAATAGACTTACCGTCCTCTCCCGTTCGTTTATCTAGCAATCCTGAATTTTTGCTCAAAGTTGATTCTGATACAGATCCTGAAACAGTGTTCTATTTGGCTATCTGTTTGAAAGCGAAAAAAGTTCGTTCTGTGGAAGTTGCCAAAACTTCAGCTTTTGCTGCCTATGGAGCTACTGGGAAGTCGGCAAAAAGGTTTCACGTAGAGTTGACTTATGAAAAAGTGGGGGATGGAGTATACAAGATTAAAGTGAACGAAGCATTGAAAGCTGGCGAAGAATATGCCTTTGTTATGAAAAGTTCTGGAGCTTCTGGTCAAATTTCGAATGTGTTTTGCTTCGGGGTTAATTAGTATTCGGGGTTAAAAAAAGATTGATATTACTACTAAAGTTCACCACATAGTTGTAGACTAATCTTTCATTAGTGTCTAGTCACTTGACCTGTTGATTGAGACCAATCAAGAACTTCAGATTGAACACCTTCATTTTTTGGATTGGTAATCTTGGGGCATTGCAACGCTGTCCTTTTCTCGCATTGATAGTGGTTTTCTAAAGGAATGCGCTCTTAAGTAGCCATCATTACATCTGCAAGTTTTATTGTTCAAGTTGTTTTCCTAGTCGTTAGGGTCACTTTGATTGCCTTCATTCCGGCATACGCGCCCATCAATCTAGTTACGCGATAGTGCGTAAAGTGACCTTGTCCCTACTTTTGACATTTCAACATAGCCTCGATTGAACCAGAACCTCGACCCTACTCAAGAAAACCAACTTCCCATTGATAGGGAAACAGAACGCGCGCTTCGTCCGTCCGGATTTAAGGATTTCAGCGGGCAAGATAAGGTGGTGGAAAACCTTCGCGTGTTTGTTGAAGCTGCCAAACTGCGGGGCGAAGCTTTAGACCATGTTCTGCTACACGGGCCTCCGGGATTGGGAAAAACCACATTGGCCAATATTATTGCCAACGATTTGGGGGTGAGTTTGAAGCTAACATCAGGCCCTGTATTGGATAAGCCAGGCGACCTTGCTGGTTTGCTTACAAACTTAGAGCCGAACGATGTGCTGTTTATTGATGAAATACACCGCTTAAGCCCTATTGTGGAAGAGTATCTCTATTCTGCTATGGAGGATTATCGCATTGACATTATGATTGAATCGGGACCAAATGCGCGCTCGGTTCAAATTCAGCTTAACCCATTCACATTGGTTGGTGCCACCACCCGTTCGGGTTTGCTTACCTCACCACTTCGAGCGCGATTTGGTATTACTTCCAGATTGGAATACTATGATGCAGCAGTGCTTACGGGCATTGTGACGCGGTCTGCGGGTATTTTGGGTGTAGAAATTCATGTCAATGCCGCAGAAGAAATTGCCCGCAGAAGCAGAGGAACTCCTCGAATAGCCAATGCCTTGCTTCGCAGAGTGCGCGATTTTGCCCAAATAAAAGGCAACGGTATAATTGACCGCGATATTTCGCAATTCGCTTTGACGGCATTGAATGTGGACAAGCACGGATTAGACGAAATGGACAACCGTATTCTCACCACCATTATTGACAAATTTAAAGGTGGTCCGGTGGGTTTAACCACCATTGCTACAGCTGTAGGCGAAGAAGGTGGAACAATAGAAGAGGTGTACGAACCTTTTCTAATTATGGAAGGCTACTTGGCCAGAACTCCTCGCGGACGGCAAGTGACTGAAAAAGCATACAAGCATTTGGGTAGAATTCGCCCGGCTGATGAAGGAACGTTGTTCTGATGGTTTTCTCACAGAAATTTGTTTCTCGCAAAGGCGCTAATACGCAAAGAAAAGATTCTTTCGGAAAGTAACTAAACTTCAAATGACCGAGAATGAATTAGCAAGCATAGTGGTTGATTGTTGCTTCCAGGTCCGGGACTATTCGAGTCGGTTTACGAAGAAGTATTAAGTTATGAATTAGCCAAGCGAGGACTTGTTGTAAAACGTCAAATTGAGGTCCCTGTGCAATGGGATGATATTTATATTGGCATTGGGTTTCGAGCGGATATTATAGTTGAATCAAAGCTTATTATTGAACTGAAATCAGTAGAACATGTACTTCCTGTGCACCAAAAACAACTTCTAACCTACCTTAAATTGACGGGTTTGAAGTTGGGGTTACTTATCAACTTCAATGAATCACTCATTAAAAATGGAATCCAACGTATTGTAAATGGCCTCTGAAAATTTACTACTGGTTTCTTTGCGTCTTAGCGCCTTTGCGTGAAAAATTTTCCTTGCGTGAAAAATTCTAAGCGAATCAAACAAGAAGCCCAGCGCCTTGGTTTTTTGGCCTGTGGAATTTCTAAAGCTGAATTTCTGGAAGAACAGGCTCCGCGATTGGAACATTGGCTCAACCAAAATTACAACGGTGAAATGGCCTACATGGCCAATCACTTTGATTTACGTCTCGACCCTAGAAAACTAGTGGATGGAGCAAAAAGTGTGGTCACAGTTCTGCTCAACTACTTTCCCGAACAGACGCAGCGTGACCTATTGGCTCCCAAAATTTCGAAATACGCTTACGGCCAAGATTACCATCATGTCATAAAAGACAAGCTTCGGCAACTGACGGATTTCATTCAAGAAGAAATTGGCGAGGTAAACGGGCGCGCTTTTGTAGATAGTGCTCCTGTAATGGACAAAGCTTGGGCCGTGCGTTCGGGTTTGGGTTGGATGGGTAAACACTCCAATATAATTCGCCCAAAAGAAGGTTCGTTCTTTTTTATTGGGGAATTGATACTCGATATTGAATTGGAGCCTGACGCACCGATGCAAGATCATTGCGGCAGTTGCACCCGATGCATAGATGCTTGCCCCACCGAAGCTATTATTCAGCCTTATGTGGTAGATGGATCAAAGTGTATTTCATATTTCACCATCGAACTAAAGGACAGCATTCCCCTTGCCATGAAGGGGAAGTTTGATAATTGGGCCTTTGGTTGCGATGTATGCCAAGATGTCTGCCCTTGGAATCGGTTTGCAAAGCCCCATACCGAACCCAATTTCAACCCACATCCCAACATGCTTGACATGTCTGCTCGCGATTGGCACGAACTAACTGAAGAAGTTTTTATGAAGGTTTTTCAAAAATCTGCGGTGAAAAGAGCCAAATTTTCTGGCCTTCAAAGAAACCTCGCTTTTCTTCGTCCGACCGAATAGCTATCAATGTAAACTAGCTAGTTGCTGTTCGATGCCTTCTTTGGTGGTGGGTAATAAGCGCAGTGTTTCAGAACCATTTTTTGCAATAGTAATACGCTGACTTGCCATGTGTGGCACTTGGTTCAATATGCTGTAAGCCACTATTCGAGCTTTTTCGCCCACTGGAATACCTGAGAATACCACTTTGTCCGTACGTGGGTCATAGCTACCGTTCATTACTGCATTGATGTTGTCAAACACCAAGCGAACCGAAGGATGCATTGCGGTATCGACTAACACAACGAATTCAGTAGTTGCAGCGGCATCATAAAATTTATCGCAATTTATCCAACCCAAACTTCCACTTTTGAGAAGATACGCATCAAAAACCTCATCATTCTTCATAACAGCAATCTGATTTTGCTCCACTTGTTCCTGCTCTTCAAATTGAGCTTTCAGCGTTTCATATTCCTCCTTGGTTACCTGTTTATCGTTTATGTAGTAGCGCTCTCGGTAAGTAGTTCCACCATTTACCGTGCGCAGCTCTTGATTCCAGTTGAAATTTCCATTCCTATCTCTACTTCCAATAAATGTTTCCATTCCATCTTTCGCTTCACCATGTGTGGGAAATTTGATGTCAATGCTTTTTCCCTTCGTGATGAATGCTGGTTTGTTTCCACAAGAGCCTTCCAACAGTATTGTTCCTCCTGATTCTAGCATTCTACCATTTGAAGCTGTGTGCAAGTCTGCATTCACCAATTGATTTTGGCCATACACTTCGGTCAGTTCCATGCTCATGCTTGCAGGAATAGTTCCGTCAGCACAACTCAATGTGTTTGCAGCAATTGAAATTTCAGTGCCTTGTTTGCCTTTGATTATTTGGTCTTTTCGTGGGTCAACTTCAAATTTCTGAACTGGCAAAGGCAGAAAATCACTAATTAAAGTGACCACAGGAGCTATCCAGCCGCTTCCTTTTGTAAGCTCAACCTGGAGTGCCATTTCATGCGAAGTCAACGAGTCCTGTGATGCCCAGCCATATTTCACATAGCGGTCAGAAACAATAACCTGAGTCACTTCCGCTCCTTGGTTTATCAGCAATTCAACAATACTATTTGCCCGATTTAATGATAATTGATTGCGTTCTGCAATACTTCTATTGGATGCAAAACCGCCCATTACCCCAAATCGAACAGTTTTTCCAAATGGCAGCTTGCTATATACTTCTTTCACCAACTGCGCATTCACTTCACTTAGTTCGCTGCTTTCATTCGGAAAAAACACATTGTGAAGAGGAGTTGGATTCTTAAATCCAAAAGAAATAAACGCAGTCATAAACAGAAAAATTAAGGCTTTCATGATTTCTCGTTTTTAGGTTTAATCATCTAGTAACGGAGAAACGGACAGTTTATTGGGTAAAAAAGTAGTGTTCTCAAAATATTTCTTCGATTAAGGGAGATCCTTTTTAAAACTTTTGAGCTAGAATCACTTCAAATGCACAATTTTGCTGCATGAATTGGAAGGAGGCTTGGTCGTTTCGTTGGTTCAGAATTCACTTGATTGTGACTCTGGTCATACTTTTCATAGTAATGCAGGCTATCATTCGCATGATGGACTACATGGAAACACAGCCCGGTTCTCGGTTGAATGACCCTATTTTGGAATTACTACCTCCAACGGACATGACATGGCCGCTCACCTTTCTTATTTATTCCAACATTTCACTACTACTCTGGGGCAATCGAAATCATCCTAAAGAGATGCTTATTGGATTGCAAGCATACAGTTTAATGATTTTGGCTCGCACAGTAACCCTATATTCGTTTCCACTGGAAGCTCCAATAGAAATTATTCCTTTGGCTGATCCGTTGGTGCAATGGAAAAGCGAATATGGTATTGTGCACACCAAAGACTTATTCTTTTCTGGTCATACTGCCACGGTATTCCTCTGCTTTCTTGCCACTGTGAATTCAAAACTTAGAATTTGGTTTCTTGTAGCAACGCTCTTGGTTGGCAGTTTTGTTCTACTTCAGCATGTTCATTATACTTTAGACGTAGTGGTTGCTCCATTTGTGAGCTACATGTGTTATCGCATGACGTTGGTTATCAACGAGAAACTTTCTCTCAGTTGACCGCGCTTTAAACTAGAGTCTAATCAAATTTAGGATTAGGAGCTACCTTTGTTACCCATAATATTTTCTATTTAATTGATAAACAATGTTTTATCTATAGTTCCACGTGGAACTATTTTATTTTCAACGAATGATTCATCAATATGATGTAATAGTGGTGGGTGCTGGTCATGCAGGCTGTGAAGCTGCTGCTGCTGCTGCCAATCTTGGATCCAAGACTCTTCTTATTACCATGAACATGGGAACAATAGGTCAAATGTCCTGTAACCCAGCTATGGGTGGTATTGCAAAGGGTCAAATAGTTCGCGAAATTGATGCGCTTGGAGGATACTCGGGAATAGTATCCGATAAATCCATGATACAATTTCGAATGCTGAATCTCTCCAAAGGTCCAGCAATGTGGAGCCCAAGAACGCAAAACGATCGGTATCGCTTTGCCTACGAATGGCGACTGATTCTTGAGCGCACTCCAAATCTTGACTTCTGGCAAGACATGGTTTCAGGTTTAATTCTAGATGGTGAAAAGCTTAAAGGAGTAAAAACTTCAATGGGAGTTGAGTTTCATGCTCCTTCAGTAGTGCTTACCAACGGAACATTCTTAAATGGAATTATTCATGTTGGTGAGAAGCAATATGGCGGTGGAAGATCTGGAGAAAAAGCTGCTACCGGCATTACCGAACAGCTTATCTCTCTGGGATTTGAAGCTGGTAGAATGAAGACTGGAACACCACCACGGTTAGATGGCAGGTCTATTAATTACTCCGTGATGGTAGAACAGCCTGGCGATGAGAATCCCTCCAAATTTTCATTCACCAATACTGTTCCTTTAAAGGAACAACGGAGCTGCCATCTTACCTACACAAACGAGGAAGTGCATGATATGCTTCGCACAGGTTTTGATAGGTCCCCAATGTTTAATGGCAGAATACAAGGTCTTGGCCCTCGATATTGCCCTTCCATAGAAGACAAAATCGAACGATTCTCGGATAAAACGAGCCACCAGCTTTTTGTGGAACCCGAAGGCTGGGACACTATTGAAGTATATCTGAACGGTTTTTCTACCTCCTTACCAGAAGACGTTCAATACGCAGCCCTTCGAAAAATTCCGGGATTGGAACATTCCAAGATTTTCAGACCAGGTTACGCCATTGAGTACGATTACTTTCCTCCTACACAGCTATCCACCTCATTAGAAACAAAACTAATTAATGGGCTATTCTTTGCTGGTCAAATAAACGGGACTACAGGATATGAAGAAGCTGCGTGTCAAGGTTTGATGGCAGGAATTAATGCACATCACTTTTGGTCCAATATCGCCCCGTTTGTTTTAAAACGGTCTGAAGCATATATCGGTGTTTTAGTAGATGACTTGGTTACGAAAGGAACTGAAGAACCTTACAGGATGTTTACCTCCCGTGCAGAACATCGCATTCTATTACGACAAGATAACGCTGATTCAAGGCTTACTCCAATTGGTCATACATTAGGTCTTGCCTCAGAGGAACGTTTGAAACGTGTAGAAGAAAAAGCAATTAAATCTATTGCAATTCGTAAGAATTTAGAAAAACTAAGCCTAACACCAGAGGAATTAAATCCCTACTTGGACAGCATTGAAAGCCAAAACATTCGCCAAAAACTAAAAGCAATATCTATCATTCCTCGTCCTAATGTTTCGCTGAATGATATGGTTGCTAATGTTAAGAGTATTCAAAATGCTGTTCATAGCATTTCCACAGACACTGAAATAATTGAGCAGGTGGAGATTATTTCCAAGTATGAAGGATATATTTTAAAAGAAACTGAAGTCGCTTCCAAACTATCCAAATTTGAAGATTTGTTTCTAAAAGCTGAGTTTGACTATTCCAAACTAGAGTCAATTAGCGCTGAAGCGCGTCAAAAACTAAGCCTAATAAAACCAGCATCCATTGGTCAGGCAGCCCGTATAAGCGGTGTATCTCCTTCAGATATTTCCGTCCTTCTTGTTCACCTAGGTAAGTAATTGTTTCACGTGGAACACTCTATAGAACATCTCCGAAATTGCCCCTCTTGTCAATCTACTCAATTTGAAAATTGGATAGATTGCCAAGATTTCACCTACTCACAAGAGTTCTTTTCAATTGTAGAATGTAAATCATGCAGACTTCGGTTTACCAATCCGAGACCTACCGAAAAAGCCATAGGACCCTACTACAATAACCCCAAATATGTATCTCATACAGATACATCAGAAGGTTTCCTATTTACCATTTATCAATGGGTGAAAACGTTTACGTTGGGTAAGAAGGCTAAAATGATATCAGCGCTTGCTCAATCAAAAACCATTCTAGATTTTGGGGCTGGAACCGGAGATTTTGCAAATACAATTTGTAAATCTGGGTTCACAACTTTTGCGTTTGAACCAAATGATTCTGCTCGATTTCGCATAGCAGAAAAGTATCTAGACATTCAGCTTCTTACAGAATTATCAGAATGCAAGCCCAATTCTATAGATATTATTACTACTTGGCACGTTATGGAACATGTGCACCAACTAGAAAAAACTCTGCAAACATTTCATAGCATCCTTGAATCTAAAGGCACTCTAGTTATTGCGGTTCCAAACTCAGAAAGTTTTGACGCTAAATTTTATGGGCGTTTTTGGGCAGCTTATGATGTTCCGAGACATCTGTATCATTTTCAGCCCACGTCTATTGAAGCTCTTCTAACAACGCATGGCTTTATTCTGACTCGAATAAAACCAATGTGGTTCGACTCTTACTATGTAAGCCTTCTTAGTGAAAGCTACAAAACACCTAACCCAAATATTTTCCAAAAAGCACTTGGAATGGCAACCGCATTTCTAATTGGGTCAATTTCGAACTTAAAAACCTTGAGAGACGCTAAACACTGCTCTAGCGTTATTTATATATGTAAAAAGGCCTAAAAACAATGTGCGTAATAGGCTTATGTGTTACCCTGAACCCCAAACATATAAAAATGGATAAAGTCTAAGAGAAACAATCTACAATCATTTGATTTAACTATTTGATAAACAAGTATTTAAATCAAATAAAGCCTTCTTACTGCTATTCCTACACAAATTTTAGTCGCCTAACCAAGTCATCACGGTAAGAACCTCCGATAGGAATAATTTTCTTATCGTCTTCCATAATAAGATTGCTTTGTTCAATTGCACTAATCTTATCCACCCTAACTATAAAAGATCTGTGCACTCGCAAGAAATCATTCGTTTTAAGATTATCCGCAATATCCTTCATTGTAGAATGAACAGTAAACTTTCCTGTCTTGCTATGGATTATGACATAGTCTTTAAGTGCCTCTACAAAATAGATATCGTTAGTCTTCACTTTAACCAAACGGCTATTTGACTTGACAAAAATGCAATCGTCCACAGCCTTGTCTGTAACAATTGCCGAATACAAATCACGTTCTCTTTTAACCTCTTGTTCCTTACCATGTTTGTAAAGCGCCATCTCTATAGATGTGTGCAAATCAATCTCTTTAAACGGCTTAATTATATATCCATAGGGCTCGGTAACCTTGGCCTTACTTAATGTGCTCTCGTCAGCATAAGCAGTTAAATAAATTATTGGAATTTCATATCGTTTTTTAATCTGCTCTGCAGCATCAATTCCGCTAATCTGACCTTTCAACATAATGTCCATTAGAACCAAATCTGGTTTATACTGACCTGCAGACACTATCGCTTCTTCGCCAGTATTCTCAACGCTGGGCACATTATAACCTAACTTTTTTAGACTGTTTTGGATATCCTTGGCTACTATGGCTTCATCCTCAACCACTAAGATGCTTATTTTAGACATATCTTAATTTATTGCTCTTTAAAATCTATTGTAAACCTAGTTCCATTCTTTGTTTCAACCTGCAAAACACCACCTACCTGCGTAGCTAACGTAGTTACCAATTGAAGTCCTAACGATTCGGCAGTTTCTACGTTGAACGATTCCGGCAATCCAACTCCATCATCGGCAACAACCAATCTCAATATCTCTTCACTTTGTCTGCTCAAATGTATATCAATTGTTCCTGTCTTCCGTCCTTTAAATGCGTACTTCAGGGCATTGGATACAAGTTCATTTATTATCAAACCACATGGAATACTCGTGTCTAAGTTAATAAATATGTGTTCCAGATGATACACTATCTCTATACCACCTTGAGGCCTTCCATATGAATGGTAGAGATTTCTAGCTATATTCCGAATGTACTCAGCAAAATTAACTTCAGACAAAGTATCGCTTTGGTACAAACTTTCATGCACGAAGGACATCGACTTTATTCTATCCTGGCTCTCACTTAACACGGCCAAGGCCTTTTCATCATCGATATAAGATGACTGCAAATTCAATATGCTAGAAATCACTTGCATATTATTCTTCACTCTGTGATGCACCTCTTTTAAAAGTACCTCCTTCTCTTTTAGTGAATTTTGAAGCTTTCTTTCGTTTTCCTTCCTTTCCGTTACATCTTCAAACACTGCCACAAAGTAATTTGGTGAACTATTTCCATCTCGAACTAACGATACCGTTACGTTAGCACTAATCAATTTTCCATCCTTTCGTACGTAAGTCTGTTCCTTATTGAAATTTGTGATAGTTCCACTTAACAGATTATCCCAATCTCCTAGACTTTCCTCTACCTCCTTTTCTAACACCAATTGATAAAAGGTCTTTTTGTACAATTCCTCAGGGGGATAGCCCATCATATCCGATAAGCGTTGATTTACCAAAAGAAATCTTCCCATTTTAGCGATTCGGGCTATTCCTATGTACGCCTGATCATATATTGCCCTGTGCTGCTCTTCACTAAGACGGAGTTCCTCCTCAACCTTTTTTACCACGGTAATATCGCGCGATACTCCCATAGCACCTATAATATCGCCTTCTTCATTCTTTAAGGCCGATGCTGAAAGCTTAGAAATGAACATGCTACCATCTTTCCGCTTATTTACAATTTCCACTGCAAGACTACCATCTTTATTTATCCGCTCTTGAACGCGCTCCATCTCTAATTTATCGGAATATAGCATAGCGATATTTTTCCCTATCACTTCCTCTTTTGTATATCCAAAACTTACTTCTGCAGCTTTATTGAATTCGTTGATATTGTATTCAATATCAGTAGCAACAATCATATCCAGCGAACTGTCTATTATACTTTTCGTGTATTTCTCCGAAAGCAACAGTTCTTTCATAAGTTTTCTTCGTTCGATTATTTCTCGCTGCAACTGAAGGTTGGTTTCCTCAGCAATTTGAGCTCGTAACTGCTCACGAGCTAACAACTTACGAGAAGATATATCATGGATGGTAACTTGTATCGTTCCATCGTCCAACAGACTTCCACCAGATTCCACGTCCCAGGTTTTTCCTGAAATCATATTTATCAACTTTATTTCACGAAAACTGGAAAAAAGACCTTGTTCGATTACATCCAACAAACCTTGAAACTGTTTCAAATAACTAGGATGTACAAATTCAAAACAATGCACTCCTACAATATCCGTAGTTGACAAACCCACAAATTCAGATGCTATAGGATTTGCATACTGCACACACCCATCTTTGAAAATAACAACACCAATAGGTAGATTTTCTACCAGATTTCGATATCGCACTCCGTCTACATTTCTAATAACTCCCATTCTTCGCAAACTGTATACTATTCCTCTTCCTTAGATGTTTCCAACACAGGAGCTTTATTTCCATCCACTTTTAACACAACACCTCGCTGGTATGTAACGGTCATTTTTAAGCTACCATCTTCATTCCAATCCACCCAATCTCCCTCCTTTTCACTGAATTTATATCTTCCTGATTGCTTCAAATTGCTCGTTTCATAATAAAAATTATGAATTCCTTCCTCCATACCATCTACATATTTTCCTTCAAACTTCAACTTCTCATTGCGATAGAAATACTTCCAAACACCATTTCTCATTCCAATTCTGTACTCACCTTCTTCTCTATGATTTCCAACATCAATAACCCATTTTCCTTCTCTTTCGCCAGCTAAATACTCACCTCTAGCTACCACAGTACCTGTATCACTATACTCAACAGCTAATCCCTCTTCCAATCCTTCATAAAAAATTTCCTGTCTCCAAGTTTGTCCATTTTTATAAAACCATTTCCAATCTCCATCCGGCCGGCCTATACTATAACTTCCTTCCTGCTCTATTTTTCCATCTAAATAATAGAAAATCCACAATCCTTCTCTTCTATTATCCTTGTATCTCCCTTTGCTACGTAGTTCTCCAGTCTCGTAAAATTCTCTCCAATCCCCTTGTTTTCTTCCATCAGCATCAACAATTCCCTCCCCAACAACTCTTCCCTTTCTATAAATTTTCGAACTCTCTATTTTTCCTTCCAACGAATAAAATCGGTGAATTCCTTCCTCAACTCCCTTATTATAACTACCCTCTGATTTAACCTGCGCGTTTGGATGAAACTTCTTTTTAATGTCCAACTTAGCTAACTCTTCAGGATCATTAATAAGAATACCATAATCAAACTTCAACGTTTCTATTAAATTACCTAAGGTATCATACTCTTTCCAATATCCATCCTTTTTATCATTCTTATACTTTCCCTCGGTGTGACAAATCAAATTTGGATAGAACGTTTTCCATAAACCTTGGGACTGATTGAACTTATCTTTTCTATTAATCCGTTCTCGCTGACTAACGTATCCGTTGCCATATTTTATTACAGATATTATCCTACCATCATACTCATCATACTCATATCCAATACCTTGCTCTTTTCCTTTTCCAACAGTATCGATTGGAATAAACTCTTTTATTCTTCCATTCTCATAAAAATATTCAGCTTTTATGCTTCTAATATCATTCTTGAAATACTCGGATTTACTCAACAATCCAGCCTCGTCATAAGTGTTCTTTATTCCATTCTTAACATCCAAAGCATACGTTACTTCTTGACTAATCAGCCCATCTTCTGTGTAAAAAACCCAAATACTGTCTAGTAGAAAATCCTTCCTATTCCCTGCCGATTTTAATTTACCATTTGGGTAATACGTTTTCCAATATCCATTTGGTTTTCCATTAACTAAAATACCTTCACTAGCTACCTTACCATCCTCAAAAAAGAACTGGGTAAACTCGCCAACTTGGCAGAGCCCTAACTTCGAAATGAATACAAAAGCAATTAGGAAAATGAAGCGTTGCATACTTGGTCAAAGATACTCAGTTCAAAAGAAAACAGTTTTTGTTTGACTCCACTAAACAATATATTTATATATAATCTTAATATTTTATACTACTACTATTGGCTTGTTCATTCGTGTAAAACTTAGTTGGAGATAATTTTGAGGAGTGAAATATCAGTTATTAATAACATGATTTTAACAGATAAGTAAGAATGTAAATATGTATGTAATGTGGGTTATCTTAAAATTATTTTACTTAATAGATTATTAGTAATCATTAAGTTGTAATTTATTATTAAAGTAAAGGTTTTTTACAATGATGAAGAATTGAAAAGATTTTCAAAAAATTAAGATGATGCTTTAAAAGGATGTGAATAACAGAATTAACAAAAATTGAATCATAAGTTTAATCTGTGAAAAAGGAAATTTACTGTGAATATATAATTGCAATTACTAACAAGATTTTATTCAAAATGCAGTCTTAGTTAAACTACCCAAGTATGCAATACCAATGTTTAAGAAGATGTGAACAAGCAAATAGAGTTATGAGCAAAGTCACGTGTATAAGAACGATATTGTCGAACGTTCGGGAAGTATGCTGCCAGTAAGATATTTATAGGTTTTACAAGTATTTTGTTTTTACAGATATACACATCAATTAACATCATGAAGGACATTGTCATAAGTTGCGATCACGCTGGATTTGGTTTGAAAGAGCTGGTAAAACACGAATTGAAGCAGCAAGGTATGGATGTTACAGACCTTGGAACTACAAATGCAGATAGGGTAGATTATCCAGATATGATACATCCATTGGCTAAGGCTATTAATGATGGAAACTTTAAACGTGGAATTATTATTTGTGGAAGTGGCAATGGTGTTGCTATGACTGCTAATAAATATCCTAAAATAAGAGCTGCCATTTGCTGGAATAGGGAAATAGCGTCACTTGCACGATTGCATAATGATGCTAACATTATTTCCTTGCCAGCACGTTTTATTTCCGAATCGGAAGCATTGGCCTGCGTGGATACCTTTTTAAATGAAGCATTTGAAGGAGGAAGACATGCTGATCGAGTAAACAAGATTGCTATTAAAAACTGTTAGAATGAAGGTAAAAAGTAGAGGTTCAGTTGTTTTTGCAGTAGGTATTATTTTTTTGAATTTTCTTACATTGATAGGAAGCGATGCTTTGGGTCAAAGCAATGAGGTGATGAACCGCTATGCCGGATCTATAACTACACAGGATTTACGAAAGCGGTTAGAAGTTCTTGCATCCGATAGTTTGGAAGGCAGAGAAACAGGCAAATTGGGTCAAAAGAAGGCCGCAACGTATATTGAAAATCAGTTTAAAACCTTTGGAATTCCCACGGTTGATAGGCTTAGTAGCTACCAACAATCGTATACCATTAACGTTACTTTTCCGGATACTGTCCTGCTCATTTCAGCGAAAGACACCTTTCGGTTTTTGGAAGATATTTATTACTTCAATCTGCAGGATATGCACATATCTGTAGACCAATTAACCTATCTGGGATACGGTATAGATGCCGTTTCTTACAGTGATTACAAGGGAACAGATGTAAAAGACAAAGTGCTAATGGTTTCTTCTGGAGAACCAAAAAAAGGTGATAAATCGTTAATTGACACGTCAGTTTATACCACAGATTGGACTTCGGATTGGGAAAAGAAAATTATTGAGGCAGAAAAAAGAGGAGCGAAAGCATTGCTTGTTATTGATAGTAGGTTTTCAAGTTCTGTGGTGCAGCTTGGTCGATATATAAAACGGCCAACTATGGATGTGAGCGGAGCGAAAGACGAGCCAGCAATGCCCGTTGTTTTTATATCATCTAAGGTCGCAGACAAGATTCTAAAAACAGCCGGAGTAAAGAAAGGGCATCAGTTTTTGGAGAAACGAATAGAAAAAGATGCAGCACCAATAAGCAAGGAGTTAGCAACAGGATTGACCCTGCACGTGAAACGCCATAAGGAAAAAGTGGTGGCAGAAAATGTGTTAGGATACATTGAAGGAACGGATAAAAAAGAAGAATTAGTGGTGGTAAGCTGCCACTACGATCATTTGGGCAAAGATGAAGGAAAGATATATTACGGAGCAGATGATGATGGTTCTGGAACCACGTCACTTATAGAAATGGCTGAGGCGTTTGCATTAGCAAAAAAGGAAGGCAATGGGCCGCTAAGAAGTATGCTTTTCATAGCCTTTAGTGGGGAAGAGAAAGGATTGTTGGGCTCGGAATTTTATTCTAAAAACCCAGTTTTTCCGCTAGAAAAAACCTTGGTGAATTTGAATATTGATATGATTGGTAGGATAGACAAGCAGCACGAACCTGATTCGAACTATGTGTATTTAATTGGGGCAGATAAAATAAGCCAAGAGTTGCACCATTTAAGTGAGTTGACGAATGTCACACATACACAATTGAAATTGGACTACACATACAACGATGAAAATGACCCCAACCAGTTTTACTATCGCTCTGACCATTACAACTTTGCAAAAAACGGGGTGCCAGTAATTTTTTACTTCACCGGTGTTCATGATGATTATCATCAGCCAACAGATACTGTCGAAAAGATACAGTTTGTAAAAATGAAGAGGATTGTGGACCTCATTTTTTATACGGCTTGGGAACTAGCAAACAGAGAAACTAGTATTCGATAATCGGCCCATTTATCGTACTCAATAAAGTACTTAAAGCTAAAGAGGAATGAACATTATGGTTTGGTCGATGCCGTTTGTTGCTGCCTTGGTAGGGTGGTTCACCAACTATTTGGCGGTGAAAATGCTGTTCTACCCCAAAGAGCCTTGGAATTTCGGCTTGTTTAAGATTCAAGGCATTTTCCCAAAAAATCAACGGGAAGTGGCAGAGAAAATTGGCAAAATGGTAGCCGAAGAATTACTAACATCCCAAGACTTG
The DNA here is from genome assembly GCA_945903645.1 of Chryseobacterium gleum. Lineage (GTDB taxonomy): Bacteria > Bacteroidota > Bacteroidia > UBA10329 > UBA10329 > UBA10329. Next base: position 41,925 of record CAMDOM010000011.1, read on the forward strand.
AGGGACAGAATGAACAATCCAGAGAACATTCTTTCTATTAATGAGCTGGTTGAAGCTAAGATAGACTACTTCCTAAATGTGAAATTTCCCCGTCAGTATCCTTTAGCCGGATTGTTTTTTACAGAAAAGCGTAGAACGAAAATGAAAGGAGACTTGATGCTAGAAGTGGAGCAGAGTGTGCCTCAGGTTATCAATCATTACATGGAGAACTTGGAAGAGCGGTTTAATGTAGAGGAAATAATACAAGAAAAAGTAGCTCAATTGCCCCCTGAAAAACTAGAAGGATTGCTGATGAAACTCCTTAAAAAAGAGTTTGCTTTTATAGAGTATATTGGAGCAGTAATAGGATTCCTAATTGGTTTGATGCAGGTAGGAATGATGTATATTGGAGAGTAATTACTTACCCGCGTAATGAAAAATGCCCTACAAAATATTCGTATAGCGTGATATTTAATCCAATTAGAAGAAACCCATAAATAGTGTCTTCTACAGGAATGGTAAGCATTCGAATTCCGAGATTCTCTTGATTGTTGTACCAAACAACAGGTTCCTCTAGTCCAGTTCCAGTAAGCAATCCATTCACGATAAAGAATGGAATAAGCACCACAACATAGGCGAACAGCAAGCGACTCCAGTAATGGCGTTTTAGCACAAATAGATGTGTTGCTAGGAACACCGCAGCCAACAATGCCGTCCAAAAGGTGTACAGTTTATCGGAATGAAGCACCGCAATAACCACTAAGGCAGCAAATAATGCCAACCCCAAAGGCTTGGCGAACTTGCCAAACACATCCCATTTCACAAAGTGATTGAGAACCACATAGGTGAATAAGCTGGCATAAGGCACTGCGAAAAAGAAAAGTACTTCTTCTAAAGGGAGATTGAACAACGAAAGTCCTGTGATATATCGCGGATTGAAGCCCCAAACGCCTAATTGGGTAAATAGACTATCCCAAACCAGAAAGCCAATCGCAGGAAGCAGTAATGCAGGAATAATGGCTTTCCAATTCTTGTAGAAAGCGATTCTATGTTCGAACGAACAGACGAAAGGAACAACTACCGAGCAAAGATTGATGAGCAGGTAGGTGTACACGAATTATTGATGTGTGGCGCGGAAAAACTTCTTCAAAACATTGAAATCTGAATGCACCAATCACCTCCAAAATCTCAATATGAAACAAACTGAATTGGCCGTTTTTGACTACATCGAATGCTGGTAAAACACACAAAGAAGGCACTCCGCTCTCAACTACATGACACCTAACCAATACAACAACTTTTTACAAACCTGGAAAACAGCAGCTTAGTGTCTTATCTATCTGTCCAAATTAAAGTTGCAAGTCCATCAACCCAAACACGTAAATATTCTAAAGGTCATGTTATCACCCTTACCCTATCTCATCAACATAATCTCTCCCACAAACTGATGGTAGTTGCGGTTGTCGTCTTGGATGTTGAACTGATACACGTATTTACCCAGTTGCGCGGGGCTACCATTGATACTGCCATCCCATTTATAAGACGGTTCTGAAGATTCGAAAATGAGTTTACCCCACCGGTCAAAAATGCGCATGGAGTATTGCAGTATGCCTTCGCCTTTGCCATAGAAATACTCGTTTTTATCATCGGCATTGGGCGTAAACGTATTGGGAATGTAGAACCGAAAATCGGAATACACCGTCAGTTCTTTCATCATAGTATCCACGCAACCCGTATGGTTGGAGGCAATGAGCATCACCGGGAATGTGCCATGCTGGGTATATTGGTAGGTGGGGCTTTGCTGGTTGCTGGTTGCATTGTTGTTGGGGTCGCCAAACTGCCATGCATAAAAATCGGCACCATAGCTGCCATCCTCAAAAAATGCGCGCGAATCGAACATGCTAATCGAGTCTGGGCTCCACGTAAAATCGGCATAGGGCACCGCGTAGGCTTCAATAGCGCTATCCAACACCAACGTGCCCACGCAGCCATTATCGCTCACAGTGCGCAGACTCACATCATAAAAAGCCGATTCGAATATCTCTTCGTTGCCATAGCAATGCGATTCGTTGCGATTGGTGCTGGTTTGAAGGTCGCCAAAGTTCCATCGCCATTCTACTATGCCACCACTGCCTATGGTAGAGGCATCGTAGAATTGGGTGCACAGCGGGGGGCAACCTTCGCTCACAGTGATAATAATGTCGGGCGTTGGGGCAAAATATACCGTTACAGGCACTGTGATAGAATCGAGGCAGCCATTGCCCGATGTAACCCGCAATTGCACATCATAGATTCCCCCTTCGGGAAACGGGTGGTTGGGGTTAACCGCCAACTCCACGGGCGAACCATCGGCAAAGTCCCACGCCCATTCCACAATATTGTTGGGAAAACCAATGCCGCTTTGGTTAAAAAACACCGTTGGAGTGCCTTCGCAAACGATATTGGTGGTGAATTGCGCCTGCGGCAGGCTATACACAATCACGTTGTGTTTTATAGAATCTGTGCAGAGGTCGGCATTGGTTACCTGCAACCAAACAGGATAAACCCCCGTGGCGAGGTAGTTGTGGCTAGATGCTTGGTTGTTGTCTATGGGCGAACCATCACCAAAATCCCATTCATACAAGGCTACGTTGCCAATGGTTTGGTCTATGGGTTCCACGGGCAAACCATCGCACACATTGGGTACTAAAAATTCAGGAATCGGTACTTCGTAAATTGTAATGGGCCGAATAAGTGTATCAGAACAACTGAGGTTAGATGAGTAGACAATAAGCGTTGCACCGTAGTTTCCTGCGGTTGGAAATTCGTGCGCAGGGCTAAATGCTGAAGCCGTAGTGCCATCGCTAAACAACCAAAACCACGAAGCCAATGTGCCCATTGTGGGCGCTACAGATTGATTGTCGAACAAGGCCAACACATTAGAGCACACGTTGGGCGCATTGAAAACGGGCGTGGGCGCATCAAACACAAATACTTGCTGGATGGTGGTATCGTTGCATCCGTTGGGGCTAATGCCCACAAGGCGCACATCGAAGGTGTCGGCATACAAGAAATCGTGTGCCACATCGAAGGTGTTTTCTAGCGGACTTCCATCGCCAAAATCCCATTCCCATGTTCCACTTCCGTTCGATAGATTGATGAAATTAACGGTGTTGCCCAAGCACACATTGGCAAAAATATAATCGGTGAAAATGGCAGGGTAAACGATAATCGTGTCTCGCAGTATAGTGGCGCATCCAAGCGTTTGGGTAGATACCGTGAGCACTACAGGGAAAGTATCTGGCAGGGAATACGTATGTGTAGCATCCCAAGTGCTTGCGCCTGCACCATCGCCAAAATTCCAACTTACTTGGCCCATAGCATCGTTGGTAGATGGTGTGGAGCTATTGGTAAACAGTGCAGGTTCGCTCAAACACAAATCACCACCAAGGGTAAAATTGGCCTCAGGATAGTCGTACACATTTACGGTGTGCATCACCGAATCCACACAGCCATCAGTACTTGTGGCGATGAGCCATGCATCGTAATTGCTCGGAATGGCATACTGATAGGAGTAATTGTATTGCGTTACTTCGGTTCCATCCCCAAGTTTCCACGTAAATAAAGTGGCGGTAGCAGGTGGTAAAATTGTGGTGGCATTATTGAAGAAAACGGTGTTCCCATCGCACACATCGTTGTGATAGAAATCGGGCGTAAGTCCTTGGTCGTCACGCAATAGAATTTCAATAGTATCAAGTACTACGCAACTGCCCGAAATGGCCTCGTAAATGAACAAAAGGGGTTCATCGCCTTCCAGCAGTCCATCTACAATTGGGGCAATAGTCACAGTTTTGCATTGCTCGCCTACAGCAAATGAAACGGTGCTAGGCAGCAAGGTGTAATCCACACCACTTATGGCCGCACCTGCAAAACTAACGTTGAGGTTGTAGGCTGTGGCTGTGCTGCCTTGGCGGCAAAAGTCGATGGTATAATCGCGGCAGCCTTCAATGGGTTGGTTTGCACCAGCGGTATAATCGGTCATTACCGCAGTGCTGACACCGCAATCCATACTGTTTTCTGCCACAAATAGACCCGAATCGAAGATGCAGTCGGCAGCATCGGCTACTGCTATTTTAATGTGATACCGCTCGCACGAAGTGACGTTGGCAGACGCAGTTAGCGGAGTAGTAAACCCATCGTATTGGATGGAACCGCCACCTACGTAGTATTGATTGTTGTCGCTGCTATTCACTGTATTAATGCCAACAGGCGTTGCTGTGCCAGGTACCAAAGCAATGTTTTGCACTCCGACAATTCCCGGACCCGAAACCGTGATAACCATAGCATCCGCAAACTCTCTATTGATGTATTCTGGATATTCTTCCGAGCCAAAAACAAAACTAAAGTTGAGCACCGAGCACGTAGGCACAATATCGAACTCGAGAATACAGGCATCATAGGTAGTTTCGTTGGCAACCACCTGCACATTGGGGTCGCCCGGAGCACCACTGCAAACTCCTCCACCTGTGTTGTTGTTACTGTTAGCAGCTACAGCGGCAGAACCCGTAGTGAGCAAAATTCCTGTTGGTATACCCACATTGGTAGCCGAGCCATCAAAAAACGCACTTCCTCCCGTTGGGCAGTTGAGCTGAACGTTGGTTACCACAATGCCATCGCCCACCACAATATCAGCCAATTGTGCAGCGGTATACGAAGGGTCTATAACCAATTGGGCTTGGGCAATTTGCCCGAAGCAGAGGATGAGCATTATGGTCTGTACCGCCCGCACAACTCTATTTTAATATCATGACCCGCCCATGAAAGAGGTGTGGATTTCCAAAAATATCGATAACCACAATGGAGTAGACATAGCTGTCATTTTTGGCTACATCTCCACTGTGGTCTACATCTCCACCCCAGCCCTTTTCAATTTCTTTCGTGTAAAAAATTTCTTTACCCCAACGGTCAAAAATGCTCATTTCGAACCCAGTGATGCCTGTTCCTGTAACCACGAAACGGTCGTTTACTCCGTTTTCGTCTGGTGTAAACGTGTTAGGAATATAAACAGTGAATGCAGGCGCCACAACCATGCTGGCCGTGCTAGTATCTGTGCAACCATATTGGTTAAATGCAATTTGCGAAATGGAGTAAGTGCCCGAATCCAAATACGTGTATTGTGGATTTTGGGTAGTGGAGGTGTTGTTTACTTGCTCGTCTCCAAAAGACCACAGCCATGTTACTGCATCTACACTTAAATTGGTGAAATCGATAGTGGGAAACAGAAGTGTAGTCCGTTTTGGCGTGAGGTCAAATCGTGAAACAGGAACAGGGAAGTTGCTTATGTAATTTGGTTTAGTGATGGTTGAAATACAGCCTTCGTTCGAAGTAACGGTTAGAGTAACAGGCCATGTGTCCACTACATTTGTAGTAGTATTGATGTAGCAATGACTGGTGTTTTGCTGCGAGATACCGCCTCCATCGCCAAAATCCCACACATGGATTTGGTTAAATCCCGTCATAATACCTGACAGGTCGAAGAAATCCACACAAAGCGGAGAACATCCTTCAGTAGGTTCGCCCGAAAAGTCGACCACAGGATTGGGATGTACCGATACAGTTTGCACCAACGAATCCAAACATCCCTCGGTGGTAATAACGAAGTGCTTCACGTTGAAATTGCCTGCAAACGGATACAAATGTGAAACGTTTGGACCGCTAAATTGAGGACTACCATCGGCCAAATCCCAGCCGTAATTCACAATAGCTCCGGGAGCCGGAACACTAGCTGCAGAGGAAAGTTGAATGGTATCGCCATCGCACACTTCGTTGTGGGTAAAGGCTACAGTGGGCGAAGGATAGATAACCACATCTTGCTGCATCACTGCAAAACAGCCATAAATGGTAGTCACAGTAAGTTGAGCCGTAAACGTGCCTGGGTTGGGATAGATATGGCTAATGTTGGCGTTGAAATTGGGTGGACTACCATCGCCAAAATCCCATCGCCAGCTGCTAATTTCTCCTGTGGAGAGGTCTACAAATTCAACAGGTTTGCCAAAGCAGACATTTTGAAACGAGAAATCGACTTGAGGAAAGGAATAGATTCGCACAGAGTCGACAAGCGTATCGGTGCAAAGCAAATCGAGCGACCGCGTAATTAGCGTTACATCATAGGTGCCAGAAGCAGGATAGAGATGTTGCGGTTCCCAATCAGTATTATTCGCAGGACTGCCATCGCCAAAATCCCAAACCCAACTTCCAATGGTGTTACCAATGGGAGGAATGCTGCTCGAGTTTGTAAAACTTACAGGAACGCTTTCGCATTCGGCATCTACAGCAAAATCAGAAATAGGCGTAGGACTAACCGTAAGTGCCCGAGTAAGCGAGTCGATACAGCCTTCTTGGCTGATAATGCGCATGGTAATGTTATAATTTCCTGGAGCGATGTAATCGTGAGATGTATTGGCAAAAAAACTGGGAGGGCTATTGTCGCCAAAATTCCAGCGGGTGTTAGTGATGTTGCCAACTGAAGTGGCGGTAAAATCAACGGTTTCACCAAAACACACGTCCTGAAAGTCGAATCCCGGAACAGGAAGCGGAGCAACCGAAGTAGCCACTGTAACCGAGTCGGCACATACGCCATTCTGAGAATAAGTAACCAATTGGGCATTGTAGTTTCCGGGCGCAGCGTAGGTATGTAGCGGGTTCCAATCGATGGTATTGAATGGAGAGCCATCTCCAAAATCCCATCTCCACGAACCAATAGTAGGAGGGAAGAGGGTGGTGTTGATAAACTGAGTAGGCGTTTGGTGGCAAACGGATGGAGCATCCATACCCGCTTGAGGATAGGGATTCACATCAACCGTAGTTGAATACGAAGCCATACAACCAGCATCGGTCATGGCGGTTAGGCTTACGTTATACAAACCACTTAGGGGATAGGTGTACACAGGATTTTGGACGGTGGAAGTGGTGCCATCCCCAAAATTCCAATCCCAGGATATTATGTTGCCAATGTTCGATGTGCTGAGGTCGGTGAATTGAATGGGCAATCCTGGACAAGGAGGAGGAAAGCTAAAATCGGTGTTAACCGCTGTAGAAGTGATGGTGGTATTTACGGTTACTTGGCAGCCCGTTACGGCAGTCAATGTGCAAGAATACACCGCTCCATTGGGAGGATTGTTCAACGTAATTTGCTGAGTGGTTTGCCCTGTGCTCCACAAATAATCAAATCCTTTTGGAGCCGTAAGTATGGCTTGGTCGCTGTTGCTAGGGCAATAATCCACCTGAATTTCCAATGGATTGCATTCACCAACAATATAGGCATATCCAAAATGACCACCAAGTGCGCAGTCTCCCGTAGAAAATTCGATGGTGATGTTTTGTCCCACATAGGCAGAAAGGTCTATTCCTACTGGTGTCCAGGCTCTGTAACGTACACCACCACAATCTCGAAATCCACTAATATTTGCAGCAGCAGTTACTTGATAAAATCCACATTGTGGGCTTACGAGCTGACCTCCAGCATTGAGCACACGAATTTCGAAGCGTGGTTGTTCGGAAATAGAATGCCCTGGATCTTCGAATACTACCGCATACGAATAGGTGAAAAGCGCATTTTGGGCGGTAACTAAATAGGTGTATGACAACCTTTCGGCTTCGGCTCCCACGTTGCTATTTCCCAATCGGGCAGAGGTTAAATAGCCAGGAGCTACAACCGATATTTGATCGCAAGCCACAGGGTCAGTGCCAGTTCCGGTCATTACAGTGTGGCGACCGTTTACAATACCTGTGCTGGGCGTAGAAATACCGCAACATGATCCAGTGCGCCCCACCCAATTGACGAAACTATTGCTACTGAAATCCGCATTATCACACCCTTGCGACCAAGCGCTAGGAGCGGTGAAAAGAAGAACCGAAAACAGTAGAACTGCGTTTTTCATTATCAAATTGCAGCACCGAAAACGATGCTGTTTAATCATAACAACAGGTTCAAAACGTAAAATAAAGCAGCAGGATGCCTAGTCCTAGCGGTTTCATTTCACTTTAACCTACCGAAATTTAGTGACAGGAACAAACGTAAGCATAAAACTGTGCGATGAAAGACAGGGTTTGAACCATAAATCTGATAACACAACTAAGGCGAAGTAAGTTTTAGCCCGTTGGAAATTTTTCACATCCAAACGTTATTTGTCTTTTTACTCCGCTCATCAAACAACCGAAGTAGTATCCGAATACATCAACGTACCAGTTAGCAATTCCGATTGGGCACCATCGCTATCCGTCACTAACAGCACATCATAGCAGCCCGTTTTGTTGGTAGCGAATACAGCAACAGACTCTACTTTTAGTTCGCGATGTTCCTCTTTATTGGAAATCAAGACAAACAAAGGTGCAACGCTATGGCTGAGTTCATTTAAGGGCAGTATGCCAATAAAGCTCCCCAAAACTTCTCCATCATCTATCCAATTGGAAGTGTTTTCTACCGAAGCCACAAACATCATGTGATCCGAATCTGGAAGCATACTAGCTCCGGAGAATCCAGCCTCTATTCCCTGAATTTTCGGGAGAGTTATTCGAGAAAACGTGGGTTCGGGGCAATTTCCATTATGTCTTAGGTAGCCAACCACTTCCACCAAACTGTAGCGAATAATCATGTTTATACCTCGGTTCAACAGGAGAAGTTCATCGCCAATAACTTCCGAACCTTCTATGTTCAATTCCTCTAGTGTAAGACCAGTATATGCTCTCAAATTGGTGTAAAAGTCAACAAGTGAATAATGACGAACACGTAATTCGCCTAGCGTTACTTCGATACACATATCCCGTTGGGGCGATTTAGTACCCGAACCAAAAATGAGCAATACAGGGCCATTTTCGGACTCATAAACCGTCATGGCTTCCAAATCGGGCTTGTCTTTTTTTGGGAAAATGAAGTCGTGAGAAGCGTCCAATTCTGGGAAAAGGGCAATGCGTTCCACTAGGATAAAGTTGCTATCCAACTTAAACAGCCACGGTGAATTATCGCCCACCACATAGATAAAATCGCCCACTACAGCCATGCCCGAAGCCGAAGGAATATCAACTAACGTATGCTGATTTTGCAGGGAAAATTGAAATTGGAAAGAAGAAAGCACAGTTAAATACTTGAAATGTAAGTTCGGTTGGATGCAAAGCTAGAGTGCCTTTACCCAAATGGGCTAACCTATATTTGCACCCTTACAGCCTGAACATGAATTCTACTCTACAGTTTCACAACACCATAACCCACCGCAAAGAGGTATTTGAACCCATAAGTCCTCTTCATGTGGGTATGTATGTGTGTGGACCAACGGTGTATGGTGATGCGCATTTGGGCCATGCGCGGTCGGCCATCACCTTTGATGTAGTGTTTCGCTACTTGCGCCATTTGGGCTACAAGGTGCGATATGTGCGCAACATTACCGATGTGGGCCATTTGGAAAACGATGCCGACCATGGAGAAGATAAAATTGCCAAAAAGGCGCGGTTAGAGCAGTTAGAACCCATGGAAGTGGTGCAGTATTACAAAGACCGCTATCACCGCGATATGGACGCGCTAAACGTGTTGCGCCCCAGTATCGAACCCCAAGCTTCCGGGCACATCATTGAACAAATTGCCATGACTGAGCAATTGATTGCCAATGGCTATGCCTATGTGGCCGATGGGTCGGTGTATTTCGATGTAGAAAAGTTTAGCAAAGCACACAATTATGGCAAGCTAAGCGGACGGAAAATTGAGGATTTGCAAAGCAACACCCGCGATTTGGAAGGCCAAGAAGGCAAACGTAGTCCGCTGGATTTTGCGTTGTGGAAAAAAGCCTCAGCGGAACATATTATGCGTTGGCCTTCACCTTGGGGCGAGGGTTTTCCGGGTTGGCACATCGAATGTTCGGTAATGAGTCGCAAGTATTTGGGCGAAACATTTGACATTCATGGAGGAGGTTTGGATTTGCTTTTTCCTCATCATGAATGTGAGATTGCCCAAAGTGTAGGCGCAACAGGCCACGAACCCGTGCGCTATTGGTTGCACAACAACATGATTACGCTCAACGGGCAAAAAATGGCCAAATCGTTGGGCAACACCATCATGCTTCACGAGTTTTTTAGTGGAAAAAATGTGTTGTTGGAAAAGGCGTATGATCCAATGACCATTCGTTTTTTCATACTTCAAGCACATTATCGCAGCACGCTCGATTTTGGCAACGAAGCATTGCAAGCTGCCGAAAAGGGATTTGCCAAACTGAGAAATGCACAAGCTATTTTGGCTGGAAACGCTTTGAATTTCGGAAGTGCCTCGGATGCAATGTCCGCTCGAATTGAAGATTGGGCATCGCGCCTTAAGTCTTCTATGGATGACGATTTGAATACTGCTCAGACCATAGCGGTTTTGTTCGAAATAGTTACGTTTGCCAATGCACTAAAAAACGGCCAAGAAAAATCTGTTCCAGCAAAGGAAGAATTGGAGAAACTTTCAGGAATCTATCATGCCTATTTTTCGGATGTGTTGGGGTTAGGATTAGCTGTAGCCAACGATTCGCGAAGCGCTGAGGCTTTGGATAATGTGGTGCATTTGCTGTTGGATATGCGTGTAAAAGCAAAGTCCGACCGTGATTTTGCTACCGCAGATGGCATTCGCAATGCGTTGAAACAAGCTGGAATTACAGTGATGGACGGCAAGGAAGGTAGCGAATGGTCTTTGGAATGAACTGTAACGAAAAGCAAGTGACAGGCCATAAGTCAAGCCACTTTTGGCAATTCTTAATTCTTAATTTTTCATTTTTAATTGGTTTCGGCAGCTGTTCTCCCAGCTACAAAGCTGATGTAGACGCCATGGTATTGGAGCCAGCTGTGGAATTCAATGCCGATTCTGCATATTTCCAAATAGCCAATCAAGTGAATTTCGGTCCGCGCATTCCCGGAACGGATACGCACACCCAGTGCGGAAACTATTTGGTTGAAACCCTGAATCGCTATGGTGCCCAAGTGATGGAACAGCGCGATTCCGTAATCGTTGCCGATGGAAAGCGCATACCAATGCGAAACATTATTGGGTCATTCTCTCCAGAAAAGAAAAAGCGGATTTTGCTAGTGGCGCACTGGGATTCGCGGCCTACTTCCGACCAAGAACCCGACCGTTTTAACGAACCCATTGATGGGGCTCATGATGGCGCAAGCGGAGTTGGTGTGTTGCTCGAAGTGGCGCGTTTGTTGGCAAAAACAGCTCCCGAAATTGGCGTAGACATCCTTCTATTCGATACCGAAGACCAAGGAAGAGGCTGGGAAGAAGGCGACACACCCGATGCTGAATTTTACTATTGCATGGGAGCGCGCTATTGGGCCAAACAGCCGAATGTGGCGGGATACAAAGCCGAATATGCCATTATGGTTGACATGGTGGCAGCCAAGGATGCTGCATTTACCCTCGAAGGCGAATCAATGAAATATGCCGAAAAGCAAACCCGCCATGTTTGGACCATTGCACACAAACTGGGCTACGAAAACAATTTCCGGTTCAACCTAACACGAAATGTGCTACACGACCATTTCTACATTGGCTCGCAAGCGGGCATTCCATGCGTGGCTATTATGCAGCACGACAATACTACGCAAACCGGTTATGGAGCATATTGGCACACCCAAGCAGACAACCTCAGCTCCATTGACCGCAATACATTGAAAGCCGTAGGGCAAACCATTGTCCAAGTCATTTTTAACGAGAAAGCCAACTAAAGCCGTTTAATTTTAATGGATTGGGATGATTTAACATCAATTTCCATATCCATTTGGTCGCTTCCAAGCACCCAATACCTAATTTAGCAGACCCAATCCCAAACAGTGTCCGATAGTCTAGTCATCATACCCACGTACAACGAGCGTGAAAACGTGGAGCGAATGATAGACACTGTGATGGGGCTATCCAAGCCATTTCACTTGCTTATTGTCGATGATGGTTCGCCTGATGGAACAGCATCGCTAGTTAAAGCGAAAATGGCGCTTCATCCCGACCGTATTTTTATTCAAGAACGCAAAGGCAAACTTGGACTAGGCACAGCGTATATCCATGGATTTCGGTGGGCATTGCAGCGCGAGTATAAATTCATATTCGAGATGGATTGCGATTTTTCGCACAACCCCGAAGACCTCATAAAACTTTACGATGCTGCGGTTTCCCATCCTGCCGATTTAGTTATTGGTTCGCGCTACATCAAAGGTGTAAATGTGGTAAACTGGCCTATGGGTCGCGTGTTGATGAGCTATTATGCCTCGGCCTACGTGCGTTTTATTACAGGCATGACCATTCGCGACACCACCGCAGGATTCAAATGTTACCGCAGAGAGGTGCTCGAAACCATACCGTTGGATAAGGTTCGTTTTTTCGGGTATGCCTTTCAAATAGAAATGAAATACATCACGTGGAAATACGGATTTGATATTCTCGAAATCCCTATAATTTTCACCGATCGCACCGCTGGAGAGTCTAAAATGAGTAGCGGAATTTTTAAGGAAGCCATATTTGGCGTGCTGCGCATTCGCTTGAAGAGTTTGTTCAAGTCCTATCCAAAGCGGAAGAAATAAGCTGAGGAGTATCCTTTAAGTATCCTAGGCATAGGTTTGTTTCTCTTTTTCTTAATTCGGGCTTTGATAAGGAACTTTGCATAGCGTCCTTTGCACAAGACTAATTTTCTCAAATGACAAACACTCTAATCCGCTCCGCCAAAATCGTGAATGAAGGCCGCTCGTTTGTGACTGATGTGTTGATTAAAAATGACCGCATAGTTAAAATAGCACCTTCCATTTCGGTGCAAGGCCGAGTGCATGAAATGGATGCCGAAGGCTTGCTATTGATGCCCGGAGTGATTGACGACCAAGTTCATTTTCGCGAACCAGGACTTACGCTCAAAGGCGACTTGTATACCGAATCTCGTGCAGCCGTAGCTGGTGGAATTACCAGTTACATGGAAATGCCCAACACAATTCCAAACGCACTTACCCAAAAACTGCTGCAAGAAAAGTATGACCGTGCTGCGCAAGTTTCCCTAGCCAACTACTCGTTTTTTATGGGTGCGGGCAACGATAATTTGGAAGAAGTGTTGCGCACAGACCCACGAAATGTGTGTGGAGTGAAGATTTTTATGGGCTCATCTACGGGCAATATGCTTGTGGATAACGAGGCCACGTTAGAAGGGATTTTCTCCAAATGCCCCATGCTCATTGCCACGCATTGCGAAGACGAAGCCACTGTGCGCAGAAATATAGAACGCTTTCGTGCTGAATATGGAGAAAATGTGCCTATGTCGGCCCATCCAATAATTCGCGATGTGGAGGCGTGCTATCTATCATCGTCCAAAGCTGCGGCATTGGCCAAAAAGCACGGAACCCGATTGCACATTTTGCACATTTCTACCGAAAAGGAAACGCATCTATTTGACAACACTATTCCTCTGGAGAAAAAACGCATCACTTCCGAAGCGTGCATTCATCATCTCACGTTTACAGATGCTATGTATGCTACCAAAGGCGCATTGTTAAAATGGAACCCAGCAGTAAAAACTGAAGCAGACCGCCAAGGGATTTTCAATGCATTGCTAGACGATAGGATTGATATTATTGCCACCGACCATGCGCCCCACACGTGGGACGAAAAACAAGGAGGCTATTTCCAAACCCCATCGGGTGGACCGTTGGTGCAACATGCCCTGCCCGCAATGATGGAACATGTGCGCAATGGAGCAATTTCCATTGAGCGCATGGTAGAAAAAATGTGCCATGCACCAGCCATTTGTTTTGGATTGGAAGAGCGGGGGTTCCTTCGCGAATACTACTTTGCCGACCTCGTTCTTGTTAATCCAAACAATCCTTGGACGGTGAGCAAAGAAAACATTCGCTACAAATGTGGATGGAGCATTTTTGAAGGAACCACCTTCCAAAGCAGCATTGCCCACACCTTTGTAAACGGCCGTTTGGCTTACAGCGATGGAAAACTAATTGAAGGTGAGTTGGGCAAACGATTAACCTTTCAAAAATGATAACATTCCCTTTGCGTTTTGGCTCGTTTCTTTTTTCTACGATTTTATCGTCCCACGTCCCACGTCCCACGTCCCTCTTTTTAATTCTCTTCATGGCCTCTTGTACCGACAAGAAAAACCAGCCAGATTATCTCATTGCATCCGATAGTTTGGTAGGCATTATGGTAGATATGCACTTGGTAGAAACGGCAGCCAACCTAAAATTGATAAGTGTCGATTCGTTGAAACCGAACTACAACCAAATGTTTGAGGCCATTTTCAAAAAGCATGGCATCACCAAAACAGAGTTCGACAGCACCCTGTTTTTCTACTCCAAACGACCGGACGAGATGAGTGGAATTTATGATAAAGTGTTGGAGCGCCTGTCTGAAATTGACGCAGAATCTAGCTCGCGGCCTGCCCAGAATGCGCCTTAAGAAACATAGCACTTACCTCTTTTATGGTCTGTTCTATGGGGCGATAGCGAAATTCGGGTAACGCCTTCAACAATTTGGAGTTGTCGTATCTGCTAATGTGAATGGCGCTATTGGCCGTTTCGCGGGTTATGAACGGCTTTGCTCGCATTAAAAAACAGCGCAATTTTTCCAATCGCCAAGCCACAGCCATCAAGGCGGGAGAAGCGTTTAGCGTAGCACGTTTTTTACCCAAACCGTCTGCAATGCCATCAAAAATTTGGCGAAGCGGAAAATTGTCGGCAGCCACAATATAGCGCTCACCGCTAATGCGCTTTTTCATGAGTTGCACCATCACTTCGGCCACATCGCGTGCATCTACCATGGCATTTACACCTTGGGTGTAATACGGCAGTCCTTTCCATACTTTGGTAAATAATGCAGCACTGCTTTGGTTCCAATTACCCGGACCAAGTATAATGCACGGATTCACAATCACGGCCTCCAACCCTTCGGAAATGCCGCGCCACACCTCCATTTCGGCTTTGTGTTTGCTCACGCCATAGTTCGAATTTCGGCTAGAAGGCTTCCATTCTGTCGCTTCCGAAATGGTATCTTGCTTTTCTGTGCGGCCAATGGCCGCTACCGAACTTACATGGCACATACGCACTCCCGCTTGGTCAAGGCATAGGTTCACCACGTTGGCGGTGCCTTCCACATTCACCTTGTCCATCCATTCGCGGTCTTTGGGGACAAACGAAACAGCCGCAGTCACATGATACACTTCAGTCACACCTTCCATCGCAATTTCCAACGAAGGAATATCGAGAATATCGCCTTGCACCCAATGGATGCACTCCATCAGCGCAGCAGGATTATCGGTATAATGGCCAAAAATAGCCTTAACTACGACCAAGCTTGCAGTATTGCGATGCAGCGCCCGAACTGGCGTTTCTTCCTGCAGCAGCCGAAACAGCACATGTGCGCCCAGCAGCCCCGTTCCTCCTGTTACCAATATCATTTCCCAAAAGTAATTGTTGGGGAATGGAGATAATCTCTAGAGATTGCATTTTCCCAGCTTATTACATTTGCGCCATGAAAACAATGGACTCTTATTCTTTTGCTAGCAAAAAAGCCCTTATTCGTGTGGATTTTAATGTGCCGCTCGATGCGCAATTCCACATAACGGACGACACTCGCATTCAGGCGGCAATTCCTACCATCAAAAAGATTTTGAAAGATGGTGGAGCGGTAATTCTAATGAGCCACCTTGGCCGGCCTAAGAGTGGGCCAGAAGACAAGTTTTCGCTGCGCCACCTAGTGCCCCACATTGGTCAATTGTTGCAAACCGAAGTGCTTTTTGCCTCCGATTGCATTGGTGAAGTGGCCGAAAATGCGGTCAAAAACCTGAAAATGGGTCAGGTATTACTATTGGAAAATCTTCGATTTCATAATGAAGAAGAGAAAGGTGATATTGATTTCAGCCAGAAACTAGCGCGTTTGGGCGATGTGTATGTAAACGATGCGTTTGGCACAGCTCATCGCGCCCATGCAAGCACCACGGTAGTGGCGCAATTTTTCCCCAACGATAAAATGTTTGGCTATCTACTAGCCGCGGAAATTGAGAGCGTTGACCGCGTGCTGAAAAATGCCGAACGTCCGCTAACAGCAGTAATGGGCGGAGCAAAAGTGTCAAGCAAAATCAGCATAATCACCAATTTGCTTGCTAGTGTAGACCACATAATTATTGGTGGCGGCATGACCTTCACCTTCGTGAAAGCCATGGGTGGCAAAGTAGGCAGCTCGTTGGTAGAAGATGATTTTTTGGATACCGCAAAACAGATTTTAGAATTAGCCAAAGCCAAAGGGGTTCAAATTCACCTTCCAATAGATTCTATTGTGGCCGACCGTTTTGATAATGGCGCCAACACTAAAATTTGTGAGAGCAACGCCATTCCTGATGGATGGATGGGCTTGGACGTGGGGCCAAAAGCAGAAAAAGCCTACCACGAATTGCTGATGCAATCCAAAACCATATTGTGGAATGGCCCGATGGGCGTGTTTGAAATGGAGAAATTTCAACATGGTACAGAGGCTATTGGTCGCTCCATTGTTGCGGCTACAGCCAATGGCTCGTTTTCGTTGGTAGGTGGTGGCGATAGCGTGGCGGCAGTAAATCAATTTGATTTAGCCGACAAAGTGAGCTATGTTTCTACAGGTGGAGGTGCGCTATTGGAATACATGGAAGGCACAGAGCTTACTGGTATTGCCGCTATTCGGGAATAATTTCGCGGATAGAATCTTCTACCTCATCCGCTTTTTCGCTTAAGCTATTCACAATGGCATCTTTGTCTATTTCTTCCAAAATAGGAAGCGTAAATGGCGCTATAGATTGAATGGGTCGGAATAGAAACGACTTTTTCACCGCATCTTGTTCTTCTAGGCTGTCCAAAAGGCCAACGCGGTTTACAAACAGCAACAATAGACTAAGAAGAAACGCACCGCGGGCAAAGCCGAAAAATGCCCCAGCAGCTTTGTTGGCCCATCCCATTGCCACCATTTTCACACCGCCTTCCAATGTTTTGGCAAAGAAATAAGCCAGAACTAACACGGAAATCAGAATTACCGCAAAGGCAATTATGGGAAGAAACTCATAGGTAATAGACGTGTTTTTATACACGTATTCGGCCAATAATGTAGAGAACCGAGCTGCAAGGTAAACACCAGAAATTAGGGCAATGAGCCGCGCAATCTCCATGATAAACCCACGTGTAAATCCTTTGTAGAGCATCCATAGCAACGGAACGGCCAATAGCGCATCTAGCCAATATTCCATGATTATTTAGTATTCGTGTACATAACCTTTCGATACCGCCATGTCTACCATCGTGCGGTTCATTACCCCAAAAAATGTAGTACCATAGCGATAGAGCATCATTTTCTCCCGCACGTTCCGCATATACTGTTCGCGCTTGGTAGTCAGCATTTTTATAATGGAAATATATTCCCCCCGGTCATAGCTCATTTCGGTCACATGCAAGCGCAGTTCCTCTTCTGAAAGTTGCTGCAACACGCCATGCAAATACTTGCGTTGGATGTTGTCTTTCATTTTCCCTGCGATTAATAAATCTACCAAATCCCACGATTGGTTTTCTCCTTGATACAATTCAGTGGCTTTGAAAAACGTCCGAGCTTCAAATGGATTTTCTCCCTGCAACTCCGCGTCTTCGTCCAACGAGGTTTGTGCCTTATACCTTGCAACACCATCGGGCCCATAAGGCACATAGGTGGTGTTTATCATAGCGCAAGCTTCCAAAAGAAGGTCGTTGTCGTAAGGTTTTTCAAACTGAATATTGGGTTCTCGCAATCCAATAGGATGGTATTTTCCTCCGCAAGCCGAAGCCAAATCTCTCCACTCTTCTTGCTCCACTTTATTCTCGTAAGCAGTAAAGTAAAGCGAGTGAATAATAATGCCCTTTTCGTTAGCAGTTTTTATAGCTTTCGAACACCCAGGACCCGAATATGCACGGCCATTTCCTGTCACGAAAATTACCTTGAGGGCATCTGGATTTTTTGACCATGACAAATCATTTAAAGCTACCTCTAGGCCATAACCCAAATGATAGTTGCCAGGAGCGGTAAGGTCTTTAATTTCGAAAAATGGAGCTGCAGCCGCCTCAATATCGTCTGTTAAATCGGAAATCACTTTGATGTAGTTGTTTTCCTTTTTGAAACTGGGCCTTCCCATGCACACAATCCCCAGCCGATAGTTTGCGATCGGGGTGAGGCGCGACATCTCATTTTGCAACTCCCAAAACTTATCACGCACCGAGGTTAAAATCCCTCCAGTACTTCCGCTAATGTCGATAACAAAAACAATATCGAGCGGCACGCCAAGGTTGTCACCTTGATCTACCGTTTGCCCTATAGTTGGAGAGCATCCCAACGCAAGCACCAAAAAGAAAGGAAAAATAAACCTTACGATAATGGATATGGGGTAAAAACGCATAATGTAGCGGAGGCCAAAAATAGTGTTTTGCTGAAGGATGCTCGCCCGTGCTAAATTTGTACCATGCTTGATATTGATTTTCAGCGCGAATGGCGCGAACTAATTGCTCGTTTGGAAACCCAGTTTGGAGAAGGGTTGGAATTAGAAACGGTGTTGTTTCTTATTGGAGTTCAAGAATTAGGGCAAGGCCAGCGCGAATTTAAGAAACACGAGAAGCTGGACTTGATGCACATTGCCATCTGCAAATTACTTAGCCAATATGGGTATTATGAATTTGAAGGGATGGACCAAG
Organism: Chryseobacterium gleum; assembly: GCA_945903645.1. GTDB lineage: Bacteria > Bacteroidota > Bacteroidia > UBA10329 > UBA10329 > UBA10329. The sequence goes on from CAMDOM010000011.1 coordinate 60,621, forward strand.
ACGGCTGGCCGCACTATAAAACCATAGGGAAACTTCCAAAACTAAACCCCAACGAACAAAGTCGCTTAATGAAAGAAGCGGTAATCGATTACTTCAAAAATGCAGAGTTGTTAAGCTGAGCGCTTACAGCTCATCCAAGTTCACCGTTACCTCTACGGTTTCGCCTTGCTCTAGAATCACGAAGTTTTCGAGCGAGCTTCTGCCAGCATGAGTCACATCGTATTTCAAAATGGCTGGATTGGCAAAAACATATTCTGCTACGCCTGTAGAGCTCGTGGTTACGATTTCTTCTAACCATAGCGTTCCAACCTTTTCATCTTGATAAAAACGAACTAGGGCTTGAGCTACTGGCTCTACAACGGTATCTTGACTTATTTGGTCAATAACGTTTTGAACCACCGTTACGCGAATAACGGCATCGGTACTTTCCTTGCATGCCGAAACACCTGCAACGAGTGCGAAAACTAGTGCTGGAAGTAGAAATTTGGAAATGGAAGTCTTCATGGTTTTGCTGTTGAATTCAAAAAGTAACTTTGCACGGCTCCAAAACTAACGAATCCGGTCAGAATGGAGCCAAAACAGTTCAAAGTTACACATCTTAAACACCTTAACTCATGAAGAAACTAATTTTTACGCTCGCAGTTGCTGCCTTTTCGATGAATGGTATGGCTCAAGAGGCTGAAGGACCAGTGGTTTTAATCAGCACCAGCTATGGCGACATTAAGGTGTTGCTTTACAACGAAACTCCATTGCACCGCGATAACTTTCTAGAAATTGCCGCGGCTGGAAATTTCGATGGCAGCATTTTTCACCGCGTTATCAATCGTTTTATGATTCAAGGTGGAGGTTCGGAAGGAGCGCCAGTAAAATTGGACGACCGTCAAGTTGTTCCTGCGGAAATCAAAAAAGCATTTATTCACAAAAAAGGAGCTTTGGCTGGAGCGCGAATGGCTGATGGCATTAATCCATTGCGCAGTTCATCAGGGTCTCAGTTTTACATCGTTCAAGGTCAGAAATATGATGTGAATACCATTACCAAAATGCAAGAGCGTTTGGGAGTTACCTACACGGACGAACAAAAGAAGATTTACGCAGAAATTGGAGGAACACCTCATTTGGATATGCAATACACTGTTTTTGGCGAAGTAATAGAAGGATTGGACGTGGTAGACAAAATTGCTGCGGTTCAAACAGCTCAAGCTGATCGTCCGGTGGTGCCGATACCAATGAAAGTAAAAGTGCTTAAGAAGAAGTAATTCTAGAATCAACCTAAAAGAGAAACGCGTCTGCGGGCGATGTTTCGTCACCAAGAGTAATGCTCCAAGAGTTAGAGAATTATAAAACCGAAATAGACGGTTGCAGTCTAAAAGATGCGACCGAATTGGAAGCATATCGCCTCAAGTATCTTTCCAAGAAAGGATTGCTTGGGCAATTGTTCGATGCGTTTCGCGAAGTGCCCAACGACCAAAAAAAGTCGTATGGTCAGCAACTGAACGCTCTAAAGCAGTTTGCTGAAGGAAAATTTGAGGAGGCCCAAACACAGGTAAATAATTCTGCGGGAGGCCCAATTCCCGATGTGGATTTAACTGTTCCGCCATTTCCAATTGAAATGGGAACGCGCCATCCCGTTTCTATGGTACGCAGAGAAGTGGTGAGCATTTTTCAGCGCATTGGCTTTACTGTGGCAGAAGGCCCAGAAATTGAGGACGATTGGCATAATTTCTCCGCACTCAATTTTCCGCCTGAACATCCTGCCCGCGATATGCAAGACACGTTCTTTGTTGCGAAAGACCCTGATTTCGCCTTGCGAACGCACACGTCTTCTATCCAAGTTCGGGTAATGGAAAATCAAAAACCACCCATTCGCATTTTAGTTCCTGGCCGTGTGTTTCGCAATGAGGCGGTATCGTCTCGGGCGCATTGCATTTTCCATCAGATAGAAGGATTGTACATTGATAAAAACGTGTCGTTTGCCGATATGAAAGACACGCTACTCTATTTTGCTCGTGAGTTTTATGGGCCAGAAACTAAGATTCGTTTGCGTCCTTCTTATTTTCCATTCACCGAGCCTAGTGCCGAAATGGACGTGTATTGGGGATTGGAAACGGAGGCCGACCATCGCATCACTAAAGGAACAGGTTGGCTTGAGGTGTTGGGCTGCGGAATGGTAGACCCAAACGTGCTTAAAAACTGTGGAATAGACCCAGATGTGTATTCAGGATTTGCGTTCGGTATGGGCTTGGAACGCACTGCCATGCTCAAATATCAAGTAAAGGATTTACGTCTTTTCTTCGAAAATGATAAGCGCTTTTTAGATCAGTTTAAGGCAGCTTATTGATTCATTTCTACATCTGGCAATGCTTTAATTGACCAGTTCATTTCTCACCATTATTCCATGCAAAACAAGATTTCAGAACTAACCGAGAAGCAAGAACAGTCCAGGCTTGGAGGGGGACAAGACCGCATTGATTCGCAACATAGTAAAGGAAAAATGACCGCCAGAGAGCGGCTTCATTTCCTGTTGGACGAAGGTAGTTTTGAGGAAATCGGGATGTTTGTTACCCATCGCAGCAATGAATTTGGACTAGAACGCCAGAAGTTTTTGGGAGATGGCGTTATCACAGGATATGGCACCATCAATGGGCGCACTGTGTATGTATTTGCTCAAGATTTCACTGTTTTTGGAGGATCGCTAGCAGAGATGCATGCCACTAAAATTTGTCGCATTATGGATTTGGCCATGGAGAATGGAGCACCAGTTATTGGTCTTAACGATTCTGGCGGAGCGCGCATCCAAGAAGGCGTAGTGAGTCTTGGCGGTTATGCCGATATATTCTACCGCAACACATTGGCTTCGGGCGTGATTCCTCAGTTGTCGGCCATTATGGGGCCATGTGCTGGTGGGGCGGTGTATTCGCCAGCACTAACCGATTTTGTAATGATGGTGCAAGACAGCAGCTATATGTTTGTGACTGGACCCAACGTGGTGAAAACCGTTACGCACGAAGAGGTTACCAGCGAAGAATTGGGCGGAGCAAGCACGCATAGCACCAAAAGCGGAGTTACTCATTTCTCGAGCGCCAATGATTTGGAATGCATCGAGCACCTGAAGAAATTGCTGAGTTACATTCCTCAAAACTGCGAGGAACAAGTGCCCGCATTGGCGTACACACCTGCCAACGAATTGCGCCCAGCGTTGGACAGCATTATTCCCGATAATCCAAATCAGCCGTATGACATTAAGGAAGTGATTTCCGAGGTCTGCGATGCAGACTCGTTTTTGGAAGTTCACAAGGATTTTGCTGAGAATATCGTGGTTGGATTTGCCCGTTTGGGCGGACGAAGCATTGGCATTGTTGCCAACCAGCCTGCGATGTTGGCCGGTGTTTTAGATATCAAATCTTCGCAAAAAGGCGGTCGTTTTGTGCGCTTTTGCGATTGCTTCAACATTCCGTTGTTGGTGTTTGAAGATGTGCCCGGTTTTCTTCCCGGAACCGACCAAGAATGGCATGGCATCATTACCAACGGAGCCAAATTGCTGTATGCATTTTGTGAAGCAACCGTGCCGAGAATAACGGTGATAACCCGCAAGGCGTATGGTGGAGCCTACGATGTGATGAACAGCAAGCACATTGGTGCCGATATGAACTATGCTTGGCCCACAGCCGAAATTGCAGTGATGGGTGCCAAAGGAGCGGCCGAAATTATTTTTAGAAGCGAGATAAAAGCTGCCTCCGACCCTGATGCCAAGCTGAAAGAGAAAGAAGCCGATTACCTTGAGCATTTTGCCAACCCATATCGTGCAGCAGAGCGCGGTTATATTGATGAAGTAATTCTGCCTTCACAAACCCGCGAAAAGCTTATTCGTGCCTTCGGAATGCTGAAAAACAAAGCCAAGACGTTGCCTCGGAAAAAGCACGGGAATATTCCGTTGTGATTCTTCCAAACCAAAAAATTTTAGAAGTCCAATAGCTTTGACCAGCGCTTTACGTCAAAGAAAGACCATAACGCAAGAAGTTAAAGAATAGTTCGTATAGCCGAAAGTAGCAATCACTTTTAAGCCTTACTCCACCCGTATCGTCAAGCCTTCACTATGCGTGGTGAACTCTGGTGCATACATGCACTGCAACTGCGAAATACCGTTGCTGAACTCACCCGCCTGCGTCACATTGAGGCCGTATTCGAAGACGAACGTGCCTTTCGGCAAGTAGCCAAAGAAGAAGTTCATGGCCGCATCGGTGGTGCTGCGGTAATAGCCCACACCTTCCTGATAGGCCGCGCCAGAGAGCTGTTCGCGCGGCTCGAAACTGGCAGCACGCATGTCTTTCAGATGCACGTATTCCATGTGGCGGTCGGTGGTCAGCACAATGCGCACCTGCACGCGGTCGCCCACCTTGAGCACCGTCTTGCCATCCAAAGGCCACAGCACAGGGCCGTTGGGCGTGTCTTCGCGCAGCATCACCTCACGTTCCATCTTGATGGGATTGTCCTGCGCACTGGTGATTTTGTTCAGATTTTCGAAATACTGCCAATACACTGCTCCCCAAGCCATGCCCTTGTTGTCCTTGGTCACGGTCACGTTACCCATTTCTGGGGTGATGGACTTGCCCGTCCAGTTGGCTTTGAAATAGCCCGTTCCCGCCTCGGTCTTCATGTCGGGGTCTTTTCGCGGGTCGATGGTCTCGTTGCCTACGGTAATGCTCACCATCGGCTGCGTGTTGAAATCGGCCTTGCCTGTGCTCAGCAGCGCATAGCACGCTTCAGCCGTGGCCTTAGTGGTTTCCCAACGTTGGGTTTGCTTCTGTTTTAGCAGCCAGATGTTCATCTCTGTCACCATAGTGGTGTCTTTTTCCACTTCGTGAAACGCCTCGAGAATCATCACGTGATTCTCTATCGGGGCCTGATGCCAATAGTAGCCCTTGTCCATGGCCCAATAGGTGCCGAACTCCGCGCTCTTGGTAGATGTTTCGCGTAGCGACACCAGCATCTGTTTGGCATCCTTGCTCATGCCGTTGCGGTGTAATATCACGGCAGCAAGCCCTTTTTGCGCAGCGTCAAACTTGGTCCAATGCAATTTTATGCGCGAAAGAATGTCTGAATAGGCATTACCAGCAGCCATTCCCACTTTAAAATCCTTCAACCAGAACGAACGCGCATAAGCAGAATGCAGCTCGAACCAATCGGGTACACGGTTCTTCTCTTTGATGGTGTTCTTGTGGTATTCCACCACTTCTTCATCCACAAACACCACTGCTTTGGCCAGCATATCGAGGGTTTCGGCATCGGGTTGCCACACTCCCATCACACGCAATTTGCCAAATCCAGCTACGATGTGGCGCGTGATGTAGAGGTCGCTGCGCAGCCCGTTGAACCATCCCCAACCACCGTCTGCCTGCTGGTTTTGCTTCAGTTTCTTGATGGTGGTAAGCAGTTCGGCTTCCATACGTTCGGTGTCAAACAGTTCGGCAATGCGTCTGCGTTGTTCGGTCTCGTCCTGCGCATCGCGCACCCAAGGCGTTTCGGTGAGCAACGCCTGTTTCAGTTCGGGGTTCTTCTCCAGTTGCGAGAGGAATGCATCGCCTTCTTTCTGTTGCGCAGCCCGTTTCCATTGGTCGAACACCCGCTTGATGGCCGGATCGGAATTGGCCAGATGCACCCCGATGGCATTGGCGTAGTAGCGGCTGAATAGCTGCTCCGAGCACTCATACGGATACTCCATCATGTAGGGCAACGACAGCACCGCCAACCAAATAGGGTTTGGCGTGAACTCCAACGTCAGCGACTGATGGCGTAGGGTAGGGGAGGTGGAGTTTTTCAGTTTGGTAAACGTGAAGTTGTGCGTCCCCTTACCACGCACAGGCAGCGGCATGGCCTCGGTCACCAACATGCGGTTGGCCAGCACGGGGATGGTCTTCTCCTCTCCGTCAGAATGCTTCTCCGACCACGCCTTGGTGGTGAACGTCAATGCGGCAACGCCTTCAGGAATGAAAAGCTCCCAGCGCGCCACCGCTGTTCCATCCTTAATTTTTAATTCATAATTCATAATTTTTACTACCAACAGCAGTCCCGTCAGCGCATCTTTCACCTCTAAACTTGCCGTTGCCGCTGAGACCGTGCTATCCAAAACATTCACCTTTACTTGGAAGATGAGCTTGTCGCCTTCGCGAACAAACCGTGGATAATTGGGCGTGATCATCAACTGCTTGCGCGTCACCATTTCTTCGGTGATGGTGCCGATGCTCAGGTCGCTTGTGGTGGCAAGGCCCATGAATTTCCAGCGCGTAAGGCTTTGCGGAGCTTTGAACTTAAATGTGATTTTCCCATCCTTATCTGATTCCAATTTTGGGTGGAAGAACACGGTTTCGCTAAAGTCCGATCGCATCTTTATTTCTTTGGGAGGGGCAATCGCTTCGGGTGCAGCAGCACCTGCTTCGTCACCATTGTTATTGGCTGCTTGTTTGCTTTTTACGCCAGTATTTACGCTAGTAACATCCATCGCTACGGCAGATTCTGCCAATATTATTGCACCATCCATTGCCATTTGCGGAGTGCCTCCTCGAGACATACTCTTTATAGCTACGCTTTCCAAATTATAGTAGCCCCCACCCAGATAGTGCCCAAACCAGTTTAGTGTTTCAAACATCCGACCTTGGATTCCTTTCGACCATTCTCTCCACTCTTTTTCGAACAATTGTGCTTGCGCCAATCCAAACGAATTGCTGTTCCATTGGAAACGAGGGTTTAGAAAGTGATACGGTTGCAAGCTCCATGTGTTGGCAGCTAAGATGTCCAACGAGGCATCATACATCGTTGCCATCAGCTCGCTTTTCACAGCATTACCCTTCTTATCGGTGATGCGCAGCGTCCATTCTTCGGCATCATCGGGGCTCATTTCCTTGCGGAAGGTCTCCAGTTTCACGTCCAATTCCTTATTGGTGAAAGGAACGCTGACCAAGTGCGACCAACTCAATAGTTCGTTGTTGCGTACCGCAGTAATTTGCACTTCGGCATTGCCCCGCCACGCCTCAGTTACCGGAATGGCAATGAGTTTCTGGGCATTACTTAGATTTAATAGCTCACTGTAAATCAGTTTGTTGGTGCTGAACCCGCGTTCTTTCACTTCCACTTCTAGCAAAAAGCGCACATCGGTGCAGGAGGAGGCTACCAGCAATTCCAACACATCACCAGGTTGGAGTGTGTCTTTCAAGGCATGAAACCAAGCGGTGGTGGCCAATGTTGGTTTTTTGGCCTCTTGGTTGATGATGCTGAAAATCTGCTGCTGCTTCACTTCGGTTCCAAACGCATCTTTTGCCGTCAATTCTAGGATGTACTTACCTCCATACTCCGATTTGAGTGAAGATAAGTCCAAGGCACTGGTGTCGCTCGTTTGTATGGTAGTGCTAGAAAGCTGTGCGCTTTTGGCCCAAGTAGTGGGGTCGTTTTCATTGCGATACATTTCATTGGGAAACAATTTCCAGTGCTCCAATTCGGATAGTAGCACCGTGTCGGGTTGGGCCCAAGGTCTATGGCGCAAAATGCGTTCGTTGGGTTTCAATCGCCATAGGTTCACCGTCACATCGGCCGTTTGCGCCTTTCCAGATAGATTGGTGGCAGTTACGGGATAGCTTTTTAAGTCTTCTCGCTCAATCATTTCCGGTAGCGTTATATTCAGGTCTAAGGCATGATAACCGACCGATACCGCGCTGCTTCCCGTTTGCATTTCGCCACTATTGTCCGTCACATCGGCCTCTATGGTATAAGAAAACACAGGGAAGAACTTTGCCCCAACCAAAGGGTCTGGTTGGGCTTCGAAGGTTACAGTAAATGCGCCCGAAGCATCGGTAGTGGCGGTTCCATAGGCCACTTGTTTGGGATTAGAACGTGGAAACCAGCCCCAGCACCGCCATGGGTAGGGAAAACGTGCCGAGCGGGTGACGCGGTACTTTACTTCTGCGCCCGTCAAAGGAACTCCAGCGTATGACTTTGCCAATCCAACAACGGCCACCGTATCACCCACCCGAAATTGGTCGGTTGGGGCATCCAACGTCACTTCAAACTTAGGGCGCTTGTATTCTTCCATCCTAAAACTATGCGAACCCGTCTCGTTCTGAATGCTGATATAGCCATTGAGCCCGCCCGTGGGAGCTATGAATGTGCCCGAAAACGTGCCAAAGCTGTTGCTCGCCAATTGAAGTGAACTCACTTCTTGCCCGTTAGCATCATGAAGCCGAACGGAGGTGCTTGCGTTGGCTACACATTCGGCTTTTTGCCCATCACTGCGAAGCATTATTCCTTTGAAATGGACAGTTTGCCCAGGGCGATAAATAGCACGGTCTAGGAAGAAATGGGTTTCATTGTTCCAGCGTACATCCTCCCTATCGTTGTAGCCATAAACGTTATCTGCATTTAGCAAACGGTCGGTTTCGGTGTACACATCCACCATATA
>CAMDOM010000012.1 GCA_945903645.1 Chryseobacterium gleum
TCGTTGATGATTAGATGCAGTTTGAAACCGAAGAACCAGCCCATGGTGGACTTTCCGGAATGGGCCACATCGCGGAACACCCGGTTGCGTTTGGCACGCTTGGCATGACACACGCGCAGCACCGTGGAGTCGATGAAGCTGATGCCTGTACACTTACCCCGACAACAATGGTGGATGAACAGCATGAACGGTATGCCTCAGCGGTGGCTCAGTTCAATGAAGCGGTTGTACGATACAACTCCTGGGAAACAATCCCTCATACCGCGCATGACAAGCCCTGTGTAGAAGGCTTTGAAATTGCGATGGCCGCTGCCTTGGAAAAGGATGAGAATAGTGATTACCTCGGATTCGCAAAGACCTGCCTTCCTTTGCCTTGTCCGGCTCTTCTGGCCCTGCTCAAGGCTCAGAGGTTTGAACTCCTTTTCAAATTCAAGACAGAAATCGTCAACACGGACGAATATCTCAGTAGTTTTGGTCAGCAGCATCGGTTCAGGTTTTTAGCAGTTTGTACCACTAAATTACCCAACACCTTTGCTGCTATTTATTTGTATATCAACTATTTATTCACAAATAGTTGTTATCGTCTTATCCCGAACTCAGGTTAGCAACTTAAATTGGAAAGAATGTGAACCTTTGCAGCAGTAAATATTGGCTATGACAGAAGATGAGAAGCGCCTAAAACATGCCATTTCGGCCAAAAGCTGGCAGGAGATAAAGACCAAAGATTCGTGGCAGATTTTCAAGATAATGGCCGAATTTGTGGAAGGTTTCGAAACCATGTCGCGCATTGGGCCGTGCGTGTCCATATTTGGTTCGGCTCGGATGAAAGAGGACAATCCCTATTACCAAAAGGCAGATGATATTGCATTTAAGCTTGCCACCGCTGGGTTTGGCATTATATCAGGCGGAGGTCCTGGTGTTATGGAGGCCGCCAATAAAGGGGCAAGGCGGGCAGGAGGAAAGTCGGTGGGGTTGAATATAGACTTGCCTTTCGAGCAAAGTTCCAACCCTTACATAGACCGCGATAAGCTCATCAATTTCGATTATTTCTTTGTGCGCAAATTGATGTTTACTAAGTATTCGCAGGGGTTTGTGGTTCTGCCTGGTGGATTCGGCACGTTGGACGAGTTGTTTGAAGCCCTCACCTTGATACAAACAGGCAAGGTGGCGCGGTTTCCTGTGGTGCTGGTGGGTACTGAGTTTTGGGGTGGAATGATAGACTGGTTGTGCACCGTGGTACAGGAGAAAGAGGGTAATATTGCATCCGAAGATTTGAACCGATTTAAGCTGGTTGACGACCCCGAAGAAGCAGCCGCACACATTTTGCGGTTTTATGCGAAGTATACTATTAAACCCAATTTTTAAACAAATGACGAATTACCAATGGGCACGTTAGTCGGTATAGTCCTTTGTTTTCCTTTTCTATTCCCTTTCTGCAATTTTGATTCGTAAATCATCATTCATAATTTGTAATTCTCTTGCCTCGAATACTCCGCATAGCCAATAGATTTAATTTGGGAGGGCCCACCTTTAATGTGGCGTACCTTACCAAGTACCTCGCACCTGAGTACGAGACCATGCTGGTGGGGGGCGAGAAAGAAGAATCGGAAGCCAGTTCGAGCCATATATTGAGTGATTTGGGCATCGAACCCCTCATTATTCCCGAAATGAAACGGGAGCTTAGCCCGGGGTTAGACCTGAACGCCTACCGTCAGGTGAAGCAATTGATTCGCGATTTTAAGCCTGATATAGTGCATACTCATGCCGCCAAAGCCGGGGCCATTGGGCGGCAAGCAGCGTTTGATATGAAAGTTCCGGTGGTGCTGCACACGTTTCATGGCCACGTGTTTCATAGCTATTTTGGAGCGTTGAAAACTGAGTTTTACAAGCAAGTGGAGCGCAGCCTAGCCAAGCGAAGCACCCGCATTGTGGCCATTAGCGAGTTGCAACGCCACGAACTATCGGCCATACACAACATTTGCCCTGCGGAAAAAATAGAAGTGGTGCCGTTGGGGTTCAATCTGTCGCAGTTTCGCGACAAACAAGAGGAAAAACGAGCGGCCTTTCGAACCGAATTCAACGTGCACCCCAATGAATTGGCTATTGGCATTATTGGCAGGCTTGTTCCAGTGAAAGACCATCGGCTATTTCTGCGCTTGTTGAAACATGCTGCCCAAGCGAGCACTACCAAACTGCGCTTTTTTGTAGTTGGCGATGGCGAAGAGCGCATGGCGTTGGAGGAGTATTGCCGCGAAATAGGGGTGCCATTTATAGACCACAATGCTGTAGCAAAAGGCAACACCGAGTTGCTCACCTTCACCTCGTGGCGCACCGATGTGGACGTGATATATGCAGGGTTAGATTTGGTGATGTTGACCTCCAAAAACGAAGGAACGCCCGTTAGTTTGATAGAAGCACAGGCAAGCAACACCCCAGTGCTGACTACCAATGTGGGCGGTGTGGGCAATGTGATAATGGAAGGAATAACGGGCCTAATGGCCGAGCATACCGATGAGGCCAAACTCACCGAATTGCTGATGACGCTGATAAACGATGGGGCATTGCGCAGCCGAATGGCGCAAAACGGATGGAAGCATGTAGGTGAAAGATACCACTACACCCGCTTGGTGCGCGATATGTCTAATCTCTATAAAAAGCTACTGAATGGCAAAGCAGCTGGGTTAATCACGTAATAATCCTAAATTTGCCAAAACCACGCTACGCCCACAATGCGTTTTAGCCTACTTCTACTTCTCTTTCCTATCCTATTGCTCACGTCCTGCGACAAGTATTTGAACCGCAGTTTTATGATGCGGACCAACAAGGACTTCGTGTATTCTCAATTTGATGGCAGTGAAGCCGTGGAGTATCGCGTATCGCCAAATGACCTTATTGGCGTGCGGGTGTATGCCAACAATGGGTTTCAAATGGTAAACATTACGGGCGCCACAGGCATCAACGAAGGCAGTGCCACGCTATTGCTTAAAGTGGAGTTCGATGGATTTGTCAAGTTTCCCATTATCGGCCGCATGTACATCGCTGGTCTCACCGCACGGCAAGCCGAAATGCTGCTAGAAGACCGCCTTACAGAATACCTCAACAAACCCTTTGTGCTGCTGGAAGTGAGCAACAAACGGGTAACCATATTTGCAGGTGCCAAAAGTTCGGTGGTGCCGTTGGAAAACGATAACACAACTCTCTTCGAGGTATTAGCTGCATCGGGCGGAATCCCCGAAAATGGAAAAGCCGACCAAATCAAACTTATTCGAGGCGATTTGAAAAACCCAGAGGTTTACCTCATTGACCTATCCACTTTGAAGGGAATTAAGAATGCTGACTTGGTGCTTCAAGCGAATGATATCATTTATATAGAGCTGCGTAAGGATTATGTGCGAAAAGTTTTGGCTGAAACAGCTCCGATTCTGGCTATTTTGTCATTGGTCACAACTACCATTGCTTTAATTGGCGTTTTTACAAAGTAGATGGCCGATAAGAAGAAAAAAATATCAGCCCTTAATGATGACCTAGATGTAGGGTTGTTGTTAGTCATTGCTCGTGAAAATATAATCGCTGTTGTTGTTTTTTTTAGTCTTTTCACAGCAGGAGCCCTGCTTTATTTAAGATTTACTGCGCCTATATATCAAGCTGGTGCCGTGGTACAACTTGGGCATGACACTCGCCAAAATAGCTTATTGCAAACGCAAAGTCTCTACGATCAGAGTATTCATGAAGAAATAGAAGTGCTTCGCTCTCCAGTATCGCTTCGAGGCTCATTAGCAAAACTCCCATTGGATGTAAGCTATATGCTCAAGGGGCAGATTCGAAGCGAGGAGATGTATCTTACTTCTCCTTATTCCGTGAGTTTTAGATTGAAAGAGACTGGTATTCAGGGGGTTCCAATTACACTAACTTTTCAGGAAAACTTCCGAGTCTATTATGAGTATTCCTTCGCAGGAGAATTGTTTGGGGCAGAGTCAGCTATTTTAGATAGCATAATTACACCTCATCTAAGTATGAAAATTACTGTGATGGATTTCGCAGCAATTATGCGGAATCAAAATGAAGAGCAGAATCAGTTCTATTTTATTCTGAATAATCCAGATGAAATACTAAGTATTTATTCCTCAAAGTTGCAGGTTACTGTGTTTGATGAGTTCGCGAAAACAATTTCTATTTACCTGGATGATTTTAATTCTAAGAAAGCAGCGGATATCGTAAACTCTGTTGCTGAGGATTTTCTAATTAACGATGAGGAAAGAAAAAAGGAGTCTGCGAATAGCGTTTTGGAGTTTATTGACAACCAATTAGCCACGATTTATGACCGCCTTTATGAGACTGAAAATGACTTGGAAGCCTTTAAGCTAGAAAATAAGTTAAATGTTATTCCGGATTTGAAACCCAAGGATAATTCTGAGGTCGGACTGGCAGCTTTGGAGGAAGAGGTTTTGAACATCGAACTGGAACTTGCCATCCTTAATCAGGTGAACAGAGAAGTTGCTTTGGCTAAGGATGGGAATATAGATGTGTATAAACTTTTTTCAATCTTGGCCGCTTCTTCCATTACTGGTGGTGTATCTACAGTTTTGGGTACTATAAATACATTGCTGCTCGAAAGAGAAAAGCTTTTATATATAGTTACAAAAAGTAGTGATCAAATTCGCGCAATTGATTATCAGATAAAAATTCAAGAAAGACTTCTTATAGAAAGTATTGCTGCTGTCAAAAAAACGCTTGAAAACCGACTCGCGGAATTGAATGCAAAAAAGGATGCGGTGGAAAAATTATCCAACTCAGGTGGTTCATTATCTTATAGTGAAATTGAATATTCCCGGCTTCAAAGGGTTTATGAAGTCAACGAGAAATTTTATAATACTTTAGTAGATAAAAAAGCAGAATATTCAATATCAAAAGCGGGTTATATTTCTACCAATAAGGTCTTGAATTACGCCAAAGTTGCTACTCTCCCTATCTCTCCTGATAAGAAAGCTGTTTTTGGATTTTGCATAGCCAGTGCATTTTTCTTGAGTGTGTCTTTGATTGTCGGAAAGTATCTCTTGCACAATAGGATTAATACTGTTTCCGATATTCTAAAATATGTAGACACGCCCGTATTGGGAATTGTCCCACGCTACAAGAAGGATATTCCCAATTCTCAGTTATTGGTAGATAAGAATCCTAAGTCTATGATTTCGGAATCTTTTAGGTCGATTCGGACTAATTTGGAATTTATCACAACACTTTCCGAAACCAAAGTGGTATCTTTTACTTCTACTATTTCTGGTGAAGGAAAAACATTCGTGGCTATAAATTTAGGTGGAATTATTGCCTATTCGGGAAAAAAGGTAGTGATTTTGGATTTGGATATGCGAAAACCTAAAATTCACATTGGATTTGATGTTAGCAACGAATATGGAATGAGTACTTTGCTTATCGAGAAAAACATTATTTCGGAAGTGGTGCGGCATAGTGATTTGGAAAATTTGGATTTCATAACCGCTGGTCCTATACCTCCGAACCCTTCTGAGCTCATTTTGAGCTCAAAAATGGATGATGTTTTGAATGAGCTGAAGAAGATTTACGACATTATAATTATTGATAATCCGCCTACAGGCATTGTTACCGATGGTATTTTGAACATGAAACGGGCAGACTATCCAGTTTATATTATCAGAGCTGGATATTCCAAGAAACCATTTTTAGAAAATTTAATCCGATTGAAAGAGGAGAATGGACTAAAAAATCTAGCTGTAATTCTCAATGGTGTTGAAACTTCGGGCACTGCCTATGGCTATAGTTACGGCTACGGCTATGGCTACGGCTATGGCTACGGGTATGGCTATGGGTATGGTTACGGTTATGGATATTATGATGAAGATAAGGATCAGGGAAGATTCCGTTGGCTATCTCGACTGTTCAAAGGCAAGTATTAAGGCAAATGGAAATTCAGAAAACAGCATTAGATGGATTGCTCATTATTCAACCCAAGGTATTTGAAGATAGTCGAGGGTTTTTTTTTGAAACCTACAGTAAAGGAGTTTTTGAGAGTCTTGGATTGAATCTGGATATCGTGCAATCTAATATCTCTCAGTCTAACAAAGGAGTTGTTCGTGGGCTTCATTATCAGAATCCACCATTTGCGCAGGGAAAGTTGGTTCGCGTGTTGCGTGGCAGCGTACTCGATGTGGCAGTGGATATTCGTAAAAAATCCTCAACCTACGGTCAGCATTTAATTGTAGAACTGTCGGAAACCAATAAAACAGCTTTGTGGATTCCGCCTGGATTTGCCCATGGATTTAGAACAATGGAGGATAAAACCATCTTCTTTTACGACTGCACAGGCATGTACAATAAGGCTGCTGAAGGAAGCATTCTGTGGAAGGATTCGGAACTTGGAATTGACTGGGGAATTACTGCCCCTTCACTTTCGGATAAAGATGCCAATGCGCCATCTTTCAGTACAAGCAATAATTTTTTTTAACCCCATAATGCCCTCAGGATTTTAAACACCTAAAGCCACCTGTATGCTTCACTTAGACTCTAGTCAGCTTGCTTTTGCTTATGTATTTTTCGGGATGTGCGCCATTCTCTTTGCCTTTCTCATAAATGGGCTATTGCTAAAACTATCGCGTACCTTGGGGGTTAAAAACCAACCAGATGATTTAGTGCGATGGAGTCCCACATCCAAACCTGCGGTAGGAGGAATCTCGTTCTACATTCTTTTTTTGCTGGCAATAGCGTGCTATTCTATCCTTTTTGGTTCTGTTCATTATCTAAACAATATCGTCCAGTTTTTGGGAGTAATGGCGGCTTGTTCGCTTGGTTTTGTGGTTGGTTTGGCAGATGATGCTTACAATACTAAACCGTTCTTGAAATTTTCTGCTCAGTTTTGCAGTGGCATTATCCTTATCGCCACTGGTACTTCCATTAATCTGAGTGGAATTGTGCCAATCGATTACTCTCTTACCATGTTTTGGGTGGTTGGTTTGATGAATTCCATAAACATGTTAGACAATATGGATGGAATCACTACATCGGTTTCAATCTCAGTTATCCTTGGTGGGTTGTATATGATGTATTCTCGAGGAGAGGAGCAGAGTATTTATTTTATCACGCTAATTGGAGTTTTGGCCGGTTTGCTCGGGTTTTTGTATTTTAATTGGAATCCATCCAAAATGTATATGGGCGATACAGGAAGTCAATTTTTGGGCGTATTTCTTTCCGTAGTAGGCATCATGTATTTATGGAATGGGCATGCAGGCCCTGAATTCCGTATTCAAACCAAGCAAATTATTGTGGCGCTATTGGTGTTCATTATTCCTATAATAGACACCACAACGGTTACCATAAATCGCTTGCTGAAAGGAAAATCTCCGTTTGTAGGCGGTAGAGACCACACTACGCACCACCTCTCATATTTAGGATTGTCCGATAGGCAAGTAGCCTACGTGTTTATTGGCCTTTCGCTGCTTTCGTTGGTGCTTTTGGTCATTATAGATAAGGCAATTGGCAAGAATTGGGACTACATCCATTTTTGGTTATTCCTGTCCTATTTCCTCGTTCTGTTTGGTTTCTTGTATGGAATCACCCGAGTAAATAGAAAACTGGAAAAGTAATTTGTTCTCATTAGGGAGAAACAAAAAGGCCGAGTCAATGCGACTCGACCTTTTTGTTTTGGTAAAAAATGAAGTTCCCTATTGCACCATTTTTTGCAAGGCAGCATGAAGATTGGCGCCTTTCAAGTTCTTCGCTAAGATTACACCATTGGCATCTAGTAAAAAATTGGCTGGTATAGAATTCACACCATACAACTGAGCGCCTGCGCTGGCCCATCCACCTAAATCGCTCACATTAACCCAGTTCAAGTTGTCTTTTTTAATTGCCGCAACCCAAGCGTCTTGGCTTTTATCGAGCGAAAGGCCAAAAATTTCAAAGCCTTTTGCATCCGCAAACTTTGCATCCTTAAATTTGTTGTAAGCACTCACCACGTTTGGATTTTCCATACGACATGGGCCACACCAAGAGGCCCAAAAGTCGATGAGAACCACCTTTCCACGTAGCGATGCAAGGCTAACAAGTTTGCCCGTTGGGTCTTTGTATTTTAGTTCAGGGGCGGTGTCACCCACATTCAATCCAATTTTTACGGGCGTTGAAGTGCTGATTTTTGGGTTATTTCCATCGCCTGCTAAAGATGGAGTTGCAACATAAAGGAGTGCAATTGATACGAAAAACAGATATTTTTTCATGGTGAGAATGTTACTAGAAATTACGGTTAATACGAGCGGTTCTCCTTGGCAATAACTGTACCGCTTAGATTCGTTTTATTTTGGCACCAATTGCATTAAGCCTAGAGTCGATGCTGTGGTACCCGCGATCTATTTGTTCGATATTGTGAATGGTGCTCTTGCCCTCGGCCGACATTGCGGCAATAAGCAGAGAAACTCCCGCGCGTATATCTGGACTTGTCATTTGAATAGCGCGCAAGGGAGTTTGATGATTCAAGCCAATAACCGTGGCGCGGTGCGGGTCGCAAAGAATAATTTTCGCGCCCATGTCAATCAGTTTGTCTACGAAGAAGAGGCGGCTTTCAAACATTTTTTGATGAATAAGCACGCTGCCTTTTGCTTGGGTGGCTACCACCAGCACGATACTCAACAAGTCGGGCGTGAACCCAGGCCATGGATGGTCTGAAATGGTAAGAATAGACCCATCAATAAAGGATTCGATGGCGTAATGTTCTTGGGCGGGGATAAACAAATCATCGCCTTTAAGTTCAATTGCAATTCCCAGTTTGCGAAACACATCAGGAATAATTCCCAAATCGGGATGGCTCACATCTTTAATGGTGATTTCGGAATGGGTCATGGCTGCTAATCCAATGAAACTTCCAATTTCAATCATGTCGGGAAGGCAACGGTGGTCTGTGCCGTTCATTTCTTTTACCCCTTCAATAACTAGCAGATTCGAACCAATGCCCGATATTTTGGCACCCATACGATTCAGCATTTTGCACAATTGCTGCAAATACGGTTCGCAAGCGGCATTGTAAATAGTGGTGGTACCCTCGGCCATCACAGCAGCCATCACAATGTTGGCCGTGCCCGTAACCGAAGCCTCATCAAGCAGCATGTATGCACCTTTTAGCGGTTTACCTTCTACTTTGTAAAACTGTTGGTCGGCTACATATTCAAATGTTGCACCTAGTTTTTGGAACCCAATAAAATGGGTGTCAAGCCTTCTACGGCCTATTTTATCTCCACCAGGTTGGGGTATATAACCTTTCCCGAACCGTCCCAATAGTGGCCCAACAATCATAATAGAACCTCTAAGCCCAGCTCCCTTTTTCTTGAAATCGTCCGATAACAAGTAGTCGAGATTAACGTTGTCTGCTTGAAAGGTATATGTTTCGGCATTTATACGCTCCACTTTTACCCCCAAATCGCCCAAAAGGGATATGAGTTTGTTCACATCTACAATGTCTGGAATGTTCGACATTGTAACTTTCTCTGATGTAAGAAGGACTGCACAAAGCACCTGAAGCGCTTCGTTTTTTGCTCCTTGTGGCACCAATGTGCCCTTTAATCGTGTACCACCTTCTATTTCGAATGAAGCCATAGGTTAACTTCTTTGATCACGTCTTTTTTTACCGTTGTTGCGCTTGTTGCGCTTGTTGCGTTGGTTTTTGTTTCCAACGGCTTGCATTGTATGGTCCACCAAATCTTGTGGACGCGAAAGCACTGTTTCGAGCGGAAGATTCACTTTTCCACCAGAAAGGCGTTTCAAATCTTTAATGATTATCACGTCTTCCACCGTATCCCTGTTCCATTTTAGGTAGGCGGCTTTCATGGCATTTGCGGCTGCAAAGGCATAAATCATGCGATTTTCCTCATCTTGTTCCTCAGTCAATTGGTTTATCATCTTGCCAATGATTCGACCGTAGTGCCGCTCTTTGATTTCGGTTTCCGAATAGGCAATATGCTCTGGACCTTGCAGAAATTGCTCTCTTTTCGGTAGCGGATAAGGCGAATCGACATCAAAGTCGAAATCTGCAATCATAAACATGTGGTCCCACAACTTGTGCGTTAAATCCTCCGTGTTTTTCAACGTTGGATTTACTTGACCCATCACTTTAATAATAGCTCGTGCCGCCCGATTGCGTTCTTCTTTGTCGGCAATCGTTTTGGTGTAGGCAATCATTTTTTGGATGTTTCTGCCATACTCAGCTATTTGCATGTGATTGCGCGAAGTATTGTATTCCATCAAAAGTGCGTTTTCTTCTGTCATGTTTCCGGATAGAATGGTACAAATTAACCTAAATTCCTTGTGTTGTGGGCATCTCCAGCCAAGATTTGATTAACAAACAAGCCGGTCGAACGCAATGGGTTTCGACCGGCTTGGATGTAAATGCCACTAACGACTAGTATCTGTAGTATTCTGGCTTGTATGGACCATCTACAGTTACGCCAATGTACTCGGCTTGGTCTGCAGAAAGTTCCTCCAATTCCACACCAATTTTAGAAAGGTGCAAACGCGCTACTTTTTCGTCCAAATGCTTTGGAAGAGTATAGACCTTATTCTCGTAGGCCGCAGTATTTGTCCAAAGCTCCAATTGCGCCAACGTTTGGTTGGTGAAGGAGTTTGACATTACAAACGATGGATGGCCTGTGGCGCAACCTAGGTTCACAAGGCGGCCTTCTGCCAAAAGGATAATGTCTTTGCCATTGATGGTGTATTTATCCACCTGTGGTTTGATATTTACTTTGGTAGAACCGAAGTTTTTGTTCAACCAAGCCACATCAATTTCATTGTCGAAGTGACCAATGTTGCACACAATAGATTTGTCTTTCATCAAATGGAAATGTTTGTCTAAAATGATGTTTTTATTGCCCGTTGCAGTCACCACTATGTTTGCTTCTGGAAGGGCATTCGCCATTTTCTTAACCTCAAAACCGTCCATAGCGGCTTGAAGCGCACAAATCGGGTCAATTTCGGTAACTACCACGCGAGCACCAGCACCACGAAGCGATTCTGCTGAGCCTTTGCCCACATCGCCATAACCTGCTACTACCGCCACTTTACCTGCAATCATAACATCGGTAGCTCTGCGAATGCTGTCTACCAACGATTCTTTGCAGCCGTATTTGTTGTCGAATTTCGATTTGGTAACCGAATCATTTACGTTGATGGCAGGAAGCACAAGCGTGCCCTTCTTTTCGCGCTCATACAAGCGATGCACGCCAGTAGTTGTTTCTTCCGAAAGGCCACGAATGCCAGCAACCAATTCAGGAAAACGGTCGAATACCATGTTGGTGAGGTCGCCACCATCATCTAAAATCATGTTGAGCGGCTTTCCACCTTCAAAGGCAAAAAGGGTTTGCTCAATGCACCAATCAAATTCCTCCTCGTTCATGCCTTTCCAAGCATATACCGGATAGCCAGCAGCAGCAATAGCAGCGGCAGCATGGTCTTGGGTTGAGAAGATGTTGCACGAAGACCACGTTACTTCAGCCCCAAGGCTTTTCAATGTTTCGATAAGAACGGCAGTTTGAATGGTCATGTGCAAGCAGCCTGCAATGCGAGCTCCTTTAAGCGGTTGGCTTGGGCCAAATTCCTCGCGTAATGACATTAAACCGGGCATTTCTGCCTCTGCCAATTCTATCTCTTTACGGCCATATTCGGCCAGAGAAATATCTTTTACCTTGTATTTCAATTGTGTTGCTGTATTTTCCATAAATGGGTTATTGATTAATAAACGGTGCAAATGTAAAGTTTAGGGCGGGAACTGCGGGATTTTGCAGGCAAGTTGCCGACTGTTGGTTGCATTCAAGGGGATAGAGCGGAATTAAGCTTGGAATCGTATCAACTACCGAATAACCGTAACCGTACCCATCTTGGAGAAATATCTACCCGTGTACCACGTTAGGGTAATGGAATAGGCGTAGGCACCATGCTGCACAGGCACGCCCGTTTCCATGTGGCTGCCGTCCCAGGGGTCTTTCACATCAAAGGTTTCCCACACCATTTTGCCCCAACGGTCATATATAATGATGTGCCAGTCTACAATGCCTTTTTCTTTTATTTCGAGCTTGTCGTTTATTCCGTCTTCGTTGGGGGTAAAGGCAGTTTGTATAAAGAAGGTTTCTTGCTCCCACACCCGGAAAGGCACAATGGCCGTGTCGGGGCAGCCCAATTCGTTCATCACAATAAGCTGCACATCAAACAGACCAGAGTCTAGGAAGATGCCTTCCGCATCAAATTGGTTGTCGAGGCTTGTGCCGTTTCCAAAATCCCACCACGATGAATCGGGATGGCTATTGATGCTGGTGTTGTAAAAATCCATGGCCGAATCGGGCAGGAACAATTGCGACTCTTGCGGGTAGAAACTGGCCTCAGGGTAGGGGCGAACCTCTATCATGGCGTAGGCCGAATCGCGGCATCCCGTTATGATGTTGCTCACATATTGAGTCACGAAATACCAACCGGGTTCATCAAACGTGTAGAAAAACTCATCCTGATTCATAAAGTCAATCAGGGTATCGTTATCGCTAAAATGGTATTGCCACGTGGTAATGTTCACATCGGCCCTTGAGGTGTCGTAAAACGCAATGGGCACATCCGAACACACAATAACGGTATCTACATAGAAGCCCGCCACAGGCGATTCGTGTACAATAACGTTTATAGGCGTAGCATCTGCACGGCACAAATCGGTAGAGTAAACGGTAAGGGTAATGGTATAGGTACCGGGCGTATTAAAGTCGTGATACGGGTTTTGTAAGTCGGATATATTCGCAGTAGGCGTAGCACTTGGGTCGTCAAAGTTCCACTCCCACGCGGCAGCATCCATCGAATTATCATAGAACCGAATGGCCGAAGAGTCGCACACTTCCAAATCGCTTGGGGTGAAAGATGCGCTTGGAATAAGCATCACCTCAATGAGATTGGGCACTACCAACGTATCCCAAAACACACCATTGTTGGCAATAAGGGTAATGGAATAGGGACCAGTTCCTGTAAAATCGTGGCTAGGGTTTTGCTGATCGGACTGGAGTCCATCGCCAAAATCCCATTCCCAACCAATAGGATTGCCTGTGCTGGTGTCGGTAAATTGCACCGAGGTGGTGCCGCAAACCATGTTTACCGTGTAGCTAAAACCTGTTTCTACATACGGTGGCAGAATAATATCTACCGGAACGGTGCAAATAATGCTGCAGCCAAAGGTATCGATCACTTCCACCGATGCTTGATACAGTCCAGTTCCACCAAAGAGGTGTGTGGGCGATTGCAGGTCGGAAATACCGCCATCGCCAAACTGCCAGTAGAATTCGTAGGGTGCGGTTCCCACAGTTACTTCGGAATTAAAGCCAGTGTTTGCACCAAGGTAGCTGCTGGTAACGTTGCTGCAATCCACCACAGGAATGGGGTGAACAATTACCGTGATGATTTCGGAGTTTACTTGGGCAGGGTCGGGGCAGGGGTACGAACTCGTAATGCGCACATACACTTGGTCACCATCACTAAGCGGGGCAGGGGTAAAGGCATTTCCAGTTCCACTAGGAGTACCATTCAAAAACCATTCATAGGTTGGGGCATCGCCACTAGACACAGGTATTGCTCCAAAGGTGATGGATTCGCCTTCGCAGATTTCGGTTGTTGTTGCAGTGATGAATACCTGAGGCGTTACCACAGGCATCACATCCACATAAAATGAATCTATTTTGGACCAGCCACAGCATTGCGAATTGGTTTGTAGGGTAATCACATAGCGGCCTACATCATTGTAGGTATGCGAAGGAGCTGCATTGGCACTGGTGTTGGATGCGCCCGAGGCAGCATCGCCAAAGTTCCAACGGTAGCCCAACACGTTGAAGTTGGTGGGCCAGTTGGCCGAGAAATTCACTACATCTCCGGGACAAATGGTGTCGTCAGAAGCTTGGATAGTTGGCAGATACGGCTGCCCATCGATGGTAATGCTCACAAATTCCGCAAGGAAATAGGGCACACCGTTGGTCACCATGGTCATGTCGAACTGTCCAAGCCCCATGTATTGGGCCAATGTGTTTTGGCCAACCGTGTTTTGGGGCACGGTATTTCCTTCATAAAACCATTCTATAATGCCGTTGGATGTGGTGCCGTAGTAAATATCGGAATAGGAGCAGGCAGTAGAATTTAGGGTAATGGGCGGTTCCACATTCGCTGCCAAATTTGTTTGCACCACTTGAATGGCCAATGGGTCTTCATATAAAGGTTGGCTAACACCAGATGCACCGTTTCCGCCAAAGCCTCCATTTCCGCCTTTCGAGCCATCGCCACCATCGCCACCACGTGCGCAAAGTTGTCCGCCCCAACCGCCAAGCCCACCTTGTCCACCAAGTCCACCTGGAAAACCACCAACTCCACCAATACCGGGCAAACCAGAGTTGGTAAAGCAATCGTTTAGAACGCCACCAGCTCCGTTGTTGGTAATGTATATTCCGAACGAACCACCACCACCCAAACCACCGCCAGCACCCGTGCCCGCTTGGCCACCTTCGCCACCACCGCCACCGCCTGGGCCGCTTCCCTGTCCAAATATGTTGGTTAAACGTTCGCCATACGAACCACCACCACCACCACCGCCACCGCCCGAACCATGCACACCATCCTCACCATTCTGACCGTCACCGGGAATAAACCAATCGCCCACATGCGATGGCGAACCATCCAAACCGTTCAATCCATTTGCACCATCTGGCACAGCATCAGTACCCAATGTGCCATTGCTGGGTATACCATTTCCGCAATTTTGCAACAGGGCAATGAAGCAGCCAATACCGCATGGACCAGATGCGGTATTGCGCCATCTATCGCCTCCGTTTCCAGCTACTCCGGGGCTAGAACCTTGTCCACCTTGTCCACCTTGCCCATTATTTCCTTGTCCCGACCCACCAAATATGGAACCACTAGACCCCTTTGCTCCACCATTGCCACCATTTCCTCCTGATGCGCTACCAGCAGACCATGCATTGCCTCCAGCGCCACCCGCATTCATGTCGCCAGCACCAAGATTATCGCACGAACTTCCGTTGGGACAAAAGTTATTTCCGTTTTGACCATCCGCACCTGCACCACCATTTTGGCCGTCAATTCCCGCCAATCCATTCGAACCATCCGAGCCATTGCCCGCGGTGGCTTTTATTCTGCTCAATGAATAGTTGCTGCATCCACTTATATGCACAGCGTAGGTAGTTACGCCATTTCCTCCGGCATCTTGCACAACAACGGTTAAATCGTTGAGATGAAAATTGGTGATGCCGATGCAAGAAATAGCCACTAAGCGAGCTGGTGCTAGCTCAACATTCGAATTATCTCTTAAAATTCGGGTAATGGCATTGTTTGATTTTATCCATGTGGTGGCGTTAAATCCTCCCTCAAGCGTAACATTACTAATAAGGTTGAGCGGTGCCGAAATAGGGTATGTGCCTTCAGCCAAACGAATATGGTCGCTTCCGGGAGCCACTGCAGCCAATGCATTTTGCAAGGAAGTTGGCGATGCCTTGGTGCCGCTACCTGATCCATTGGGGGTAACGTAAAATATGCTGCATTCTTGCGCAACCGATACAGAGGCAGCGGACACAACAAGACCCAGAATGAGCAGAAATTTCCGAATCATTTGCCTCAAGGACGATTTATGAGAAAAGACTTGGCAATGTGCGTTCCGTTGCCTTGAAGCCTGAGCATATACAGCCCATTTGATAGGTCAACTAACGAAATGGTGTGATTATTCACGCCCATTTTTCCATAATAGGCCAACGATTTCAATTCGCGGCCAGTCATATCTACTATGCTCAATACATAAGAAGAGGGCTCCATTATTTCAAAATCTAGATGAAGAACGTGGTCGGCAGGAGATGGATATAGGGTGAAGTTAAAATCGGTTGATTGCTCACCTATACCAACATTAACAGAAGTTGTATTGCGAATAAAATCGGAACATCCAAAGCTGTTTGAAACCGTTAGGGAAACATCATAGGTTGAATTTGCGCCATACACATGTAATGGGTTCTGCAACGTACTAGTGTTTTGCGCTCCCGATGCTGGGTCGCCAAAGTTCCACAGCCACGAATTACCAAATAATGAATTGTCTGCAAATTGAACAGAATCACTTCCTGTGCTAGGATTTAGGATATACATCTGGAAATTTGCCACCGGAGTTGGATTAACCACAATTTGGCTGGTGACAAATGCGGAATCCAACCCAGTTCCGGAATATGCCCACATATACACATCATATGTGCCAGCAGCTAAATAGGAATGCACAGGAGAGGTTTCGTTAGAGCCGTTGCCATCGCCAAATGTCCAATAATGGGTAACGCCATTCACACTCAAATTGGTGAATGTAACTTCAAATGGAGAACAGCCAACAACGGCATCTACTGAAAAATCTGCCGATAGCGTAGGTGAAATAATCATGGATGTCTGACACGTTGTGGAGCATCCCAGAGAGTCGAACACTTCTACAGTAGCCGTATAATTTCCAGCGTTTTGATAGATGTGGGCAACGGTTTCGCCCGCACCAAGGGTTCCATCACCAAACGACCAACGGTACGTGTACGGAGCTAGTCCTCCCGATACTACTGCTGATTCAAAATAGGTTGGAAGGTTAGATTGGAACGAATCTGCCTGACACGTTATGACCAAGGGAGGAACCACATGAACTGTAATGCCATTTGATAACGCAGTTTCGCCAGTAGCGCAACCAAAAGATGAGGTTACTAAGCAGGTTACCTCAGCATTATCAATCAATTGGGATGTGGTAAATACTGGAGCATTATTTCCAGAGGCCACCCCATTTATGCGCCATTCGTAGGTTGGAGTTGGACCTAAATTTTGGGCAGCAGCGGTAAATGTGGCTTCATTCAATTCACAAACCGTGTTGGTAGTGTCTGCAAAATCTGACTGGATTATAATTTCTGGCAAAACAATTGGGTCAACCACCATTGTAATTGTATCCACGAACGACCTTCCGCAGCAAGTGGTTTCAGTAAACAACGTCAATTGATACGTGCCAGCAGTATCAAAAACAATCCCGTTGAGATTGAAGTAATTCGCGCCATTGTAGATAACCGTATCCTCTGAAGTAGATAATTCCCATATATAGTTATCAGCCGATTCAGAACTGCTAAAGTCTGCTATATCCCCAGCACACATTTGCAATGAGCCGTGTAAAATTGTCGGAGTTAGAGAGGGAACAACCGCGTGGATATCTACAAATTCGGTATAGGTAAATGCTATACCGTTTACTACCAATGTAAATGTTTTGAATCCCGGTGTTGCAAAACTAGCGGTTGCCGTTTGCCCTTGAATGGTGTTTGGAGTTGAACCTGCGCCAAAAAACCATTGAATTGTACCTGTAGCATCGGTTGAAAACGTTACAGGTGCATTGGTGCAACCCGAGAATTCGACATTAACAATAGGTTGTGATAGTCCGTAGATATTCTGCAATATCATGGGCGCTCCGCCCAGATGTTCGTGCAATTCTTCAGTGATGCCTTCCGAACCCGCTCCACCAGGACCGCCTTGCCCGCCTGTTCCACCAATCCCTCCAGGAGCTCCTGCACCAATATGGCAATTTTGATTCAGGTTAATTCCAATTCCGCCTGCGCCACCAACACCTCCATTGCCCCCAACACCACCTGGACCCGCAACTCCTGCCAAGCCAGACTGAAGAATGCAATCCTTCATATTTCCGTTGTTGCCATTATTCCATGTAAAAACAGCGAAGGAACCTCCTGCACCTTGACCACCGCCACCACCAGTAGCACCTTGACCGCCTTCGCCACCACCACCGCCACCTGCTCCTGTACCATTTGTATTAGAGGGAAGACTATCAGGCAATGGAAGAAATGGAATTGCAGGAGGAACAAACCAAAAAATGCCACCAAGCGAACCACCGCCACCGCCACCGCCACCACCAGAACCATTAGAACCAATAAGTCCTTGCGTTCCATTGCCCGGAGTGAAAAATCCTCCAGCATAAGTAGAAGTGCCTTGAATACCCGGAAAGCCTTGAATGCCGTCTGCACCATCTTCGCCTTCCGTACCATCATGTGTCGCGGGATTCGCAGAACAGCCAAAGACTGGCACAAAATCTATTTCATTGCCTTGCCCACCAGGACCACCAGCGCCACCGCCCGCGCCTACACCGTAAGCCCCAGCATCACCCGGAAATGCAGCGGCAGGATTATATGTCCCACGAATTCCACCATTACCACCATTTCCTCCACCATTGCTACCGGGAAAGGAGCCGCTACCAGCAGCTCCTCCAAGATTGTTGCCACCGCCCCAACGTTCATATCCTGGCTGACCGGGCAAGCCTTCTACACCTACAACACCAGGCAGGCCAGGTGATCCAGGAAGTCCATTTCCACCATTTCCAGAAATGATGCGACATCGCACCAAATCATAATCTGAACAATTATTGATGTATACACCGTAGGTCGAAACGCCTTGCCCAGTAGCATTGGCAGTACGGATAGTTAAATCCTGAAGCCGAAAATTGGAGCGTCCCAAACACGTTACCGCTATTAACCTTGGTGGCGCAGTTTGAGTGTTTGTGGCGTCTCTAAATAGGGTTGTTACAGCAGAATTATCCTTAACCCAATTGCTATTGAACCCACCGATTATATCCACATTGCTTGGAATATCTAATGGTGCAGTAAGTACATACGTTCCAGATTGAAGATAAACCTTGTTGTTTAACCCCCCAATCATGCCCATGCCAGTAAGCAAATTTACTGGGTCAGCAGCTGTTCCGGTGCCTGCGGAGCTACCATTTACGGTTACGTGAATTATATTAGAAAAAGAGGTGCTTCCAAGCCCGCTGCAGGTTTGCGATTTAACTTCAGGAGCTAGAACCCCAATAAAAGACACAACTAGAGAAAAAAATAGAAGACGATTCACAAACCAGATCATTCTTAAACGGTCGAGTAATTCAGTGGTGCAATTTCGCCAATTGAAAAGGCTTTTGCAATAGGCTTTGTGTAATACCAATGATAATTATGAAACGTCAATTGATTCTGTTGGTTGCCGAAGTAAATTGGTTATTTAAGCCCGTTAATTTTAAGTGAAAAATGGGGGATTTTATCTCACCTCAAACGTTACAAAAAGAAGAACAGTAGCGTAAAATCATCTTTCTACTTTAAATCTATAGGTTGAATTAACATCCTAAGGGAAATAAAGTATAGCTACAAAACGCAATGCGCTGCGGTTAACCTTCTAAAAACAACTTATTGTTTTTGTTGTAGGATTTGATTTGCAGCAGCAATCCAACCTTGTGGTCCACCTGCTACATAGCCAGTGGTACCTAATTTTCCAAAATTCACATTTGCTTCTTGCTTCGTTGGGGTCACCATCCACACGGTTGGGTATCCTCGTACTTCAAACATCTGTTGCAACTCAGAATTTTGTTTTTGAATTTCAGGTGAAAGCGCTGTTCTTCTTGGGAAATCTAATTCCACTAGAATTACATTTTTCTTTGCCCAAGCGGCAAATTCATCCTTTAGAAATACCTCTGCTTGTAGTTTTTTGCACCATCCACACCAGTCACTTCCTGTGAAAAAGAGCATTAGTGGCTTTTTCTCTTTGATGCTTAGGTCTACTGCTTTCATCATATCGGTGTGCCATACCAATGTGCTTTCTTGAGCATTGGCGAAGAACAAAGTTGAACTAAACAAAAAGGTTAAAAGGAAACGCATGTAAGTATGTTTTTAATTGAGGGCGAATTTATGCAACGTTTACCAATGGCTATGCCAAAGCATCCATTTGCGAAATTTTAGTTGAACTTTCTAGGTAAACCTCGGTAATTAATCAATCCTCGATACGATTGATACTAAATCCAACAAGTTCGTGTGTGTTGGGGCCAATATAATTTTTCCCAGAACGGCCAGAATAATAGGTCCCAAAAACGATGCCGCGCAACCCAAAGTCTAGTAGACGGAATGTGGTGCTAAGCGGTCCATTGCTTGCATGACTTGCGGCCATTTGATTCACCAGCCATCGCAAAACGAAGCTTGGCATAAAAGACAAAATAGAAAGCAATAGTCCTAAGTCATTGATATCGGAAGGTGGCGCATATTCCAAGGCAATATCTACATGTTCGATACATCCAAGGGTTGAGTATGATGGAAATTCACCGTCTCCAGGGCAGAGAATGTCGCCTACACGGTTTAGTCCCTTTAATGCTGTGGTACTGATGTACTTTGATTTGAAGCTCATGATTGTAATAATTCTTCACTGAGTTTAAGAGAAAGGGTCATTGCCGTGAGCGATGGATTTATTCCTGGTGCGCTTGGAAATACGGAAGTGTCTACAATATAAAGATTCGGATGACCATGTACCTTGAATTCTGGACTAACCACCGAGGAGGTTGCATTAGTTCCAATACTGCAGCCTCCCATGAGATGCAAGCCAAAATAAAATGGTGATTCAACAATTCGCTTAGCACCTTGAGCACGAAGAATATCGCGAATAGTAGTTAGCCCATCTTCTCGTCTGCGGTTATCCTGATTTGTTAAGGTTTTAGTGACCACCAGTTTTCCCTTTCTATCCAAACTTATTTCACCTCCTTCTGGTTCGTCACGTATGGCCGTTTCCATAGAATTGAGGTATCGATATTGCCGCATAATACTATGGTGGTCTTTCCCAAAAGTTTTGAATAAAAATGCGGTAGAAACAGGCCCTGCAAAAACATTTTCTAGCTTAAAACCACGTTTACGAAAACCTGGGTCGGCACTAGCTACCGTTTGAAACGAACCTTTCCATGCATCCATAGGTTCGTCAAACAAACCGAACAGCATGTACTGAGGGTGTTGACAAAATCCTTTTCCTAAAGCAGGGAGTTTTTTCTTAAAACCTGAAGCCAACATCATCTGTGTTGTGCCAAACGAGCCGCCACACAGAATAACTTTAGCTGCTTTCAGTTCAATTTTTATACCTTTTTGAGTTCCAAATACCTGAACATGGTCAGCATGATGGGTTATATGGGTCACTTCAAATTCGGTACGAATCTCTAATCCTTCTTTTTCGGCTGGTTGGATACTTGTAACCAATGAACTTTGTTTGGAATCTCTATAGCAACCTCCAAGACAGCCAACACAATCATTCCCGCGTTCAAGGGCACAATCAGACATGCCTCTTCTTAGATATTTCCATTTGAAGCCGAGTTTATCGCTTCCCTCGCAAAATTTTTCGGCATTGCGGTTGCGGTCAGAAGAGCCAAACGTTTTGAGCGACAAATGCTCTTCTGCCTTGTCATACCATTTGTTCATTTCTTCAAGGGTGAAGAAATCCACATTTGAACGTTGCTTCCAATCGCTGATGGCATCATCATCAAAGCGATCCATCAAACATTGATTCACAATGGTGGTACCGCCCACACATTTTGCCCTTAGGAATGCGGTTTTTGCTTTTGAATCGAATTCGATGCCGCCTCCCCAAAATAATTGAGCCGAGAATTCCATTTCGGACTTCGGGAAATTCTCTTTGCGATAGAATTTGCCTGCTTCCAGAAGCACAATTTTAACACCAGAGGCATTTAATCTGCGGGACATAATTCCGCCTGCGGAACCTGAACCTATGACGATAAAGTCGTACAAGATAATGTTGGTCTATTTAATTAATACGTTGGGCAACACGTTGAAAAAATCAACATTTAGTGAAAGCGTAAAGTTGGGAAAAAGTTTAACCTCGAACCTCTGAAAATTTAGTTTTAACTTCTTTAGTTTCGTATCAACTCAGATGTCAATTGAACCTGAATAGACCTGTTCTGCTGGGCCATGAAGCCAAATATCGGTATAGGTGCCATGGCCTTTTGCTTTGAATGAAACAGCAAGGTCGCCACCAAGCGTATGCACATTCACTTTTTCTAACTTGGGATGAAATTTATAATCGAACGCCAAAACTGAGGCTGTTACTCCTGTGCCGCATGAAAACGTTTCCCCTTCAACACCACGCTCATAGGTGCGCACTCGAACACTTTTACCTTCTTGTTCAACGAAATTTACATTGACCCCAGCGGCTCGAAAATGGTCATTGTTGCGAATGGCATTTCCTTCGGCATTGACATCTAAAGAAGCTACGTCATCAACAAACTGAACGTAATGCGGTGACCCAGTGTCTAGAAAGAAATCTGACCCAAAGTTTTCGATACCCAAAACGTCCTTCATTTGAAGGGATATTACTCCGTTTGACACTGAGGAAGCATGCAATCCATCTACTGCCAAAAACTCATTGGATGTCAATTTTACTTGCAAGAAATGACAGAATGCCACGAAGCAACGGCCGCCATTTCCGCACATAGTGCTTTCTCGTCCATCCGAATTGAAGTATACCATCCGTGGAATTTCCCCTTCCATTTCTAGCAGAATTAATCCATCTGCTCCAATGCCAAATCGCCTGTCGCAGAGGTGAATAATTTTTTCAGAGCTTAGCTGAATAAGGGATTCTCGATTGTCTAGCATGACAAAGTCGTTGCCAGTGCCTTGATATTTCCAAAATTGGATTAACATTTTTTAAGCCTTTTGCGCCAATATTTCTCTCAAACTGGTGTTATTGTTGCTGAAAGTTTGAGCTGATGCTTGGACAAACATACGAGGGGAAACACTAATGTCCTTCACATGTTCCATTCAAGATTGGCGTTCATAATTCAAACGAAAATGTCGAAATTAATCTCTAATCAATAACTAATACTAAATAAAAGTAAACATGAAAAATATCACATCATTAGCTTTAGCAGCTGTAGTAGGTTCAGTCTTTTCATTGGGCACTTACAAGTTGCTCGAGGGCAATCAAAGTAATTATGCTGATGCGGTAATTCAAAGTGCTCCAGTGCAACGTGTCAATTATGGTCTTGTTGCACCAGAAAGCAGTTTGAATTTTGCTGAAGCTGCAAAGGCATCCATCAACGGAGTTGTTCACGTGAAAACCAAATCGGTCAACAGGAATTCTTTCCATTATGGCAATCCGTTTCATCGCTTTTTTTTCGATCAAGGACCTAGTCAAAATCAACCTCAAATGGGTAGCGGTTCTGGGGTAATTATTTCGGAAGATGGTTATATAATTACAAACAACCATGTAATCAGCAGTGCAGATGAAGTGGAAGTAACGCTAAATGATAAGCGGACATATGATGCTCAAGTGATTGGAATGGACCCCAATACCGATTTGGCCATTTTAAAAATTGAGGAAAAGGGGTTGAGTTTCGTGCCTTATGGCAACTCCGATTATTTGGAAGTGGGAGAATGGGTAATGGCGGTTGGAAATCCGTTCAATCTAACTTCTACTGTAACGGCAGGAATTGTGAGCGCCAAAGGACGCAACATTAATATTTTGAACGAGGAGTTTGCTATCGAGAGTTTTATACAAACAGATGCAGCTGTAAATCCCGGAAATAGCGGAGGTGCGTTGGTAAATACAAAAGGGGAATTGATTGGTATTAATACTGCAATTGCATCTAGCACAGGAGCTTACAGTGGACATTCATTTGCAATTCCAGTAAATGTGGCACGTAAGGTGGTAAACGACTTAATTGAGTTTGGAACGGTGCAACGCGCGTTTATTGGGGTAAGTATCCGCGATTTGGATGGCAAATTGGCTCAGGAAAAAGGGCTCAAAATGACCGAAGGCGTCTATGTAACTGGGCTTACTGAAGGTGGTGCCGCAGACGATGCGGGTATTGAAGAAGGTGATATTATTGTATCGGTAGATGGCATTCAAGTGAAGAATACACCATCCCTGCAAGAGCGCATTGGAACCTATCGTCCGGGTGATGTTGCAGAAGTTAGTGTGATACGTAACGAGCAATTGCGCAAGATGAATGTCAAACTGCGCAATCAAAATGGAAATTTGGAAATAATGCCCAAAACCCCAAACGCAGTAGTGGCTTTAGGAGCCACATTGCAACCTGCAGGAGCCGATGAAATGAGAAGATTGGGAATTAGAAATGGGCTGAAGGTGACCGATTTAAGCAATGGAAAATTGAAGTCTGCAGGCGTTCGTGAAGGGTTTATTATAGTCAGAGTAGACCGAAAAGAGGTGAAAGGTCTTCAAGATATAATCAAAATTTTAGATCAAAAGAGCGATGCTGTTCTTATTGAAGGAATATATCCTAATGGAATTACAGCCTATTATGACTTTGGAATGTGATTGAATTCCGTTTGATTATGGTCTAAAGTTGTTGCGAAAGTTCTTTCAAAAAATGCGAGTTTATTCGCTTACTTTTGCAAACCTTTTTCAAGGGCATACGTTCAAGCCTTCAACTTATACAAATTTTGCAGCATGAGACAGCTAAAAATCACCAAATCGATAACCAATCGGGAAAGCGCATCGCTTGATAAATACCTACAGGAAATCGGTAAGGAAGATTTGATTACAGCCGATATGGAAGTAGCATTGGCTAGAAGAATACGTGAAGGAGACCAAGCAGCATTGGAGAAATTGACCAAAGCAAACTTGCGTTTCGTGGTATCGGTAGCCAAGCAATATCAGAACCAAGGGTTGAGTTTGCCTGACCTTATTAACGAAGGCAATCTAGGTCTTATCAAAGCTGCTCAGCGTTTTGACGAAACACGTGGTTTCAAGTTCATCTCCTATGCGGTGTGGTGGATTCGTCAGTCTATTCTTCAAGCTTTGGCCGAGCAGTCGCGTATTGTGCGTTTGCCATTGAACCAAGTAGGCTCGTTGAATAAAATTAACAAGGCATTTTCTAAGCTAGAACAAGAGTTTGAGCGTGAGCCATCTCCCGAGGAACTTTCTAAAGTATTAGAAATTCCAGAAGAGAAAATTGCAGATACAATGCGTGTTTCTGGGCGTCACGTTTCTATGGATGCACCTTTTGTTCAAGGCGAAGACAACAGTCTTTTGGACGTGTTGGTAAACCACGATTCTCCTCGAGCAGATACAGCTTTGATGAATGAGTCGCTTCAAAAAGAAATTGAGCGCTCCTTGTCAACGTTAACAGATCGCGAACGTGAAGTGGTGAAATACTTCTTCGGAATTGGCATGAATCATGGCTTGACGCTAGAGGAAATAGGCGCAAAGTTTGAATTGACCCGTGAACGCGTTCGTCAAATTAAAGAAAAGGCAATCCGGAGGCTTCGTCACACTTCACGGAGCAAACTGCTAAAAGCATATTTGGGATAATATGCATGTAGTTGGATTTTCCATGACACATTAAAGTGTCTTAACAACGCCGCTCCAAAAAGGGAAACTTACCCTGATTTGAGCGGAGTTTTTATTTTTGAACAATAACTACTAATCTTTTAAGAAATCAGATAAGAATGAGTGCAGAATCACTTTCACTTAAGAACGGGTATGAAACAGAGTTGAATACATGGATTGTTCAAGAAAAAGCCGCAAATGAGCTAACTGCAATTGTTGGTCGGTTGCGTTTCAATCGTTCGGTTGAACTCATCATTTTTCACAAACCACTTTATGATGTAAGTGTAAGTGAAGTGTTGAATCATCATGATTACGCTAAGAATATTGTTCTAAAGCCGATCACCATTTTTGATACCCTCGAAGTAGCGAAAGGGCTGGATGAATTGAATCTTGCTCCAGCACGAATCGACCTAGGTAAATTGACGCACGAGTGGTTGCTTGTAAAGTCGAAGGGCACTACAATTGTTGATTTCCTCAATTCTAAATTGGGTGGTTTTATTGGAGAGGCTGGAACGCGCAATCCGCCAAAAGATGTGGTGTTGTATGGGTTTGGTCGCATAGGTCGTTTGGCCGCGCGTGAATTGATTTCTCAATCAGGCAAAGGCGATCAATTGCGTTTGCGTGCTATTGTAACTCGTTCAAACACAGAACACGATTTAGAAAAACGTGCAGATTTACTCCGCACCGATTCTGTTCATGGGCCATTTCCTGCCACCATTATCGTGGATGTGGAAAATAAAGCCCTCATCATCAACGGTCATACTGTAACCATGATTGCAGCAAATAATCCAGATACTATCGATTACACAGCATATGGAATTAACGATGCGCTGGTGATTGATAATACTGGAGTTTGGCGCGATAAGGAAGCGCTAAGTCTGCACTTGAAAAGCAAAGGAGTAAGTAAAGTGATGCTTACTGCACCTGGGAAAAGTGTGCCTAACGTGGTGTATGGTGTAAATCACAACGATTTTGACCCTGACAAGGAGGATATTTGGTCGGCTGCTTCATGCACCACCAATGCAATTGTCCCTATTCTTAAAGTGGTAGAAGATGTGTTTGGAATAGAGAAGGGGCATGTTGAAACTATCCATGCGTATACCAATGACCAAAACTTGTTGGACAACTATCACAAGAAATACCGTAGAGGACGCAGCGCTGCGTTGAACATGGTAATTACCGAAACAGGTGCTGGAAAAGCTGTGGCCAAGGTGATTCCGCATTTGGCTGGAAAACTAACGTCAAATGCTGTTCGCGTTCCCACACCAGATGGCTCGCTTGCCATTCTTAATCTTACGTTGAAAAAGAATGTGACCTTAGAAAGTGTGAATGCAGCCATGAAAGATGCGGCACTAAATGGAGAATTGGTGGAGCAAATTCACTATTCATTCTCCAACGAATTGGTTTCTTCTGATATTGTTGGCAACTACTGCGCGGCCATTTTTGATGCCCCAGCCACAATTGTTTCTGAGGACGGCAGAAGCGTGGTGCTCTATGTTTGGTATGATAACGAGTATGGCTATACACGTCAGGTAATGCGTCTTTCCAAGTATGTAGCTAAGGTGCGCAGGTTGATGTACTATTAAAGATTCTTACATCCTGTATGCGAAAATCTCCTTGAGGCATTGCTTCAAGGAGATTTTTTTTGAGCGCATTTGAATATTTGCCAAAGAAAAACCCCAATGCCATTTTTGGTATTGGGGTTTTTCTTTAACGTAAAAATTAAAGGAACTTATTCTCCTACTACTTCAAATTGGAATTCTTGTAATACGTCTTTGTGCAATCTAACTGTGGCAGTGTACGTTCCCACTTCTTTAATTGCATCGCCTTTGATAGCGATTTTCTTACGATCAACGTCAATGCCAAGAGCAGCTTTAATAGCCTCAGCAACTTGGATATTGTTTACAGAGCCAAAGATTTTGCTTCCGCCTTCGCCAACTTTAGCACCAACTTTAAGCACAGCTCCTGCCAATTTCGCACCAAGCACAGTTGCTTCTTCACGAATTTTAGCTTCGCGATGAGCGCGTTGCTTCAAATCTTCTAAGCGAACTTTTTGTGCACTAGGAGTAGCAAGTACTGCCATGCCTTGAGGAATTAGGAAATTACGAGCGTACCCGTTCTTTACTGTCAATAAATCATCCTTGTAGCCAAGGTTGTCAACGTCTTTTTTGAGTATGATTTCCATGGTTTCTTATTTCATAAGGTCAGCTACGTAAGGCATCAAGGCCAAATGGCGAGCACGTTTTACCGCTTGAGCCACTTTGCGTTGGTATTTCAATGAAGTTCCAGTAAGTCTTCTTGGTAGAAGTTTGCCTTGTTCGTTGATAAACGCCAAAAGGTAATCTGGGTCTTTGTAGTCAATAAATTTGATGCCGTATTTTTGAAAACGACAGTATTTATCACGATTCACCTCCACCGTTGGCGGATTGAGGTATCTGATTTCTCCTTCTTTCTTTGCCATTGTAATTTGAATTAAGCTTTCTGAGCGGTTTTTTTCTTGTTTCTTCTTGCCTCAGCGTAAGTTACATGGTACTTGTCCATTTTTACGGTGAGGAAACGGATTACGCGCTCATCGCGCTTGTATTTCACCTCAAGCTTTTCAATGTCCGAAGGGGCGCTCTGAAATTCGAGTAGTGTATAAAAGCCAGTGGATTTCTTTTGAATTGGGTACGCCAAATTGCGTAGGCCCCAATCTTCCTTGGCCACCAAAGTGGCACCACTGTCTTTCAAGAACTGCTCGTACTCCTGAACCGCTTCCTTCATCTGAGCTTCAGACAAAACGGGAGTTAAAATGAAAACGGTTTCGTACTGGTTCATGATTTAATTGATTGTTAGTTACTCTTTACCGCCAAAAAAGCGGACGGCAAAGATAATTATTCCTTTCACTTTATCAACAGCGATTTTTAGCCTGTTTTTTTCTTGTTTTGAGCGATTTGATAATCAAATTTCTGGTAGTGTTCACCTATATTTGAAGCCCCTGAAAACTATGGAGAATTACATTGTTTCCGCCCGTAAATACAGACCTGCAACGTTTGAGGACGTTGTAGGACAAGGAGCTATTACATCAACGCTTCAAAAAGCGATTCAGAATAATCATCTAGCTCAAGCGCTTCTTTTCTGTGGGCCACGGGGAGTTGGAAAAACTACTTGCGCTCGAATTTTAGCCAAAGCCATAAACGCAGATAGAAATACTGCGGAGGATGAAGATTTCGCGTTTAACATTTTCGAGTTGGATGCCGCAAGCAACAACTCTGTAGACGATATCCGCAATTTAATTGATCAAGTTCGGTTTGCACCTCAACAAGGGAGATTCAAAATCTACATTATAGATGAGGTTCACATGCTTAGTCAAGCAGCGTTTAATGCTTTTCTAAAAACGCTTGAGGAACCACCCGCGCACGCCATTTTTATTCTTGCAACTACCGAGAAGCACAAGATTATCCCAACGATATTATCGCGTTGTCAAATATTCGATTTTAAGCGAATAATGGTGAGCGATATGGTAGCTCACCTTGGCAATATCGCTAGAAAGGAAAGTGTAACCATAGAAGAAGAAGCGCTTCATGTGATTGCCGAAAAGGCAGATGGAGCGTTGCGTGATGCATTATCCATATTTGATCGCATTGTAACTTTTTCTGGTAACACGGTTACTTACAAGGATGCGGTTGAAAACCTCAACATTCTAGATTACGAGTATTATTTCCGAGCTACGGAACTGTGTTTAGCTGGTGATATCTCGGGCTCAATGTTGCTATTTAACGAAGTGCTTGAAAGTGGGTTCAATGGTCATGAATTTGTGAATGGGCTTGCTACTCATTTCCGAAATTTATTGATGAGCCAAGATGCAAGCACAGTAAAACTTCTGGAGGTTACTGATAAGATTCAAGGTCGTTATCAATTGCAAGCTAAGGTTTGTTCACCGCTAAACTTGTTGAAATCGTTGCGGTTTATGAACGAATGCGATGTGCAGTATCGTGGAAGCAAAAACCAGCGATTGTTGGTGGAGCTAACCTTGATGAAAATGTGCGCACTCTACAAAATGCCTTCCGCTGAAGCTACCGAGCAGGTGGCCGAAAAAAAAAACATTAATTCTGGGAGCGTAAATCCAGCTTCAACACCAACTTTTGAAGCTCCTCCAATAGAGCGTGTTGTTCTAGTCGTTGAACCAAAATCGCCATCGTCACCACCAATTGCACCGCAGGTTCAGGTTGAATTTCGAAAGGAGCAAATAGAACGAAGCCCAGAATCGGGTTTTAGTTCAGTCGCTAAGACTATTCCGTTGGCTGGTCGTGCCAGTGGTCGCATAGGAGGTGTTCGCATAAATGGACGAGAAGAGAAAGTTGACGCAGCTGAATCTGACCCAAATCTGCTTCCAAAAGATTCCTTCTCGGAGCAGGAAATGCAGCGAATTTGGAGCGAACGCGTTCAACTTTTATTTGGCAAACAACCAAGCCTGTTGAGCTCGCTTACCAAGCGCCCTCCAATATTAATGGATGCCCATTTAATAGAGCTTAAGCTTGATTCTGAGCATGAACTAGAAAAGGTGAATTTGAATAAAACCGCCTTATTGGACATTATTCGGAAAGACCTGAATAATTATAGTGTTCAGTTGTCTACGCCAATCGAGGAGGTGGTAACGGGCAAGAAAGCCTATACGCCCAAAGAGAAGTATGAGAAAATGCTGCATCAAAATCCGCATCTCGATATGCTTAGGCAGAAATTTGGTTTGGAGTTGGATATGTAGGGATTTTGCATGATTTGATTTGTTAATCAGCCGTTTAAGTAAGCACCGAATCACCCACATTTTCCAAACAAGTTTCATTCAGGGCGATATGTCTATTTTTGCCGCCAGTCTTAACGAAACAACTCAATTAATACAACAATAATGGCAGGAACTAAGATTACCGTGAGCAACGGAAAACTGAATGTACCCAACGACCCAATCATACCTTTTATAGAAGGTGATGGAACTGGAGCAGATATTTGGGCAGCTTCCAAACGTGTGTTAGAGGCCGCAGTAGCCAAAGCTTACAATGGCCAGCGTAGCTTGGTTTGGAAAGAAGTGTTGGCAGGAGAAAAAGCTTTCAATCTAACGGGCGAGTGGCTTCCCAAAGAAACCCTTACAATTATTGATGAATACCTGATTGCCATAAAAGGACCTTTGACAACTCCGGTTGGTGGAGGAATTCGGTCGTTGAATGTGGCTTTGCGTCAGGAGCTTGATTTGTATGCGTGTGTTCGTCCTGTGCGTTGGTTCGAAGGTGTTCCTTCTCCAATGTTGCGTCCGGGAGATGTAGATATGGTTATTTTCCGCGAAAACACAGAGGACATTTATGCTGGAATAGAGTGGGAGGCAGGCACTGCTGATGTTAAAAAGGTGATTGACTTTCTCCAAAATGAGATGGGAGTGAAAAACATTCGTTTCCCAGAATCATCTTCTATCGGAATTAAACCAGTTTCGATTGAAGGCACCGAGCGTTTGGTCCGCGCAACCGTTAAATATGCCATTGAGCACAAGAAACCTTCCGTAACCATTGTGCATAAAGGCAACATTATGAAATACACTGAGGGTGGTTTCAAGAAATGGGGCTATGCATTGGCCGAACGCGAATTTGGCGATAAGGTGTTTACATGGGCTCAATACGATCGCATTTTAGCCAAAGAAGGCACAGTAGCTGCCGATGCAGCGCAAGCTGCAGCTATTGCCGCTGGTAAACTTTTGGTAAAAGACAGTATTGCTGATGCTTTCTTGCAGCAGATTCAACTTCGTCCAAAGGAGTATTCAGTAATTGCCACTCTCAATTTGAATGGCGATTATGTTTCTGATGCATTGGCTGCCTCTGTAGGAGGTATTGGTATTGCGCCTGGTGCCAATATAAATTATGTTACTGGTCATGCAATTTTTGAAGCTACACATGGCACAGCGCCAAAGTATGCTGGTTTGGATAAGGTAAATCCGAGCTCAGTGATTCTATCTGGCTGCATGATGCTCGAACATCTGGGTTGGAGAGAAGCCTCTGAAATGATTTATAAAGGCATCGAAACTTCAATTGCCAATAAGCGCGTGACCTACGATTTTGAACGCTTGATGGAAGGTGCCACCTTGCTTAAATGTTCTGAGTTTGGAGACGAAGTGATTAGGAACATGTAATCAATCATAAGCCAATAGCTTATACATATCTGTAAAGAAGCCCTGCTACAACTAAATTGTAGCAGGGTTTCTTCTTTAAAGTGGTCTTGATTTATTAAACTAAATCGAAAAAAGACTTTGCTCCGATATATCGCTCTGCAGTAAATCCTTCGCCATACTCTGCACCAATTGGTCGGCCGAATTCTTTAGCGCGACTGCGCAGAAAGTCAAAGAAATCACTTCGTGAAATGGGCGTTTCAGGTTCATCGCTTTTCGGGTCGAAAAATTGAGAACTGTAGGCCTTGATGGATTCTATTTTTTTTTCCATAAAAGGAGTGACGTCAAACACCACATCGGGTTGAATGTAGCGGTCTTGTATGTAATGATAGACTGCATTTGGCCGCCAAGCTTCTTGCGCAATCCCATTTAGCATGGTTTCCACTTTGGGTAATCCTGCCAAAAAGCATCCTTCAGAAACTAACTGCGAAGCACGTCCATGGTCGGGATGGCGGTCGTGAATGGAGTTTGCTAATACGATTTGAGGTCGGTACTTCCGCACCATTTCCACAATCTTTAACTTGTTTTCTTGGTTAATGGTAAAGAAACCATCTGCCATTCCAAGATTTTCACGACTCGAAACTCCAAGTATTTGCTGCGCAAGCTTGGCTTCTTTCAAGCGGAGTTCTGCGCTGCCGCGAGTGCCCAATTCGCCTTGGGTCAAATCAATTATTCCAACTGTTTTTCCTTCGGAAATGTGTTTTAGCAATGTGCCTGAACACGATATTTCCACATCATCAGGATGCGCTCCGAAGGCGAGAATATCAACAG
The DNA here is from genome assembly GCA_945903645.1 of Chryseobacterium gleum. Taxonomy (GTDB): domain Bacteria; phylum Bacteroidota; class Bacteroidia; order UBA10329; family UBA10329; genus UBA10329. Next base: position 32,153 of record CAMDOM010000012.1, read on the forward strand.
TCATAGAGTTACTTTGCTCTCAGCCAAGATACTATTTCCTTGTCTATAGGGCTAGTTTGCGGAGAAACACTTTTTACCAAGTTGCCATTTTCGTCAATTAGAAACTTTTGGAAGTTCCAGCTCACTTTCGAATCGGCCACGCCATTCTTTGCTTTTTCGGTCAACCACTGATAAATAGGGTGAATATCTTTCCCTTTCACGCTAATTTTTTCCATCATTGTAAACGAAACCCCATAGTTTTTTTGGCAAAAAGCGGCTACTTCCGAATTGGTTCCTGGCTCTTGTCCAGCAAAATTATTGGCTGGAAAACCTATAATTTCAAACTTGTCGCCTCCATAGGTTTTGTATAATTCCTGTAGGCTTTCGTATTGTGGCGTAAGGCCGCATTTGCTAGCGGTGTTTACCACCAGTATTTTTTTGCCTTTTAGCGATGCGAAGTCGAGTTCTTTGCCATCAATAGTGGTGGCTTTAAATTGATGAAAGTTGCCTTGGGCCATAGTTGCGGTAGTTAACAGGGTAAGAAAAATTGAAAGTGCGTTTTTCATGATTGTGTAATTTAGTTCCAGCCTAAAACACCCTTAATTGGGTTTTTGTTCAGAACAAAGGACGCAACTATTTGGCGAAACCTACAGCAAAAAATGCATTCTACCTTTGGCCCATGGCAATAGTGGGTGAAAATGTGGAACATGCTGCAAAGCTTCTAAGCGAAGGCGAGTTGGTGGCCATTCCAACAGAAACGGTTTATGGCCTAGCGGCAAATGCGTTAGATGCCCATGCAGTGTTGCGCATTTTTGAAGCAAAGGGTCGTCCAAAGTTTGACCCGCTTATTATGCATTTGTCTAGCAAAGAAGCGGTTATGCGTTATGTTCAGGAGGTTTCACCTATGGCAGATAAGCTTATGGATGCCTTTTGGCCGGGACCGCTTACGTTGGTTTTGCCTAAAAGAGCGCTTGTGCCCGATGTGGTTACTTCTGGCCTAAATACTGTGGCTGTGAGGGTGCCTGCTCATGCCATGACGTTGCAACTGCTGCGCCAGCTTCAATTTCCTTTGGCGGCACCTAGCGCCAATCGTTTTGGCCATGTAAGTCCTACCACAGCTCAGCATGTGCAAGACCAGCTTGGCAATTCTATTCCTTATATTCTTGATGGTGGTGCTACTTCCGTAGGATTGGAAAGCACCATTGTGGGGTTTGAAGATGGGCAACCAACTATTTATCGCCTTGGTGGGCTAGGTGTAGAGGAGATTGAGCGCATTATTGGCCCTGTGCAGATTGAACTAAACCAGAGTTCCAATCCTAAAGCGCCTGGCATGTTGAAGAGTCATTATGCCCCACGCGTCCCACTGTATTTGGGTAATCCTACGGCTTTGCTTGCGCAGTTAAAAGGCAAGCGTATTGGATTTTTGGGGTTCAATCTTCCGCTTCGCAAAATGGACGAGGCGTTGCAATGTATCCTTTCTCCAAAGGGAGATATGAATGAAGCGGCTCACAATCTATTTGCGCACCTACGCATATTGGAAACGTTACCCATAGATGCCATTATTGCTGAAGAGGCTCCCGAAGTAGGACTTGGTAAGGCCATCAATGATAGATTGCGCAGGGCATCAGTACGTTGAATATAACTTTTTTACGAACTGATAATTCGTACCAATGCATAATCTTTAGGACACCCTAGCCCAATTGGGTTTATCCTTCATTTCGCTTAGCAGATGATGGCGGGTAGAAGCATTTTGGGGATTTTTCAGTTCGGGGTCGTCTTGCAGCAGTTGAATGGCGGCATTGCGTGCCAATTGCAGTATTTCCCCGTCTTTGGTGAGGTTGCTAATGCGAAACACGGGAGTGCCACTTTGTTGCGTGCCTTGTATATCGCCTGGGCCGCGCAGTTTCATATCCACTTCGGCTATTTCAAATCCATCATTGGTACGCACCATTGTTTCCATGCGGGTGCGGGCTTCTTGGCTCAGGGCATAGCCTGTCATTAAGATGCAAAAGCTCTGTTCGGCACCACGCCCCACACGGCCGCGTAGCTGATGTAGTTGCGACAGGCCAAATCGCTCAGCACTTTCAATTACCATCACCGATGCGTTGGGCACATCCACGCCTACTTCAATCACTGTGGTGCTTACCATGATATGCGTAATTCCCTTTTTGAAGCGCTGCATTTCAAACTCCTTGTCTTCGGCTTTCATGCGGCCATGCAGAATGCTAACTTGATATTGAGGCAACGGAAACTCGCGCACAATGCTCTCATAGCCATCCGTTAGGTCCTTATAGTCCATCTTTTCGCTCTCATCAATAAGCGGATAGACCACATATACCTGACGGCCTTTTGTTATTTCTTCCCGCATAAATTCAAACACTTTGATGCGCGCGCTATCTAGGCGGTGCAAGGTTTTGATGGGTTTTCTTCCTGGAGGAAGTTCGTCAATTACCGATGTATCGAGGTCGCCATACACCGTCATGGCCAAGGTGCGCGGTATGGGTGTGGCGGTCATTATGAGGAAGTGTGGTACTTTTTGCGCATCACTGCCTTTGAGCCAAAGCTTGGCGCGCTGCTGCACACCAAAACGGTGCTGCTCGTCAACCACTACCAAGCCTAGTTGCTTAAATTGCACCACATCTTCTATCAAAGCATGCGTGCCAATAAGAATTTGCAACGCACCACTCATCAACTCTTCATGAATTATTTTGCGTTGAGCGGTTTTGGTGCTGCCCGTTAATAGCCGAATATTGATGCCCAATGGTTCTACCAATGCGGCTATTGAGCGAAAATGCTGCTCGGCCAAGATTTCCGTAGGAGCCATCAGCGCGGCTTGAAAATTATTGTCAATGGCCAAAAGCATCGCCATCAACGCCACAATTGTTTTACCACTGCCAACATCGCCCTGCACCAATCGGTTCATTTGGATGCCCGAACCCAAATCACGTCTTATCTCTTTTATAACGCGTTTTTGGGCTCCCGTTAGTTCAAAGGGCAAGCATTCGTTGTAAAAACGATTCACCATTTCTCCAACTTCTGCAAACACAGCACCACGAAACTTTTGCTGATTGATGAGTTTCAATTTCAACAATTTTAATTGGATGAAGAATAGCTCATCAAACTTGAGACGGAAAATGGCAGTGCGCAATGCATCGGGGTCTTTCGGGAAATGAACATTCACAAACGCCATTTCTCGTCCCATTAAACCCACTTGCACATTCCGTAATTCATCGCTTAGAATTTCGGGAATGTGGCCATTTAGTTGGCTCACCAGCAAGTGCATTACCCGCGATATGCCTTTGCTGTCCATGCCTTTTTCTGCGGCTTTCACGCTTGTGGGGTAAACTGGCACCATGGTTGCGCTCATCTTGTTTTGCAACACTTCCGGGGTGTCAAGTTCTGGATGCACCATATTGAAGCTGCTCTTAAACTTTGATGGACGACCAAAAATCACATATTCTTTCCCGATTACCAATTTGGGTTGCACCCATTGAATGCCTTTAAACCAAACAAGTTCCATGGTTCCCGTTCCGTCCGAAAACTGAGCTATCAGTCGCTGACCTTTGCCTTTTGTGCCCACAAGTTGAACTGACGTAACGCGGCCTCGTAGCTGAATGTCTACTTCATCGTTGACCACAGCGCTAATGGTGTGAAACTGTGTGCGGTCAACATAGCGAAATGGGAAATGATGCAGTAAATCGCCAAAAGTGCGAATGCCCAATTCGGACCGCAAAAGCTTGGCGCGCTCGGGACCAACGCCACCCAAAAATTCGAGCGAAGTATTGAGAAAAGGAGTGTCCCCAACCATTGTAGGGCAAAGATGGGGGAAATGTGTGGGTTAAATAGAATAAGCCCCTAACAGCAGTACTGGTTTCTCCATCAGGTTTTTGAAGGTTTGGAGGAATTTCGCACCTGATGCTCCGTCCACAGTTCGGTGGTCGCAGCTTAGCGTCACACGCATCACATGGCCTGGAACAATCTGCCCGCCACGCACCACTGGCACTTCATCTATGCCACCAATCGCCATGATGCAACTATCGGGCGTATTGATAATGGCAGTGAATTCCTCAATTCCAAACATGCCGAGGTTGCTTACCGTGAATGTGTTGCCTTCCCAGTCCTTGGGCTGCAGTTTCTTGTCGTTGGCGCGCAGTACAAAGTCTTTCACCTCTGATGAAATTTCGCTCAGACGTTTGGTGTCGGCAAAACGCACCACGGGTACTAATAGTCCATCGGGCACAGCCACGGCCACACCGATATGCACATGTTCGTTATATCTGATGTGGTCGCCCATCCAAGCGGAATTCACCTGAGGGTGTTTCTTCAACGCAACTGCGCATGCTTTGATGATGAGGTCGTTGAAGGACACTTTCATCGGTGCAACTTCGTTAATGGAATCGCGGGCTTTCATCATCTCATCCATGTCGATGCGCATGGTGAGGTAGAAATGCGGTGCGGTGAATTTGCTTTCGGCCAGTCGCTTGGCAATGGTTTTGCGCATCTGCGACACAGGCACTTCGGTATAATGCTCAACGGTCATTGGCGTAGCGAATCCGCCTGTTCCGAAGGTTTCCACATCGCGTTTCACAATGCGGCCACCATCTCCAGAACCAGCAACACGGGCAAGGTCGATACCTTTGTCTTCAGCCAGTTTCTTAGCAAGAGGTGAGGCCTTTAATCTGCCATCTGATGAAGGTTGGGAAGTAGGACGAGAGGCGAGGGGCGATTGTGTGGCCTCTGCAACTTGTACGGTTTTCAATTCCTCTTTCAGAGCAGGCTTATCCTCTGCCTTGTCCTCCTTTTTATCGGACGTTTCAACTTTCGATTTCTGTGTCGCAGGTTCAGATTTTTTCTTTCCGCTTTCCTCTTTCAGCAATTCAGAGATGTCTTCTCCTTTCTCGCCAAGGATGGCCAGAATACTATCAACGGCTGCTGTCTTTCCTTTTTGCACACCTATGTAAAGGAGTACCCCGTCCTGAAACGATTCGAACTCCATTGTAGCCTTGTCAGATTCAATTTCGGCTAGGACTTCGCCATTCTTTACAGTATCGCCCACCTTCTTGTGCCATTCGGCTACTACACCCTCGGTCATGGTGTCGCTTAGTTTGGGCATTCTTACAATTTCGGCCATGGTTTAAGTCGTAAGGGGTGAGTAATAAGTCGTAAGGTATGAGGCGTTAGGAGTAAATTGCAGCAGATAGGCGCTATTACTGGGGTTTGTTTATGGATTTTATTAGTCCACGGATTATTCGTGAGACTTCTTCAGACTTCGATATCAAGTCGATTTTTCTTTCATTGGAGATATATTCTAATCTTACTGCTAGATAAACCATAGACCTGACCTCGCTGCATGATGCTATTGCGAAATACAGGAATCTGGCGAAATCAGCATCTGAATTTCTGTCAAATCCTTCAGCGATATTGTTGGATACTGAAATTGAGGCTCTGCAAATCTGATCTCTGAATCCGTAATCTTTCAAATTTCGAAACTCTGAATACACATCCACAGGCAAGTCTTGCGCTTTTTGCCATGCAATGATGTCCTCAAACTTCTGAATCCCCATTTTGACTTATGACTTATCTCTTACGACTTATTCCTAATCTGTAATGAACGGATAATCCGCTTGGGTGTAAACGTTTTCGTAAAGGTCTTTTGCTTCGGGAAATGCCGATTCTTCGCTAAATTTCACCGTTTCTTCCACAGCTTCCTTCACTTCGAGGTTTATTTTTTCTAGTTCAGCATCCGTGGCATATTTATGTTTGCGAATCTGATTAAAAACCACCTGTATAGGATCCTGATTGCGGTATTCCTCCACTTCTTCCTTGGTGCGATACTTGGCAGGATCGCTCATGCTGTGTCCCTTGTAGCGGTAGGTCTTCATCTCCAATAAGGTAGGGCCATCGCCTTTTCGGGCGCGGTCTGCGGCTTTTTTTACCGCTTCATACACATCTTCCACCTTCATACCGTTCACCGCCTCGCTGGGCATTTCGTAGGCACGGCCCAATTTGTAGAGGTCTTTCACATTGCTGGTGCGCTCCACACTGGTACCCATCGCATAGTTGTTGTTCTCGATGATGAAAATGACCGGTAGTTTCCATGTCATGGCCATGTTCAATGCTTCATGGAAGGCACCTTGTCGCACCGCGCCATCGCCCATGTAGCATAGCGTAACGAACTTTTCGCCACGGTACTTGTCAGCGAAGGCAATGCCTGCACCCAAAGGAACTTGTCCTCCCACAATGCCATGTCCACCAAAGAAATGATGTTCCTTACTGAACATATGCATGGATCCACCTTTGCCCTTCACGCAACCTGTAACCTTCCCGTAAAGTTCGGCCATCACTTCCTTGGCTGGAACACCCAAAGCGATGGGATGCACGTGGTCGCGATAGGCCGTGATTACTTTATCTCCTTTTTGAATGGCTTCCATACTTCCCGCCAAAACAGCTTCCTGGCCAATGTAGAGATGGCAAAAGCCCCGTATTTTTTGTTGGATATAAAGTTGCCCTGCGCGCTCTTCAAACTTGCGCCAAAGAAGCATATCGCGGTACCATTTTAGATAGGTTTCCTTTCCGAATTTCTTCGCTGCCATAGATTGTGGTTTGGATGCAAAGGTAAGTGGACAGGTGTTGATTTAAGGCTCAACATTCCTAGATTTCTAAGCTGAACCTTTCAAGCCATCTGCATTGAACGAGAATGGGAGCAAAGCACTTACATCTTCAAACACCCACACGGTTTTTCCTGTTCCTCCCAAAATAATTCGCATTGGAGATTTTTGGCGGTGGCGATATTCCATCAACACCTGGCGGCAACCACCGCAAGGAGAAAGGGGTTCGCTCACATCAAATTTCTTCGTTGAAACGGCTATGGCCATAGCTTCAACTGTTATTCCTGGGTATTGAGATGAAGCTGCGAAAATGGCGACTCGTTCTGCGCAAAGTCCAGAAGGATAAGCCGCATTTTCTTGGTTGGAACCTTCAACCACAGTGCCGTTTTCTAAGCGTAATGCAGCACCCACAAAGAATTGGGAGTATGGCGCGTATGCATTGGCTGTCATTGCTTTGGCCGCTTCCAAAAGTGCGCGGTCTGCTAGGCCAAGCTCTTCAAATTCACATGCGATGCCAGAAACGGAAAAAGAAAATGGATTCATTTGGTGTTATTTGCCATTAAGGCATTGGTCTGCGAAACATAGGATTGTTTATTAACAACCTACTACTGTGATGAACCGTGATTACGTCCACTCGATTTATATGAACCACAGTGTAAATTATGCGATAACTACCTGTGATTAGTTCTCTGATTTGGTCATTCCCAACTTCAGGTACAATCCGACCAATTCTGCAATTTGTTGCAAGTAGACTTTCGTGGGCAAAAAAACGCTCTACCTGAATTTCTGCGTACTTCACCGAATCTCTCGAAATAAACTCTGCAATGCTTTTAATGTCTTCGAGCGCTTGAGACGTCCATCTTACTTCAACCATTTTTGAAGTCTAACTTTTGCTTCTTCAGTTGAAAGTGTTTCACCATTTCGAGATTGCTCAAGTCCAATCTCAATTTTTTGAAGAAGCATAATCTTGTCTAAAAAGTCATCTATTGAAAAGTTTTCGGGTAGTTCTTGAACGGTTTTTAATAACTTCTCTTTGGTCAACATGTCTTGCAGATTTGAAGCGAAGTTAATTAAAGTTGCAGTGTTGTTTTATCGATTCTGAATTAGCACAGTTGCATAGGCCGAAACACCTTCTTCCCTACCTACGAATCCTAATTTTTCGGTTGTAGTAGCCTTGATGCTTATGTCATCCGTAGGTATTCCCATTACTTCGGCCAAAACCTGCTTCATTTCGGGAATATGCGGGTTTATTTTTGGTCGCTGAAGGCATATTGTGCTGTCAATATTGCCCACTTCAAAGCCTTTGGCGCGAACAAGTTTTAATACATCTCGCAAAAGAATCTTGCTGTCTATTCCTTTATAGTCTGCTGAAGTGTCTGGAAAATGGAATCCAATATCGCGAAGGTTTGCTGCACCAAGCAATGCATCGCAAATCACATGAATAAGCACATCTGCATCTGAATGCCCCACTGCTCCATGCGAATGTGGAACCAGAATGCCTCCAAGCCAAAATTCTTTCCCTTCGGCCAATTGGTGAACATCATAACCAAATCCTACACGAATGCGCATGGCGGTTAGTTTAGGAGAGCAACTTGATGTTATTCAGCCGGATCAGCACCGTCTTTTTCTTGCTTCTTAAATGCTTCGAAATCGAAGGTTAGAGTGAAACGCAAGGTGTTTTCAAGCGGGTGACGCTGAGTAATTGGAATAAGATAAGCGAAATCAAGTCCAAATACATTGTAGCGGATACTAGCGCCAAGCGTCACATACTGCCGATTTCCCTTTATAGGATCTTCGTGGAAATAACCTGTTCGGATTGAGAATAGGCGTTTGCCCTTGAGGCTATACCAGTATTCCAATCCAACCGAAACTTGCACTTCCTTGAACTCCTCGGCTGTTCCACCAGGTGCATCACCGAACGATTGGAATAGTCCTGACGGTACACTAACATTTGGGTCTTTTCCAGATGCGATAATATACTTGCCATCCGGGCCTAGAATCGGTTGATTAGCGGAGTCTTTAGCATACATTGGAGGTGTTGGCACCAAAAGTTTATTCACATCCACATATACTCCGATAGAATTGTAATCATCAAACAACATACTAAAGCCAACTCCAAGACGAAGATTCATAGGGATGAAATCTTCCTGGGTAGTATTGGTATAGCTCATTTTGGAGCCAATGTTAGAGAACGAAAGGCCAGCAGTAATGATGGTTTTCTTCTTAGCTACTTTTACCTTGGTGTTTTGATAATAAAAACCCAAGTCGGCAGCGAATGCCATTCCAGGACGGGTGTCTGCTCCGCCCACATTGATGCCACCTGTAAGGTTGGAATAGACGTAGCGCAATGCCAGTCCTCCCGAAAATCCCTTTGCCAAAACGCGGGAATAGGCTAAATCAATAGCAAATTCATTCGGATTAAAGTTTCCGATAGTGTTTCCATTTACATCGGTGAAGGTGATGTCGCCTAATGAAAAATAGCGCAACGAACCTGCTAAGGTTTGAAGTCCTTTCTTGCCAATTTTTCCATAGCCAGAAATATAGGCTAGGTTAATATCAGGAACTAAAGCACGAAGCCATGGTGTGTAAGAAACAGCAAAGCCCATTTTGTTTTCCGCAAATGCCAACTTTCCTGGATTCCAGTGAATGGATGCTGCGTCTGGACTTGTAGCTACACCCACATCACCCATACCTCCAGCCCGCGCATCGGGCGAAATCATTAAAAATGGAACTGCCGTGGTAATGGTATTCAATTGAAGTGTGCCATCATCGCCATCACCTGTTCCAAAGGTTTGTGCCTTTAGTGAGGTTTGCGATAGAACAACAATTAGGGCGAAAAGCCCCAAAAATCTAAATAAGAACATCCATTTTTGTTTTGGGGCTGCAAATATAGCCATGTTGCGAGAACAGTTTAATTGGTGTTAAGCCATAGGGCAAGGTTATATAACGGAGAACTTTGAAGAATATTGGAGATGATGAAAAATATTTATTTTCAATTCAAAATCACCAATTTCTCAATCTGTTCGGCTTTTTGCCCATCAGGTGTTGTTACCTTTAAATTGTAGACATACACGCCTCGGCCAATTTTCTGTCCGTAATCATCCAAACCATTCCATTCAATGGGTTCACCTCGGTAACCATCTGTAACCACGGTTTCTTGAATAGTTTTCACCAATTTGCCCGAAATGGTAAAAACTTGCACCATCACATCCAAACTGTTGCAGGGTTGGTTGTGTTCGAACATAAACTGTGTGTTTGTGGTAAATGGGTTAGGATAGTTGAGCACATGTTCTAAGGCCAATTCGGCAGATTTTGCCACAATAAACTCTACATATGCATCAGAACTGTTGTTGTGCACATCCCAAACTTTGAAGCGGATATTGTTGGTGCCTTCACTAAGCCCATTAAACTGATATGCCACTCTGCCACTTTGATAGCTATCTAGGTCTGCTTGATAATAATCGTTCATTACTATAGTAGCATTGGAGTTTCCATTGTGAATGCCGGCTATGTCATGACCAATGCCGCTACCTACAGTGTTAATTCCGCTGCTGTCTCTTAGCATCGCAATCATAATTGGACTTTCATCGGTAGTTCCTCCAAAGGCAAAACTCTCATCATTCATAAATAGTTTGATTTCGGGACCTCTATTGTCCTGAACGCCTCCAACGGTTGATCCTCCAATAACGAAGTCTTCAAAATATCCGCTGGCATTCACTCCATTTCCTTCGGCATAATAGCTAATTCGGCCAAATCCATAATTATAGGCTATATCCTTAGGGACCATAAATGTGAAGCTGAATTCACCATTTGTTACACTTGCCTTTCCTTTATATAGGATATTGTTTTGCAATTGAAAACTGCGTTTCACCGAAGCTGGGTCATTGGCAATAGTACTGATAGACGAGCTTTTATCGAACACGGTGGGATAAATTATCCCGTTAAAGTCGTTCATTGCTTCACCGTTTCTATGCTGCATTCTACCCGTTACGGTTACCAATTGAAGCGCGTTGAGTGTATCTAAATAGTTCTGTACGGTAGCGCCATTTATAGTTGATGTTGTAACCTTTTCTAAGGGGTAACTTAATCTTTGCGCTGGGTCGCCAAGTAGTACGAAGTTTCGATTATTGACTTGACCACCGCTGGCCACTTTAGTCATTCGAATCACATCGCCCATCGTTGGTGATCCCCAAGGTTGATCTTCCAAGAGTTTGAAATAGAAATTCCGATTTAATGTAAAGTTTGGTGCAGAATACACCAATCGCGTGGTGGTGAAAAGTGCAATTGCACCGCCATCAGGAGTGAGCAGCGTCAATTCTCCAGCTGAAACGCGTTCGGGATCATCGTGCCGTGCAAACTCGCATGTTGCAGTAACAAAGGCTGTCAAGTTGTTAGTGTTTGTCCAATTGGCAATGTCTGATAAACCAAGAACGCGTTCGTGGGCAAACCCAACTTCACCGCCATGCCCAGTGTAATTAATGATGAGTGCGCCTCTATTCACTTCATTATTAATAGCTCGAGTGACCTCTGGGTAGCGTTGACCGCCTGGTGTTGATTCTTGAATATATGCGTCAAAATAAATTTTGGAAACATTGAAGTCTTTGTATGTGGTATCCACTAAAACGGCCAATTGATCAGCTTGATTAATGTGGGTGTTCCCATCTTCATCATCGCCCAAAAAGCAAATGCGATTGCGCCAATCGGGTGAGATAGTGCTGCTTAGTCCGTTGCAGCATTCGTTGGGATTGGCTACATCGGCAGTACCCAATTCTTCGTAGCGAATAATTTTATCTACAACAGCGGTTGCATTTTCCAAATTATCCACTGGAAAACGTCCTATACCAATGTCTAGGGCATCATTGTCGTTTGGATTCCAACGACCTTCCAAAGGGTCAAGCAGCCCAAAATAATCGTCCGAAACAAAGCTGGTTGTGGGTTGCAATGATTCCTCTGATTGATAGGACGGAACATAATTGGTGTTGTCGGCTATCCTGTCCTTGTAGTCATAAGATGCATCGCCAAATAAGAGAAGGTAGCGTGGCATATCTTGCCAACCAGTGCTGCGCTCATAAAACATGCGCATAAAATCGCGAATGGCGGATACATCCTGAGCCCCAGATGAAAATTCATTGTAAATCTGCTGTGGGGTAACGATATGAACTGATAGTGGATTTTTCTCGTTGGATCTGTGAAATTCGGCCAGTCTGTTGGCTTCACTCATAAAATTTGGGTGAACTACCATGACCATATCCACTTGCTCCAATCCATGCAAATTTTGGTTGTCCAATCTACCCAGCTGTTCTACTGTACTATATGCAGAGCCATTAAAGGCGATAAACTGACGAAGCGAATCTGATGCAACCTTAAAAGTGGCGTTGCTACCATTAATAGCAAGTGCTAGTTGCTGCACATTAGTAGGGTCGGTAGTTTCCCAGACCCGCACGGCATTTGATGCCGCTCCCAACGAAAACTCCGCGATATTCCCCAAGCCCACAGATGTTGTGTCGCGAAACGCCATTTGTGAACCGGACAATTGCAAGTTACGAGAGCAGATAATACTAATGTAGTCCAACCATCCTTGCGCATTTGGATTACCACCTTTCGAAAATGTGAGGCTTACATTCGTATTTCCCGAGGGTAATTGAACCGATTCGCAAAAGAATTCATCCTCTGCGTTTTTATTATACCCACCCGAAACTGTTGGCACAACTACGGATGCTATTGGGCTATTATTCACCTTCAAAGAATAGGAAGTAATGGAGGTAAATGATTTGGCAAAAACCCGCGCTGAGATATGCGCTTGGCTACCTGCTCTCACATTAGATAATCCGAAATCAAAGCTATTGGTGGCTTGAATGTCGAAGAGTTCGCCCATCCACAATCTGCCCGAACCAATTAGGTTGCTTAAATCCTCTTCGTGAAATTGATAATCGACAAACGAAGTTACAGTGTGGGTTGCAGCACCATTGGGAGCCGATTGTGTTTGAATTCGAGGCGCGATACCGCGATCTGCGGTTATGAAATAGTATGCCTTGCTGTCATATATATTATAGACATGCCTAAAATTTCCGCAAACGGTTTCATCTCTAACCCAACTATGCGGCCCTTTTCCGTAGAATAGAATATAGTCTCCTGGGTCAAAACTCCCATCCGATTCACCAACAACTTCAATTGGGTTCTGTTGCAAATCATCATGTCGAAATGCATTGTTGGGTTGGGGAAGGAGACCGCCTCCGTTTCCGAACACGGAAAGTCTGCGTGGGTCAATTCCATCTACGTTCATGCCCATTTGGTCCAATTCTTCGTACGTTACCTTATATACACCGTCTTGGGTAATGGCAACTTTGTACCATTCACCAGTAGCCAGTTGCGATGATGATGAGAATGAATTCGTTGATGTAGCTCTCGTTTGCGGTGCAGAAACCTCTTGACTCACTAGTTTATACTCTACAAGTTTTTCCAACTGGCCTGTAGACGCATTTTTTCGAAGAGGAATAAAGGTGACACGAGCAAAAGACTGCTTACGTTCTTTATATGTATCAACTGTAATTTCTATCGAGTTTGAAGGCATAATATTGCCCAAAGCGATTCTTTCTTCATTGGTCAGTTGTTCAAAACGAGTTTGTTGTAAACTTGCTTTTATCGTATTAGAATCACCAACTCGAATGTTTTTCAACACTGTGGGCAATGATGGCTCGGAGTCAAATATTGCTCCGTCAAACATTAGGAAGGTTCGTTCATAACCATCAAATCCAATTTCACGTGTGGGGATTTTCCACTCAATGCGCTCTACGCCAATGGGCAAAACGCTCTTTGAGGCCAAGTTACCAACTTTGCTCAATTGCGCGGTCACTAGCATTGGTAAAAATGCTGAAACAACCGCTATGATTGAGATTCTCCTTGAAATCATCATTAATTTTTGCATTGATTTAATCACGGTTAAAACTTTATTTTGCATACATTCAAATATTTGCAGGCTTAATCCGTTCTAGTGCAAAGGTCTGTAACCTCCAACAAATTAGAACAACCCATTAACGGATTAGTTGCCTAAATATTGGACTCATGCGAACATTTTTTTTCTACTTTAATATGTGGGTTCCAAAAGCGAATAATTTGTATCATTGTCCTTCATTTTTCAGACAACACTTCATGCTGAGGAGGTACTTGATTGGCTTGCTGTTGGTTGCTATAGGGATGGGTTGGGTGAAGGATGCAATTGCACAGGATCCTCAATTCACACAGTTCTATGCCAACCCCCTTTATTTAAACCCCGCCTTTGCTGGGGCGAAGCGTTGTCCAAGGGTCAACATGAATTACAGGAATCAATGGCCTGCCATATCTGGCACATTTGTTACCTATAATGCATCTTTCGACATGCACATAGATGCTTTGCATGGTGGAATTGGCGGTTATTTCATGGCAGATCGCGCTGGAGAAGGAACTCTAAATACGTTTGAGGGTGCTCTTATGTATTCGTACCACTTGAATGTAACCCGCAAGTTTTCGCTTCGTTTTGGTGCGCAAGCAAGCGTAATGCAGCGCAGTATAGACTGGAGTCGCCTCACCTTTGGAGATATGATTGATCCGCGTTATGGATTTATCTACGAAACCAACGAAGTGCAGCCAAATACGAGCAAGATTTTTGCAGATTTCTCTGCTGGTTTTGTGGGCTACACCGATTGGTTTTATTTTGGATTCGCTGCACATCACCTCACTCAACCTGATGAAGGATTCGCGGGTCAAAGTAAACTACCAATCAAATGGACAGGCCACGCTGGGGTCAATATCACTTTTGGAAAATCGAAAGTTCGTCCTTGGGTGCTCTCTCCAAACATTCTTTACCAACATCAACAAGATTTCCAGCAGTTGAATTACGGGTTCTACTTGTCAAAATCTGGTGTAGTAGGTGGATTATGGTTCCGTCAAAGTTTTTCCAATCCGGATGCATTTATTTTCTTGCTTGGCTATCAGCAAGGAGCATTTAAGTTCGGCTATAGCTATGACGTAACTGTTTCATCATTGTCTAACGCAACAGCTGGGTCTCACGAACTATCTCTGGGACTTCAGTTTCAGTGCAGAAAACCGAAGAAAAAGTTCAGAGCAATTAATTGTCCATCCTTCTAAGACAATAGTGTAACTAGAATCGGGTTATAGCGTTCAAGCATTTTCGAAATAACTTCATCATGAAAAATTTCAAATTCCAAGGAAGAGTGGTAATTGGTCTGTTGACTGTAGCTGCGACTTTATTTTACTCTTGTAATAAAGAGCGTTCTGCCACAACGGGCTGGAACGTGAATGATGCCAAAAATGGTGGTTTTGAGCTTCCTGCTTTTCAAGAACAAGAGACAGGACCAGGTCTTGTTTTTATACAGGGAGGCACTTTTACTATGGGTCGTGTGGAGCAAGATGTGCGCTACGATTGGGATAATATTCCAAGACGCGCCACTGTTTCATCGTTCTATATGGATGAAACAGAAGTAACGAATGTCGATTACCGTGAGTATCTATTCTGGACGTCACGCGTGTTCTCTGCCAGCTATCCAGAGGTTTACAAGCGTGCCTTACCAGATACCTTAGTGTGGAGAAGCAAATTGGGTTTCAATGAGCCGTATGTGGAGCTTTATTTGCGCCATCCTGCTTACAACTTCTACCCAGTTGTAGGGGTAAATTGGTTAGAGGCCACCGATTACTGTGCTTGGAGAACGGATCGTGTAAACGAAATGATTCTTATTCGTGAAGGCATTTTGCGCACCAATCCGAATCAAGTGGACGAGGACAACTTTAATACGGATGCTTATTTGGCTGGTCAGTACGAAGGATTGGTTAAATCAGACCTTATTGACTTAGATCCAAACAAAGACACGCGCAAAGTGCGTATTGAAGATGGAATTCTGCTTCCTCGCTATCGCCTGCCCACCGAGGCTGAATGGGAATTTGCAGCGATGGGTTTAATTGGCAACACTGTTTTTGAGCGAATCACCGAGCGTAGATTATATCCATGGAATGGCGCTTACATGCGTAATGCTGACGATAAGTTCAAAGGAGAAATGATGGCCAACTTCAAACGCGGCAAAGGTGACAACATGGGTGTGGCTGGCAGTTTGAATGACCGTGCTGATATACCTACGGATGTGCACTCGTATTGGCCAAATGATTACGGTTTGTATTGCATGGCTGGAAACGTGAACGAGTGGGTAATGGACGTATATCGCCCGTTGAGCATGGAGGACGTAGATGACTTCCGTAATTTCCGTGGTAATCAGTTTAAAACCCAATTGCGTGAAGAAGAAGGTGAGATTGCTGAAAAAGACAGCCTTGGTCGTGTAATTTGGAGAGACGTAACTGTTGAGGAGAATACCCAGCGGAGAAATTACAAGCAATCTGACAACATCAATTTCTTGGACGGTGATAATGCTTCGTCTGTTTATTACGGTGACCCAGATTATGCAGAAGGCGAAAAGGCAGCTAAGCGTATGTATGATTGGGGTGTAACTTCACTAATCAACGATAAAGCCTATGTCTACAAAGGTGGTTCTTGGAAAGACAGAGCATATTGGTTGGTTCCAGGTACACGTAGATATTTGGATCAAGAACAATCTACTGATGACATTGGCTTCCGTTGTGCCATGATTCGTGTAGGAGAGCAGTAAAATTTATCATTGTTAATCAAAAACCCTGACAGTACCATAGCGGTGCAGTCAGGGTTTTTTAATTCTAATCCAATGGAAATTCAACAGTTGTATTCCGTTTTTAAGGCGAATCCTATTATTTGCTCGGATAGCCGAAAAGTGGTGAAAGGATGCGTTTATTGGGCTTTGAAGGGCGATAATTTTGATGGAAACACGTTTGCTGTTCAGGCTCTGGAGGCTGGTGCGGCCTATGCTGTTGTCGATAATCCTGAACTAGCAAAAGATAATTCACGTATTATTTTAGTTGATGATGGCCTAGTGGCTTTGCAATTGCTTGCACGTCATCATCGCGACCAATTTGCCATTCCAGTGATTGGCATTACGGGATCTAATGGTAAAACCACTACCAAAGAGCTAATGAGTGCTGTGCTTTCTCAACAGTTTAAGGTGTTGGCTACCAAAGGAAATTTGAACAATCAAATTGGTGTGCCACTTACGCTATTTGAACTTTCTGCTGAGCACGAAATTGCCATTATTGAAATGGGAGCTAGCAAGCAAGGCGATATTGATGAATTGTGTGTGATCGCTAACCCTGAGTTTGGCTTGATAACCAACATAGGCAAGGCCCACATGGAAACCATGGGTGGCTTAGAAGGCGTGATGAAAACCAAAACTGAGTTGTACAGGCACGTTTCAAATCACAATGGATTCCTATTTGTGCATTCTTGCGATAGTGGATTAGTGGAGCGTGCAAAAGGAGTGAAATCTATGCAGTATGGAGCACTTCCTACCGATGATGTGAGTGGGCGAATAGTGCGAAATGGCAATTACGTAGCTGTGCAATGGCGCAGGAATGCTGAAGTTGATTGGGAATCGATTCCAGTGGTGAATACCAATCTCACGGGTACATACAACCTACCGAATATAATGGCATCTGTGGCTGTGGGCGTTCACTTTGGCCTTACAGATGCGCAAATTGCGCAGGGACTTTCGGGCTATGTGCCATCGAATAGTAGGTCGGAGGTGCGCAAAGCCGGAACCAATTTGCTCATTTTAGACGCTTACAATGCTAACCCAAGTAGCATGGAAGTGGCGATAAATAACCTGATGGCTATGGAAGGTGCCCATAAATCAGTGCTGTTGGGCGAGATGCTCGAAGTAGGACCTACAAGCACTTTGGAACACAGGGCTGTTTGTGAACGACTCGTTACTCTTGGGCTAACAACTGTTTGCCTAGTAGGCAAGGAATTTTGCGCCATGCAATATGATTTTCCCTTCCAGTTTTTTGAAAACGTAAACCAGCTAGTTGATTGGTTGCAACAAAACCCACTACAAAATCAAGTAGTACTAATTAAGGGTTCGCGCGGAAATCGGCTCGAAAAGGCTGCTGAATTTCTACTGGCTTAACCCTAGATATTTAACGGGTCACCGCTCTCGAGATTACAATTTTCTGCACTTCAGATGTGCCCTCGTATATCTGCGTGATTTTGGCATCGCGCATTAGGCGCTCCACGTGATATTCCTTTACAAACCCATAGCCACCGTGCACTTGCACGGCTTCGATGGTGGTGTCCATTGCTACTTTTGATGCATACAACTTTGCCATAGAGCTCGAAACATCATAGTTGAGTCCTTGGTCTTTTTGCCATGCCGATTTGTAAATGAGCAAGCGAGCCGCTTCAATATTAGTAGCCATATCGGCAAGCTTAAATTGAATAGCTTGATGTTCTGAAATCGTTACTCCAAACGCTTTGCGCTCCTTCGAATATTTTAGCGCCAATTCGTAAGCACCGCTTGCAATGCCAAGCGCTTGTGCGGCAATGCCAATGCGACCTCCAGAAAGCGTCATCATGGCAAACTTGAACCCGAATCCATCTTCACCTATGCGGTTTTCTTTAGGCACTTTCACATCTTGAAACATGAGTGAATGCGTATCGGACGAACGGATGCCAAGCTTGTTTTCTTTAGCGCCAATGGTAAATCCTGGCATTCCTTTTTCCACAATAAGCACATTGATGCCTTTGTGCTTTTTCGATTCATCTGTTTGGGCAATCACCAAATAAGTAGAGGCATTTCCACCGTTGGTAATCCAGTTTTTTGTGCCATTTAATAGGTAATGGTCGCCCATGTCGATAGCCGTGGTGCGCTGCGAAGTGGCATCGCTGCCTGCTTCTGGCTCAGATAGAGCGAAGGCGCCTAGCTTTTCTCCTTTTGCTAAAGGCACCAGATATTTTTGCTTTTGCTCTTCTGTGCCATATTTCTCCAACCCCCAATTTACCAGCGAATTGCACACGCTCATGCATACTGATGCCGAATTGTCAATCTTCGAAATCTCTTCCATAGCTAATACATACGAAATGGTGTCCATACCGCTGCCGCCATATTTCGGGTCTACCATGAGGCCCAGAAAACCAAGTTCGCCCATTTTTTTCACCTGCTCATACGGAAACTCCATTTTATCATCACGTTCGATAACACCGGGCAACAATTCGCTTTGAGCGAAGTCGCGTGCGGCCTTCTGTATCATTAAATGTTCTTCGTTCAGCTGTGTGTTCATGGGTTATAAAATTTGTGGGGCAAAAGTAACCTTGCAGTGCGCGATTGAAATATCTAAAAGGAAAAACATCCCATATTGTTTACCTACCGTGTATTACTAGAATACGCCTCTTATTTGCTAATCTTGTCGCCATGCAAAATAGGTTTACAGCCATTGGTGTAATGTCGGGTACATCCTTAGATGGACTGGACCTCGCCTACTGCACCTTTCGCTTTGACACTGCATGGTCCTATCACCTCGATGCGGTGCAATGCATTCCTTATTCTGAAACATGGAAGCACAATTTGGAGCATGCCCATTTGCTTTCGGGCAAGGACCTTACCGCCCTTCATGCTGCGTTTGGCACCTATATAGGAAGTAGTGTAAAAGCGTTTTTGGACGAGGTAGATTTGCCTGCACCCCACATCATTGCATCGCATGGGCATACTGTTTTTCATGCGCCCCACCATTGCTATACCCTACAGATAGGAAGTGGGCCGCACATTGCCGCTGTTTCGGGCATCACTACCGTAAATGATTTTAGAGCTTTAGATGTGGCGTTGGGCGGCCAAGGTGCACCGCTTGTGCCTCTTGGCGATGCGCTTCTTTTTGGGCACTATGCGGCTTGCCTGAACCTTGGCGGATTTTCGAATATTAGTTTTAATGCAGCGAATGTGCGTTTGGCATTTGACATCTGCCCCGTAAATATTGCAATGAACCCCTTGGCCGAGTTGCTGGGTGCGCCCTTTGATAAGGATGGGAATTTTGCAGCTACAGGAATAGTGTTGCCTTGGTTGCTTCAAAAGTTGAATGCATTGCCCATTTATCATACCCTAAAGCGACCTTCCCTTTCGCGCGAATGGTTGGAAGCAGAGGTATTGCCCTTGCTACCCACCGAGTCGAAAACCGAGAATGTGCTGCGAACCCTGAGCGAACATGCTGCCCAGCAAATTGCAATTGTGCTTGATTGCCATGTGAAAGAAGGCGAGGTTTTGGTAACTGGCGGTGGTGCCTACAATCGTTATTTGGTGGATAGAATTCAGCAGCTGACCAAAGTAAAGGTGGTAGTACCCGATAGCCAAACCGTGGAATTTAAGGAAGCTCTCGTGTTCGCATTTCTTGGAGTGTTGCGCATGCGAGGCGAGGTGAATGTGCTACGCTCGGTTACGGGTGCAAGCCGCGATTCGTGTTCAGGAACGGTGCATCTTTTCGACCCATCTCAGCATGGGCAATAGTTCTACATTTGCGCAAATTTTATGAACCAATCAGGTTTGTTTCATGCTTGAATTATTAAACAAATACGAACAGAAGGAACCTGAGATTGTGTTCGAGTGGCACGACACCGAAACCGAAGCGCAGGGTTGGGTAGTAATCAATTCGTTGCGGGGCGGTGCGGCAGGCGGAGGCACCCGGATGCGCGTAGGGTTGGACAAACGCGAGGTGGTGTCGCTGGCCAAAACAATGGAGATTAAGTTCACCGTAAGTGGGCCTGCCATTGGAGGCGCCAAGTCGGGCATCAATTTCGACCCGAAAGACCCCCGAAAGCGCGGTGTGCTAGAGCGGTGGTATAAGGCCGTATCTCCTTTGTTGAAAAACTACTACGGCACAGGTGGCGATATGAACGTGGACGAGATTCACGAGGTAATTCCTATAACGGAAGAATATGGCATTTGGCATCCGCAAGAAGGCGTGGTAAACGGCCATTTTCAACCCACCGAGGCACAAAAGATTCATAAGATAGGCCAGCTGCGTGCTGGGGTTTCCAAGCTTTTGGAAGATGCGCGCTACTTTCCAGATTCGAACCAGAAGTATCGCGTAGCCGATATGATAACGGGCTATGGCGTTAGCGAATCGGTGCGCCATTTCTACGCCATCTATAAAAAGGAAGACCTGCATGGTAAGCGCGTCACCATACAGGGATGGGGCAATGTGGCCTCGGCAGCAGCGCTCTATTTGGTGCAGGCGGGCGCCAAGGTGGTAGGCATTATTGATAAAGATGGCGGATTGCTGCATGAGGATGGATTTGGATTGGACGAGGTGCGCAACTTGTATGTGAACCACAAAGTGGGCAACAGCCTAGTGCATCCCAATTTACTGCCGTTTGCAGAGGTGAATGCGCGCATTTGGGATATGAAAGCCGATGTGTTTATTCCTGCCGCGGGCTCGCGCCTGATTACCGAAAACCAAGTGGAGCGCATGATTGCCGCTGGGGTAAACGTGATTAGCAGCGGAGCAAATGTGCCCTTTGCCGATAAAGAAATATTCTACGGCCCCATTATGGCCAAGGCCGATGCTCAGTTGAGCCTTATCCCCGATTTTATTGCCAATTGCGGCATGGCAAGAGTATTTGCCTACCTGATGAGTTCGGCCAATATTCAGCTAACTGACCAAGGCATTTTCTCAGATACAACGCGTACTATTGAGTCCGCAATTCGAAAGGTGCATCACGCAGATAATTCACTCACACACATCAGCCAAACCGCCTTAGAATTGGCCTTACACGAACTTACCTAACCCAACACTAACCAAAACCAATCATCATGAAAAAAATGCTAATGCTCTTTTCTGTGCTCACCCTTCCTTCGCTTGCCATGGCGCAAGAGGTGGCCGCCAGTTATCCCGCGTTGGGACCCGTTCGCATAGAGTTTATAATTTTTGCTTTAACGCTATTGGGCGTTGCGCTTTTTCACAACCATACGTTAAAGGTTGCACTTGTAGGATTGGGGTCGTTGCTTGCATTCAAATTGGGGTTTATTCCAGAATTTGATTTAGTTAGCCATTTAATGCACGAGTGGCGTGTGTTGGTTAATCTGCTTGGATTGCTGTTGGGTTTTGCCATATTGGCCAAACACTTCGAAGAATCAGGTGTGCCGCAAATACTTCCAAAATACCTGCCTGATGGCTGGAAAGGTGGGTTTGTGCTTCTTATTCTGATTGCCATCATTTCTTCATTCCTCGACAACATTGCCGCAGCAATGATAGGTGGCGCAGTGGCCATGGTGGTGTTTAAAGGAAAAGTACACATCGGCTACATTGCTGCTATTGTGGCTGCTAGTAATGCGGGTGGTGCTGGTAGCGTGGTGGGCGACACTACTACTACTATGATGTGGATTGCAGGCGTTAGTGCCCTTGATGTGACCCACGCATTTGTTGGTTCTGTAGTTTCCATTAGCATTTTTGGAGTTATTGCCGCTTTGCAACAAGATAAATTTCAACCTATTCAAGCCAATGCCGATTTGAATGCAAAGGTTGACCCGATGAAACTTTTGGTAGTTGCCATGATTCTTGCTGGTGCCATTGCTACAAATATTCTTCTCGATTTCCCAGCTGTGGGTGTGTGGGCAGCCATTTTGCTTGGAGCGCTTATCACAAAAACTCCATGGAAAGAAGTTCCGAATTCTATTGCTGGAACCGTATTCTTATTGTCGTTGGTAACCTGCGCTTCGTTAATGCCTGTTGATGAATTGCCTGCTGCATCGTGGCAAACTGCCTTCGGATTGGGCTTTGTGTCTGCCGTGTTCGACAATATTCCCCTCACTGCACTTGCCATTGCGCAAGGAGGATATGACTGGGGCGTGTTGGCCTATTGCGTTGGGTTTGGAGGGTCGATGATATGGTTTGGCTCTTCGGCTGGTGTGGCTATTTCAAACATGTATCCCGAAGCCAAATCTGTAGGGTCGTGGATTAAAAATGGCTGGCACGTAGCGTTGGCATACGTTATCGGATTTTTTGTGATGTATGCCGTTGTAGGATGGCACCCGCATGCACCAGAAAAGGCGGATGACACTGCTGCTCCTATCGAAGCAGAAGCACATCATTAATCACATATTGGTTTAAATGAAGAAAGGCTTGAACGCGATGTTCAAGCCTTTTTTTATGCCCAACCGTCTTTTTTCGCTAACACTTCATGTTTGTAAGTGCGTGAATGGGCAGTAGAATGCGATGGCCCTGTTGATATTTTTGACACAAAGACATGCCTATTGCATGCGGTCTTTTGAACGCATCACCCTCAACCTTCACTTTTTATGCCAACTGCCAAAAAACCCGCTAAGCCCAAATCAGCAAAATCGTCCAAGTCGGGAGGAGGAAAGGGGCTGTTTTCTAGAATGATGCGCATGCTGGGACGAACCCTCCTTGGACTGTTCCTTTTTAGTGTGGGCATGGTCATCATCTATCGGTTTGTGCCCATTCCGGTTACCATTCTGCAACTAACGCGTTGCGTAGAACAATTTCAAAACGACAAGCCCATACGCCTTGCCAAAGACTGGGAACCTTTAGACAACATTAGCAATAAGCTACAGCTGGCGGTGGTTTGTGCCGAAGACCAGAAATTCTTAGACCACTATGGCTTTGATGTAGAGGCCATCGAAAAGGCCATTGAGCGCAACAAGAAGGGAAAAAAGATACGGGGAGCCAGCACCATCAGCCAGCAAACGGCCAAAAATGTGTTTCTATGGGAAGGCAGAACTTGGGTGCGCAAGGGATTGGAGGTCTATTTCACCGCGCTCATTGAGCTATTGTGGAGTAAGGAGCGCATCATGGAAGTGTATTTGAACGTAATAGAAATGGGCGATGGCATATACGGTGCCCAAGCCGCCTCGCAAATCTATTTTGGTAAGGATGCCAAAAAGCTATCTACCTCGCAAGCAGCATTGATAGCGGCCATATTGCCCAGCCCGCTGAAGTATAAAGTAAAGCGCCCGGGGCCCTACGTGCAAAGGCGCCAAGGATGGATTTCGCGCCAAATGGGCCATTGGGGTGGTAGGCTGGATTATGATGCGCCACCGCAGCATAAATAATGAATGACGTCATTTTCGTGCGGACAATCATAGGACAACTCTATTTTTAGGTTTGTATATTCTTAGGTATTCGTAATTCGTACCCGCTCGCCTCATGCTAAGCTACAATCCCAAGGACTGGTTCTCGATTATTTTCTTTATCCGCAAAAGCGATACGGTGCGCACGCTTATGCCTGCCATGTCTGCATTGGCTGCGCTGGTAGCCATCTTCTGTTATGTGGAAATAGAAATAGCCAATATGGCATTCACCAGCACCGTCACGATGCATTCGCTGTTGGGGTTTGTGATTTCCATGCTGTTGGTGTTTCGCACCAATACGGCCTACGAGCGTTGGTGGGAAGGCCGCAAGCAGTGGGGAGCGCTGGTCAATGTGTCGCGCAATTTGGCCATACGCCTAGCCCAGATAGTGCCTCAGAATGACGTGGAGCAGCGGCAGTATTTTCGGGTGTTGATTACCAACTATGCCTTTGCCCTGAAGGAACATTTGCGCAGCCCTGCGGAAATAACTGACCTAGAGGCGCATCCATTGCTTGACCTGGACGCACTGCGCGCCAAGGCCCATGTGCCCAATGCAATGGCGGAAAAGCTCTATGCCGCATTGCTGCAATTGCGCACCGATGGCCGCATTAGCGAAGAGCAATTGCTGGCTTTAGATGGCATGATGCACCAATTTACCGACATAACGGGTGCTTGCGAGCGTATTCGCAAAACACCTATTCCGTATTCGTATAGCGCTTTCATTAAGAAATTCATCTTCCTGTATGTGCTTTCGCTTCCTTTTGGCATCATCACCGATTTTGGATATGCCTCCGTTCTAGTAACGGTGGCGGTGTTTTACGTGCTTGCCAGCCTAGAGCTTATTGCCGAAGAAATTGAAGACCCGTTTGGCACCGATACCAACGATTTGCCCACGGACGATATTGTGCGCACCATCCAAGCCAACCTAAAGGAGATACTCTAGCCCAAGATTAGGCGTTGGGAACAAGCACGTAGGTGATCTGCTTGAACACACCCAGAAACCGATACTCTTCTTTCCATTGGAGGCGCAACCCTAAGCGCACAAAGGTTTCTTGCCATTGGGCATCGCTGCGGTTGGTGTGCGGATGGCCGTAAAATTCCCAGTTCACAAGGCTATCTACCGCCATGGTCAGTCCTTTTTGAAAGGAATTGGCATAGATGTCCTCCATAATGATAATTCGGTTGGCCACCCGCATCGCCTCTTGAATAAGCTGCTCCGGATGGGGCGTATGGTGCAGCATGGTTATCAGTTGGCAGGTAGAAAACGCCTTATCTGCAAACGGGAATTTGTCAACATCATAAACAACAGGCATCACTTCGGGGAAAATGGACCGATTGGCAATGTCTAATGGAGTAACCCCATGGCCCTCGTTGCGCAGCAAAATAGTAAGTGCACCATTGCCGCTACCCACTTCCAGCACCGTTTCTTTTTGATGGAGTAGGGGAGCAAGGCGTAGACGTTTCACCTCGGCTTTGCGCAGCGCCCAACGCTGTTCTATTGTAATGAATGCACCCAATTCTAGCCCCATCCAAAGCATTACGGGAAGGTATTGCGCTGCCACTACCCATAGATTTTCGTGCACGCCATCGGCCCCATAAGCGTGATAGCTTAGGGGAATGAGTAGCAGCCACACCATGCCAAACCGATAGCGCACAAAGGGGAGAAACACAGCTAACACCGCAACATACCACGGGTTAACCGTGGTGGCGAAAAGGTAATACACTACCCATGCCCACATCCATTGCTGGGGTAGGGTGGCCATGCTTTTGTGACGTTGGCGCCATGCGATGGTAAGAATGATGAGGGCAACTGCACGCGGCAGCCACACAGCCGTGAGGCCAATAATGTTATAGCCTTTCCACCAAAAACCAATGCTGCGAATGCCGTAATAAATCGACCCATTAAACTCGAAACTGGCGAAATAGAGGCGCAAGGTTTGCAGCGTATCGGGCAGCAGGGTTTCTGTATAAAACGGGAAATACATCGCCCCAACAAGCGCTAAAGTGCCTGCCCCAAACACCACCGCCCTTGCCCAACCCAGTCTTTTGGGAAGAAACGGAAGAAACATAAGGGGAAGAAGTTTTACTCCAACCGCCCCCGCAAATGGAAGCACAGCCCGCTGCCAGCGTTGAAGCGATAGCAAAAGCAATGCGACCAGCAGCAAGGGTAGCATAAACACTTCGCCATGCAGATTGCCTGCAAATTCCACTATCACAAGCGGATTAAAAGCATACAGCATCAGGTTGCGCCCGTTGAGGTTCCATATAGAAAGCAACTTGGCTACAAGCAGCATGGTAGCCGCTTCGGCCAAAAGCACCAGAATGCGCAGCGCCACAATGCCGCCCCAAATGCTTTCGCCCCCAAACTTGGCAGCCAATGCAAACAGGCCCTGCAACACGGGAGGATAGATGGAATGATAGGGCTTGGAATTGAGCATTTCGTACAGCTCCAAATGCCCAGCTTGCGGGTTGGCCTGCGGTGCAAATGCATAGGGAGAAATGCCTTGTAGGCTTAAATGCCCATCCCACAGGTAGCGAAATGCATCTTCCGAAAGGGCAGGCATGGCAAGCAGATACACGAGGCGAAGGAGCATGCCCGCTGCAATAAGTTGAGGCGTGGAAATTTTTTGGTCGGCCCATTGCACCAAAAAAATACCACCTAGAACGAAGAAACTACTGAGCAGAAGCACTGTTTCTGGCCGCTGCACAACGTATGCCAGCATCACATGCAGCACAATACTGACGAGAAACAGGGCGGTATGCGCGGCTTTTGGTAGCGTCATCGGTGGCTACTGATTTGCGTGTGCATGCTTCGCTGCATAAAATACAAGGGTGCTGAATCCTACCACCAGCAGCAGATGAAATACGAGGAACGGATGGTAGCCCAAACGCAATGAAAGTAAAATGCCCAGCGCAAAGTAGAGTGCCAATACGGCTTCGGCCCACGCAATGCGCGGAGGTATGCCCCAACGGGTAGTTACGCCTTGCAGATTAGCGTCCATGCTGGCAAACTTTGGGGTGCGCACAAAGGGACTGCGCTTGCCCATGTAGCCCTCTAGCACCGCAATACTATTCATAAGCGAAAGGCCCATAGATACGGCCAGGAAGAAAGGAAACAGGTAGATAAATTGCTCAACGGCCTTCCATGGGCTTAGTACGGAGGTGCGAAGTGTGGTCCAAAACGTGTAGGCCAAAACCAACGTCCCCGAAAAAAGCACTATGCCTATGAGGAGAAACGGTTCGCGCAGGGCGCTGCCATTGAGCCAATACAGCAGCGGAACGCTAACGACAGCCGCCAGCAGTATGCAAAGGAATATGGCAGTGTTTAGCAGGTGAAACACCGCGTGCAGCTTCACATGCAATGGTTGCGCAGACCGCAATACGCCTACCAGATGCTTGCGCGCTACTTCGGCCCCGCCCTTATTCCATCGGTATTGCTGCGACCTTATGGCAGGCATCAGCATAGGTATTTCGGCAGGCGCTGCATAACTTGCCAAGTAGTGAATTTTCCATCCGCGTAGCTGTGCGCGATAGCTAAGGTCGAGGTCTTCGGTTAGGGTATCGGCACTCCATCCGCCTGCATCGGCAATGCACGCTTTGCGCCAAACCCCCGCTGTGCCATTGAAGTTGATGAAGTTTCCGTCAGCACTTCTGCCTAATTGCTCAATGGTAAAATGGGCATCTAGGGTTATGGCTAGTAAGCGCGTCATGAGGTTATCATTGCGATTGAGATGCGCCCATCGCACCTGCACTGTTCCAACGGATGCATCGGCAAAGTGACCTATCGTTTGCTTCAAAAAATCCTTTTCCGGAAGAAAATCAGCATCAAAAATGGCCACAAATTCTCCTTTGCAAAGCGCTGTGCCGTAGGCCAACGCCCCAGCTTTGTAGCCAGTGCGCTGTTCTCTTTGCAGGTGGTGTATGTCAAATCCTTTGTTGCGCAGTTGGGCTACTAGGCGGGCTACGATTTCCGCGGTTTCGTCCGTGCTATCATCCAACACCTGAATCTCCAACCGATTCTTAGGCCAGTCGAAATTGGCCACCTTTCCAATAAGGCGTTCGGCCACCAGCGGCTCATTATACAACGGTAGCTGTATGGTTACCATGGGCAATTGCGCGGGTAAGGCTGGCAGATTGGCCTTGTTTTGCATAGCTTTTTTATAGGAATACGTGAGTTGTCCTTGTGCTAGGCTGTATGCCAAAATTGCTAACAGGCAAAGCACATAAACAACAAGAAGAGCAATTCCCATAAAGAAGAAACGTGATTGAATCTGTTAGGCCAAACGTATTTTACGCTGGGGCCACCCGTATTTGCCTAGCCACAAAGCTATCGATACGCATCTTATCCTGCATCATATTGTGAAATACCGTTGGTGCGTTCTGCTCTTCATTGCAGCGCATCTTTGTGCTGGCAGTCCTCTTTTTCCTGAAACACAATTTCACAGCCGCATCTCTTCATCACTTCATTCCTTTCCTCACCACTTCAATCCTTACCTTTCCCCCATGCCTTTCAAAATCTATCGTTCGTCAGCTGGATCAGGAAAAACCTTCACTTTGGTGAAAGAGTACCTACGTATTACCTTGGGTAGCCAAAGCGACACGGCCTATCGCGGCATTTTGGCCATCACCTTCACCAACAAAGCAGCCGAAGAAATGAAGGGTAGGGTAATCAGCACCCTTAAAGAGCTGAGCGACCAAAGCCTTGAGGTGGGTCACATGGGCAAAATGCTGCAACATGAGTTAAGCCTAGATGCCACCACGCTTTCGCAGCGGGCCGATAAGGTGTTGCGCAGCATGCTGCACAACTATGCCGACCTTAGTATAAGTACCATAGATAGCTTCACGCATCGCGTTATCCGCACCTTTGCTCAAGACTTTGGCCTGCCCGTAAATTTTGAGGTAGAGATGGATACCGATAGGCTCATTCTCTCCATCACCGACCGTCTGCTGGCCCAAGTGGGCATAGAAAAAGGCATTACCGATGCCCTCATAGACCTTTCCCTAGCCCAAGCCGAAGACGAGAAGAGTTGGAGTATTGATGATGTGCTAAAGGATATGGCCAAAACCATCTTCAACGAAGAAGGTCGGTTCCATCTCGAGGGCATGAAAGGCATTGCAATGGCCGATTTCATAGCCCTGCGTAAACGGTTGCATGCCGCTTTGCACAACGACAAAGCCATCCTTTTGGCAAGTGCCCAAGCAGCTGTAGTTCTCATAAAAACCAATAATCTCGAAATAGGACATATTGCAGGCGGGGCAAATGGCGTTGCGGGCTACCTCGACAAAATTTCCAAGGGTAAACTAACAGCCGAACATAATACGGCCGATAAAAATGTTGAACAAGGCACGTGGTATGGCTCAAAGGCCAAAGGAGCAGAAAGGGCCGCAATTGATGGCATTGCAGCGCAACTTCAGCAGGCGTATGAAACGGTGCTAACCCTGCTTGCGCGCAGAAAGCGCCTTAGTTTCATACTCAAAAACGTGTATGGCATTGCCTTGCTAGAGCGCATGAGCGAAATAGTGCATACTCTCCAAGAAGAGCAGGAGGTGCTGCACATTGGAGAGTTCAATCACCTAGTAGGCGAGGTGGTAATGCGCGAGCAAGCGCCATTTATCTACGAACGATTGGGCTATCGCTACCATCATTTTTTGGTAGATGAGTTTCAAGATACCAACGTGCTGCAATGGTTCAATTTGTTGCCGCTTATTGATGAAAGCCTTGCCACCGATGGCTTGTGCCTTGTGGTAGGCGATGCCAAGCAAAGCATTTATCGCTGGCGTGGGGGCGAAGTGCAGCAGTTTGTGAGCCTTCCTGTTGTCCACCGCGCAGATTATTTGAACGACCAACTGGCAAACGATACGCTGCTGGCAGAAATGCTAGACCAACGCGAACAGTCGTTGCAAACGCATGTGGAAGAGCATTCGCTGCAAAGCAATTTTAGAACCCTGCCCGAAGTAGTGCATTTCAATAACGCACTCTTTACCGACCTGCAGCAGCATATGCCTGAGGCATTGCAAAGCATGTATGACGGGGTTGCTCAAGCCACGCCAAAAGGCAAAGAGGGTGGCTTGGTCTGCATACGTTACATCCCTAGGCCAGAAAAGGAAAATTCCTTTGGCGATTATAGACCCATCACCCTAAATCAAATAAAAGTTTGGGTAGATGAATGCCTAGCTGATGGATATGAACCTGGAGATATTGCCATCATTAGCCGTGTGAATGATAGGGGAGTGGAGGTGGCCCAATTTCTAATCGAAGAAGGCTACAATGTGGTGTCAAGCGAGTCGTTGCTTATCAACAGCTCACCCTATGTGCGTTTGTTGGTGAATGTGGCAGTTTTTTTAGTGAACAAACACGACACTACCAACATGGCTGAATTGGTGCAGCATCTCTGCATGACGCGCAAGGAGGAAAATTTAGTGTCGGAACGATTGGCATTGGTAGGCAAAGAAAAGTCGTCAGGGGTGTATCAACTGCTCAAATCACTTTACCCCGATGTGCTTTGGAATAGGATGCGTCAATTGCCTATTTATGGGCTGTTCGAACAACTGCGGTTCCATCTTTTGGAAGGTGTTAAGCAGCCACATCTCATTTATTTTATGGACGAGGTGTTGGAGTACAGTCGCAAAGAGGGCAACGACATCAATGGTTTTATGCGCTATTGGATAGAACATAGGGGCAAGCTCAGCATTGCGTTAACCGAAAATCGTGATGCCATTCGCATTCTTTCGGTTCACAAAAGCAAGGGATTGGAATTTCCGGTGGTAATCCATCCATTTGCCGACTACGATGCATCTACCGCACGCAATAGTATTTGGTTGCGCATGGAGGATGAAGATGCCAAACCGCTAGACCGTCTTTTTGTGAAAGCATCGCAAAAAACGCTCGAAGGAACAGTCTATGAACCCGATTTGGAGAAAGAACAGCATCTCACCACCATGGATATGTTCAATATGCTCTATGTAGCAGTCACTCGGCCCAAAAACAGGCTTTATGTGTGCGGAAAAGTGAAGGATGAAGGCAAGGAAAAGGACAAGCCAACGCCTTCAGCTTTTGGGTTCTTGATGCGCTCTTTGCAGGCTAGAGGATTTGTTTTTGAGGACGAGCAATGCACCATTGGCCAACGGGAGCGAGCTATTCCTCACGCACCTGATGGTCGCATCTACCTGCAATTGCGCGATTCAGGTAGTCCAGATTGGATGGAGCGGATTGCCATTGCGCACCCGTCTCGATTAGAGTGTGGCGATAGTACTGCAAGAAATTACGGCATTCTAATTCATGATGCGTTGGCGCATGTGCATACCAAGGCGGATGTTACAACTGCGGTAAAGATGCTGGTTCAAAACGGTCGACTTCCCGAAACGGAAGCGCAATCGCTGGAAAAACAAATAGCGCTACTAATTGAACGACCTGAGCTAAGTGCCTTATTCGCTCAAGGTGCAACGGTGCGTACAGAAGCCGATATTCAAATGCCTGGCGGCAAATGGCTGCGACCCGATAGGGTGGTTTCTACCGCGAATACGGCCTATGTGGTGGATTATAAAACAGGAACTGCGCGCCCCGAACATCATAAGCAAATTGCATCATACAAGGATGCACTTATGGCTTTAGGGTTCCAAAAAGTAGAAGGAGTGCTCGTGTATATGGAAAGCGGAGAAATTGAGCGCTTGCCTTGAAGTTAGGTTTTCGCCTAAGGCAACTCCCTTACCAAACTGAAGGTTTCCCATTCATGTGCTTCCGCGCGGTCTGCAACTAAGATACCGTTGTTGGTTTGATCAGCAGTTACAAACGTTCCGCTCGCGGTGCGAATTGCCACATGGTCTGCATCCATCGAAACCATTTCAAAAGTTTCCCAGTCGCCCACTTCGTCACGGTTTGCTATCAAAACATTTCCCATTGAACCATCAGCGCTCACAAATTTTCCGTTGAAGGCTTTGATGGCAAATCGACCTTCGCCCAAGTCTACCAATGTTAGGGTTTCCCATTCGCCTATTTCACTTCTAGTGGCACGTAGCTTGTAATTATCGCTACCATCGCATGCTACATACATGCCATTGGAAGCCTTGAAAACGGCACTCCCTCCAATAGACTTTTCTTCGCTCAATTCCGATAAATTAGCTTCGGTAGCGTCTGGTTTTGTACCGCATGAAGCAAGAAATACAATTAGGCAAGAAGAAAGGAAAACGCTTTTCATTGGGATTGTTTTAAAAGGATTTGATTCGGGTCGCGAAGATGTGGAATTTTTGAAAACTGGTTTCTATTGAAAACGAATTGGTTATACAAGCAAGTCGTTTATTCCGGCTAGTGCTTTGTCCAATCCATCCAAATCGGTGCCTCCAGCAGTCGCATAAAATGCTTGACCACCGCCACCGCCTTTGATGTGTTTGCCTAACTCGCGCACAAGTTTGCCAGCATCCCAACCTTTGGAAGCCACTAATTGTGCACCAATAGCAATATGAATGCTTGGTTTTCCGTTGCTTACAGCGCCAAGCAATGCAAATAAATCAGGCGATTCTTTCAGCATAAAGCACAAATTTTTGAGCGAATTCGCATCAGAAATGGAAACGCGCTGCACAATAATTCTATAGCCATCCCGTTGTTCCGCTTTGGCTAGAAGTTCATCTTTTATACTTGCAGTTGACTTGGCAAGCATTCCTTCTAATTCCTGTTGGAGCTCCTTGTTTTTTGATATAAGCTGTTCTACCGCTTTAATTGGGTCTGGCGATTTTAGAAGGTTTTTTAAGTCAGTGAGTTTATGGTCCGCATCGTTTAACAACTCAAGTGCTTTGGTTCCAGTAACGGCCTCAATTCTTCGAATTCCCGCAGCTACAGAGGCTTCTGAGGTCACTTTTACAAGCCCAATTTCACCAGTTGCATTCACGTGTGTGCCGCCACACAACTCCACCGAAAAGTCTGGCCCGAAGGTTATTACACGTACGCTATCTCCATATTTTTCTCCAAAAAGCGCCATGGCACCAAGGGCTTTTGCTTCGGCTATGGGTACATTTCTCCGCTCTTCTAAAGGCGTATTCATTAAAATTCTGGAGTTTACGATTGCCTCCACCTCGAGCAATTCTTGTTCAGTAATTTTCCCGAAATGTGAAAAATCAAAACGTAAATAATCTGGATTTACCAGCGAGCCTTTTTGTTCCACATGGGTTCCAAGCACCTTTCGCAAAGCCGCGTGCAGCAAGTGCGTTGCGCTATGATTTCGAGCTGTGTCGTTTCTATTGGCATTGTTCACAATAGCCGAAAAATCAGCAGAAGGATTTGATGGCAATTGAGCGCAATAATGCAGTGTCAGGTCGTTCTCTTTCTTAGTGTCGAAAATTTCGATAGTCGTTCCATCTTTGGCAATCAACTTGCCCGAATCGCCAACCTGTCCACCACTTTCTGCATAAAATGGGGTATTGTCTAAAACCAATTGAAAAAATTCTTTGCCTTTAGAAGTTACTTCTCGATAACGCGTAATCTGGACCGTATTTTTAAGGGTGTCATACCCAACAAAATTTCCTTTTACGTCTTTTAGTTCTACCCAATCGCTATTGTCGGTAGTTGCCACAGCCCGTGAGCGTTCCTTTTGTTGCGACAATCCTTTATTAAACCCAGCATTGTCAATGCTAAAGCCTCTTTCGCGTGCCATCAACTCGGTTAAGTCGATTGGAAAACCAAATGTGTCGTACAATTCAAAGGCAAATTGACCATCCACCACACTTCCTTTCATCTTGTCTACATGGGCGTTGAAACGTTCAATTCCATTAGACAATGTGCGTAGGAACGAGTTTTCTTCTTCCTGAATCACTTTCTCCACCAATTGTTGTTGAGCGCGCAGTTCTGGAAAAGCAGCGCCCATTTGATTGGCCAACACGGCAACCAACTTGTGCATAAATGGCTCTTGAAGGTTCAAAAAGCTAAAGCCATAGCGGATGGCTCTGCGTAAAATTCGCTTTATCACATATCCAGCACCATTATTTCCCGGAAGTTGACCATCGGCTATCGCAAAGCTCACAGCGCGTATATGGTCGGAAATCACCCGAATGGCAATATCCTGTTGGCTATCCGATTGCGTGTAAGCTACTCCCGAAAGCTGCGATATTGCCTCGATAATGGGTGAAAAAACATCAGTGTCATAGTTGGACGATTTGCCTTGAATAACGCGAACTAGGCGCTCGAATCCCATTCCAGTATCCACGTGTTTGGCTGGAAGTGGCACCAAACTACCGTCTTTCATTCTGTTGTATTGAATGAAAACGTTGTTCCAAATCTCAATTACTTGTGGGTGATCCATGTTCACCAAATTGCGACCATGAATCAATGCTCGTTCTTCATCGCTGCGGCAATCCACGTGTATTTCGGTGCATGGTCCGCATGGTCCAGTATCGCCCATTTCCCAAAAGTTGTCCTTCTTGTTTCCGTACACTATTCGCTCATCAGGCACAATTTTTCTCCATTCTGCCAAAGCAATTGATGAAGGTGGAATACCTTCCTTTTCGTCTCCTTCAAAAACAGTTACAAACAAGCGGTCTTTGTCAAGTTTATATACCTCAGTGAGCAATTCCCAGCTCCAAGCAATAGCCTCAGCTTTAAAATAATCGCCAAAACTCCAATTGCCAAGCATTTCAAACATAGTGTGGTGGTAGGTGTCTACCCCAACTTCTTCTAGGTCGTTGTGTTTGCCTGAAACGCGAAGGCACTTTTGGGTATCCGTCACGCGTGTGCTTTTCGCAGGGCTATTTCCCAGAAAAATATCCTTAAACTGATTCATTCCCGCGTTTGTAAACATCAGAGTTGGATCATCTTTTACTACCAATGGGGCAGAAGCCACTATGGTATGCCCCTTTTCTTTAAAGAAATCCAGAAAAGTTTGACGGATTTGGGTAGCGGTCATATTCGAGTGCTGCATCAAATTGGAACGTGAAAAAGTGTGAAATTATGAAGTGTCTGCTGGGAGATTATGCCTTGCCGTTATCCATTTTAGTATTTTCGCCCGACATGTTTTCTAAAAAGGTCGCCAAAAGTAGCTAATAGCAAGGAATGGGCAGAGCCAAATACCAGTTTGACAAGCGTACGTTGACCTATAGAAAGGTGACTTTGACGATTCGTCAGGTGTTGTTGCGTGGTCTGGCTTATTTTGCAGCAGCTGCGGTGTTTTCTTCTATTGTTTTGGTGCTTTTCACTGCATTTTTCGATAGCCCAAAGGAGAAACAACTCAATAGAGAAATTGACCAATTGGAGTTGCAGTACAAGGTGCTCAATGATAGAATGCATCAAGCAAATCAGGTTCTGGCCGAGTTGCAAGAAAAAGACGACAATATTTATCGGGTAATCTTTGAGGCCGAGCCAGTAGCAATGAGCATTCGCGATGCTGGATTTGGAGGAGTAAACCGCTACAGAAATCTAGATGGATTTGAGAATGCAGAATTGGTAATCGAAACCACTAAAAAGCTAGACCAGCTTATCAAGAAATTGGTTGTGCAGTCACGTTCGTTTGATGAAGTAATTAGTCTAGCCAAGAATAAAACACAGATGTTGGCCAGCATTCCCGCCATACAACCCGTTGCTAACGAGAAATTGACCCGTATTGCTTCTGGGTTTAATTATCGCATTCATCCAATTTACAAAATCAAACATTTCCATACAGGCATTGACTTCGCGGCACCGAGAGGCACCGATATTTTTGCCACTGGAGATGGAGTGGTTCGCGTTGTAGACCGCGAAAGTCGTGGATACGGTTTTCATATCGTAATCGATCATGGCTTTGGCTACCAAACCCTCTATGGACACATGAGCAAGTTTAGCGTGCAACTGGGACAAAAGGTGAAACGTGGTGATGTGATTGGAGAAGTGGGCAGCACAGGAACTAGCACCGCGCCACACTTGCATTATGAAGTGATTAAGAACGGGGAGAAGATAAATCCGATTAACTTTTTCTTCAACGACTTGAGTCCTGAGGAATATGATAAAGTGATTGATTTAAGTACGCAATCCAACCAATCGTTCGACTAGTTAAACAAGCGTAGGTATAGGAGATTTATATACACTAGACATAAAAATGGCACCTTACAAGGAAAAAACGATTACCAAATTATACTACACCATTGGTGAAGTTGCAGCCATGTTTGATGTGAATACATCGCTCATCCGCTTTTGGGAAAAGGAATTCGAGATGATTGAACCTAAGAAGAATAAGAAAGGCAATCGCCTTTTTACTCAAAAAGATGTAGAGAATTTGAAAGTAATTTATCACTTGGTGAAAGAGCGCGGATTTACACTAGCAGGAGCTAAGAAAAAGCTCTCTGAAAACAGAACTGATGTGGCTCAAAATTCTGAGGTTGTTGAGAAGCTTCGCGAGATTCGCGGGTTTCTTGTTGAGCTGCGCGATAGCCTATAGCGTATTATTTCCTAGTCCAGATTTCTCTCGAACTACTTCCGCAAAATCGCGGTTGCTAGCTTTTGCTTCGGCCCAAGAAACGAAGTCGAAATATTCGAAGGCATTTTTCTCTAAAGGGTCAGCTTTGAGTTCCTGCATCTTTTCTAAGAACACTATGTAATTCTCAGTATCTAACAGCATATCTTTCGATTTTAGCAGTTTTCCAATAAGTTCGATAAAGGTTTCTTCAAACTTGAAATACTGATTTCTAGTGCTTAAATAACGTTGTGCCGACCGCAAAGCATACGGCAATAAGCTCTTCGAATCCAATTCTATATGAATGAGTAGATAAAGCAGCTGCCCAAAACAATAGATATCCAGACTTTTGCTAATGTCAATATCGTTTAGCAAGCGATTTACCCACTTCAGGGCTTCGTTATAGCGCTTTGCCCCAAAATAAATGATAGCGATATTGAAGAAGAAAAAGGCCTTTCTAACGCTGTTCAGTTTGTG